>NZ_CP030840.1:4800000-5400000 GCF_003330725.1 Acidisarcina polymorpha | reverse complement strand
GATGCCGGGGACCACTTCATACTCGAACGCTACTTGAGAGCGAGCAACAATCTGATCGATGATCCGGAGGGTACTGTCATAGAGGGATGGATCTCCCCAGACCAGGAAGGCCCCGCACTGGTCCTCTGTCAGTTCGAGCGAAATCATCTGTTCATAGAGCAGAGCGCGCTCGCGATGCCAGTGTTCCACGCGGGTTTTGTAGTCAGGTATGCCGGGGTCGCGGACCGGGTCGGATGTTTCTACCACTCGGTACGATTTGTTTTCGATGTACCGGTCACAGATTTCTTTTCGCAGGTCGACGAGTTCCTGCTTCGCATCGCCCTTGTCCACGAAGAAGAAGACATCCACAAGATTCAACGCTTTGATCGCCTGAATCGTGATGTATTCGGGGTTTCCGGCACCAATTCCAATGAGATAGATTTTTCTCATATCGCGTCTATGCTCCTCATGATCGCGCTCGACTCGAGTACCTGCGCGAGGCCGCCGACAAGTTTTCCAAGATCCGAGAAGGTTGAATGGTTGGGTGCCGCCGGCCGGTCGATCATGATGACGCGGATGCCAAGTTTCCGGGCCGCTTCGATCTTCGGATAAGTCACGGTGCCCCCACTGTTCTTGGTGATGAGGATCTCGATTGACTCCTCACGCAGCATCTTCAATTCCGATTGCAGGTCGAACCCGCCCCGCTCAAGGATCAGCTTCGAGCGCGGCGGCAGCGGATCGGTTGGATAGTCGATCGCGCGGATCAGAAACCAGGCATCTCTGCATTCCGCGAATGCGCCGACTTGCTGGCGGCCGATCGACAGGAAGATGCGATGGTTCCACTTGTTAACCAGAGCGGCGGCTGCGGGTACGTCGGCGACATGCATCCACAGGTCGCCCTCGACCCGCTCCCAGGCGGGGCGCTCGAAGGCAAGGAGAGGCACGTCCAAATTTCTGCATGCTTGTTCGGCGTTTCTGCTGATCTGGGCAGCAAATGGATGGGTCACATCAAGGACTGCGCTGATCGCTTCTTCGCGTAAGTAGGATGTCAACCCATCGGGGCCGCCAAAGCCTCCGATGCGGACGATGCCGGCGGGTAAATGCGGCTGAGAGAGCCGGCCAGCGAGCGAAGTGATGACCGTAAGATCTCTGTTGTTCGCGAGTATGGTCGCAAGTCGGGATGCCTCATGGGTTCCGCCAAGGATCAGGATGCGTGGAGAGGGAAACGTCATTGGATCGATGCCGGCGCGCATGACTATGACGAACGATCTCTGGCTATCGAGTAGAGGAAGCTCTCTCCCGAACTGCTCTCGTCGAGACACTTGCCGACAAGGATCAGAGCGTTGCGATCGATGCCAGCTTCGCTGACGACCTCCTCAAGGGTGGAGAGCGTCGCGCGCAAAATGCGCTCGTCAGGCCAACTTGCGCGGAAGACGACGGCGACCGGGCAGTCTGCGCCGTAGACCGGCATAAGCTGCGAAGTCACCAGATCGACGTTTGTAATAGAGAGATGAATGGCAAGAGTTGCGCCGGTGCGGCCGAGCGATGCAAGGTCCTCCCCCGGCGGCATCGGTGTGGAGCGGGTCGAGGTGCGGGTGAGGATCACGCTTTGGGCGACCGAGGGTATGGTCAGCTCGCGGCCCAGGGCGGCTGCAGCAGCGGCAAAGGAGGGCACCCCCGGAGTAATGTCATATGCGATTTCAAGCTGATCGAGCCGCCGAATCTGCTCGCCCATCGTGCTCCAGATGGAAAGATCGCCCGAGTGGATGCGGGCCACATCCAGGTTTTCCTGATGAGCCCGCGCCATCTCCGCGATGATCTGGTCAAGGTTCATCTCGGCGGTGTTCACGATGCGAGCATTGGCGGGAGCATGGGCGAGGATTTCGGTTGGCACCAGCGAACCCGCATAAAGGCAGACAGGAGAATTGTGGATGTGGTCGCGTCCACGCAGTGTCAGCAGGTCGGCTGCTCCAGGGCCGGCGCCTATGAAGTGAACCTTCATTGGTCTTCCGCTTGAGGCAAGGCCGCGACTGCACAGGTACAGAAGCGCCCGGTGCGGCGCCGGACGACCAAGCGCGCACCTGGCCCGAGCGAAGCAAGCGCAGATGCCTCAGCAACGTTTCCAGTATCAGTCATCGTCAAGGCTAGAGGTGAGTGGGTTGAAGTCCCTGGAACTTTCGCCAGAGTGCTTGCAGGAAAAACCACCAGACGGAGGCCGAGCGTCTCAGCAACCAAGGCCCCCATCGCCGCGCGGCGATCGAGTGTGGCGACTATGCCATCCCCGCGCATCTCGGAGGTACAGGCTTGGATCAGTTGAATGATGTCGTCACAGTTTGCGCGCGACGAGCAACCGAAGCCGATCGAGATTTGTGGAGATGAAATCATTCCTTCGTGACCGACCATTGGGTAATCGGCATCATTGGCCGCCACCCGAAGGCTCGCCCTACCGGGACCGAGCGGGAGATGGCGATGCGGACAAGGTTGCCTCCGTAAAGTGTATGCCAGTCCGCTATTTTGACTTCGGTCTGGATTGTGACCGCGTTGACGACGAGTCGACCGCCGGTCCTGAGAACACCCCAGCATGCCTCGAAGAGACCCGGAGTCGACGCGCCGCCTCCGATGAAGATTGCATCGGGCGGCTCAATGTCAGCAAAGGCAGAGGGTGCCGTGCCTTCGATCACCTGAAGCCCGGGGGTTCCAAGCAGCTTCGCATTGACCCGGATTTGCGCCGCGCGATCCGATCGGGTCTCGAAGGCAATTGCACGGGATGAAGGATGAACTCGCATCCATTCGATGGCGATTGTCCCAGTACCCGCGCCGACATCCCAAAGCACTTGCCTGGGAAGCGGCGATAGGCTTGCCAGGGTGATCGCGCGAACCTCTCGCTTGGTGAGCTGGCCATCCGATTGAAAGACATTGTCTGGCAGGCCCGGCGCGATGGAGAGCGGTCTGGTAGAGGCATCGGGGATGCATTGCACAGCGATGAGGTTGAGTTGCGCGCATTGCTTCACGGTCCAGGTTGCGGCCTGTTTGCTTATCTGCCGTTCGGAGGGTCCACCGAGATGCTCGAAGACATGGAAGGCGCTCTCACCGTAACCCGATTGCGTCAGCAGCTTTGCGACCACCGAAGGCGTCGCCCCATCTTCGGAGAACAATACCAGGCGCTGGTCTTTGCAAAGGTAGCGTAGCAATTGTTCGGGCGGCCGGTTCACAAGCGAGATGAGAACCGTATCAGCCACGGGCCAGCCAAGACGCGCGCAGGCAAGCGAGAAAGAAGAAATATGCGGGATCACCCAAAACTCTGGCGGGGATAGTTTCCGGGTAAGGCTGACACCAACTCCGAAAAGCATCGGATCACCGCTTGCAAGCACGGCTACGCTGCGACGTCCTCGATGCTGATTGAGAATTTGATCGACAGCGGGGCCCATTGGAGACGGCCAGGCGACCCTTTCCGCCGACCCTTCCCCTCCGGGAATAAGGTCCAGATGGCGCTTGCCACCATAAAGCAGATCGGCCGATTGGATGAGATCCCTTGCCTTGGCGCTAAGTCCGGACCAGCCGTCTTCGCCCACCCCAATCACCGCGAGCCAGGGCTCGAGGGTGCTCATGCGGGAGTGTCCTGCGCAGCATAGCTGCGGGGCGTGTAGATAAGTTTGCGACCGTCGGTCAGGTCGATGCCACGCGTAGTGGACGAGCCGATGAGGATGACCGTCTGCATGTCGGCGAGAGACGGTTCGAAGTGGGCAAGGTCCGTCACGACGATCCGCTCATCGGCACGACCGACGCTGCGTGCGAGCACGACAGGAGTGTCGGGCGCCCGGTATGCCGCAATGATCGATTTCGCCTCAGCCAGCTGCCACACGCGCTCTGACGAGATTGGGTTATAGAGAGCGAACGCGAAATCAGCCTCGGCCGCGGCGTGGAGGCGCTGCGTGATGACCGGCCATGGCTTGAGCCGGTCGGAAAGCGACAGGACGCAGAAGTCGTGGCCTAAAGGTGCGCCTACTCGCGAAGCCGCAGCCTGCATTGCGGAGAGGCCAGGGACGATTCTGATGTCGAGCGCACGCCAGGACGGTGGTCCCTGCTCGACGCATTCGAGAACCGCCGATGCCATTGCAAAGATACCGGGATCTCCCGAGGAGACAACGCACACCTTGCAGCCTGCGGCAGCCAGCGCAATCGCGTGCCGCGCGCGGTCGGCCTCGACTTTGTTATCCGAGCCGAAGCGTCTCTGCCCGGAACGCTCAGGCACCCGATTGAGGTAGGTGTGATAGCCGACCAGATCAGAGGCCTCAAGCAGCGCGCGCTGCGCCTCGGGAGTGATCCAGCCATCGTTCCCTGGTCCAAGGCCAACTACTGAGATCCATCCAGCACTGTTGATGGCTTCTTCTCGTTGCGCCTGGCTGCCGTCGGGCACGAGAATTAGCGAGAAATAGGGAACGCTGTCGGGATCGACCTCATCAATGGGCACGATCCGCTCAGCGGCCATTGTGGCGCGCTCGATGAAAAGTGCCTTCTCGGCGAGACCAGCTTTGTCGATGGCTCGTTTCACCTTGGAGAAGTTGCGCCCCAGCTTCATGATGGCGAATGCACCAGTCGCTGAAAGTTTCGCAGCCAGGATCTCTTCAGAGAGCGTTCCGAGCAGAACGGTGAAGGGAGTGTCCCTGCGAGCCAGAGGTGCTCCGAATCGCGCGGCCGCTCCCATGATCGCGGGAATGCCTGGTATCACCTCAGTTGCAAAGCGGTGAGCGAGACGGTCATGCAGATACATATACGAGCCATAGAAGAACGGGTCGCCTTCGCATAGAATAGCGACGTTTCGTCCGGCTGCGAGATGCCCTGCAATCTGCTCGGCCATCTCGTCGTAGAATTCGGAGATCGCCACCTCGTACCCGCCAGGATGGGTAGTTTCCTCCGTGGTCACTGGATATATCATCGGGATTTCGATCTGTCCGTGAACGAGCTCAGAGCCGACGATCGAGCGGGCATTGCTTTGACCATGCCTTACACAAGGGTAGGCGACGACTTGCGCCTGCCTAAGAATGCGCAGGGCTTTGACGGTGACCAGTTCCGGATCTCCGGGTCCGAGGCCGACTCCCCAAAGGCGCCCGGCTGGCGGAGCTTCGTTCGCCTGGCTCATTCGTCCTCGCAGGCCAGCGCATTCACCGCGGCGGAAGCGATGGCGCTGCCGCCCCGGCGGCCTCGAACCGTGAGATACGGAAGCCCCAGCGAGTTTGCGGCGAGCGCCTGCTTCGATTCAGCCGCCCCGACAAAGCCAACCGGGATCCCGATGATCAAGGCTGGATGCGGTGCGCCGGTCTCGATCAATCCGAGTAGATGGAAGAGCGCCGTCGGTGCGTTGCCGATCACCACGACCGATCCAGCCAGCCGGTCACGCCAGAGTTCCACGGCGGCCGCGGTACGCGTGGTTTGCAGCTCTTTTGCAAGGGCCGCGGTGCGGGGGTCGTTCAAGGTGCAAATCACCTCGTTGTTGCCTGGGAGCCTGGAACGCGTGATTCCGCTGGCGACCATCGTCGCGTCACAGAAGAGTGGTGCGCCGGTTCTCAGGGCGCCAACTCCAGCGGCGGCGGCATCGGCAGAAGCCTGTACGTCCTGCGCAAGATCAGTCATTCCGCATGCATGAATCATGCGCACAACCACTCGCGCGAGGTCTGGTTGAAATTCCTTCAAGTCGGCTTCTCTTCTGATGATCGAAAAAGATTCCCGATAGATGGCCGCGCCATCCTTAACGTAGTTCATCCCTGAGCAACCTCAGTCCGGAATTTCTGGTGCAGGGCAACGATCGCAGCAAGTGCAAACTCCGGCGAACAACTGGATGCGGCAAGTGCACCCTCGATTTTAAGAGTGTAGCCGGACTCACTCGCAATCATCTCCGCAGTAGCCCCGTGACGTCGGGCGCACTGCTTCTCGCATCCAGACAGGTTGACGGTCCATCCTTTCGCCGCGTCGCTGCCGGCAAGACCTTCGGCGAGTAGAGTTGCGTGAGCTCGTACATCTGCAAATGAAGCGTCGCAACCTGCACTGCCAGCGCAAGCCGCTATGCCACGAAAGCCATCTCGGCCGCTGCACGACAAGCCAGCTGCTTCAAGCCGGTCGACGATCCCGATCGCCTCGTTCTCCGGAATGCCGCAGAGAACGACCCCACGCCAAGGAGCAAGTCGAAGCCCTCCGTGATGCTCTGTGGTGATTGCGGCAAGTAGCTCGGCCTGGTCCGCTGAAAGTCTTCCGAGCGGTACGGTTGGAGCAATCGTCACATAGCCGGTGTGTGCTGTAGGTTGAATTCCGAGGGGCGCTTCGGCGAAGACCGGTTGGGCAAGCTGCTCCGTGCTGGGACGCAACATGTGTTCAACGCCAGAGAGCAATTGATTCCCACCATGGGGCAAGGCCAAGATGTTCTTCGCACGGGCAGGCACTGCATTGTCCATCGAGAGGTTGATGCAAGCTTCCGCCAATTGCAAAAGGCAGGAGACGGACTCTTCCGTCGAGACGGTAAATCCCAAATCCTGACCAGCGATGAAAAGCTGAAAGCGGGGACCTACGGGAGTTTCCACTGCTTCGAGCGAGAGGTCTTCTTGATCCTGACTGAACTTTTTTCCCCCGCCATGAAGCCCGAAGCTAAACTTCGGATGGAGCTCCGCATAGCGCGGCTCCATCTGGAGATGCTCGTCCAGTTGCCGAACAAGCGCAGAAACGTCGATGAGCTCTTCCGCGTCGATCCCTGCCAAGGGACTGGCCACGATGTTACGAACGCGATCGTGTTGGCGTGACGGCAGGAGATCTGCGTCGGCTAAGGCATGGATCAGGCCTTCAACATCCTGCTGCTGGATAGCTCGCAGTTGGAGGTTGGCACGAGAGGTAATCTCGATCTCTTGATCGGCGAACATCCGTGAGGCCTCGGCGACCGTCTTGAGTTGACTGGCCTGAATCACTCCGCCGGGGATCCGTATTCGGACCAGCAAACCGTCCTTCGCAGGGACTGGGTTTAGAATCCCCGGGCAGAATCTGGCTCCAACTCTCATAAACGGTGATTCCTGAGCACTATCGAGATGTCTCCACCCGGAAGGTGCAATTCCAATCGCAACTTGGTTCTCAAGTCCATTAAAGATATCTTAACGGAGGTCCGGCAGCCCATCGGCAAAGATGGTTGTTTCTGAACACCCCGTAGCAGAGGCTCTGGGTTCTTTTCGAGCTAGTCAGTCTCGTTCGGGAGCGAGCATGCCGGTTGAGCCATGGACGAATGTACCCGAAACCTGATCTCGGACGAGGGAATCGCGCGAGTCTCTATAACTTGTTGATTCGATGGTGACCCTGGGAAGATTCGAACTTCCGACCTGCGGTTTAGGAAACCGTCGCTCTATCCACCTGAGCTACAGGGCCAATGCCCACTATCAGAAGTTTACAGGCACCGGAAGAAATCTGTAAGCCGCAATTCTTGGGGTTCTCCGTATATCACTTCATCCTAGGAGTCTTAAATAAGCGGTTCGCGGGGCAAAGATCTTTCTGACGCGATGCCGTCCACCCCGAGTCAACGCCGGCCTGAGTGGTGCAGTTCTGCTTTATAACGGAAGCAGGCATTTTGCTTATCAGAAAAAACGAGCAAAATCACGCCTGAACCTGGATCGGAGATCGCACATGCGTGTACCACTTCTCATTCTTCCCGGACGCAACAATTCCGGGCCTCAACACTGGCAGACACTTTGGCAGGAGCGGCGGTCCGACGCATTGAGGCCCTCGCCAGCCAACTGGAATGAGCCAGAACTGAACGACTGGATGACGGCGCTCGAGCGCACCCTGAAAGCCTGCTTTGCACCCCCCGTGCTTGTAGCTCATAGCATGGGGTGTTTGTTGAGCGTCTGCTGGGCGAGCCAGCATCGTACGGACCTTCCGATCAGCGGTATGTTTCTAGTGGCGCCGCCGAACTTCAATCGAGAGGGTTTTTCCGCCCGCTCGTTTACCGACATCCCGGAGGTTCCGATGCCCTATCCCACTCTTGTCGTCGCCAGCACCAACGATCCGTATTGCACGATCGACGTTGCCAAGCGACTGGCAGGCGCTTGGGAGGCCGGCTTTATTTCAGTTGGAGAGCGAGGTCATATCGCCACCGAACCCGGCAACGGCAGCTGGGAAGAGGGGTGGCATCTGCTGGAAGCTTTTGCTGCTGGTCTCCGTGTTCAGATATAGGTCGTTCAGGGCCGTTTTGCGTGCCTGCGCGGACCTGTTTCTCTCCCAAAACGAACACCAGAGTCAGTTCTTCGTTCACCCCGAGGTCTACAGCCAAACGCGGCAACAATGCATCGAACGTTTTGTGTATCTGCTAGCCAAACAAGCCGCGGACGCTCTGGCAGTCGCGCAGACTCGACGCTGTCAGTTTCTGGAAGCCGAGTTGAAGCTTTGCTGGACCGCGCTCGACATTGGCGGGTCGGAGATGCGCGATGGTCGGCGAGAGATTACGGAACGGGAAATTTTATCCGTCCAGAAGGCCTCGGGCACTATATTGCACTTCCTTCCGGAGGTGGCAAACCCTGCCAAGCGACAACAGCTGACAGCCGAACTGAATCGAGTGAAGGCGGCACTTCAAGCCCTCGAACTTGAGTTTTCCTGTGAAGACCACATGACCGATTGATCAATTGCCGAGTTGCGAGTCACTCGCTTCGGCCATTCGAACGATCCTCTTCGCTTAGTTCATCTTCTTTGCACTTAATTCATTTTCGCTGCGAGCAGAGACGCTTTACCGTGCGCATTCGTAGGAGCGCCGACCGTCGCGGGATGGTACGAGCGGTAGACGGTAATGTGAAAACACGACTGGTAGAACTCTTCCTCGACGTCAACCTTGCCCGCGGATTGGAGGGGCATGAGGTAGGCCCGGATCCAGCCAATTTCGGCCATCGACAAACCCCTTTTCGCGATATCGATCGTGGCTCCGGTAAGGTGTGGCGAGGCATCTTCCCCTTCTGCCGGCGCCGCGTTCGCATTGATCAACTCCAGGTGCCGCTGGTACTCGACCGTCCGCACAGCGGAATTCAGTTGGATGGGCCGGTGAAAACGTCCGTAGTGAACCCGCGACAGGTCGGCGAGGAATTGTGCCGTCCAGACGCGACAGTAGCGGCGGTTGACTGGAAGTCGCCCGTCTACCAGCAGCGCAGCGGTGACTGGGATCGGCACCAGCTGCCTGTCACGCCGCAGAGCAAGCAGGTCGGCATCATCCTGAACCGGCTCCAAGCCCTCCTTTTGAGAACGAACATTTTGCCGCAACAGCGAGTCGCGCGACCCTTTCAGTGGCGGAGGGAACGGGAATTTTCCTCGCGGCACCGGGTCGATGAGCGCAGTCGTGACCGGAAGGGTCGGGTTAAGACGTACGCTCTTTCGACGAGCCTCAAGCCGGGTCAACCGGCGTCTGGCAAGCTTTGCAACCTCCTGAGAGCGAGGCGTTCGCTGTAAATGAAAGGGCCTGATCTCTACCGGCGGCGCGGCGAACATCCTTGCGGCTGAGGGGATGAGCAGGGCTTGCATGAGGGCGAAGTAGCGTAAGTATCGGCGCATGTAGGGAGGGCGGAGTGCCAGAGTTCTTTCAGGGTAAAACGCCGGTGCCGGTGCTGGAAGTATTGAGAAAGGTTCCCAGGACGGTCTGGATGTCGCTGCAGACGCGAGCACAAGCGCAGGTGGTCAGGAGGCGCGAAGATCCACAGCGGGCTGAGAGCCTGGGGACGAGGGCCTCGGATAGGATTTGGTCTCTTCCTGCTCCCAAGTTGAAACACCGCCTGGGACCGGCACGTTTTTAGGCAGAAAAGCATTCAAGTCTTGGCGCGCTTCGCCGAAGTTCATAGTAGGGCTTTCGGGCCCTCGAAAGATTGAGGAATCAGGAGCGCCGCCATGCAGATTGAAAGTATTGCGTCATCTATCACCGGCACCGCCGCGATCAGTACCGCTGCTCGGGGGAGTGCCTCCGCTGGCAGCACCGCGCAAAACGCGATTGTCGAGCAGACGTCTTCAGGCTATGAGGCCTACGTCGCAGCCCCTCCAGGTCCGGTGGTGACCGGTTCGAGCATCGAGGCGGTCGAGCTGCGACTTAATTCCACCATTCAGTTTCAAGCCTAGAGGGTAAGATCTGGCACTGTTGGAGGCTAGAGATCGGTCGCTCTGGGTTATTCTCAGAGAGATATCATGTCGCAAAACCAGATTCCGGAACTCAGTGGCTTCGGAGGCGATGACCTCGATGCCGCGTTCGCCAAAATCGTCGATGAAGTCCAGGATTCATCGACGAATCTCACCGACGACGAGGCAGTTGAGCAGTTTCGCCTCCATTGGCTCGGCCGCAAGCAAGGCCGCCTGAAGGCCATTAGCGACGCTTGGCTGAAGTCCGCTCCAGCCGACGCTAAAAAGCATATCGGCCAGCGCTTCAATAAACTGAAGGAAGAAATTGATCGCCGCCTTGAGTCCGCCGGCAATGTCGGCATAAGTCGCGCTCAACTAGCTGCAGAGGCCATCGACGTCACCCTTCCCGGACTTCGACGTCCGCTCGGCGCCGAGCATCCGCTCATCAAGACGATGAACGAGATCGTCTCCGTCTTCCAGGCGATGGGCTACTCGGTCGGGGTTGGTCCGGAAGTCGAAACCGATTACTACAACTTCGAGTCGCTCAACTTCCCCCCCAACCACCCCGCCCGCGACACCCAGGACACGCTGGTCATCGCCAATCAGGAGCGCAAGCCGCTGCGTGACCGTTTGCTGATGCGTACCCACACCTCGCCCGTGCAAATCCGCACCATGGAGCGGCAGCCGCCGCCGGTGCAGATTGTCATTCCCGGCAAGGTACATCGCAACGACGCCGCCGACGCCACACATTCACCGATCTTTCATCAAGTCGAAGGTCTCTGCGTTGGCCCTAAGATCACCTTCTCCGACTTGAAGGGCACGCTCGACCACGCGATGAAAGCCTTCTTCGGCTCGAGCGTCAAGACGCGCTTCTTTCCTTCGTTTTTCCCCTTCACCGAACCCAGCGCCGATGTCCAGATCAGTTGTATCTTCTGCGGAGGCACGGGATGCCGTAAATGCAAACACTCCGGCTGGATCGAGTTGCTCGGATGCGGCATGGTCGACCCCGCCGTCTTCGCCTTAGTCCAAGCCAAACAACCGGGCTACGATCCGAAGAAGGTTAGCGGCTTCGCCTTTGGTATGGGCGTCGAACGTATCGCCATGATGAAATACGGCATCAGCGAGATCGGGCAGCTGTATTCGGGAGATATGCGATTTCTGGAGCAGTTTGCGTGAGCGGAAGCTAAGGGCCGGCTAGCTAAAGACCGGATTAGCTAAGAAGCACGTAGCTAAGAACCGGACAGCTTGAGAACAGAACAGCTAAGAGATTGTTATTTAGCGGAAATGCGTGTTGTTTTGAAGACTCGTCAGTTTCGAGATCTGCAGGTTTGGCAAAGGTCGATGAGGCTTGCGAGAGACGTCTACACTTATACGAACGACTTTCCTAAACACGAGGTCTTTGGCCTTACCGGTCAGATGAGACGCGCTGCCGTGTCAGTTCCGAGCAATATCGCCGAAGGGCGCGGAAGAGCATCCGACAAATCATTTCGTCTCTTCTTGACCCAAGCTCAAGGCTCGCTGTTTGAGCTTGAGACTCAATTGCAACTTGCCGCTGACATTGGCTATTCAGACCCAGCCAATGCCAACAAGCTCATGCTCGAATGTCAGGAGATCGCGCAGATGCTGCATGCATTTATGAGAACCTTGAAAACGAAGGAGAAATCAACCACAAGCCTTGGCGCCGCTAGCCGCCTAAGCTAACCGCCTTTTAGCTAGCCGCTCTTGAGCTGACCGCTTCTTAGCTGCCCTTATGAAAATCCTCTCCAATTGGCTCCGCTCTTATCTACCCGAACTCGAGCTCGCCGACAAGAAGCTCGCCGAAGACCTCACCCTCCGCGGCATCGCTGTTGAAGGTATCTTCGACTTAGGCGCGCATGGCTCCCTCTTCGATATGGACATCACCACCAACCGTGTCGATGCCATGAATCACTACGGCATCGCCCGCGAGATCGCAGCCATTTACAATTTGCAACTGCAACCATTGCAGATTGAGCTGCCAGCCGCTCGGCCGGTGAATGATCCATACCCCATCACCATCGAAGCGCCTGAACTCTGCGGCCGCTTCACCGCTCGCGTCCTGCGCGATATCAAAATCACTCCATCGCATGGCCTCATCGCTGAACG
Organism: Acidisarcina polymorpha; assembly: GCF_003330725.1. Lineage (NCBI taxonomy): Bacteria > Pseudomonadati > Acidobacteriota > Terriglobia > Terriglobales > Acidobacteriaceae > Acidisarcina > Acidisarcina polymorpha. Next base: position 5,387,784 of record NZ_CP030840.1, on the reverse strand, counting down.
CTTTCGCCTGCTCGAACAAAAACTCATCTCGAACGCGGTCGACGCGACCAACTACGTCACCCTAGCCATCGGTCAGCCCACCCACACCTTTGATCTCGACAAACTCGAAGGCGGCATCGTCGTCCGGCTTGCCCGCAAAGGTGAGCGGCTCCGCACCCTTGATGGAGTGGAGCGCGAGCTCGATCCCGACGACCTCGTCGTCGCCGACCACTCGAAGCCGCTCGGCATCGCCGGAGTCATGGGCGGCTGGGATTCAATGATCACTGCCGAGACCAGGAACATCCTCGTCGAGGCCGCGTGGTTCGATCCCGCCGCCGTCCGCCGCAGCGCCCGCCGCCATGGCCTGCACACCGACGCCTCGCACCGCTTTGAGCGCGGCGCCCACTTCAATGCGCCGCCCGTCGCTAACGCGCTCGTCAGCCAGATCGTGCTCGAAGCGGGTGGCGAAATAGAAGGCGGCCTCGTCGACATCGTGATCCTCGACGCCCAGGCCCGCGCCGCCAATCGTCCAGCGATCAGGCTCCAGGTTAGCGAAGTCCAAAGAATCCTCGGCGCTACTGAAGACCCGGCAGGTATCACCGCTGAGACTACCGAATCCGTTCTCAGCGCCCTCGGCTGCAAGCTCGAGAAATCCGGTGGAGACGAATATGCAGTCACCCTCCCCAGCTGGCGTCTCGACCTCGACCGCGAGATCGATCTCATCGAAGAAGTGGCCCGCGTCTACGGCTATAACCGTTTCGCCAATACTCTGCCTGACTTTGCCGGCTCGGTTGTCGAGTTGCCCTTTGCCGGGAAAGAACAGACCCTGCGCCGCACGCTGCTCGCCCTCGGCTGGAACGAGGCCGTCTCGAGCACCTTCTGTTCTGTAACCGACGCGGTTACCTTTGCACCGCAGCCCGACTCCGCCGTCAAGATCGGCAACCCGCTCAACGAAGAAGCCGGCATGCTTCGCCCGTCGCTGGTGCCCGGCATGTTGACCATGCTCGGCGGCAATCTGAATCGCGACATTGAAAATGTGGCCCTCTTCGAGCTGGGCACCGCATTCTCCGGCACTACCGATAAGGTCGAGGAACGCCCAGCATTAGCCTTCGGCGCCACCGGGCACCTCGGCGCAAGCAGTCCCTTCCATCAGCCCGAGGCTGTTGACTTCTACACCCTCAAAGGAGCTGTCGAAGAACTGCTCTCCAAGTTCTCCGCTCGATCCAAATACATCGACGCCTTCCCCATTGAGTCTGGCTTGCTGCCTGAGTGGCTCCACCCTGGTCGCGCCGCCCGCGCCGTCATCGACGGCATCACTGTCGGCTATTTCGGCCAGCTTCACCCTAACGAAGCCCAGCAGCGAAAGCTCAAACAACCTGTCTACATCGGCGAACTCTATCTCGACCGCCTCTACCGCCAGTCGCTCCGCCAACCGGCCGCCGGCGAACTCTCGCGCTACCCCGCCGTTCGCCGGGACTTCTCCTTCGTCTTCCCCGACATGGTGAAGTGGGGAGAGATCGACGCAGCGCTCGAGTCCCTTGCCATCCCCGAACTCACGGCCATCGAACCCAAAGAGGTCCTCCGCGACCCCAAGGGCCTGCGCATTCCCACAGGTCACTATTCCCTCCTGATCGGAACCGTCTTCCAATCCGAGGCCCGCACTCTCCGCGATGACGACCTGCAGGCATTTTCTTCCGCAATTGTCCAGGTTTTGAAGTCAAAAGGAGGCCACCTTCGAACTTAGGTTCTCGCGATCGAAACCTTCAAAAAGGACACCGCTTTCTCTCCAGAGGCGATCGCAGTCGAAGAGTGGCGGAGGGCGCCTTCGCATTCCGGCTTCGCGCACCACTTCTGTCAATAGGGGAGGAGATTTCCTCATCCGCCCGCAAGCTATACTTCGATCAGACAGTTTCAGCGATTAAAGAGGTCTTGATGTCCACCCTCGCCTTTCAGGCCCCCGATACAAGTGCCGCCATTGACGATTTCACCGCGCTCGAGCAGCGTGTTCTGAAGACTGTCGAGCTCCTCAAGTCGGAACGCGCGGCTCGCGCCGCAGCCGAGGCGCGAGCCACAGAACTACACCAAAGCCTAGAAACCCAGACCGCCGAACTGCTTCGGGTCGAGTCCGAGGTGGAGGCATTCAAGAACGAGCGCGACCTGGTTCGTGGCCGCATTGAACGTCTGCTTGGACAGCTCGAAGAAATAGGATCCTGAAACGCGAATGGCCGATCACTCCTCCACTCACCCCGGCGACGATAGCGTCACCGTCGACATCTACGATCAGGCTTATCGGCTTCGCGGTCAGGACTCCGACTACATTCATCATCTTGCAGAGGTCGTCGACGCGAAGATGAGGCTGGTCGCCTCGCAGGGAAAGACAGTGGATTCGCTGCGGGTGGCGGTGCTTGCGGCCCTCAACATCGCCGACGAACTTGCGCGCACAGAAGAAAAGCTTCGCGAACTGAACGGCAGCTTGACTGCCACGGAAAGCGATATCCGCAACCGCGCTCATTCGCTGAACGGCCTCCTGGATTCATTGCTAACCGAAGAGCGCCGCATCGGCTGACCTGCGAACCGACCCGGAACAGAGTCGGACAATGGTGCACCTCTCGAACTGAAATAAACGCTCCTCGCGGGCGAACCATGCTACCCTCCGGAAGGTTTCATTTCCTCTTTGAGGAATCGCTTGAATCGCTGCCTGTTCTTTTGCCTGCTCTCTTTTTGTCTTGCAACTTCCGAAGGTCGATCCGGACCCACCGACCCCAAAGCCCAGAAGTCCTACGCTGAGGCGAATGATTTGCTGAAACGGCATAAGGATATGTGGGCGCTCGATGCTTTTAAGAGAGCCGCGAAGCAGGATGCAAACTGCGCTGCCTGCGACCAGCAGATCATTACCCTTGGTTTGAAACTCGACGACTATAAGGCGGCGTTGGCTGCTGGAGAGCACATCGTTACGCTGGTCCACAACCAAAAAGATATTGCGACCGCGCACTTTCTCTTTGCCACTGCACTCCTCCGGGCGGGGACAGCGAAGCATAAGGATGACCTGCTTTCGCGCAGCGGACAGGAGTTCCAAGCCGCGGTTCTCGCCGATCCGACCTTGCATCAAGCTATCTTTGGCGATGCCATGACTATGGCATCGCTCAATCAAGATGCCGCCGCGAAGACTCGATTTGCCGACTACCTCAAGGTCGCCGACCAGAATGCGATTGACTTCAAGCGTGCGCAACGCTACAGCGAACGTCCCGAGTTGGTCCGTGCTCAGATGGCGCCTGCATTTACCGTCAAGACGATCGACAATCGGGTGGTCTCGCTCGACGATCTCGCGGGCAAGGTCGTTCTCATCGACTTCTGGGCGACCTGGTGCGGCCCTTGTCGCGAAGCCCTGCCTCACCTCAAAGAGATCGCCCGCAAGTTTGCCGGTCGACCCTTGGTCGTGATGAGCATAAGCCTGGATAGGGACGACGCCAAGTGGCGGAATTTTGTGGCCAAGAACGAAATGACCTGGATTCAGAGCCGGGACGACGGCTTCCAGGGTCAGGTGGCCCCTCTGTTCGGCGTCCATGCCATCCCTGCCACCTTTACCATCGATGCCGACGGAGTACTCCAGGACCAGCACGTTGGCGATTCGGCAATCCAAGACAAACTCAAGAAATTGACGGCTCGCGCCCAGGCTCTACAGAACCAGGTCCAGGCGCAAGTCCATCCGGCTGGGGGATCATAAGTCGTTCTTCTCAAACGTTCCGAATTGGGCAAGGTGGAGCGGTTCCGGCAATAGGAATAAATCGCGGCTGCTATCGACTTGCAATACCGCTCCACTCCCGATAGCATCCAACTCAGAAACCGGCCTGCAAAGCAGGTAGGTGGTCAACTCTGGTTGAACCTTTAATCATTGAACAGGGGCTCGACTCGATAAATCGGTTCTGTGTGCCGCGTCCGCCAGTCCGGAATGCCTAATGAACCGCGGAGAGCCCCACCGTCTTAGGACGGGTTCACCAGAGTACTTACCTACGGCCCAGTGGGTCGGTTTTGTTGTTCTCGACAGCGCTGTAGCTCAACAGGAATTGTCATCCTGATTGAAGCTGGCGTAGCCAGGCGCGGTTGAAGGATCTGCTCGGTTCGCCGATTTACAATCGCGAGAGTGTATCCCCGCCTCTTCCAGTTTGGTCCGATCTCCATTCCCACCGCCGGAGCCTTTGCCGCCATCGGCATCCTCGCGGCGCTCTCCGCCGCGAGAATTACCGCGCGGCGCCTCGAGCTTGATCCCGAAAAAATCTGGGACCTCGGCATCACCGGCATCCTGACCGCCCTCTTGGCTCCCCGCCTCATCCTGATTTTCAGCAACTGGAAGGACTTCACCGCCCATCCGCTGTGGCTGATCGGCGTGTTCAGCGTTCGTTCCGATTCCGCCGTCGTCGGCGGATTGGCCCTCGCACTCACCGCCATGCTGGTCTTCGCGCTCGCTACCCGCCTGCCCTTGCGGTCGACCCTCGATGCGCTCGCCCCCGGCTTCGCGCTCGGCTTGGCCATCGCCAGCATCGGAGAATTCCTTGCCGGCTCCGCCTTCGGGAAACCCACCCGGCTCCCCTGGGCCATCACCTACAAAAGCCGACTCGCCTCGCTTTGGTACGGAACCCCGCTGGGTACGCCGCTGCATCCAGTTCAAATCTACTCGGCGTTCGTGGAGTGTTGCATCCTCGTGCTGCTGCTCACCCTGATTGCGAAGCGCGATACATGGAAGATTCGCAGCGGCGAGGTCATGGGCGCGTGGTTGTTCCTTTATGCAACAAGCAGCTCCTGCATGAATCTCCTGCGCAGCGATCTGCCGGCAAACAGCTTCTTCGCCTCGCAGAGTCTAGCTGCCGGAATGGCGCTCGTTGGCGGATTGCTGTGGCTGTTCTAAATCTCCGCGGCCGGCAAGTCTTGTCAGCGACTGGGCTCCTCGCTGGTGCACTAGAATAGAAACAGCAGCATGGCATACACCGAACAATACGATGTCGTGGTCGTGGGAGCGGGCCACGCAGGTTGCGAAGCGGCCATTGCCGCGGCCCGCATGGGCTTGCGCACCGCGCTCTTCACCTTGAACCTCGACCTGATCGCCCAGATGTCCTGCAACCCGGCCGTCGGCGGCATCGCAAAGGGTCATCTGGTTCGCGAAGTCGACGCCCTCGGCGGCATCATGGGCGAAGTTGCCGACGCCGTGGGCATCCAGTTTCGGCTTCTGAATACCTCACGCGGTCCGGCCGTCTGGTCTCCTCGCGCCCAGTGCGACAAACAGCAATACCGGATCAAGATGCGCCAGGTGCTCGAAGCTCAGACCGGCCTCTTCATCAAGCAAGCCGAAGTCGTCGATGTCCTTCGCGACGACACCGGCAGCCGGCCCAAAGGCAGCCGGGAAAAAATCACCGGACTGAAGCTGCGCGATGGGCGCAGCGTCTTCGCCGGAGCCGTCGTCATCACCACCGGCACCTTCCTGAACGGACTCATCCATTGCGGCGAGCAGCAATATTCCGCAGGCCGCAGCGGGGAGCCGCCGTCCATTCTCCTGGGAGAGGCATTGAAGCGGCTCGGCCTGCGCGGCTGCCGGTTGAAGACCGGAACGCCGCCGCGCCTTGACGGCCGTACCATCGACTGGAGCCGCTTCGAAGAGCAGCCCGGCGACGCTGAGCCCACACCATTCAGCTTCCGTACCCGCGAAATCCCGCAGCGGCAGATCTCCTGCCACATCGCCCACACCACCCCCGAGACGCTGCGCCTGATTCGCGAAAATGTCATGCGATCGCCGATGTATACCGGTCAAATCCAGGCCACCGGACCGCGGTACTGCCCGTCGATCGAAGACAAAGTCGTCCGCTTCCCCGACAAGGAGCAGCACCAGTTCTTTCTCGAGCCCGAGGGCCTCGATACCCACGAGGTCTACGTCAACGGCATGTCCACTTCCCTGCCCATGGACGTCCAGTCCGACATCGTCCACTCGATCCCGGGCCTGGAAAATGCCGAGATGCTGCGCCCCGGCTATGCCATCGAGTACGACGCCATCGATCCGACTGAACTCGACCGCTCGCTCAACGTCAAGAGCTTCGAGAACCTCTATCTTGCAGGCCAGATCAACGGGACATCGGGATACGAAGAAGCCGCCTGCCAGGGCCTCATGGCCGGCATCAACGCCGCGCTCAAGGTCAAGGGCGAGGCGCCGTTCACCCTCGATCGCACCGAAGGCTATACCGGCATTCTCATCGACGACCTCATCAGCAAGGGCACTAATGAGCCATACCGGATGTTCACTTCGCGCGCCGAGTTCCGCCTGCACCTGAGGATCGACAACGCGGATCGCAGGCTCACCCCCTACGGCCGCCGCCTCGGCCTCATTAACGACCAGGCATGGGCGGAGTATGAAGCCAAGCAGGCCCGCGCCGTCGCCGTCGAAAAGCTGCTCGGCACCCGCAAGGCCGACTTCCCGCGAATGACCGCCCTGATCCCCGAAATCGCCGCAGAGTTGAGCGGCGCGAATGGGCAAACCTATGCCCAGCTGCTCAAGCGCCCCGAGATCACAATTGAGTTGCTGCTTCCGCTTTTGCGCGAAGAGTTCGCGCGAGCAGAAGAGCCGCTCTTCGCGCCTTTGCTGCGCGCGAGCGACTCGAAGCTTCTAAAGGCGCAGGTTCGCAATGAACTCAAAGCGATAGAGACCGAGATCAAATACGCCGGCTATCTCGATCAGCAGCGCAAGTCGATCGACAAGCTCAAGAAGGCCGAAGGCCGTGCCATTCCCGGATGGTTCGACTACACCGCCGTCAGCGGCCTCTCCCGCGAGATGCAGGAGAAGCTCAGCCGAGTTCGGCCACAGACGTTAGGTCAGGCAAGCCGCATCCCTGGGGTCACTCCAGCGGCAATCTCGTTGGTGAATGTCTATATCGAGATCCAGGGCAAGCGGCTCGCCGGCACGATCGCTTAGCACCGCCGCCAAACTACTGTGGGTTCGGTTTAGCTGTGGACTGATCGGAAGAAGCCGGGGGCGGCGAAGCCGGCTCGTCTCCTTTGTGAAACAGCGGGATATGGAACGGCAATTCCGCCTTGCTCTGCTTAGTAGTAGTCGCGGCCGCCTTTTTATCCAGCGCCTGTTCGACGACGATGGTCCGCTGGGCGTTGATGCATTGCCAATTCGACCGGTTTCTTTGGAAGACATGGCTAAAGACGCCCTTTTCGTCGACAGGATGGCCATTCGCGCGACGCCGCAGCACGTAAGTGCCATTCACCAGGGCAACGTCGCCGAGCATGCGAACGCTCACCACTGTCTGCTCCAAGGAAATCAGGTCGGGAAAGTGATTGAGGACGTAGGCAATCTCCTGGTTGCGCGAGCGCACATCGCCATTAGCGGAAATGTCCACGAACTGCGGCGATAGCACCATCTCGAGACCATATTGGTCGCGCTTTGCCAGGGCCGCGCTCCAGGAATCCTCGAGATGCTGCATGACTTCGATCTGGGTAGGGGTTTTGGCAGTCTCTTGGTCAGCTGCCTGTTGTGCGCGGATGGTAGAAGCTGCGGGAGCCAACCCCGCGAGCAGGAACAATAGAATTCGAACTCTTGATTGCATCTTCATTGCGAATACAGCATGACCTCTTCATTGTATTGCAAAGCCGCAGAGAGCATGGCAAGTGGCCGCAGCAGCATTACCAGGAACAAGCGTAGATGGTAGGATTCGGCGAAAGTTGAGTTGCATCAGAGCGAGTCTATTTTGCACCGGCCGCGTTACTTTTCCAGGGATCAAGTCGCTGCATCTGAATGTCCGACACATCGCTCATGTTGCGAGTCACGAAGGTCAACTCATGCGACAACGCGGTTGCCGCCAATAGCGTGTCGATCACCGGCCTGGGACGCTGCGCCGACAACTCCCCCCACAGCCGCGCCGTCGCGGCGTCGATGCCCAGGATGCGGTCCGCGAAGCTGTATTCCAGTCCATCCACCCAGTGGCCGATCTGCTTCGCAGCGTCCGGATCGGAGTGTTGCTTGAGCGCCACTCCCTTCCTCAACTCCCCCAGCGTCAAAACGCTTATATAGAGCGTCGACGGGTCAGCCGAACTCAGGAACCTAATAACTTGAGCGTCGGCCTGTTTCTTGCGCGTCTCCGATAGGACATTCGTGTCGAGCAGGTATTGAAGTCGCCGCCCACTCAAAGGCCAATCTCTCTGCCCGGATCAAGGTCACGTTCGATCTCGAAGTCATCCAGCTTCGGCCCTCCCAGCAGATAATCTCTTAAGTCGGGTTTGTGGGCGGTGAGCGCGCGATAGTCCGCCATGGAGAGAATCACCGCTCGTTCCGCCCCGTGCCTGGTAATGATCTGCGGCCCCTTCTTTGAAGCTTCCTCAATCACTTCACTCAGCCGGGTCTTCGCTTCTTGCATCTGCCAACTGGCCATAACCATAACCTCCTAGTCTTGCTCTCCTATTTTCTGACCATAATTCTAGTTGATCTATACGAAATTGTTCGACAGCTTCTCGTTTTCCACCAAAATGCCGGGTTCCCACAGTGTTACTGGGCTGTTCAAAACTTGCCGGGAGACAATAAGAACTCATCCATGGCTACCACTCCCGACATTGCCTTTGAACGCGGCCTGCCAGCCAGCATCGACGCCGAACGCTCGATCCTCGGCGCGGTTCTGCTTGAAAACAACGCATACAACGAAGCCGCCGAGCGCATCCGCTCCGAAGACTTTGCGCTTGATTCTCATCAACGTATCTTCGCCCGGATGGGGGAGCTGATCGACTCCGGCCGGGCGGTTGACCTGGTCACCCTCACGGAAGAACTGGCTCGGCGTAAGGAAGTTGAGTCTGTGGGGGGTGTGGCTTATCTCGCCTCGCTCACCGAGGGATTGCCGAGACGCCTCTCGATTGAGGAATATGTTCGCATCGTCAAGGACAAGTCGCTTTTGCGGCAGTTGATCGGCATCTGCTCGAACGCCATCACCCGCGCCGCCGACCAGTCCGATGATGCGCTCGATGTGCTCAACGCGGCCGAATCCGCCCTGCTCACGGTCACCGAAAACGGCATTACGAATGGTTTCACCGGCATCCCCGAAATCGTCAGGGACTCTTTTGGAACGATCGACAATCTGTACAAGCAGGGCAAGGAGATCACCGGCCTGGCCACGCATTTTACCGAATTCGACCGCATGACCAGCGGTCTCCAGCATTCTGAATTAACCATCATCGCGGCTCGTCCTTCGATGGGCAAGACCGCCTGGGCCATCAACATCGCCCAGAATGCGGCAGTTTATGGCGGAAAAATCGTCGCTGTCTTCTCGCTCGAAATGTCGAAGGAGTCCCTGCTCCGCCGCATGCTGGCCTCGCAGGCGCTGGTCGACTCGCAGAAGATCCAGAAGGGTTTTCTCCTCCGCGAAGATCAGGAAAAACTCACACTCGCCCTTGAAGCCCTGACCGAAGCCAAAATCTTCATCGACGACAGCCCCGGTATCTCGCTGACCGAAATGCGCGCGAAGGCCCGCCGCCTGCGGCAGATCCAAGGCGGCCTCGACCTCATTGTCATCGACTACCTCCAGCTGATGACCGCTTCTCAAGGTGGAAAATCCGCGAAGGGCTACGAGAACCGCACCCAGGAGGTCTCCGCCATCTCCCGCGGATTGAAGGCGCTGGCCAAGGAGTTGAAGGTTCCGGTCGTGGCGCTATCCCAGCTAAGCCGCGCCTCCGAGCAACGCGGAGGAGATAAAAAGCCAATGCTCTCGGACCTTCGCGAATCCGGATCGATCGAACAGGATGCCGACGTCGTCGCGTTCATTCACCGAGAGAGTTACTACAACCGCGATGAAAACGGCCAACCTGACCCGGACACCGAAGGTAAGGCCGAAATCATCATCGCCAAGCAGCGCAACGGCCCGACCGGCTCGGTGCATCTGGCCTATATGTCGAAGTGCACAAGGTTTGAGAACCTCGCTCACGGCGGCGAGGAGTATCAGTAGGCATTTGCCGAGGTACGCGCTCCTCGTACGTGACATTATCGAATCATGGCCGCGGGCATTTTCCGTGTACTGATCAGCGCGTGCACGATGAGTGAACCGCCGAAGCATACAAGAATGCAGCGGGTGAGCAGATCGGCGTCGTAGCTCCAGGCGAGAATCGCGAAACAAGCAGCCGTCCCGACTGGAAATGACTCCGCCACGATGCCTTGTAGCCACCGCGGTCTAGCCGGGGAGGCCGCTGGTCTGGTGCGGGCCATCGGCAAGATCGAGGGGACGGACTTTCGGTAAAGTGCGTAGTCCGGACCCAGTTGTGCGGACAGAAAAAACTCTTCAGCAGCGATCAGGCGAATCGTCAATAGAAGCATGCCGGCCAGGAAAACCACAGCTCCTGAGACCGGCATCAAGACGGCGACTGCGGAGGCGGTGAGCATCATTCCTAGATACAAGGGATTCCGCAGGTAGCGATAAGGTCCAGCGGCCATGACTGCGCCGGCCTGCATGGCCGGATGTCGCATCACGAAGTTCCCCAAATAAGCAGTTCCCCATACCCGGAGAAGCGCGCCGAGAATGGCGATCGTTACCGTGGCGATGGTCACCACTAAGTAGGCATTGCCGAGGGAGAGCAGATTATTTCTCGCCAGCAGGATCGCCAGCCAGGACCACAATCGACGCGGATAGGGACTCGCAGCCGCGCCGAATCGCTCCCACGGCGCGAAGAAGCCGAGGAAGTAAAGCACACAGATGATTGCAACACGGAAGCGGAACTCGAATCTGGTTGCTTTCAAGCGGATACCGTCTCTGACAGTCGATGGATGACTGCTATGGGATTTTTGTTCGGGAACGGCAAATGCCGGGTTTCCCTCTCCGAATCTTACCGGAGCCGCACTCTTCATTCGCCGAGCGCCTTGCGTAGATCGCCGTCCGCCGCCGCCAGACGTCCTTCCGCCTGACTTCGCTCTATTTTCAGCTTGTGCATCAGTACCGCGCACTTGACCGAACCTGCCTTCTGCAGCAGCCTTTCTGCATCGTCTTTCTGCAGTCCGGTCATTGCTGAAAGAATGCGTTCGGCCCGATCCACCAGCTTGGCATTGGTCATCTGAACGTTGACCATCCAGTTGCCGTAGACATGACCGGTGCGGACCATGACTGCGGTGCTCAGCATATTCAGAACCAGCTTGGTTGCCGTACCTGCTTTCATGCGGGTCGACCCGGTCAGGATTTCTGCGCCGGTCGCCGGCGTGATGGCTATCTCAGCGGCAGAAGCCACCGCAGATTTGGGAACGCAGCTCAGGCCGATGGTCAGTGCGCCGAGCGCCCGCGCATAATCGATGGCCCCCAACATGTAAGGGGTTCGTCCGCTCGCGGCTATTCCCACGAGTGCGTCCCGGGCCGAGAATCCAGCGGCTTTGAGGTCTGCAGTCCCCAGCAATCGATCGTCCTCCGCACCCTCGACGGACGTGCGCAACGCCACATCGCCCCCAGCGATGATGCCTTGAACGAGTTCGCCGGGGACACCAAATGTTGGAGGGCATTCCGATGCATCCAGAACGCCGAGCCGTCCCGAGGTGCCTGCCCCGAGGTAGAAAAGACGGCCGCGTCTTCTGATTCTGGCGACAATAGCGTCGACGGCGGTAGCGATGTTGGGGAGTTCTGCGGCAACCGCCTCCGCAACCTCACGGTCGGCAGCATTGATCACCCGGAGCATATCGAGTGTAGGAAGTTCATCCAGTTTCGCGCTTGCGGGATTTCGCGCCTCAGTCGCGAGTTCGCCCAGCGCTGTTGTTCCCTTTCCAGATGCAAGACGCTCCTGGGTGGTGCCGATCGCCATCACGCTGCTCCCGGCAGTGCGGTCGACTCGGAGCGAAGATCGACAGCAACACCGAACCAGCCAACAAGAAGGAAGATACCTCGATCAAATGCCATGAGTGGAAGATACCATCCCGTAATCGTCCTCGGGTCGACGGGGATCGCCGACCCGGTGACTGCTCAAAACAACTCCGGAATGCTGGTGAACGCAATCCGAGTCGGCGCTGCGGCCCCCGCCAGCAGCATGCTCGCGGCCATTACTGTGTTCGTCCCATATTTGTGATTCAGTGAGTCCATGGTCGTCGTGATTCGAGTCCGCCGGGATTCCTCTTCGAGTCCCGAAAACAAGTTCAAGGTGTGCAGATGGTTTGGGACCAAATTCCCCAGCGCGATTCCTGCATAGAACGGCTTCTCAAAGCCTGCGCCCTGCGGACGCTGCGCCCAGAGCTTCTGCAGCGCCTCGATCAAAGTAAGGTTGTCCTGACATTCGATCAAGGATGTGCCCTTTGCCCAGGCACTTTGCGGAATACCGGAAAGATGTTGCTTGGTCGCGACTGCTTTGGGAACGGCGTACTTGATTTCCAAAGTCAGATGAGTTGTCCAAAGCCGGGCAGAACGTAACCGCATGGCCGCTTTATGGAGCAATTTGTGGAGCACCGCATAGGTGCCCTCAAGCGTTCGCAACTCAGGAGAGAGCATATGCGATTGGCTGATCGACTTCTGGTGCTCCAAAGCTGGATCATTGAAGTCTTGCCCGCGCAGCCAATGCCAGAGCTTCTCGCCGCCGATCCCGCCCCAGACGGAATTCATCTCCTCGCGCCCCAGCTTCAAGAGCTGCTGCATGGTGCGAATACCACATTCATGAAGCCGTTTTTCCATCCGGGCGCCAATTCCAGGCAGATCTCGGGGCTTTAACCCGAGCAAGGCCGCTTCCAGGATGTCCGGCGTTAAGGCGACCAGCCCATCTGGCTTCTCCATGTCGGAGGCGATCTTGGCGAGATATCGATTTTGGGCCAGACCAACGGAGCACTTCAAGGTAGACCCGGCCCGCTCCCGTACCGCCAGTTTGACGCGCCGCGCGAGATCGAGCGCAGCCAGCAAAGGCTGCTCTCGTCCGATCAGCCGACACGCCATTTCATCAATCGACATGACTGCGGTAATCGGCACACAGGTCTCGACCGCTTCAATGATGCGGTGATGGTAGTCGACATAGATCTCGTGCCGCGCCTCGATGAGTTCGATTCCAGGACACATCCGCTTGGCGTCGGCAACCGTCGTGCCGGTGCGGACGCCGAAGGCTTTTGCCTCGTAACTGGCGGCGATACAGCAAGTTGTGTCGGCGAACAGGGGCACGACTGCTACCGGACGCGCCCGCAAGCGCGGTTGCAGTTCCTGCTCCACCGAGGCGAAGTAGGAGTTCAAATCGAGAAAGAGCCATGCCAGTCGAGGACCGTCGATCGCACTTTGGGGAAGCTGATTCATCGCGGCCCCCGTTCTCCTCAAGTTTCGCCTTCCCATTGGCGAAAAACAATGGGATGATGTTCGCAGATGGCTGAGGATGCAGCAAACCTGCTGAACGACTCAATCATCTTACGAGAATGTAGGTGGCGTTATGGTTTCCCTCAAGCTACACGCGCTCATGATTTGGCTCCATGCAATGGGGGCCTGGGTTCCGGTTAGTTTAGCGGTGGTTGGTATTGCACTCTTCGCTTGCTGCGCGTTTGGATGCGGCAGCACCCCTTGCAAGGAAAAAGACCAGCTCTTTCGTCGAGAAGTTTACTAGCGGCGGTTGAACAGTCCTGGCGGTCCGGTTCGGCCGCAAACTTCAAGATTTTGTGTCCATGGACGAACTGTTGCCTGCAAGCCCAGGAAGTTCGGCCGCTTCACCTGTGAGTCTGGTTCCGTGTCTATAATCCCTCTTCATGGACACCCGATCGCCCACCCCCTCCTCGCCGCTCGCCGAATTGGGGCGACGCAATGCTCTCGCCGAAGAGTCCGGCGGCCCGGAACGACGAGAGCGACAGCATCGTGAAGGCAAGCTTTCCGCTCGAGAACGCGTTCTCCTGCTGCTCGATGAGGGCAGCTTTGAGGAGACTGACAAGTTCGTAACCCATCGCTGTACGGACTTCGGAATGGGTTCCGAAGACAAGCGCATCCTGGGCGACGGCTTCATCACCGGGTATGGACGCATCGACGGGCGGATCGCCTTCGTCTTCGCGCAGGATTTTACCGTGTTCGGCGGCTCCTTGTCGGAGACGAACGCCGCGAAAATCGTCAAGATCATGGACACGGCGATGCGGGTTGGGGCGCCGATCATTGGGCTCAATGATTCCGGCGGCGCACGCATCCAGGAAGGGGTTGTCTCGCTCGCCGGGTACGCTGACATCTTTCTTCGCAACACTCTAGCCAGCGGAGTCGTCCCGCAAATCTCTGCAATCCTCGGCCCGTGCGCAGGCGGCGCCGTCTACTCGCCGGCGATTACCGATTTCACCCTCATGGTCGACAAGACGTCCTACATGTTCGTCACCGGCCCGGACGTGATCAAGACGGTCACCCACGAGGAAGTAAGCAAGGAAGATTTAGGCGGCGCCGCCACCCACAATGAAATCTCTGGAGTGGCTCACTTCATGGCCCAGGATGACGCCGAGTGCCTGGCCATGGTTCGCGAGCTGCTCAGCTTTCTTCCCTTGAACAATGTGGATGACCCGCCCCGGCGGCCATGTACCGATCCTATCGATCGCGCCGACCCGGAGCTCGACACGATCATCCCGGCCGATTCTTCGCAGCCTTACGACATCAAGGATGTGATTGAACGCGTCGTCGATGACGGCTACTTTTTCGAAGTCCACGAACACTTTGCCCGCAACATTGTCGTCGGCTTTGCCCGGATGAACGGCCGGCCTGTCGGCGTGGTAGCCAATCAGCCGGCTTATCTCGCCGGTGTGCTCGACAACGATGCCAGCATTAAGGCGGCCCGCTTTGTTCGTTTCTGTGACTGTTTTAATATCCCGCTGATCACCTTTGAGGATGTCCCCGGCTTCCTTCCCGGCGTCCAGCAAGAGCATGGCGGCATCATCCGTAATGGCGCGAAGCTGCTTTACGCCTTCGCCGAAGCCACCGTTCCTAAACTGACTCTCATCACACGAAAAGCGTATGGGGGCGCCTACTGTGTCATGAGTTCCAAGCACATTCGCACCGACCTCAATCTCACCTGGCCCACTGCGGAGATCGCCGTGATGGGCGCGGAAGGCGCAGTGAACATCGTCTACGGCCGGGAACTGGCGGCGGTCGTTGAAAAAACCGAGTTGGTGGAAGGCCCGCTCACCGCCGAGCGCCGGGCCGAGATCCTGGCCGCGGCGCGAAGCCGCAAAGTTGAAGAGTTCCGCCAGCAATTTGCGAATCCGTATATTGCAGCAGAACGCGGCTATGTCGATGCCGTCATCCAACCAAGGGAAACCCGGCGGCGCATGATCGCCGCACTAGAAATGCTGGATGGCAAGCGCGACAAGAATCCGCCGAAAAAGCATGGGAATATACCCTTATGACTTGAGCGAACTAATTCCCCTTGCGACTTGAACGGGAAGAGGTCTATAGTCAGACCCAATTTCCAAAACAACTCTGCTCACCCTGAATGGACAATTCGTCCGTGTCCGCGTGAAACGCCGTGACTCGCTGCGTCACCATGTCGCAGCAGTGCGGTCCAAACCATCAACTCTGGCAGTCGAGGTGAACCATGTCAACTCAGCATCCGCAGCACAGCCAATCCCGGGTATCTTTCCCGTTGAGCGAACGTCACATCCATCCGGGCGCAGCTGTGGCAGGCAAGACCGACCCAAAGAGCATTATCAGTGTGTCGGTGATCGTGAAACGCAAGAATCCGCTCAATCTCGAAGAACTGGGCGGACGGCACGTGAGCCCGCAAGAGTTCTCTGAGAAGTATGCTGCTGATCCCGCCAGTTTTGCCCACTTGCGCGAGTTTGCCCATAAGAACGGGCTCACCGTCGATGAAGGCGCTTCCAGTCTGGACCGCCGCACTATCACGATGCGCGGGCCGGTGAACAAAATCGAAGAAGCGTTCGGCGTGACACTCAATGATTACGAGCTGGAAGGCCGGAAATTTCACAGCTATACCGGTACGATCTCGATGACGCAAGAACACGCCGAACCAGTGGAAGCCATCCTGGGACTAGACAATCACCCGATCGCGAAACCGCACTTCCGGGTCCTCGATCATCACCGGAAACACAAGAAGCCGACCGGTCCTTCGCCCGCTCCCACGCAAACGCCCGCTCAGGCCAGCTCCTTCAACCCGCCACAGGTGGCCCGGCTCTACAATTTCCCGACCGGCGTCAACGGCGCTGGACAGACTATCGGCATTCTGGAACTAGGAGGCGGTTACAATCCCAATGATTTATCGACCTATTTTAACGGGCTGGGGATCGCTGAGCCGCAAGTAACGGCGGTCTCTGTCGATGGCGCAACCAATGCTCCTGGCGATCCGAACGGCGCGGACGGTGAAGTTGCGTTGGACATCGAAGTGGCAGGTTCCATTGCTCCGGGCGCCAATATCGCCGTCTACTTCACTACAAATACGTCCCAGGGCTTTCTGGACGCACTCACCACTGCCTTGCACGATACGGCAAATGGTCCGCCGTCCGTCATCTCGATCAGCTGGGGCAGCCCAGAGTCGAATTACACTGCGCAGTCTTTGACCGCCTTCGATGACGCCTGCCAGTCTGCTGCTGCGCTTGGGATCACCATCACCGTCGCCTCGGGAGATAACGGCTCGAGCGACGGAGGCACCGGCAATAACGTAGACTTCCCTGCTTCCAGCCCGCATGTGCTCGGTTGCGGCGGCACCGAGTTGATGGCTTCAGGGACAACCATCGAGCAGGAGGTTGTCTGGGACGATCAGGCGAGTCAGGGAGGCGCCAGTGGGGGTGGGGTCAGCAGTGTCTTTGCACGGCCTTCCTGGCAGGCAAATGCCAACGTTCCGGCTGCTCCAACCAGCGCTGGCGGCCGTGGCGTGCCCGATGTTGCGGGAGACGCTTCTCCCGAAACCGGATACAACGTCACCTTCGATGGTCAGTCTGAAGTTGTAGGCGGAACGAGTGCGGTCGCACCGCTCTGGGCGGCCCTGATCGCCCTGCTCAATCAGCAGCGGGGCAGCAATCTGGGCTTCATCAACTCGACCATCTATGCAAGCGCGGAGAACGGCTTCAACGACATCACTCAAGGAAGTAATGGCGCTTATAGCGCCGGTCCGGGATGGGATGCCTGCACCGGCCTCGGTTCTCCAAATGGCGCTCAGTTAACGGCCATTCTTGGGACCTCAACCTCAACATCCACCGCACAAGGAACATCCGCGGTAGCTCGCTCCCATGCCAGAGAGCACACCCATACCGGAGACTAAAGACGGTCATAGATGCCCGAGGTCTTGATACTGAGACCTCGGTCGTCTGCTGTCTCGATCCATCACGTGCCGTTCTATTTGGCCTCTTCGCTGCAGTACCCTCCCTGCTCTTTGTCCATATTTGGACATACGTCTGCCAGAGACGAACAATCCGTACAGATTCACGACGCCAAACGAAGAAGTGAGCGCTCAGTCCAAGTGATTTAGCCGCACTCTCCAAAGGGAGACTCACGTGCACCTGCTGCTGTCAACGCCGCGCCTCCGGCCAGGATTCAGTCATGCAGAATTTTCGTCAGGATATCCGCTTCGCTTTCCGGCAACTCCGCAGGTCCCCTGGATTCTCGATCATCGCCGTGCTCACGTTGACCATGGCGATCGGCGCCAACATCGTGGTCTTCGGTGTCCTGAACGCGCTGGTGCTTCATCCTTTGCCGATACCAGAAGCGCAACGGTTATACCAGGCCCAACACACCAAGTCTGAATGGATCAACCTTTCTTATCCCGACTATCGAGATGTTCGCGACCGCAACCATACCTTCTCTGAGATCGCAGATACCCGCCTCATGCGATTCGGTTTGGAGGTTGGCAATAGCGCTCAGCCGGTCTGGGGCTATGAGACCAGCGGCAACTACTTCGCCATGATGAGGATCAAGCCTTTGCTCGGGCGATTTCTGGACCCTCCGACGATGTCAAGGTGAACGGCAGCGAGGTCATGGTTCTCAGCTACGCCAGCTGGAAGACTCGCTTCGGCGGCGATCCCGGCATCGTCGGCAAGACGGTCCGGTTGAACAAATTTCCTTATACCGTGATTGGGGCAGCGCCACAGTACTTCAATGGGACGGAACGCTTTCTCTGGCCAGAGCTGTGGATTCCTATCCACAATGAGCTGCAGATCGAGAACGACGACTGGCTCGAACGTCGCGGCGACAGCAATGGATGGGCGGTCGGCAGGCTCAAGCCCGGTCTCACCCCCAAACAAGCATCGGCCGATCTGGATACCATCGCTGCTCAACTCGCCAAAGAATTTCCTCAACAAGACAAAGGCATAGCCCTCAAGCTGACCAAACCCGGTTTCCTTGGCGACGGACTTGGCAAACCGCTCCGCGCTTTTCTTGCCGGCATCATGTCTCTTGCCGCTCTGGTCCTGCTCGCCGCTTGCGCCAACCTCGGCGGTCTCTTTTCCGCACGGACGGCTGATCGCTCCAAAGAACTTGGAATCCGCATCGCGATCGGCTCCAGCCGTGGGCGCATCCTTCGCCAACTGCTAACCGAGTCCATGCTGATCTCTGCGCTGGGTGGAGGGGCGGCGGCGGTGGCAGCCAGACTCCTGCTCCACGCACTCTCACAGTTCCATCCACAGATGGAGATCCCGGTCCAGTTCCTGGTCGAACCCAGCCTGCTGGTTTACGTCTTCGCCGCCGCGATCGCAGTGCTCACCGGAATTATTTTTGGCGTCATTCCCGCCCATCAGGTGTGGATCACCGATCCCAATCAAACCATGAAGGCCGCTGGTAGCTCGATTGTCAACCCTCGCCGCTTCGCACTCCGCGAGATATTGCTTGTCGTCCAGATTGCACTCTGCTGCTTGTTAGTAACTGCGTCATTTGTTTCTATCCGAGGCCTGCGCAGGACCTTTGCCATGTCGCTGGGAATTAACCCCGGCGGCGCGGTGCTCGCCTCGCTGGACACCAGCCTGGGCGGATATAAGGGCGTAGAGAGCAGCCGAGTTCAGAAACGCCTGCTTGACGCGGTTGCATCGATCCCCGGAGTCAGGGCAGCAGCTTACTCCAACACCACACCCTTGAGCGTGAACCAGTCGGACACTGCGATTTTCCCGCCAGGAACGACCGATTTCAGCAGCGTGAACATACGATTCGCCGCCAACTACTACCGCATCTCGCCGACCTACTTCGCTGCCGCGGGTACGCACCTGCTCTACGGGCGCGCTTTTACCGTACACGACGACCAACACGCCCCGAAGGTGGCCATCGTGAATCAGACCTTCGCGAGGCAGCTGTTTGGTGTCGAAAATGCCGTGGGTAGGCGATACCCGACCGATCCTGGAAAGGAGACCGAGGTTGTCGGCGTCGTCGAGGACGGCAAATACTCAACCCTTACCGAAGATCCTGCCCCGGTAGTGTACCTGCCCATCGATCAAAGCCCAGACAACGACACTGTACTCATCGTCCGTTCCGAGCGCCCGACGGCGGATATTGTGGCTGCCGTTCGCCAAGCGATCAGCAGCGTCGATCGGGGATTGCCCACATTTGCGCTTGGTCCTTGGCCGGACGCGCTGGCCTTTGCGACCTTTCCCGCCCGCGCGGCCACGATTGCTCTGGGTGTGCTCGGGATCCTCGCCACCATGCTTGCCGTTACCGGCATCTTTGGACTTGCGAGCTACACCGTCTCCAAACGCATGCGAGAACTGGGCATCCGCGTCGCGCTCGGCGCACAGCAGCGGCAAGTACTCCGCGCGGCTTTGCAACGCACTGCGATCCTGCTATCCATCGGCTCGATTTCGGGCCTCGGACTTGGCGTTGCCGCGAGCAGGCTGCTCGCCAGCGTTGTCTACCAGGCGAATGCCTCCGATCCGTTCGTCATCGTGGGCGTCGCAGTCACGATGGCGTTCATCGGACTCATCTCCGCGGCCGTTCCCGCTCGTCGTGCCCTTCAGGTCGAACCGGCGCGGCTGCTGCGGGATGAATAGCGCCAAAGCGAAAATCGTTCCGCAGTCCTTGTCCTCGGGTAAGACCTTCAGGCTTCGTTGATTCGAGTCACAGTGACGGAACAATGCTCTACTCGGCTTTGGGTTCAATCCGCAGCATAGGTCTTCCCTTCTCATTCCATCCGATGTAGCCCATCGGCGTATGGTGGTCATGGGTAAACAGCACCAGCCACTGCTCCGGGATCGCCCGAGAATAAAACCGTTTCCGCTGCTCGATGCAAGCGACCGGATCGAGGTCATAGCCCATCACCCAGGTTGTGTCCAAATGAGCGGTGGTCGGGATCAAGTCCGATATGTAACAAGCACGGTGACCATTGGAGTCGATGTTGACCGCCATCAACTGGGCGGTATGTCCGGGATACACTTCCACCGAGATACCCGGAACAATCTCGGTGACAGACCCGGGAGCGCCGTCTAGTTGCGTCATCTGTCCGCTCTCGAGGAGTGGATCGTAATTTGCGCCTCGATAACTGACCGCGTCGCGCTCAAGCTGAAGGCGTCCGTGCTCCACTTCTCCACGATGCGCAAAATAACGGGCATTCGGAAAGGTTGGGACCAGCTCGCCATTGCCAGCGAGCGTCGTGTTCCATCCGCAGTGATCGAAGTGCAGATGGGTATTGATGACGATGTCGATCTCATCGAAAGAAATGCCCGCCGCCGCGAATGAAGAAGGCAATAGCTGTTTAGCGCCAAAGATTGCGCGGAGCTTGTCGGGCAGCTTGTTCCCGATCCCCGTCTCAATCACCACCGTGTGCGTACCGGTTCGGATGACGACGGTGTTCGTGCCCAGCAGGATTCGGTTTTGCACATCGGCCGGCGCCCGCTTCTCCCACATTGGCTTGGGCACAACGCCAAACATGGCCCCGCCGTCCAGCAGATAAGTGCCGTCGGTAAGAACGATCAGCTCGAAGCTTCCGAGCGTTGCTCGACCGCGAATTAATTCCCCGGTGTCTGCACGCTCTGCCGGATGCTTTTCCATGCCATTCATGGCGCACTCCCGGCGACAGGTTTTAGATAAGTTTCAAAGTGAGCGAGAATCCGGTTGAAGAGCTGTGTCCGCGCTTCGGCTCCGGCGATCGAATGGGTCTTTCGTGGATATACCTGGTAGTCATAGGGAAGGTCGGCATCGATCAATGCCTGAATGAACTGCATGGTATTGGCGAGGTGCACGTTGTCATCGCCCGTACCGTGTGCAATCAAGAGATGACCCTTCAGATGGCTCGCCGAGTTCACCACCGACTGGTCTCGGTAGCCGTCCGCATTTTCCGCTGGCAGTCCCATATATCGCTCGGTATAGATCGAGTCGTAGTTGCGCCAGTCGGTCACCGGCGCTACCGGAACTCCAGCGCGAAAGCGGTCCGAATGGGTCATAGCATTCAGGGTGAAGGTCCCGCCCCAACTCCATCCCCACCAGCCGAGGCGGTCCTTGTCAAGCTGCGGATATTTCGCCAGCACCTGATCGAGGGCAGCCAGTTGATCGGCGAGCTGCACTGGGCCGAAGTTGTGATAAGCAGCCTGCTCAAAGTCGCGTCCCCGCGCGCCCATGCCGCGATTATCGACGCGCAGCACCGCAAAGCCATGCTGCAATAAAAGCTGATCCCACATGCGGTCCTGCGTGCTGCGCCAGCTGTTTTGCACGGTCTGCGCGTGTGGTCCACCGTAGGGATTCATGATGAGTGGAAGGGAAGCAGGCTTCTCACCTGAAGGCAGCAACAGTTCGGCATAGAGCGTGGTCTTGCTGTCGGCTGCTGTCAACTGCAAAGATACCGGCGCAGTGATCGTCACTCCTTCCAGGGGTTGCGACTTCCAAAACGGGCGACAATCCGAACCATGACAAAGATCGACTCTCGGTGGCGTTGTCCGATCCGAAGCGGTGTCGATAAACGTGGAACTGGATGGCGCGAAGACTGGTGAATGAACGCCGGCGGACGTCGAGAGCCTGCGTTTGCCGGTACCATCGGTCTGGATCGCCCAGACCTGCATTTCGCGAGGATCGCTTTCATTCGAGATAAAGAAGATTGTTTGGGAGTTTTCAACGACCGGCTCCAGATGTGTCACTTCGAAATCGCCGCTCGTAATCTGTCTGACCAGATGGGCCGATGGTTCTGCGACAGCGCCGCTCAGCGGATTCGCCTGGTCGAAGGCGTAGTCATAGATGTGAGTGTGCCCATCCCGCCAACTCAATAGATAGAAATTCCCCCTGCTGAACTCGACATCGTAGTTATCGAGGAACTTCTCATCCTGCTCTGAGTAGGCCAGCCTCACGTCGCCATGCTGGGCATCGGCGAAATAGATGCTGCGATGCTTTTGGTCGCGGGTGAGGATTTCAATCCACAAGGTCTCTGGATTCACCCAGCCGAAGCGCGGAATATAGTCATTCCCTTCACTGATCGGTAGTTTCATCCATAATGTCTTGCCGCCCTGCGCCTTCACCACTCCGAGACGAACCTGCGGATTCGGGTCGCCTGGTTGCGGGTAGCGTTGGCGATCGACAGTGGCATGTATGGGGACCCAATCCGTAATCGGATATTCGGGCACGCTCTCTTCGTTCATCTGAAGGTAGGCGACTCTGGCTGAATCGGGCGCCCAGACATAGTTGGTTCGGACGTCAAGTTCTTCCAGATAGACCCAATCCACCTCTCCGTTCAGCAGCGCCTCATCATGCGTATTTGTCAGCGCAACCTCGGCCGACTGATCTTTGAACCGGTGGACGAAAAGATTGTGATCGCGCACGTAGGAGAGATACTGTCCGTTCGGAGAAAACTTCGGGTCGTCGCCGCTGCCTACTCCAGTAGAAGCCACATCGATGGCCGTGCCATTATCCAGAGAGTAGAGGAACAACTGCCCATCACTATCGAAGAGGATGTGCTTGGAGTCCGGCGCCCAGATATAGCTGGACATTCCATAGCGCGAGCGATGGTCCCGGTCTTTCTCGTTTGCCGCTTTGGACGCAAGCGAGCCGAGCTTGGTATGGCTCACCAGAGTTCCGATGGAACCGTTATTCGGATTCAACTCCATTAGGTCAGAGTCTGAGGAAAGAAATGTGACTCGAGCGCCATCCGGAGACCATTGCAACTCCTCCGGCATCCATCCCGTGGGATTGCCGTGAGCGTATATGTCTTCTACCGTGATCGGACGTTGAACTTCGGCGGCAAAGGGATTTTGGAGTGGTGCAAGAAGCGAGAGCAACAAGCCAATGAGGACCTTCAAAGAGAAACTCCGGTTAGATCGATTGGAAAGACTCTTCCATAGAGATTGTGCGGTGCAACGCAGGTAAGCATTGAGCGTGGAAGATGACCAATATAGATGAAGTGATGGAAGACTCATCCCTCATCCAGAGTTTTTAGCTCCGCCACTTCAGGGTCACCGGACCCGGCATGGGGTGGGTCGAAGCGGAGCGGCCCTCCAGCCGAGCTTGTTTTAGGGCAAAGTACCATTTTGCCGGACGATCGGCATCATCGATCAACATGAGCGAAGGGTTATGCTTTAATCCTTGCGCCTGCTGGATCATGGTTTCCTGGTCCTGCCGGACAAAACGGTTGCCGAAGAACTTGGCAATGCTGGTCACCAACGGCACGTAGTAGAAGACATTCCAGGCGGCCACCACATCGATCCGGCAGCGGTTCGCTGCCGTGGGCGTCACCGTGGTGAGACTGGAAAACCACTTCTGACCACAACGAATGGTTTCATACCTGCGGTTGGGCAGAACAAAATCGATGGTGGTGGTGATCGGTTCGCCGTAGACACCCAATAACTTGTAAGGGGCGCTATTACCAGACGGCGCGTGGGTCGCCATTCGAAACCCCTCCGGGATCGGCTCGAAGTGCTTTTGCTTTTCATGGATACTATGCCGCCCCCGCCACCACCAGGCCTGATGGACAAAGGGCCCGTGCGCCGGATCCATGAGGCCGATGATGCCATGATCCACGTTGCAAGGCAGATCAGCGGTCAGGTGAGCGCTTCGATACTTGGCTCCAAATTTCGGCGTCTCGGGAATAACGGGCAACTCGTCGCTCAAAGTCACTCGCCCGCGACCGGGCCCGGGAACGAAGACCCAGGCATGCCCGTCCCGCTCCTCGCACGGAAACGCCCCGGCATAAATCTTGTGGGGATCGAGCGGATCGCTCGGCGTCAGTGAAGGAATTTCTTCACACTGGCCGGTCACTGGCTCAAAGGCCCATCCGTGATATTTGCAGGTGACCTGCCGGCCATCGAACCAGCCACAGGACAACGGAATCCCGCGATGCGGGCAGCTGTCGCGCATCGCAAAAATTCGCCCATCGCTCCGTCTCCCAAGCACCATCGGAATTCCCAGCAGAGTGGCAGTTGCCAGTTTCTTGCCGGCCAACACTTCACTCCGCAGAGCCGGATACCAGTCGTCATAAATCAACTGGGTGGCAGGCGTCTCCGTGGGCGCGGACGGATAGATCGGCAACGATGCAATTTCAGACGCCATATTCCAACTTTATCAATCCGGGACTCCAGGGCACGCCCCTACTATAATCGCCGAAGGCCCAGCTCTCGTGGAGGACCAGATTCCAAGCAAACGAATCAACCTGGCGTGGAAGTTCCTGATACCCCTTTTCGGGATATGGTTCCTCCTTTATGGCAGCTTTTCGCTGAGCCGTCCTCCGCTGCCTGACGGAGTGGCCACCATCCATGCTGAAATGGCGCGAGAGATGGTCAACCGAAGCGACTGGACGACGCCCTTCGTGAACGGCGTGCCAGTCAGGTCTTCCTCCCGGGCGCTCGACTGGAGTATCGCGGCAAGCTACAGGATCTTTGGTGTGGCGGATTGGTCAGCCCGGCTTCCGATCGCTCTGTGCATCCTCGCCCTGGCGATCATCCTCTTTTATTTCGGACGAAAACTGTTGGGTTGGAATGCCGCAGGCTTTTATGCCGCGCTTTTCTTTCTCACCATTCCGACCACGTTCTTAACAACTCGCGATCTGACGTCGGCCCCGTTTTTGTGCCTCGGCACAACACTGGTTGCTGTCGTGCTGTGGGAACTGCTGGTCGTCAAGCGGATTCAGGGCTGGAACGCGATCGCCATCTCGGCAACCGCATGCGCACTGATCCTGCTTACCGGAGGCTGGCCGGGCGTCCTCTTGCCATTGGCAATTGTTCTGCTCTGTTGGATCGTTCGCGGCACGACGGATCTGGCTCGCCAGGCGGAATGGTTTCTGGCTGGCTGGGCAATCTGTGCCTACCTCTTCGCAGGCATTTTCGAGCGCCGCCCAGATGCGATCATCTGGCTTGCTCCCATACCTCCGCTCGCTCTGCTGCTGGGCGGCTGGCTGACCAGGAATGAAGCCTTTTCCGATCAGGCGATTGGCCGTCGGATCGCATGGTTCGTCTTCGCGATCGGTCTTCTGGTCTCGCTGAGCGCGGCCTTCTTTGCCATACACGGACCGCTGCTCTTCAGCGTCCATCATCGATCCGTGGTCATCAATGCTCCGTCCAGCCGAGTCCCCTTGTTGATCACCGCAATTGCCTTTCTGGCCGGAGTTACCGGTCATTTGATCTATCGTCTTCGAGGCCGCATCCGAATCGCCAACTGCTTCCTTGCCGGGACACTGGCCGGCATCATAGTTGCGATCCAGGTGGGAATGGTCCTCGCCTCCCCCCGCTATTCCTCGCAGATCCTGGCCGACGCCATCCGTCCCGAGCTCAACCCCAATGACCTGGTTGTGATCGACGGGAAATATCCCGATGCATCGTCGCTGGCTTTTTACCTGGAGCGGCCGGTCCTCATTGCGCTGCCGGACAGAGTCGGCTTCAACCTGATAGCGCCAGCGGTTTCAACCGGAGCGGTTGCACTCAGTCAGGTTTGGACTGGATCGGCCAGAGTCTTTCTCTGGACCAGCATCGATCACCCGCTCGCCACTCCCGGGCCGGGATTTGTCGTCGCCAATAGCGGCGGCAAGCAAATAGTCAGCAACCAGCCGAACTCGGCGGGCGCCGCGTTCTAAGGCGGACGCTGCCTTGCTACTGCTCTAAAGCTTGGGCGTATTCAGGGAAACGAGCGGCTGATTTGCCGCTCGCTAAGATTGCGGTGCTGTGCTGCCTTGGACGGCTATCGCGGGCGGCTGCGCGTTGAGAGGAGGTTGTGCCGCAGGCGGCTTCGGAGCAGCAGCTTTGGCCTTGGCCGCTTCGATTTTCTTGCCGGGGGCAAGAATGGCATGAAGTGTCGTCCCTTCCATGCGAGGCATGAACTCAACCACCCCATTGTCGCCGATGTCCTGGATGAGCCGGTTGACGATCGCATAGCCCAGCTCGCGGTGCGCCATTTGACGGCCTTTGAAACGAAGCGACGCTTTCACTTTGTCGCCTTCCGTCAGGAAGCGGACTGCCTGGTTCTTTTTCGTCTGGTAATCATGTTCGTCAACGGTGACTGAGAACTTGACTTCTTTCACGACGATGACCTTCTGCTTCTTGCGGGCGGCCCGGTCGCTCTTGTCTTTCTCGTAAAGAAACTTCCCGTAATCCTGAATGCGACAAACTGGCGGCACGGCGCTCGGTGAGACCTCCACCAGGTCTAGACCGCGCTCCCGGGCGATTTTCAAAGCCTCGAAGGGAGGAAGGATGCCCAGCTGATTGCCGGCATCGTCAATCACGCGCACTTCGCGGGCGCGGATCTTTTCGTTAATACGGATGAATGATTTTGCTGAACGCTTGTCGATGAGTCCTCCATGGCACGAGGGCGTTTGCCTCGCCTCATCAGTATAACAGCTAGAGGCAAGTTCCTAGCCAACGGCGGCGTCCTTCTTAACCTCCTCTTACGATGCGGAAACCGGCACACCAGTCAACCCGTCAGGGGTCATGGCTGCTATCCGAACGCGTAGCAAGCGGTTCGGAGCGAAGGCCCCCTCGACCATCAACTTCACGAAGTTATCCGAAAGCGCCTCGGTCGTAAAGGCGCTTGAGCCCGCGAGTGTCACGACCGACAGAGTGGAGCCGATCAACGACGCCCGGAACTCCGCGTTTTTTCTGGAGATCAGTCTCCGCAACGCGATCTTCCGCTCCTTCACCGCGTTGCCAGATGAAGGCGTGGACTGATGCCAGGCAAAGGCCTGAGTGCCAGGGCGCGCCGAAAATGGGAAGACATGCAAGTAGGTGAATGGCAATCGATCGATGAAGTCGTAAGTCTGCGCAAAGAGGCTATCGGTCTCACCGGGAAAGCCGATCATCACATCCGCCCCGATCGCCGCTCCCGGAGAGGCGGATCGGATCTCCTCAAGCTTCGCCGCATAGTGCCAGGGCCGATAGCGGCGATGCATCGCCCGCAGGATCGCATCCGACCCGGACTGCAAGGGAAGATGAGCGTGGCGCGCCAGGCGCGGACCACCGCCACCTCGATCCTGACCATGCATCCGGAAAAGAGCGATCAGATCGGCCGACCAGTCCATCGGCTCAACGGAACTGATTCGGAGCCGAGGCAAACTCGTCTTTTCAAGGATTGCGCCAACCAATTCCTCCAGTCGAGTTGCGGGGGAAAGATCCCGGCCCCAGCGGCCAAGATTGATTCCGGAGAGTACCAACTCTTGGCCGCCTTGAGCAGCGAAGCCTTCTACCGCCCGCAAGCATTCCTTGAGGTTGACTGATCGGCTAGATCCCCGGGTCGTAGGAATAATGCAAAAAGAACACCGGTTGCCGCAGCCATCCTGAATCTTCAAGTTGGGCCGGGTTTGATGTGCGTCGGAGGCGAACGGCAAGGCGGCAAGTTCTGAGTGCGCGAACAGAGGGTCATGCCATATCGATACTGAAGCTGCACCCGATTCTATGCTCGAGGGCCGGAGCGAATTCAGGGGAACGAAAGCCCCAGATCCTTTGTCGGAACTGGAGATTTGAGCGATCGCCGCTTCCACAACCCGGGACTTATGACTGTTACCGATAACCGCATGGACTCCGGGGAGGGCAGCCAACTCTTCCGGCGCGCGTTGCGCATAGCAGCCGGTTACGACGACTCTTGCCTTGGGATTTTCGCGACGGATACGGCGCAGATAAGCCCGAGCGCTCCTATCCGCTTCCTCCGTAACACTGCATGTATTGACAATCACCACATCAGCCAAGCCTGGCTGACCAGCCTCGCGGACGCCGGAATCGCGCAGCCTGGAAGCGATTGCCTCGCCATCGGCGCGACTCGCGCGGCATCCGAAGTTCTCAACGTGATATTCTGCCACCTTAACCAGTCTATCAACCGGATAGGCACCCGGCCCGGGTTTTGGGCTCCCTGCCCTCGTTACGAAGTGAGTGACGTAGGCCACCTTCCTGCACTTTGATTTGCTGGAGCATTCCCTTGATCAAGCGGCGTATTTTGCTGGTAGATGATGAGCTTGCGGTTCTGCTAACGCTGAAAGCAGTCCTCGAGCTGAATGGCTTTGACGTGGAGACGGCGGCTTCGGCCAAGGAAGCGAAATTAAAGATTCGTGCCAACGCCTATCACATGATCATCACCGACATGCGAATGGAAAGCGAGACTGCTGGAACTGAGGTGGTTCGCGCCGCCAAGAACGCGACGTACCAGCCTGCGGTGGCCATGTTGACTGCTTTTCCTTTGCCCGGCTCCGATTGGAGCGAAGACGGTGCGGATGAAATGCTGGTCAAGCCAATGAACACTTCTGAACTGGTTCGACAGCTCGAAGCGCTGCTGATTTCGCACGAAGATAAGAAGCAGCGGCAAAAACCGGTTGTCCCCGTGAATGAACAATCGGTTTCAAAAGCAGTTGCCCACAGCAGCTGAGACGGCTCAACCCTGGCGCCGCTCGAACGATAACGGGTCTTGCGCCGTACACTTGTTCCGCAAAGTTGAACGTAACTCTCTGTTAATAAAGAACCTCGACCACGAGTTGAGACAAGAACGATTCGGTATCTTAATTCCCCTTTACGATTGCGATTCCAGCAATGACTGTTATAAAGTTGATCCAGTCATAATTGGAAAATCCTAATTAAACATTTTGTGGTCAGCAGCGGCTTCAACGCCGGGGGGATAATTATGGGATTTGACCTAGCAAAGTACAGAGATGACACTAAGCAATTCGCTGTACAGAGTGGCCCAGCTCGACACGGGATGGCGGTTTCAGGATTTCAATGGACCCTATACAAGATCCTCTGTAGGTTGTGGATGCGTCTTTATGGAGATCGCATTCAAAACGCCCACGATCAGAACGATCCTTTACTTCCGGTTCCCGCTCACTTTAAGCAAAACCTGGTCGAGAACTGCAAGGTTTTTGCCGATCGGGATGAGATGCTTAAGGCGCTTCCAAAGGGAAAAATCTGGGCAGAGGTCGGCACCTATGAAGGTGAATTCGCGCGCAAGATTCTCGATTGGTGCGAGCCCAGCCATATTGACCTGATGGATTTGACCTATGAGCTTGTGAAGGCAAAAGGCCATGTCAAGGAATCGGACCGGGTCACTTTCAATAAGGGTGATTCCGCGAAGCTGCTTTCATCGCAGCCCGATGGAAAGTACGACTACATCTATATCGATGCCGGTCATGACCTGATTGACGTAGCTCGGGATGCAGTCGCTGCCATCCCCAAGCTGAAGCCAGACGGCATTATTTTCTTCAACGACTACATTTTCTTTTCGGTTACCGGCCTGCGGCCATTCGGCACCGTCCCTGTGGTCAACGCACTGGTCGCCACTGAGGAGTGGGAAGTCGTCTATTTCGCATTTCAGAACAAGATGCAGTGCGACATTGCTCTACAGCGGACGAGCGTAAGGAAGTCGGCCAATTCGAATGGACATGGGGCCCTGAGCTCTTCGAGTCTGAGCTGATTGTTTCCGGCGTTTTCAAAAAGGGCATCGGAGTCGACCTCGACTCCGATGCCCTTTTTCTTTAATGGTCTTCGTTCGTTGAAGCCATGAAGTTGGAACGCTCTTATTGCAGCAGCGTTCCGTCTTCGAGATCGGCTTTGGCCTCTTCGGGCGGAATGACGACTGCGGCGGCGACTTTGTCATCTTCTTCCAGATTGAGCAGCTTCACCCCTTGAGTCGATCGTCCGGCTGCGCGCACTGTCTTCGTGTCGATGCGAATGATCTTGCCGTATTGGCTGATCACCATCAGCTCCGAGGTATCGTCGACCAGGTTAATGGACTGCACCTTACCGTTGCGGGCTGTGGTCTTGACGTTGATCACGCCCTTGCCGCCGCGGGTCTGCAGACGGTACTCGTCGACATCGGTACGCTTACCGAAGCCGTTGCTGGTGACGGAGAGGATCAGGCTGGGAGTGTTGCCGCCGTTTCCGTTCGCGATGCGCTCTTTCGGAGTGACTGCGAGACCGACGAGATAATCATTCTTGCCGAGATCGATGCCGCGCACGCCGTAAGCCGGCCGGCCCATCGAGCGCACATCATTTTCGTCGAAGCGAATCGCCATGCCTTCGTGGGTCGCGAGGAAGACGACCTGACTTCCGTCCGTGATGCGGACTCCGATCAGTTCATCATCAGCGTCGATCCCGATGGCGATGATGCCGCGCGCCATGACGTTGCAGAAGTCCTTGAGCGGCGTCTTCTTCACCGTGCCCTTCTGGGTAGCAAAGAAGACGAACTTCCCTTCTTCCTCCAGATTGCGCACAGGCAGAATGTTTCGCACTGTTTCCCCCGGCTGCAGGTTCAGCAGACTGGCAATGGCCTTGCCCTTGCCGGCGGCGCCGACATCCGGAATCTCGTAGACCTTAAGCCAGAAAACCCGACCCGTGTTGGTAAAGCACAGCAGGTAGGCATGGGTGGAATCGATGATGAGTTGCGAGACAAAGTCTTCCTCGCGAGTCTTCATGCCGATTCGACCGGTGCCACCACGCCGCTGCTGGCGGTAGGTGGATATAGGCGTGCGTTTCAAGTAGCCGGAATGTGAGACAGTGACGGCGACTTGTTCGTCGGCGATCAGATCTTCGAGCTGGAGCTCGGCGCTCTCGTCGACGATCAGGGTGCGGCGCTCGTCGCCGTATTGCTTCTTTACCTCTTCTAATTCCTTCACGATCACGCCGCGAAGTTTTTTCTCGGAGGCGAGGATCGATTCGTACTCTGCGATGTTCTCGCGGACCTGTGCGAGTTCCTTCAACAACTCGTCGATCGAGAGTTGGGTGAGACGATAAAGCTGCAGTTCGAGGACCGCGTCGATCTGCCGGTAGCTCATACCGGGCGCGATATTCAAGTTGGTCGTATCTTTATCGAGATTGATAACGATTTCGGTGCCGAGCGACCAGGTGCGAAGGTTTTCGCGAGCCTCAGCGCGGCTACCCGATCCGCGAATAATCCTGATGACGCGATCCAGATTGTCGAGGGCGATCTTGTAGCCTTCGAGGATGTGTTCCCGCTCGCGCGCCTTGCGCAGCAAGAACGCGGTGCGGCGGCGAACCACATCGACGCGGTGATCGATGAAGTGCTGGATCGCCACATGCAACGGAAGCTCTTTGGGCTGGCCATTGACAACCGCCAGGAAGATCATCGAGAAACTTTCCTGCATCTGCGTGTGCTTATAAAGCTGGTTCAGTACAATCTGCGCTTCGGCGCCGCGACGCAGTTCGATGACGATCCGCATGCCATCGCGATCGCTCTCGTCGCGCACGTCGGTGATGTCGTCGATCACCTTCTCGTGGTAAAGCTCGGCGATGCGCTCGATGAGCTTCATCTTATTAACCTGGTAAGGAATCTCGCTGACGATGATCGCCTGCTTTTCCTTGGTCAGGTTTTCAGTCGAGACTTTGGCGCGAATCAGGAACTTTCCGCGACCGGTTGCATAGGCCTGCGCAACGCCACCGCGCCCGTAGAGAAAGCCGCCGGTGGGAAAGTCCGGCCCCTGCACATGCTTGAGCACCTCGATCAATCCCGCCTGAGGGTTGTTGATCATCTCGATCGTGGCGTTCACGACTTCCGTTAGATTGTGCGGAGGGATGTTGGTCGCCATGCCGACCGCGATGCCGTTCGAACCATTCACGATCAGGTTCGGAATTCGGGCCGGCAACACCGTGGGTTCGAAGGTCGACTCGTCATAGTTCGGCATGAAGTCGACGGTTTCCATGTCGATATCCGCCAGCATTTCGCTGGCGATGCGCATCATGCGGCATTCGGTATATCGCATAGCTGCCGGCGGATCGCCGTCGACCGAACCGAAGTTTCCCTGGCCATCGATCATCGGATACCGCAAGCTGAATGGCTGAGCGAGACGCACCATCGTGTCGTAGATCGCCGAGTCGCCATGGGGATGGAAGACACCCATGGCCTGACCCACAACCTTGGCGCACTTGGTGTATTTCTTGTTGTACTGCAGCCCCATTTCGTGGAGCGTATACAGAATGCGGCGGTGGACTGGCTTCAGCCCGTCGCGGACATCAGGCAGCGCGCGCCCAATAATGACCGACATTGAATAATCGAGATACGAGCGCCGCATCTCGTCTTCAATATTGATCGGGATAATGCTGGAAGCGCCGGTGGGGCCGCCGGTTCCGTTGGCGCCATCGTTACCATCACCGCCTCCGAGGGGGAGCAGCGGATTTTCATCATTTGCCATAGTTGGGATCCGTCAATCGAATGGTTCCTTGCAAGGCAACGCTCGTCGCTAGAGAGAGGATCAGCAGAGAGCTTCAGGCGTGCTCGAAAGAATCCTGAGGAATTGATCTATGTCTATGATACTCAAATACTTACCCCTAGGCAAGGGGCATTTCCCCGGCTAACCTCAATGACCAGAGGGACTTGGCCGCGCTAGTTCACGAGCCGCGGCAAAGAAGCCACACAGAGCGCCGCCTGCATCACCAAGATGCCGCAGGTGGCGATGAGAAAAATTCGCCTCTGTGGAGTTTCGAGGGCGTCGGCGAAGACGCCGCCGATGAAGGTCAACAGGAAGGGAACCATCCACAGCCAGGGCTCTCCTGGCACCCCAGTAGTGACGATGGGGAGTAGTAATGCAGTGACCAGCAATGCTGCCAGATTCCCAAAATAGCGCGATCGTTTCACGCTGATAAAGAGGAGCAAGGAGATTGCCGCGGCGAGGGTCATTCCAGCATTGGGCAGTGAGGTGAAGAGGGCCTTTGCCGGTTCAAGAGAAAACCACATGCGGGCAGCGGCGCTGCGAAAAACATAGCTGAAGGCATCCGGGCGAAAGGCGTACGAGGCGAACAGGATCAGTAGAGTACCGACGGCGGAATAGAGAGCGATGGGAATCAGAGATGAGCGGCGGCGTTCGGCCAGATAGATCATGAAACCCAAGGCAACGAAAAACGCCAGCAAGGCCGCGGCCACGTGCGAGGCCGCCGTGAACCCCAGCGCGGCGGTGAGCAGCACGATGCGCGGACGCCATTTTCTGCGCGGCCCCTGCATGGCGTGGGCGACGCCGATGGCCGTATAAACAGCGGCGAAGAAGCCGAAGGCTGCCAGGATTTCGGGATTCGGATAAGTGCAGGCGTGAACGATCTCGGGAGAGAAGCAATAGAGCGAGAGCGCCACGAAGCCGCCTTCATTGCCGAAGAGCCGCCGCGTGACCCACCAGAGCGCGGCGCCCAGGCACAGTCCGCAGAAGATGAAGGGCAAACGCATCAAGAGCAGCACGTCGCTGAGTTGATGGCGCAGCTCCCATGGGGAATTGTTTGAGGATGCTCCGGAGAAGATTCGTTCCATGGTCAGCAGCAATCCGGCGGCGCGATAGGCGAGGGTGCCGTCATGGATATTGCCGCAGCTGGTGAAGTATCCGGCGAGTGGCGAGGGCTTCTCCCACATCTCGCGTCCGCAGCGGGCGTACTGGTAGTCACGCTCAGTCAGGGTCTGATGACGGGTGACCCAGTAGCATTGCGAGAAGAGTAGCAAAAGCAGGACTGCCGCTATCCGTTGCGGTCGATCGAAGCGGAATTTGCGGAGTCGCTGAGCGAAAGACATCGTTCAACTCTGAGTGTACTAGAGTGAATCGACGTGATTTATGAAGGGGAAAACGTGCTTGAAAGGGTGCAATTTTGAGCGTTTTTTTGCACCCTGGAGAGGCTTTTTAGGGACCAAAGGCGGATCGCCCTATTTATGGTGCAAAGAAGCGGATCTTCAAGGCTGAGCGTCGATCATTTCGACGCGGGCGGGTGCGGCTTCGATTGACTCGGTCCCGAGGAAGAGCCGGGAAAGATGTTCGAGCGATTCGGCCGGATGGTCGCAGATCCCGGTGTGCACGGGAGAGACCTGGATGATGGTGCTGCGTGGGGAGACGATCCAATGGAAGCGTTCCCGTTGGCTGAGCTGGGCGATGGGGCCGGCGGTGGAGTCGGCAGCGCAAATTTTTGGAATCGCTTCAAGGTGACGGCGCACCGCATCGAGGTCAATGTCGGGCCAGAGGGCGAGCAGACGGGCTTCGTCGATGACGATCCTGGCCTCGAGAAAGCGTTGCTCCAAACAGAAGGCGACAACTCCGGCGTTGATGAATTCGCCACGCTCGACTCGGGGCACGACCCGCAGGACGGCGTAGTCGAAGGAATTACGTGCGGGCATAAATAGCCTCCTCGATGAATTTGGCGGACGCGCTGAGGCGGGCGGTGAGGAAGTGGATGTATCGCTCGCGCTGTTCGTGGGCATCGGTCGAAGGGCTACCCCCAGGCAGGAGCCATGCATCGGGAACTTGATCGAGGATCGGGGCGAAGCTCTCGGCGGACAATCGCGCGTGGGCAGCGGCATCCGCAATATCGAGCTGGGTCGCCCAAGGCAAGAGCAGATGCTGCCGGATCGCGGGAAAGCGGGACTCGACGAGCGAGGGCGCTGTCTTCCAGTTGTGATGCCAATAGAGCGACGCCCCTTGGTCGATGAAGTAGAGGCGCTGATGCCAACGCAAGAGGTTGGCATTGCGGGCGGTGCGATCGACGTTCATGACGAAGGCGTCGAACCATACGGCAGTCGAGGCGGTTGCGGCGCCAGCGGTGTCTCCCGCAGCGGGATCAAACATGGTTGATCCGGGAAGGTAGTCGAGCGCGAGATTGAGTCCGGCGCTGGCGAAGCAAATCACGGATTTCGGTGTCGGGCTCATTTCTTCCGAGCAATGGATCGACCTCGATGAAGACCAACTCGGGAACATTCAAGCCGAGGGCGCGGCCGATTTCCCCGGCAACCAGTTCGGCGACGAGCGCTAGTGGACCCTGCCCGGCGCCGCGAAACTTGACCACGTAGAGGCCATCATCCTCGGCCTCGACGATCGCGGGGAGCGAGCCGCCTTCGCGGAGAGGCGTGACGTATTTGGTGGCGTGGATGGTGCGGAGCATGGAGTGGCTACGGTCCTTCTTAAGACTTTGTTCGAGACTCAACATTCTGACCAAGACCGCGCGTCCTGGAAACGCAGATCCGTGAAACGCAGATCTGAAAACACAGATCCTGAAAACGCAGATCCTTCGCTTCGCTCAGGATGACAGGTTTGCTTCATAGGCTTGCTTCATAGGCTTGTTTCATAGGCTTGTTTCATGGGCTTGTTTCATAGGCTTGTTTCATGGGCCTGTTTCATGGGCTTGCTTCATGAAGTTTAGACCTAGGAAGCTAGTTTAGCTGGTGTGCTGATCAGCGCCATGCCTACCGGTTTCGACTCTTCCGCTTCCGTGTGGTTCAGATTCGGCTTAGGTGCGCTCACTGGGCGTTTGGCAAATTTGTCTTCGAGCGCGAGTCCGTATATTACTTCTTCGACGCGGCCCGTAGCGGTGGTGTGGGATGCTGTTCCAACGGTGTAGGACGCTGCTCTGGTCGAGGAGCTTCGTGGGAGGGAGTCGCCTGTGGTTGCGGGATACTCGGGTACTTCGTTGGCGAAGAAGCTTGGGGTCAAAGATGCTCAGCGCACCTGGCGGTATGCTATGCCGGTTATGGTGGCTGAGGAGATCGCGCAGTGCGGGGTAAGTCCAACGCTGTTCGAAGCGCCTGCCCCCGGGCTGGAGATGGCGCATCTCTTTGTGACTCGCCGTCAGGAGCTCGCAAAGATGCTTGCGGAGTTGCGGGTGCTGCTTGCCTCCGATGGAATGATTTGGGTTTCCTGGCCGAAGAAGGCGGCAAAGATTCCGACCGAGGTCTCAGAAGATATCGTCCGGGCGGAGGCGCTTCCCTTGGGATTAGTCGACATCAAGGTTTGCGCGGTGGATGAGACCTGGTCTGGCTTGAAACTTGTGGTGCGCCGCAGTGAACGTTCTCAGAAGTGAGAGAGATTGTGGGTTCCCTCGGTTGAAGCCGCTTCGATCGAGCGGCATCATTTCCGTCCTCAACATGGTTGAAGATTGGGTCCGGTTGTGTGATGCCGTGTCCTACTCGAGCCGACGGATGACGGGAATTTGCTTCTATCTCCAGCGGAAGATTCTTAGCGACAGGGTAAAGGCAAGGAGCAGCCATATCGTTAACACGGCTACGGGGCCGGCCAGTTGGGCGAGGGATGTTCCCTGGAGCATGTTTCCGCGGAGGGCGTCGATGGCGGCGGTGAGTGGCAGGGCGCGGATGACGGGTTGGACGATGTTGGGGAAGCGGCTGGCGGAGAAGAAGACGCCGGAGACGATCCACATGGGGAGCATGACCAGGTTCATCAGGCCGGAGGCGGCCTCCATGGTCTTGGCGCGGGAGGCAATGAGGAGCCCGAGCGCGGAGAAACTGAGCGAGGCGAGGATACAGAGGAGCACGAGCTGCCAGATGGGTCCGCGAAACGGAACGCCGAAGACCAGGCGGGCGAAGCCGAGGAAGACTCCGACCTCAATGACCAGCAAGAGAAGCCGGGAGAGCAGGAACGAGGCGAGATATTGCCAGCGCGGCATGGGCGAGGCGACGAGGCGCTTGAGCAGCTTCTTCTGGCGGGCTTCGACGATGGCGAAACCGAGTCCCCAGATGGCGGAGCTCATGAGGTTCATGCCGAGCAGGCCGGGGATGACGAAATCGATGTAGCGGGCACCGGCTTCGTGGACCTGCTGGTTGGCGGTGGGTACGGAATCCTGCTGGCCGGCTGCTTTCTGGATGGCGCGATCGGCGAGGAGCCTGGCGGTGCGGGCATCGGGGTTGGTGTCGTCGTAGTCGTAAATCACAGAGCCGGGGATGACAGAGCCAGGTACCACGGCACCAGCATTCCCAGAGGCGGGGTTGGCGCTTCCGGAGTGGTCTACGGCGAGGAGCAGGATTCTGCCGGTGGCGAGGGCGTGGGCGCCGCTGGCCTCGTCCATCGTGACAGCCGTCAGTCCTCGATCGGCGTTGAGCGCCTGAGCGAGGCGGCCGGTGGTGGCGGCGACCTGGAGAACGTCAGCAGGGCGGTTGCGGAAGGCGATGCTGAGGCCGACCGATAGCAGAATCGGGAAGACAAAGATCCAGAAGACGGCTTCCGGTTCGCGGAAGAAGAGGCGGAGGCGGGCGGTGGTGAGTTCGAAGAGCGAGCTTTCGCTGAGCTTACTCATCGCGCAAGTTCCTTCCGGTGAGCGAGACGAAGACATCTTCGAGGGTCGCCGAATGGGTACGGAATTCGGTCAGACGGGAACCCTGGGCGGCGAGCGAGGCAAAGATGGGCGGGACGGTGGTGTGGAGTTCGGAGACAAAGAGCTGGTGGACTCCGGCGTGGAGGCGGTGGGACTCGACGCCGGGAATGCGGGTGAGGATCGCGGGATCGAGAGTGAGGCCATTGTCTACGGCAAACTCGACGATCTGCTCGCCGCCAATCGAGGCGATGAGTTCCTTGGGCGTGCCGAGGGCAATGATTTTGCCGTGATCCATGACCGCGACGCGGTTGCAGAGACGCTCGGCTTCGTCCATGTAATGGGTGGTGAGAATGATGGTGCGCCCGGCGCCTTTGAGGTGTTCGACTAGCTCCCACAGGTTGCGGCGGGCCTGGGGATCGAGGCCGGTGGTGGGTTCGTCGAGAAAGAGCAGCTCGGGAGCGCCGACCAGAGCGCAGGCCATGGCGAGACGCTGCTTCTGCCCACCGGAGAGGCCCCCGACGCGAGACTTGCGCTTCTCCTCAAGCTGGGCCATCTCGATCGAGCGCTCGACGGTGAGTCCTTGATCGAAGAAGCTGCGAAAGAGGCGGATGGTTTCCTCTACGGTGAGTTTCTCGGGAAACTGAGTTTCCTGCAATTGGATGCCGATGCGCTGGCGGAGCTGGTTGGCGTGTCGCCGCCAATCGAGGCCGAGGAGCTCGACGGCGCCCTCATCGGGAGTGGTGAGGCCTTCGCAGATTTCGATGGTGGTGGTCTTGCCAGCGCCGTTGGGGCCGAGCAGGCCGAAGCACTCGCCACGCGCGACTTCGAGATCGATTCCCTGCACCGCGGCGACATCGCCGAACGACTTGCGGAGGCCGCGGAGCAGCAGCGCGGGTCCGTCAAGGTGGCTGTCAGGGCGGCTGTCGGGCGATTGCATGTTTTCACCTTATTACGGAGCCAGCAAACTGGCGATGAAAAGAGTGGATCCTAGCCGAATCATTTCGGGCTTTGCGTGCCCAAGAGGTTGGTGGCCGGTTCGAGTGCGCTTCCACAATAGCGACAGCCGGTATCGATTATGAAGGGAATTGCCAGGAAGCTGATCGTGCGGAATAGCGGTGTGGGATGTGTGCGGGTAGAGTGGGTGGTGAGTGCCACTGAAGGGAACATAGATACAAACTGGAGTAGTCTGATATTCGCCCATGGATGAAAAGGACTTAGGTGCGGAGGCGATTCATCACGGCCACGCTTCGATAGAGGCGAGTCTGGGGCGGGTCGTAGAGTGTCTGCCGGAAGCAGTGCTGCTGCTCGATAGAGAATGGCGGATCGTCTATGCCAATCAGACGGCCCGGCGCATCAGCCGGGTCCTTCCCGAACACCTGGAGAGCAGTTCCCTGTGGGACCTTCATCCACAGATTGCGGGAACGAAGCTGGAGCAGGCTTGCCGCGAGGCTCTTCAGCTGTCGGAAGAACGCCATGTGGACGGCTTCTATTACGAGCCATTCGACGCCTGGTTTGATCTTCGCATGATCCCGACCGATGTTGGCATTGCGATGCACTACCGGTCTGTGAAGCCGGCGGAGAAGAGCGGGGCTGCGCGAGATTCGGCCTTGGAGCAGATGGAACGGGAGGAATCACTGCGGGCCAGCGAAGAGCGCTACCGGCTCATGACCGAGCTGAATCCCCAGTGTCTGTGGACGGCAGACCGGAGCGGCCGGGTGCTTTATGCGAACCAGACTTTTCTTGAATACCTGGGAAGGGACTTTACGCTCCACGACGGGACGGGTTACATCCAGGCGTTTTGTGAGGAGGACCGGGAACGGGTCTTGCGGAGCTGGTCGCACTGCGTCGCGACCGGCGAGGAGTATGCCATCGATGCGCGACTGATCCGCGGAGAAGACGGGGTCGCGCGGTGGTGGCACCTGCGAGCGCGGCCGCAGCGCGATGAGCGTGGAGAGATCGAGCGCTGGCTGGGCGTGGCGACGGACGTGCACGAAAGCCGGCTGGCGGCCGAACAGCTTGCCCGGCAATATGCAGAGATCGACCGGCAACGGCGGGAGCTGGAGGCGATCTACCGGGGCACACCGATCGGCATGTCGCTGTACGAGCCGAAGGAGCTGCGGCTGATTCGCCTGAACGGCCGAAAAGCGGAGATTCTGGGAATGAGTCCAGAGGAAGCTTTGGGCAAGCGCTTCGACGAGCTGATGGGCGACATGAATATGCTGCATCAATGTATCCGCCGGGCCGCGCAAGGCGAGCCGATGCTCAACCAGGAGGTCGAGGGAGTGATGCCGACGCGCCCCGATGATTATCGGTACTGGAACGCGAACTATTCCCCCATCTTCGCCGATGATGGCACGGTGCTGGCGATTGCGGGAGCGACGGTCGAGATCACCCAGCAGAAGCGGGCTGAAGCGGCGTTGATGCAGAGCGAAAAGCTGGCCGCGGTGGGACGCCTGGCCAGCTCGATCGCTCACGAGATCAACAACCCGCTCGAATCGGTGATGAACCTTATCTATCTGGCGCGGCAGCATGCGGCGCTGCCGATTGTGCAGGAATTCCTCGATACCGCCGACCAAGAGCTGCGACGAGTCTCTATCATCGCGAATCAGACGCTGCGTTTTCACAAACAGACTACCCGGCCGCAGAAGAGGACGGGCAGCGATCTGTTTTTGAGTGTGCTCAGTATCTATGAGGGCAGGCTGAGAAACCTGCGAATCGGAGTAGAACATCGCCACCGGGAGAAGCAACCGGTGACCTGCCTGGAAGGGGAGATCCGGCAGGTGCTGAACAACCTGGTGGGAAACGCCGTGGATGCGATGCCGAATGGCGGGCGCTTGCTGGTCCGGAGCCGTGAAGGCGTCGATTGGCTGTCCGGACGCCGCGGATTGTTTCTGACCGTCGCCGACACCGGAATGGGGATGAGCGCAAAGACGCGAGGCAGGATCTTCGATGCGTTCTTTACCACCAAGGGCATTGGCGGCACAGGTCTCGGCCTGTGGATCAGCGCGGAGATCGTCGCCCGTCATCAGGGCCGTATCCGGATTCGCAGCCGCGAGGAGGAGCCGCACCGAGGGACGGTAGCGAGCATCTTTCTTCCATTCGAAGCGGCCTCATTCCAAGAAACCCGTCCAGATGCGGGCTAGGGAATCTGCCGAGACCCTAGCGTTTGAAGTCTGACTAGAGCTCCTACAGTGGACTGAAGAGAATGCCTTACCGTCATTCATTTCGTGGCAGCACCTACCTCTTCGAAGACCTGAAGACGCTGATGGCGAAAGCGACGCCGTTAAGGTCGGGAGACCTGCTGGCTGGAGTCGCGGCCGCGAACGAACAGGAGCGAATGATAGCGAAGATGACGCTGGCGGAGGTCCCGCTACGGAATTTTCTGAACGAGGCGCTGGTTCCGTATGAACATGATGAAGTGACTCGGCTGATTCTTGACCGGCATGAAGAAGAGGCGTTCGGCGAAATCTCCGGGCTGACGGTTGGGGAGTTCCGCAATTGGCTGCTGGGTGCTGCGGCCACAGAGGAGACGCTGGCTCGGGTCGCTCCGGGGATTACGCCGGAGATGGCGGCGGCGGTTTCGAAGCTGATGCGCATCCAGGACCTTATTCTGGCGGCGCGCAAGTGCCGGGTGGTGACCAGGTTTCGAAATACGATTGG
The DNA here is from genome assembly GCF_003330725.1 of Acidisarcina polymorpha. Lineage (NCBI taxonomy): Bacteria > Pseudomonadati > Acidobacteriota > Terriglobia > Terriglobales > Acidobacteriaceae > Acidisarcina > Acidisarcina polymorpha. The sequence goes on along the minus strand of NZ_CP030840.1, from coordinate 5,346,842 downwards.
ATTGCGGGGCCGCTTGTCGGTGCGTCTGCAGCCGAATCATCCAACCGACGATGTGCGAGGGATTGCCGCCTCGATGCTTGACGGATTGCTCTATGGCTGCGGCGATGCGGTGATCGGGATCAATCCGGCGAGCGACTCGCTGGCGAATGTGATGACGCTGCTCCGGATGCTGGACGAGTTCCGCATCAAGTACGAGGCGCCGTTCCAGTCGTGCGTGCTGACGCATGTCACGAGCACGATCCAAGCCGTCGAAGGAGGCGCGCCGGTCGACCTGGTCTTCCAGTCGATTGCCGGGACGGAGAAGGCGAATACCAGCTTCGGGATTGATCTTGCGGTTTTGCAGGAGGCGTATGAGGCGGGGCTGTCGTTGGGGCGAGGCACGGTTGGTGACAACCTGATGTACTTCGAGACCGGACAAGGAAGCGCGCTCTCCGCCGGTGCGCATCATGGCATGGACCAGCAAACGTGCGAGGCGCGGGCCTATGGAGTGGCGAGGGAATTCAAGCCCTTGCTGGTCAACACGGTCGTCGGGTTCATCGGGCCCGAGTATCTTTATGACGGCAAGCAGATCATTCGGGCGGGCCTTGAGGACCACTTCTGCGGCAAGCTGCTCGGCCTGCCGATGGGCTGCGACATCTGCTACACCAACCATGCCGAGGCGGACCAGGATGACATGGATTCGCTGCTGACGCTGCTGGGAGTAGCGGGGGTGAACTTCATTATGGGTATACCGGGCGCGGACGACATCATGCTGAATTACCAGAGCACCTCGTTTCACGACTCGTTGTACATACGGCGAGTGCTGGGGCTAAAACGCTCGCCAGAGTTCGAGGCGTGGCTGGAGCAGATGGGGATTGCCGATGCGCGGGGTGAGCTGCGCGGCGATGAGGATGAGCAACTGCTGCTGCCTCACGCAGCTGAACTATTAGGCGATGCATGAGCGATAAGATCACCAGCAGCCCGGGACGACCAGAGCATCCGCTCGCGCCGCTGCGCCGTTTCACCCGCGCGCGGATTGCGCTTGGGCGGTCGGGCGATAGTCTGCCAACAGCGGGACTGCTGGATCTCGGGCTTGCCCATGCGATGGCTAGGGACGCTGTTCATGCGGATCTCGACACTCACCGGATCGCCGGCCAGTTGAAGGCGGCGGGTTTGGTGAGCGTTAGCCTCCGGAGCGCGGCGACGGACCGAGCTTGCTATCTGCGCCGGCCAGATCTGGGTCGGCGGCTGGACGATCGGAGCCGGGAACAAATCCGGAGCCAGCTCGCTGCCCATCCTCCCACAGTGGTGTTCATTATCGCGGATGGGCTTTCCGCGGTTGCACCTGAACGCTATGCCGTCCCGGTCATTCTGGCGGTTCGCGAGTTAGAACCGGATTGGTTCGTGGGTCCTATCTTCATTGCTGAGCAGGCAAGGGTGGCGCTTGGGGATGAAGTTGGAGAATTGCTGGAAGCGGAGATAGCCGTGATACTGATCGGCGAGCGGCCGGGATTGAGTGCTGCTGACAGCCTGGGCATTTATCTCACATACGCGCCTCGAGTGGGGCGCAGCGATGCCCAACGAAATTGTATTTCGAATGTACGCGGGGAAGGGCTAAGTCCGGATGACGCCGCACGGACGCTGCATTACTTGATGATTCAAGCGCGAAGACTGCGACTCAGCGGGGTTGGGCTGAAGGATGACCGCGAGGAGCTTGCTTCCGGCGAGGGGGCGAGAAAACAGGCGCTGCCGAGAGTGGCTGGCATCGATTGAGCTTGCATTTGGCGGAAGCATTCCATTTACTTTCACGATGGCACGGCTGCTCGGCCTATTCAGGGTCAGCCTCTACTATCAACCTACTTCGACACCCTTGAGGAAAGCGGAAACCGGGAATGTACCAGCCTGAGACTTATGGAATTGCGCTGCTGCTGATGCTGCTGAGCATGTTGTGCTGGGGCTCGTGGGCGAACACGCTGAAGCTGACGCCGGGATGGTCGTTCCAGCTTTTCTACTGGGACTATGCGATCGGGATCCTGGTGGCGAGCGCTGCCTGGGGAGTGAGCCTGGGAAGCGTGCATGGAGGTGCGAACGCTTTCCTGGGGAATTTGCAGCAGGCGGATAGAAGCCATCTGCTGCTCGCCCTGGCTGGCGGAGCGGTCTTCAATGTCGCAAATGTACTGCTGGTGGCGGCGATTGAAATCGCGGGGATGGCGGTGGCGTTTCCGGTCGGCATCGGGCTGGCGCTGGTGGTTGGGGTGCTGTTGAACTTTCTCATTGCCCCGGCGGGAAGTCCTCTGCTGCTGTTTAGCGGGGTCTTTCTGGTAGTCATGGCGATCCTGGTCGATGCGCTCGCCTATCGCCGACGGGAGACGGTGCGGCGCGGGGTCAGCGCGAAAGGGATCCAGATCAGCGTGGTTTGCGGGGTGCTGATGGGACTCTTCTACCCGCTGGTTTCGAAGGCCGGGAGTGGGGAGCATTCTCTGGGTCCGTATGCGGTGGCGTTCGTTTTTTCGGCTGGAGTTTTGTTATGCACGATACCGGTCAACTTCTTCATGATGAAGCGCTCGATCACTGGAGCGGCGGCGGTGAGCTTCCGGGATTATTTCGAAGGACGCCCGAGCTGGCATCTTTGGGGCGCGCTCGGCGGAGCGATCTGGTGTACCGGAGCAGTATTTAACTTTGTGGCTTCAGACGCGCGGATTGTGGGTCCGGCGGTATCGTACGCGATCGGCCAGGGAGCAACCATGATCTCGGCATTGTGGGGCGTCTTTGTGTGGCGGGAGTTCAAGACTGCTCCTGCGAACGCGCGGCGTTTGCTTCCTTTGATGTTTGCGCTGTTTCTGGCGGGGCTGGTGCTGGTAGCCGTCGCACCGCTGTATGGTGGGCGAAGATGAAACCGATTGTGGTGGTTGGCAGTATCAATTCAGATCTGGTGGTTGGCGCGGAGCGAATTCCGAGACCAGGTGAGACGATTCTGGGCGATAGCTTCGCGGTTTTTCCGGGCGGCAAGGGTGCGAACCAGGCGGTCGCTGTGGCCAAGCTGGGCTACCCATGCAGCATGATCGGGAAGCTGGGACGGGACAGCTTTGGCGCCGACCTGCGGTCTCGGCTGGTTGAAGCCGGAGTCGATGCGGCGGCGGTCGGCGAGGCGGAGGGACCCTCCGGCGTGGCTCTGATTACTCGCGAGGCCTCTGGGGAAAACAGCATCGTGGTGGTCTCGGGGGCGAATGCGCTGGTGTCGCCAAGCGACATTGACGCGCATCGCGAACTGATACTTTCAGCAGCGCTGGTGCTGGTTCAACTGGAGACGCCGCTCGATGCGGTGGGTGCGCTCGGCGAGATCGCTTTTCGCGGGGGAGTGCCGCTGATGCTCGATCCGGCTCCGGCGCAGAGCTTACCTCGGGAACTATTGAAGCAGCTTGCCTGGATCACTCCGAATACAACTGAGGCGGAGATTCTTTTGGGCGCGAGCATCGATGGCTTTTCGTTAGAACGAGCACGCTCACGGGCGGAGGCGCTGCTGGAGAGGGGCATTCGCGGGGTGGTCCTGAAGATGGGCGAGGATGGAGTTTATCTGGCAACGGCGGGCGGTATTCGCGCGCATGTGCCGGCGTTCGCGGTCAAGGCTTGCGACACAACGGCTGCTGGTGACGCTTTCAATGGCGGCTTTGGGGTTGCACTCAGCGAAGGATTGGAGCCGGTCGCGGCGGCGAGATTTGCTTCCGCGGTGGCGGCGATTTCGGTCACCCGGCAGGGTGCTCAACCCTCGATGCCGACGCGCGCCGAGGTTGATGCTTTTCTTCTACGGTGGTGAGTCTTCAGTTTATTGAAGACGTGATGACCGTGATGCATATTTGCTGGAAACGCAGATCCTTCGCTGCGCTCAGGATGACAAGTCGCGTGTAGTGCGTTCTCGGGAGACAAGTAGCGTGTTGTGAATTTAAGGCGCACCCGGGGCTGAGTGGGATCGGGCTGATCCCACTGGGTGGAAGGAGCCTTCTTTGAAGGCGCTTACAAGATGGTGAACGGGGTAGGAGTTGGCTCTGGGGGTGGTTCTCCGAAGCCGCTTTTCAGTTTCTTCCAGGCGGAGCCGACGCGGTCGGAGGCTCGGAAGAGGTGCCCGGCGGTCAAGCCGCCAATGACCCGGTAGTGTCCAACGGCGGCGAGCGCCATCGACGCCATGCATCCACATTGCGAGCAGTCGGGGTCGCCTCCGAACTGGCATGGAGTGATTTTAGTCCGAAGATCGGCCGAGATCGTGTGGGTGGTGCGGGCAAAGATGCAGTCGTCGGGACTCTTTGGCGGAGAGAGAATCTCGCGAATCAGATACGGGGGCATTTCGAGCTTGGGATACAGCGGACGGAGGCGGAGCAGTTCGTCGACCACAAGGACGCGCTGCTCGGGCGTGAGGATTTCCGGACCGGTGGCTCCGCGTTGTGGAGTGAACAAGCTGAACCAGACCTTTTCGACTTCGGGACGATCGCTCCAGAAGCGGAGGAATTCTTCATGATAGCCGGGGCGACCGGCGATGTTGCCAGTGATGGTGGAGTGGATTGTGACTTTGGCGCCGGCAATGTTCTTGAGGATACGATCATAGGTTGCGGGTTTGCGACGCTCGTCATGCTCGGGCTGAAGTCCGTCGACGGAGACGGAGACGGTCAGGCGCTTGAATCGCATCCACTCTTGCGGAATCACGCGAAAGGCGCTGGTGACAATCTGGGTGTGGATCTTGCGGCTATCGAGCTGGGGGAGGAGCAACTCCAGCTCGCGGTAGCGAACCAGGGGATCTCCACCGACGAGCGAGACATGCAGTGGTTTTTCGCGGTCGACGATCTCGAGGATTCTACTGACGAGGTCGGTTCCCTTGAAATCGGAGAGCTGGCGCAACTCGGTTTCGCCTCCCAGATGGGCGGCATCGAAGGCGTAGCAGCCGGGGCAGCGAAGTGGGCATTCCTTGGTTATCTCAATGGATAAGGAGGGGCGATTGCCGGCAAGAATCACCGACCAGGCTTGCAACACGTCACTGCTATTCAATAAATTCCTCCGCTTTTAGTTAGGACGCAGTCGCAGTCAGCTTGGTTCGACGAGGGCTGAAGAAACTTGATTCGCGCTGGACCCGTATAGTCGCATTTAGTTTTTTGGAAGTCATTCGCCAACCGTTTTCCTCCGGTGCTATTGTTTTCGGCAGCACGCGGGTCGGGTCCAATGACACCCGGAAATTCGTCTCGAGCTTTTGTTTGTTTGAGCAATTTTCAAGACCCGCCGGAGGTATTTATGGCAACTCTTCCAATCGATTCGCGGGTGAGTACGCGCACCGCTGATTTCATTGGCCAGAAACACCGGATGTTCATCGACGGGCGGTTCGTCGTGGCAGCATCCGGCAAGACATTTCCAGTTTATAACCCGGCGACAGGCGAAGTGATCGCCCATGTACCGGAGGCCGAAGCCGAGGACGTCGATCGCGCGGTGCGGGCGGCGCGCGCGGCCTTCGACAATGGTCCGTGGGCGCGGATGAAGCCGTCGGAGCGAGGACGCTTATTGTGGAAGCTGGGCGACCTGCTGGAAAAGCATCTTGAGGAATTCGCCGAGCTGGAGTCGATCGACAACGGCAAGCCGGTGGTGGTCGCCAGGGCAGCCGACGTTCCGCTGGCGGTCGATATGTTCCGCTACATGGGGGGCTGGGCGACGAAGATTAGTGGTTCGACGCTATCACTCTCCTCACCTGGCGAATTTCATTCTTATACGCTGCGGGAGCCGGTTGGAGTGGCGGCCCAGATTATTCCGTGGAATTTTCCGCTGCTGATGGCGGCCTGGAAGCTTGGTCCAGCGCTGGCTGCCGGCTGCACGGTGGTGTTGAAGCTGGCGGAGCAGACGCCGCTATCGGGGCTGCGGCTGGCGGAATTGATCCATGAAGCGGGATTTCCGGAGGGCGTCGTCAATGTGCTCACCGGCTTCGGTGAAGGCGCGGGGGCTCCGCTGGCGGCGCACGAGATGGTGGACAAGGTAGCGTTCACGGGTTCGACGGAGGTAGGCCGGCTGATCGTCAGGGCGGCGGCGGGAAACCTGAAGAAGGTCACGCTGGAGCTTGGCGGCAAGAGCCCGGCGATCGTCTTCCCCGATGCCGACATGGATCGGGCGATTGCCGGCACAGCCAGCGCGATCTTCTTCAACCAGGGGCAGTGCTGCTGCGCGGGTTCGAGGCTGATGGTGCACGAAAAGGTTTTCGACCAGGTGGTTGAAGGAGTGAGCCGCATCGCCGCCAAGATCAAAATCGGGCCGGGCATGGACCCGAGCACGGAACTTGGCCCGCTGGTCAGTGACGAGCAGTTTCAACGGGTGACCGGGTATATCCGGGCGGGTGTCGATGAGGGTGCTGAAGTCCTTACGGGAGGCCACAGTACCGGCGACCGCGGATATTTTGTTCAACCCACGGTGCTGGCGAAGACGATGCCGGAGATGAAGGTGGTGAAGGAAGAGATCTTCGGCCCGGTGGTTTGTGCGCAGCGCTTCTCTGACGACGATTTAGACCGGATCGCCGCCGAGGCGAACGACACTGTTTTCGGGCTCGCTGCCAGCATCTGGACAGACGACCTCAGCACGGCGCACAAGTTGGCCCGGCGGATTCGCGCGGGGACGGTCTGGATCAATTGCCATAATATTTTCGATGCCACGCTCCCGTTTGGCGGGTATAAGGAGTCGGGCTGGGGCAGAGAGAAGGGTGAGGAAGCAGTGCAGAACTATCTGGAGACCAAGGCGGTGGCCGTGGCGTTGTAGGTAGGCTACTGGTTGGAGAGCATCGCCTGTTTCCAGAGGAAGTCTGATTGAGTTGTCCAGCTTCGTCTGCTCTGAAGCCGCCTCATTTTCCTGAGCGTATGGCACGGCTGGGAAGCCGTGCCGCCTTCAGGCTCTGGTTTGCGCCCTTTTGAAGGTTTTAGCATCGAAAGCTTGAAAGCAGGGCTTATGCCGAAACCTATTGTTGGGCTTCATCACGTCACCGCGATTGCCTCCGACCCGCAGCGCAATCTGGACTTTTACACCGAAGTTTTAGGCCTGCGCTTTGTGAAGCGCACGGTGAACTTCGATGATCCGGGAACTTATCATTTTTACTTTGGCGACGATGCGGGAACGCCGGGCACCATCCTTACCTTTTTCCCCTGGCCGCAGTCGGCTCGTGGAGTGTCGGGGGCAGGCGAGGTGGCGCAGACTGCTTTTCGCGTGCCATCGAATTCGCTCGGCTACTGGAGACGACGCCTGCTCGAACGGGGATTGCCGGTAAAAGAGAGCGGCAGACGCTTCGAGGAAGAGGTGCTCAGCTTCGCGGATCCGGAGGGGATGAAGCTCGAGATCGTGGCCTATGGCGAGGCGACGGCGGCCAATCCCTCGCGGTTTGCCTCGGTGCCGCAGGAACATGCGATTCGAGGGTTCTCCGGCGTGACGCTGCTCGAACACGATGGCGAGAATACCGGTAATCTCCTGAATGTGCTGGGATTTCACAAGATTGCGGAAGAGGGAAACCGGTTGCGGTTCGCGGCAGACGGCGACGCCCCGGGAAATCAGATTGACTTGATTCTCGATCCGAATGCCGCCTATGGACGGACTGGGGCGGGAAGCGTCCATCACATTGCGTTCCGTGCTCCCGATAATGCGGCGCAACTGGAGTGGCGGGAAGAGATAGGAAAGTATCTCGACGTGACTCCGGTGATGGACCGCACTTACTTCCAATCCATCTACTTCCGCGAGCCGGGCGGGGTGTTATTCGAGCTGGCGACAGACCCGCCGGGGTTCGCACTGGACGAACCGCTGGAGTCGCTTGGCGAGGAGCTTCGCATTCCCGAGTGGCTGGAGCCGCGACGCGCGTGGGTGGAACAGCGACTGGCGAAGCTGGAACTTCACAAGGCAAGCAGCGCCGTATGACGAACGGGCAATCGAACGCCGATCCTCACGCTCTGGAGCCGGTACAGCGGATCGGCGTGGGATTGAAGCAAGCAGCGGGCGCGGTCATCATGCTGCACGGACGGGGTGCTTCAGCTACGGACATCCTTAATCTTGCGCCGGCTATGTATCATCCATCGCTTGCTTATCTTGCTCCGAGTGCGGCGGGACATAGCTGGTACCCTCACTCTTTTCTGGCGCCACGGGAACAGAACGAACCGTGGTTGTCGTCGGCGCTGAAGAAGATTGCAACCACGATCGAGCTGGCTAAGGAAAACGGGATTTCCGAGGAGCGGATCGTGGTCTGCGGTTTTTCTCAGGGAGCTTGTCTTTCAACCGAATACATTGCCAGGCATCCCGCAAGATATGCGGGGCTAATTGCCTTTACGGGCGGCTTGATTGGTCCTCTGGGTATGGTGATGGACTATGCCGGCGATCTTGAGGGAACGCCGGCCTTGTTCGGCTCGGGCGATCCCGATCCGCATGTGCCGTGGGAGCGTGTGCAGGAGTCCGCTGATGTCATTGCGCGAATGCAGGGGAAGGTGACGACGCGCCGCTACCCGGGCCGGGCCCACACGGTGAGCGCGGATGAGGTGCGGCTTGCCAAGCAGATCCTGGCGGAGTCTTTTGGGACTCCATAGAGGTAGTGAGTCATGGCTGCATTCCCGGAATACGAGTTGACCGGGGAGAGTAGTCACTCGAATGAGAACATGCACTCGTCACGAGGGTGGTCCGGGTTGTTGCTAGCCAGGATACCTCCTCCGCTTTTGTTCACGGCATAGCAGGGTTTTAGCATCACACTGTAGGTATGGCGAACCACATACCTGGCTACTTCGAGACGGTCTCCTCTTTGGCCTGGCGGAAGTACTCCTCTTCCCCGCAGAGTACGAGCAAATCGGAGCTATCTTCGCCCAAAGGCGGTGAGGTCCTTAGCGATCACGCTTTTAAGGCTTGCGATGAGCCTTGTGCTTGTGGCGCGAATGCGTGCCACTTCTTTCTTGATGGCGGCGACCCGTTGGCGGGCGATTGGCAGCAGTGTCTGGAACCGATGGAGTGTCACTTGTTTGTTTGCGACGACGAGGAGCGTGTCTTCGCCACGGAGCTTGCGATGCGGAGCGGAGAAGCAGCGGGATGAGCACAAGTCCTCCCGCTGAACTCAACTTGTACCTGCCTCTGCCGTCTGCTAGGATCGTCAAGTGGTGATTCATCGCGATAGCCGTTTCTGTTGTTGCCCATCGAACATCTTCGACGGGTGTCTGCTCTAATCTCTGATTTCCCTTTAGCAACTTATCAGAAGAACACCCGAAGCTGACTCGCCGGGTGTGACTCGTATCGACCCGGATTCAGCAACTTCCCTCACAGAGAGATTTGCATGACCGTGATCGAGAGCGACCAACAGCGAGCGATGCCGAGCAGTGTGCCGCACCTGAGCCATCTTCAACTGCTGGAAGCCGAGAGCATTCATATCCTTCGCGAAGTGGCTTCGGAGTTCGCGAAGCCGGTGATGCTCTACTCGATTGGCAAAGACTCTTCGGTCATGCTGCGGCTGGCGCAGAAGGCGTTTTACCCGGCGCCAATTCCCTTCCCGCTGCTTCATATCGATACCGGCTTCAAGTTCGCGGAGATGCTGGAATTTCGCGACGAGATGGCGCGCTCCATTGGCGCTGAGCTGCTGGTCTGGCGGAACGAGCCCGCGATCGCAGCGGGGACAAACCCGATCGTACTGGACACGAAGCGCTGCTGTGGGCTGCTCAAGACCCAAGCATTGCTGGATGCTCTCACCTACTATGGCTTCGATGCGGCGTTTGGGGGAGCCCGGCGCGATGAGGAGAAATCGCGCGCCAAGGAGCGCATCTATTCCTTCCGCGACAGCGCTGGTCAATGGGACCCGAAGAACCAGCGACCCGAGCTGTGGAACCTCTACAATGCGCGGGTGCACCCGGGTGAAAGCATCCGGGTTTTTCCGCTTTCGAATTGGACGGAGATGGATGTGTGGCAGTACATCCACGAAGAAAACATCCCGGTCGTGGATCTGTATTTTGCGAAAGAACGTCCGATGTACGTGCGCGGCAAGGAACTGCTACCGGTTGAACAGACGTTTGTCGCCCGGCCGGGAGAACGGCCGCAGATGGTCAAGTCGCGGCTGCGATCGCTCGGCTGCAGCCCGTGCACCGGAGCGATTCGCTCAGAGGCAGAGAGCATCCCGGCCATCATTGCCGAGTTGCTCTCGTTCCGTTCCTCAGAGCGAGCCAATCGTGCGATCGACCATGATCAGGAAGGCTCAATGGAGTTGAAGAAGCGCGAGGGCTATTTCTGATGGCGACTGAGACTCTGGCGCCTGCATTTTTGATCGAGGACTTCCTGGCACAGGAGCGGAGCAAGGACATGCTCCGGTTCTCGACGGCCGGTAGCGTGGATGATGGGAAGTCCACGTTGATTGGACGGCTTCTCTATGACACCCAGAGCGTCTATGAAGACCAGGTGCGATCGATTGAGGGCAAGGGGACGACGGCTCCGGGGCAGATCGATTTCGCGCTGTTGACCGATGGGCTGCGAGCAGAGCGGGAACAAGGCATCACCATCGATGTGGCCTACCGGTACTTTTCGACGGCACGGCGCAAGTTCATCATCGCGGACACGCCAGGCCATGAGCAATACACGCGCAACATGGCGACCGGCGCCTCGACGGCGGATGCGGCGGTGGTGCTGCTCGATGCGCGCAAGGGAGTTCTGTCACAGTCACGGCGACATGCTTATATTGCATCTCTGCTTGGGGTGCGCCACATTCTAGTCGCGGTCAACAAGATGGACCTGGTTGACTATGACGAGGACACATTTCGCACCATTGAGCTGGATTTCGGCGAAGTGTTAAAACAGATCGCCGCGGATACGGGCAGTCCCGTCCAGCCAATTTTCGTGCCAGTCAGCGCGCTGGCCGGAGACAATGTCGTGCATGGTTCGGGAGCGATGCCGTGGTACCGCGGCCCGTCTCTGCTGGAACTGCTGGAGACGCTTCCCGCTTCCATCGATACACGGAATGCGCCGCTCCGCTTTCCCGTACAGCGGGTGCTTCGTCCGGACCAGGATTTTCGCGGTTTTGCGGGTCAGATTGCTTCAGGAACGGTCCGCCCCGGAGACACAGTGACGGTGCTGCCGTCGGGGCGCTCTGCACAAGTAACTCGCATTGTTACTTATGATGGCGATCTGGCAGAAGCTTATGCGCCACTTTCAATAACGCTGACACTGAGCCACGAACTGGACATCAGCCGCGGCGATCTGCTGGTGGCGGCGGAGACCCCGGCGATTGTGGCCCGGGGGTGCAAGGCGGCGCTGGTGTGGATGGACGGACATACGCTGGAGCGCAACCGGCGCTACCTACTGAAACACACCAGTCAAACTGTACCGGCAGTCATCGCTGCAGTCGACTACCGGACCGATATTCGCTCGCTTGCGCATGAGCCGGCAGAGACGCTGGAGATGAACGGGCTTGGCGTGGCGACGGTGCAACTGGTGCGACCGATCCCGCTAGACCGCTACGTCGACAACCGGATTACCGGGGCCTTCATCCTGATCGATGCGGAGACGAACAGCACGGTGGCAGCGGGCATGGTCACCGAAGTCCTAGGCCGCGAGATGGATGGAGTCATCTCGGAACTGCCGGTGGGCGCGGTCAGCGCCGGCGAACGGGCTGCGCGTTGGGGGCATCACGGCGGCATTCTTGCACTAAACGGGCCATCGGAATGGATCGACCGGGTCGAGCGTTCGCTATTTGTAACTCATGCAGTGACGATTCGCTGCTTGGAGGTAAGGCAGGCTGAGTGGGCGGCGCAGTCGGGCTTGCTGGCGCTTCTGGTGACGATCGCCGATGGGGAATGGTTGCGTGCCGAGGTGAATGGACAGCAGATCGTCGCGAGCAGTGTCGATCCAGAGGCAGGGCTGGCCGCCTTGCACCAGCTGCTGGCGACGAGCGGAGTGATGGCCGGTGCACACGCAGTCGGCAGCTCCGAGGAGAGTGAGAGACGATGAGTACTTTGATTCTTCCGAACCAGACGGATGCTGTCGATCAAGCATCGGTCAAGATCGATCAGGTACGCAGCGTACTCGCGCAGGTACTGACGGGGCACCACGATGCCTGCCTGACTTGCAGTTTTCAGGCGGAGGATGTGCTGCTGACCAAGCTGGCGATCGAGTTCGATAAGAGGATTCCGATCCTCTTTCTCGACACTGGGTATCACTTTGCCGAGACTTATGAATATCGCGACCGGATGAGCCGGGAGTGGGGATTGAATCTAATCAACCTGCTTCCAGAGAAGACGGTTGCCGAGCAGGAAGCCGAGCACGGGCTGCTCTATCAAACGGCGCCCGACCAGTGCTGCAAGCTGCGCAAAGTCGAGCCGCTTTTCAAGGCGGTGGGGGAATACCGGATCTGGCTTACCGGATTGAGACGCGAGCAGGCGAAGAGCCGCGCGGCGCTTGAAGAGTCGGCGCTCTTCACGCTGCCTGGAGGACGCCAGGTGCAGAAGCTTGCGCCGCTGGCGGCCTGGTCAACACGCGATGTCTGGCAGGCCTGCGAACGATTAGAGATTCCGCTGCTGCCGCTCTACGAGCGGGGCTATTCGTCGATCGGCTGCGAGCCATGTACGACGCTGCCGCTCGATCCGAACGATCCTCGTTCCGGGCGATGGGCGGGGCGCAAAGTGGAATGCGGGATTCACATCGAAGCAGCTCCGGCGAAGTAGGAATCAGGAACGCAACAACCTCTGAGGTGTGAATGCAGTACGCCATTGGATTCATGATCGCGCTGTTCATTGCACTCACCGGCGTGGGTGCTGGCACGGTCACGGTGCCGGTGCTGATCCTGTTCCTGGGCGTCCCTGCGCCGGTTGCGGTCGCCATCGGACTCACCTTTTCAGCGGCAGTCAAGCTGGTGCTGGTACCGGCGCAGATCTTTCGTCAGCAGGTGGCATGGCGGACGCTTGGCTACATGCTTCTGGGCGGAGTTCCGGGGGTTCTCGTCGGCTCCTTCGCATTGAAGCATCTGGTGACCGGTGGCTCACAAAACCTGATCAATGCGCTGCTTGGCGCGATCCTGGTGGGCACGGCGAGCTGGCAGATCTACGCATCTCTGCGGCCAGCAGGGTGGAAGCCAGATGCGGCGGACCGCAGCCCTATCCTGCCGTGGCTGATGTTTCCGGTGGGGGCGGAGGTCGGGTTTTCCTCTGCTGGCGCGGGAGCATTGGGTAGCGCGGCGCTGCTGGCGCTGACGCCGTTGCTCCCCGCGCAGGTGGTCGGGACGGACATCGTCTTTGGCTTCCTGATGTCGCTGATCGGGAGCGGCGCGCACTGGTTCTCGCACGCCACTGACCCTCAGTTGTTGATCCATCTCATCGTAGGCGGCGTGTTCGGAGCGGTCTCCGGGACGTTAGTGAGCGGGACGATTCCACGGCGTCCGTTGCGCCTGGCGCTTTGGATCTGGCTGCTGGTGCTGGGGGGCCAATTTCTGGTGCACAGCTATCACGTTCTGGCGGCCGCCCGTTGAGTCTTGGGATCTATCTCCTATTCGGTTCTTAGCGCGCGCATAGGGTCGATGGACGCGGCGCGGCGCGCGGGGAGATAGGCTGCCAGAGCGCCGACCGCGCAGAGCAAGAGCGCGGCTCCGGCATAGATCGCGGGGTTGCTCGCGGGAGACCCCATCAGCTTGGCGCCGCTACCCATCGCCGAGTCGGTGAACTCGATGGCGGCGACGCTGCGGGCCACCCCGAAGGCCAACACAGCACCTGCCGCGAGTCCCCAACCGGTTAATGTAAGTCCCTGACCGACGACGAGGTTCAACACATCTCGCGGCCTGGCGCCGAGCGCCATTCGGACGCCGATTTCCTGGGTGCGCTGGGCGACGGCGTAGGCCATAACGCTGTAGAGGCCAACAGCGGCGAGCAGCACGGCTAATCCTCCGAGTATGGTGAGCAGCGTGGCAGCCAGCTTCTGCGGGTAGAGGGATGCGCCGATATAGTCCTTCAATGGAATCGGGTTGAAGACGGTGACACTGGGGTCTATTTCGTGGACCGCGGACCGCAAGGCGGCCAGGACAGTCATCGGTTCGAGCTTGGTTCGTACATAGAACGCGAGGTTCATGTCGGCGCGGTAGATTTGCCGGAAAGGCACGTAGAAGTATGGGACCGGGGATTCGTTGGGGTAGTGGTATTTGCTGTCCTTCGCGACGCCGACGATGCGAAACCATTGGCCCCAGCCATGAACGCGCCGGCCGATGACGCTGCCGCCGCCGAGGAAGCGTTGGACGAAGGTCTGGTTCACGATCATGACCGGCTGGGAGTTTTCATCGTCCTGTTCGTTGAAGTCGCGGCCGTCGAGCAGCGGGATGTGCATGAGTCCGAGATAGCCGGGAGATACGACGTTGCGGAAGGTCTTCATGTTCTCGCCAGACGCCGGGACGTAGCCGTCGATCTGGAGGTCTTCCCACCAGCTAGGTTCAAAGCCGAGCGGGACGCCGTCTGCATAGGCCACATTGGTCACTCCCGAGACTGACTCCAGCTTCGCTTTCAATCTACGTGAGAAGAGTTTGCGCTGTTCGAGGCTATAGCCGTTGGTGGCGAGCGAGAACTGACTGAGGAGAACGTGATTGGGATCGAAGCCGGGATCGATGCGGCTGGTCTCGGCGAATCCCTGGGCAAAGAGGCCGGCGCAGACCAGCGCGACCAGAGCGAGCGCGACTTCGGAGGCCACGAGAGCGGAGCGCAGGCGATGGCGGCCACGACCGGCGAGGCCGCTGCGACCGCCCTCGTTGAGCCGGGTGTTGAGATCGGTGCGCCCGGCTTGCATGGCGGGGAAGACTCCAGCGGCGATGGTGGTCAGCAAGCCGATACCGGCGGCGAAGGCGAGAACATGCAGATTGATGGGCGTGTCGAGGGAGAGCGATAACTGTCCGGGTGGCATCAGCGCCTGGAGCGCGCGGCTCATCCACGGGGTGATGGCGATGCCGAGCGCTGCTCCGGAGGCGGTCAGCAACAGGGTCTCGGTGAGCACCTGGCGAGTGAGGCGTCCGCGACCAGCGCCGAGGGCGAGGCGGGTGCTGAATTCTTTCTCGCGCACGGTGGCGCGGGCGAGCAACAGATTCGCGACGTTCGCGCAAACCACCAGAAGGACGAGAATGCAGACGCCCATCAGGATGCGCAGCGGACCGGCGAGCAGGCCCTGGGGACCGTGAGGCGATTTCCAGAGAGGCAGGAGAATGGCGCTCATGCCCTGGTCCATGTCGGCGTCGGCGATCGCCATTCTCGCGGCCAGCGCCGCGAGTTCGGCTTGCGCCTGCTGCATGGTCACTCCCGCTCTCAGACGGGCGATGCCGAGCATATTGCGGTCACCGCGATCGCGCAGCATCCACTCGTCGACACCATTGAGCGTGGGCTGCTCCATGTATGGCACCCATAGGTCGAATGCCTCGGCGGGGATGGAGCCATGGAATGCGGGAGGCGCGATACCGACAACCGTCAACTCGTGCTGGTTCACCCGGATCGTCTTGCCGACGATCTCTGGATTGGCGTTATAGTGCGACCTCCAATAGCGATCGCTGATCACGGCGATGGGAAATGCGCCGGGTTTGTCGCTGTATTCTTGCGGGGAGAAGACGCGCCCAAGCTGTGGGCTGACTCCGAGCACGGCGAAGTAGTTTCCGGAGACGAGTTCACCCCAGGCGCGCTCGGCATGATCGTCTTTGCCGATGCTGAAGATTGCCGGGTGAGTGACGGCGATTCCGTCCAGCAGCTTGAGGTTGTCGCGAAAGTCGCGATAGTCGGGATAGGAGTTCGGAATATACGCGCCATTGGCGGTCACCGCCTCCAGGGTGAGCAGATGCTGCGGATCGGTCACGCCGCCAAGCGGCCGGAGCAGCACCGTATCGATCCAGGAGAAGACAGTTGCGGTGACGCCGATGCCGATGGCGAGGGTGAGGATGGCGACCGCGGTGAATGCGGGGTTGCGGGCCATGGTGCGCAGGCCGAATTGGATGTCCTTACAGAGGGTCTCGAGCATGGGGAGCGTATTGCGCTCCCGCCATGCCTGCTGGGTCTGCTCAAAGCCGCCGAGTTGGATCAGCGCCTGCCGGCGTGCTTCTTTCAGAGTCATGCCGGAGCGGACGTTATCTTCGATATGCATGTCGAGATGACTCTGAAGCTCGGCGGAGAAGTCGCGATTGGCGCGGCCGGGGTCGATTGCCGCCCGGAGGCGGAGCCAAAGCGCCCTGAGGCTGGCGGGGAATGAGATCAAGTGGGATTGCATCACGCCTCCTCGGCTGGAGAGAGAAAGCGCCCGACGATGGCAGTGGCTTGCTCCCAGTCGCGGGCAGCGCGCTCCAGCTGCTTGCGCCCGGAGCGGGTAAGTTTGTAGAACTTAGCCTTGCGATTGTTCTCCGACATTCCCCATTCTGAGGAGATCGCGCCCTCCTGCTCGAGCTTCAGGAGCGCCGGATAGAGGGTGCCGTAATTGAGCGAGAGGAGATTGCCGCTGGTCTGTTCGATGCGGCGGGCGATGCCGTAGCCATGCTGCGGCCCCATCGTCTCCAAAGTTTTGAGGACCATCAGGGCGAGTGTGCCCTGCCAGACATCGGGCTTGTCTCCCATACTCCTCCTATTGGCAAGCAATATATAGCACATGGTCTTATGGGAAGGCAATAGGAGTATGGGCGTATGGCGGAATTCGCAGATGGCATACTTGGCTGGCGCCTGCCCGGAGATCCCGACATGCTACGCTTTTCTCGGGATGCCTTTGCAGAATCAGCCCTCGCCGCCGGATCAAGTTGAGTCCGCACAACTGTGGTGCGCGACCTGTGCGCGGGTTGTTCTGGATCCGCTGGTTTGTGGGGACTGCTCGGCGGTGATCTGCCGCGTCTGCGGCACGCCGCTTGAATCCTCGGACGAACTAGGCTTCGGTTAGACGATGAGCGCGAAGCCGTCCACCCCTCGCAATTCCGGTTCGAAGGCCACCCGTACGGCAGAACGAAGGTCGGCCCGCACGCCGCCGCCAGGCTGGCAAGACCCGTTGGCGCAACAACAGCCACTGGTCAGCGGGCGCTGGTTGCTCTATGCATTGCTCGCGGTGGTTGGGTTTGCGGCGATCTCCGCCTATCTGACCCTCTGCCTGCTCTTCTATCAAGGTCAATGGCAGGTGGTGTTTCATCCCTCGCGAGCGGTCGCGACGACACCAGCATCGCTCGGCCTCAGGTATGACGACGTTCGTTTCGACTACACCGGCACCGGCATAGCTCAGCTCAACGGCTGGTGGATCCCGGCGGAGGCGAACGCCCTTCTCGCGGACCGAACCATCCTTTTTTTTCACGACGGCAGCGGTTCGCTTGCGAATGTAGGAGAGCAGCTCAAGACGCTGCATTCGCTCGGGGCCAACATCTTTGCTTTCGACTATCGCGGCTTCGGGAATAGCGTCAACGATCACCCTTCCGAAAGCCGGGTATACGAAGACGCCGATGCCGCGTGGAACTATCTCACGGACATCCGGCATCTCGATCCGAAGTCAATCGTTCTTTACGGATCGGGACTCGGAGCAACCATCGCTGTGGAGGCGGCCGTGCGGCATCGGGAGTCGCCAGCGCTGGTGCTTGAGAATCCAGCGCCTCCGGCCTTAAGCCTTATTGAGGCGGACTCCCGCACTCATCTGCTGCCCATTCAGTGGCTCTTCCGGGACCGCTTCGAGATCATGCCAAAGTTGCAGCAGCTGGGTCTGGTGTTGGGAGAGCCAGCGGCGGGGTTGGTCGCGAGTGGAAAACAACCAGCGTCGCCCATCATTCTGAACCAGGCCGCCGCGAATGGCCCGAGATTGCTGGTTCTGCTGGGCCCGTCGCCTACAAGTGATCCGCGTTATCGGCCAACGCTGGCGGAGTTCCTGAGAGACGTGCGTTCCGCTACTCACTGATTGTCGGCCGAGTGTTCCCTCAGCGGCTGAGGCCGAGCCCCTTCGTTGCACAAGCTACCCCGTTGTAACCTGGCCCTAGTATTCTTGCCTTGCATGGCTGACACTCCCGCTCAAAACCGATCGCGCACGGCGACGCGAGCCCTGGCCGCTATTGGCGTTGGGGGGATGGTGCTTTATGGCTCGCGTGTGTTGCTTGATTTCTTCGGCCCGTCGATTCCCTATTCCATGCCGGACGACCCGGGTATGGCGCTCGACTCGGAGGAATTCGTGCAGTTTCTCAGTCTGATCACGGACGGCACGGTCCGTAGGTCGCGGATGACCCGGCTCAAAAACGGCAGCGAGTTTTATAGGGCGCAGCTCGAGGCGATCCGGCGCGCGAAGCATGCGATCAACCTGGAAACTTACGAGTTTATGGAGGGTGAGGTCGGGCGCGAGTTTCTCGACGCGCTGGCGGAACGAGCGCGGGCCGGCGTTGAAGTCAGGATCATCGTAGATGCGCTGGGCAGCTTCAGCACCCACCTCAGCTACTTCGATGAACTTCGCGCCGCCGGCGGTAAGATGCGGTGGTATCATCCCATCCGCTGGGACACCTGGCAGAAGGTCAACAACCGCACGCATCGCAAGCTGATGATCGTCGATGGCGAGACCGGGTTTATCGGCGGCGCGGGCATCGCGGATTTCTGGCTTCATGCGACAGCAAAGGCACCGGTCTGGCGAGACACGGTTTTTTGCGTCGAAGGCGAAGCGGTTGCGGGACTGATATCCACCTTCTGCGAGAACTGGCTTGAATCTTCGGGCGAGATCCTTTCAGGATCGGCACAATTCGCGTTTCGAGCGCTGCCCGAGGGATCGACCAGCTTTGTGGTCTCGAGCACCCCGCATGGTGGTGGCACACAAGCGCGGATCCTCTTTCAAGCCTTGATCAAGAGCGCGCGAAAGAGCATTCGGATCACGACACCCTATTTCCTGCCCGATAGAAGCGCACGCCGCGCACTGGTGGAGGCGGTAAGGCGGCGCGGGGTGCAAGTGCAGATCCTCACCGCGGGTCCGCGCATCGATCATCCGATGATCCGGAGGATGAGTCACCACAGCGTCCGCCATCTGCTCGAGGGCGGCGCGGAGATCTTCGAGTATCAGCCTTCGATGATCCACGCCAAGTTGATGACGGTTGACGGGCTCTGGAGTGTTGTTGGATCCACGAACTTCGATCATCGCTCGTTCGCGCTCAACGATGAGGTGAATCTGGCGGCGCTTGATCGAGAATTAGCTCGAACCATTGAGAACGACTTCCTGGAAGACTTGCAACAAAGCCAGAGACTGACGATGTCGATGCTGCAGGAACGGACACTGCTGGGCAGGGCGGAAGGATTGATTGAGGATCCGCTGGAGCAGGAAAGCTGAGAAGCGGTTGGTCCAGTATTCCTGACTTCCCAACAATCCTGACTTCCGGAGAGGCAAACGGCCCGGTGCGCCTAACTACGTTCGTGCCCAACCAACTTCATCTCTTCGGGATTCCAATGGACGATGGCATCTTTCTCGTAACTCAAGTTACTAAGCAAAGCCGCGCCAGCCGCGCGGAAGCCGAAGACCGCATCTTCGACAACCGGCTTCCTGGTTCGCACGGAGTCGAAGAAGTTATGAAAGTGATCGTAACTGTCGCTGTATCCATGAGGCGCTTGATATCGTTCGGTCGCTAGCGGAGGCTCGCCGGTCGCGTGGACAGGCGGATACTTCTCCATATACTGGGCGGTTATCTGCTTTTGCATCGCTTCGGTAAAGGTGCCGATGGTGAGTCCCGGTCCTTTTGCGAGCGGTGTGCGGCTGACGGTGACGCCGTTGCCGCCGATTTCGAGCATTCCTTCCGAGCCGGTAAAGAGCAGGCCTTCGCTCTCTGAGCCACCGTCGACGAAGTTGACGCGCAGGTTCAGATTGAAGTCGGGATAATCGAAGAGCGCCAGCATCACGTCGGGAACATCGCGGCCGTCCTTCCAGAAACGCAGGCCGCCGGTCGCCATGCCGCGGGTGGGGCCGTGAGAGCCGGTGATGAAATGGGTTCCACTGAAGAGATGAACGAAGAGGTCGCCGGCCACACCGGTTCCATAGGCTTTCCACTTACGCCATTGAAAAAAGTGTTCCGCATTGAAGGGAATCTTAGGGGCGGTTCCCAGAAAACGCGGCCAATCGCAGGTCTCGGTTGAGGCATCGAGCGGGACGGTATAGCTCCACGCGCCCTGCGAAGAGTTCCGGTCCCAATGCGCAGTCACCATATTCAACTGGCCGATGGCGCCTGAAGCGAGCAGCTCCTTGGTTTTGGCATAGACCATCGAGCTGACTCGCTGGCTGCCTACTTGCAAGATGCGCTTGGTCGACCGCGATGTCTCGATCATTTCCGGCCCATCGGAGTAGAGATGAATCATCGGCTTCTCGCAGTAGACATCCTTGCCGGCCTTCATGGCGTCGATCGAGGCCTGTTTGTGCCAGTGGTCGGGCGTCCCGATGATGACGGCGTCGATGTCTTTGCGGGCCAGGATCTCGCCGTAGTCGCGAGTGGTGAAGATGTCACTGCCCCAGAGTTCTTTGGAATGATCCAGGCGGCCGTTGTAGCAGTCGGCAACGGCAACCAGCTTGACGCCGGGAACCTCCAAGGCAACCTTGGTATCACCCATGCCCTGGCCACCCGCGCCAATGAGGGCTATCTGGATGTGGTCGTTCGCAGAGACCGGGGCAGCGGGCTCATTCTGGGCCGCGGCCAGGATGTGCAATTTGGTTCCGGCGAATGCGGTCGCGGTCGCCACTCCTGCTGTCTTGATAAAGCTCCGGCGATTCGGGTTGTACACTGTCACCTCGTGAATAGTGCGTCAATGCGATGGCACTCGCGGCATGGACCCGGCGCAGCGCTCTCGATGACGGAAGGTCAACGATAACGAAAAGCGCCCGGCTCGGCAAGCCAGCGCAGCCTCATGGTCGGGTATCGAGGCAGAGGTCTTTGGGGAGAGCTCCGAAGAAGACCCACGATATGGGACTGGGGTGCTGCTACGGTCTTGTGCGCGTGGTGATTACGAGGATGTCGTTCAGAGAAGATAAACGGCCTGCGAATGTTTGACGGCACCAAAGCATGTGGCGGCGGCGATTGTTTTCATTGATGGCGCCACTCAGAATAGAGGCATGTCGAAAAAGCGCGCCAGCAAATCCAAGGAAATTCCGACCACGTCTTCGATACTGCTGGTTGGCGCACCGTCGCCCTCTCTGGATCGAAAAAAGTCCGGGTTAGAAGGCTCTCGGTTTGACGTTACTCTGGCAGAAAACATCTGCTATGCGGAAATTTACGCAGAGACGCAATATTTCGATGCAGCGGTGTACGACGATTCGCTGCCTGCGGAAGAGAAGATCGCGCTCGCCAGCGTCATGCGCGTTCGCTGGCCGTGGATGCGGCTGGTCTCGCTCGGGCCGGTTTCGAGTCAAGAACTTTTCGATGCGATCGAGGCGTCCGAGTCGCAGCTTCCGGAGAGTCTGCGCTCGGTGCTTGGGTGAGAGGGGCAGCAACTAACCTTTCGACGTCTTCTGTGATCCTATGGAACATGGTTGATTGGCGATTCCGGCAGAAATATTCGAAGTACAGTCTTCATCAAAAATTCGCAATTCGATATGTCTTGAATGCGGCGGTGCTTGCTCTCTCGCTCTTTTTCGGCTCGATGTTTTTCCAGAGCCGCCACACCGTGCGTGCAGAGCAGAAGGCGGCGGATCCAACCGCGGCCCAGACGCAAACCCCAGCGCCCTCTGCTCCCGGGAAGACAGCGTCGCCGGTTCCGGCGCAGTCTCCGTCCCTGCCAACGCAGCCGACCAATCAGCCGGGGGAGAATGATGTAGCCGGGCGCAGCAAAGCCATCTTGCTCCATCTGAACGCGGTGCTGCGGTTCTACCATGATTCCGAAGCTCCTATCCAGAAAGTGGGCGAGCCGAGCGATCTGATCTATCGCGACCAGGCGGTGACGCTGGCCGCGCAGGTCGCGGGATTCGCGTTTCAATCCGCGAAGGCCGAGGCCGCCATTATGGCCAGGACGAGCGGCGGCCAATCGGACACCCCGGCCCCGGAGAGCCAGGCGCAGAGGCTGCAGACGATGCGAGACAGCGTCGCCCAGCGGATCGCCGCGTTGAAGGCGCAGTCAGCCGACCTGGACAAGCAATTGCAGACGGCGCGGGCTCGCGACATTGCTGGACTGCGGCAACAACGAGAAGAGGTGGCAGGCGAGCTAGAGCTGCAATCGGCGATGGAAGACGCGCTGGCCAAGATCACCGGGATTTCGGTGACATCGAACGATACCGGTTTTGCAGCGCAAGTCGGTCAACTGGAGCGTTCCGCACCCGGGCTGACTGCCGGCAAATCGACGAGCGTCGCGCCGACGCTGGAGAACCTGAGTGCGGCACGAAGCGCGGGGGTGTCGAGCCAGGCTATCGTTCTTTTTCACCTCTTAGCAGCCAGACAAAGCATTGACAACCTGGCCCGGGAAGCCAACAGCGTTCATCAGCAGGCACTCGAGCTGCGGACGCCGTTGAGCAATGTTTTGAGACGGACGATTTCCCAGGGAGAGGCTTTGTCGCAGCAGATCGCCGCGACACCACTTCCCGCTGCTCCGGCAACTCATCCTGCGGCTACTCATCCTGGAGGGTCCGCGGCTGGGGCAGCTGCACCGGCCGCTAACCCGGCTCCGACACTGGCCGAGACGCGGAAGACCTTCGACCAGTTGACGTTGACCTTTAAGGGCATTTCAGCGGCGGCGGTGCCGTTAAGCCAGGAGATCGTCACTCTGGAGCAAAGCGGGGCGAGTCTGCAGGCATGGCGCCGGGCAGTCGATGAGGAATACAAGTCAATATTAAGTTCATTGCTCTTCCGAGTGGCCGGGATCGCGGTAGCGCTGGCAATCATCTTCGCGTTGGGCGAAGTATGGCGGCGGGCCACAACGAGGTATGTCCAGGACGTGCGCCGACGGCGGCAGCTGCTCCTGGTGCGGCGACTGATCATCGGTTTCCTAAGCGGCCTGGTGATGATCTTCGGGGTGGTGACACAGTTCAGCTCCCTGGCTACCTTTGCCGGATTTATCACTGCGGGCCTGGCAGTGGGGTTGCAAACGATATTGCTCTCGGTGGCCGCCTATTTCTTCATCATCGGCCGGTATGGGGTGCGAGTCGGCGACCGCATCACGATTGCCACGGTCACCGGTGATGTCGCAGAGGTCGGACTGGTGCGGTTCTACGTGCTCGAGCTGGCGGGCAGTGGCACCGATCTCTATCCGACGGGGAGGGTCGCGGTTTTCTCGAATGCGGTCTTGTTTCAGGCCGGGACTCCGCTTTTCAAACAGCTTCCGGGGACCGAATACATCTGGCATGAGTTGACGGTGAAGCTGGCCGCTGACGGCGACTACCGGCCAGCGGTGGAGAAGATCCAGAAGTCCGTCCAGGATGTCTATGACAGCTATCGCCAGGAGATCGAGAAGCAACACCGGAACCTGGAATCGTGGATGGATTCGAGCATGGACGCGCCAGGCATTCAATCGAACCTGCAGCTCGTCGACGGCGGCTTACAACTTTGGCTGCGTTTCCCGGTCATCATCCGGCAGGCTGCATCGATCGATGGGCACATGACCGAGGCGCTGCTTCGACTGATTGGCGGAGATCCGCAGGTCAAGGCGGCGGTGAGTGCGCCGCCGATTATCAAAGCCGCGGTCAAAGGTTAGTTGAGGGCTATTTAAGGGTTAGTCAAAGGCTGGTTGCGGGCTAGTTGCGGTGCTGGTTGTTGGCTTGGCCTGGTTCCCGGCGTCTCATGGGGAACCAGCTTGCAGCATGGTACTCTTGCTCCACCGTTGGCGGAACTGAACTCATCCTCGAAGCTGATTGAGACCACTGCGCCGGTCCGGACCGGCGACCTTCCTCGCGTCCTGGGTGTCTCTCACGCCACCGCGATCGTGGTCGGGACCATTATCGGCAGCGGCATCTTTCTAGTCCCGCAAGAGATGATGCGCGCGGTCGGCTCCTCGACCATGGTGTACCTGGCGTGGATCGTCGGTGGACTGCTGTCGCTGTTCGGCGCGATGACCTATGCCGAACTGGGCGCGATGATGCCGGCGACCGGCGGCGAATACGTCTATCTTCGCGGCGCTTACGGCGATTTGCCGGCCTTTCTCTACATGTGGACATGGTTTTCGGTAGCCAAGCCGGCTTCGATTGCGAGCGTGACCACCGGGCTGGCGCGCACCCTAGCGATCTTTCCTGCGCTTGCGTGGCTCGATGGCGCGACGCTGCACGGCGGCTGGGAGATTACCTGGTCGCAGATCTTCGCGATCGCCGCCACGTGGCTGGTGACCGGGCTGAACTATCTTGGCATTCGCAAGGCGGGAGAGTTTCAGCTCTTCTTCACCTGGTTGAAAGGTGGGCTCATACTGGTGATCGCCGGTTTCTGCTTCGCCTCATCGAGGGGCAGCCTGCTGAATTTCCACACCTTCTTTCCCGGTGCGCACGGCGGGTTTGGCGGCTTCATGATCGCGTTGATTGCGGCGCTCTGGGCCTACGATGGCTGGAACGACTTGACCATGGTCGCCGGAGAGGTTCGTCGTCCGGAGCGCAGTTTGCCGATCGCGCTGATCGCCGGGCTGTTTATTGTGGGCGGTCTATACATGGCGACGAATGCGGCCATTCAATACATTCTGCCAGCCGCACAGATCGCGGCTTCCCCGCGTCCTGCAGTTACCGCGATGGCGTTGGTAGTTGGAGGAAAAGGAGGCAGCTGGGGGGCTGCGCTGGTTTCAGCCGCGATGGCAATCAGCATCGTTGTCACGCTCAATGGGACCATCATGTCGGGGGCGCGGATTCCCTTTGCGGCTGCGCGCGACAAGCTTTTTTTCGCGCGAATGGCGACGATTCATCCACGCTTCCAGAGCCCGTCGACGTCGTTGATTGTCCAAGGGATCCTCGCTACGGTTCTGCTGCTGGCGGTGGGACGTTTTCAGCAGCTGTTCGAGTTGGCGATCTTCGCCGAATGGCTCTTTTACCTGATCACGGCAACGACAGTCTTCGTTTACAGGAGGCGATTGCCGAACGCGGTGCGCCCTTATCGGGTGTGGGGATATCCGGTGCTCCCGGCGCTCTTTGTTCTCGCTTCAGCTCTGTTGCTGTATTTCTCCTATGTGGAGAACCTGAAGAACTCGCTGATCGGGACCGGGATCATCTTGTTGGGGATTCCGCTGTTTGGATGGATCAGGAGGAATCGCACCGCGTAACGGGCCGTTCCGGCCGCCGCTGCCCAAGCGCTCTCACTCCCGGAGGCAACGACCATCACCAAATTCGTCGCACCTTGAACACATCCAGCTTGCGGTCGGCGCTGATCACCGGTATGTCTTCGGCAATGGCATGCGCGGCGATGATGCGATCGAATGGATCACTGTGATCTCCTGGCATACGAGCGGCGCGCAAGGCCAAGGCGCAGTCGATGGAGAGCATTACATATCCAGCGACTTCCATCGTCTGAAGAAACTGTCTCTCCAGATTCGCTGCTTCCGGAAATCTTCCGAGGCGCACCTTGGTCGCAATTTCCCATGCGGAGGCTGCCGAGACATAGACCTCAGTGGCCGGGTCTTCGATGATTGCCGCTGCTTCGGTGCTTAGGAGCTTCGGAGAGATTGTTGCCCAGACGAGGGTATGAGTATCAACCAAAATCCTCATCGCCTTCACCCCTCCAGAGGCCCGATTCCTCTTCCGGCAAAGGCTCCCAGAAACGATCACCCATGACGAAGTTCGGGTCATAGAGCGCCCCAAGCCGTTTCTTCTTCACCGGCTCAATGGCCACGAGCTTGGCCACCGGCGTCTTCTCGCGTCCGGAGGTGATGATGACCGTCTCGCCTTTCTGGGCTTTTTTTACGAGTTCGGAAAAGTTTGTCTTGGCCTCGAAGATGGTCGCTGTGGTCATGGATTCGGCTCTCCTGCTAACTTAGCTTAACCAAGTTGAACTAGATCGTCAAATATGTCAGTAGAGTTTTAGCTGCGCCGTCTCGCGACTTCCTCATAGAGTTCAATGTATTCCGCCGCCGGGCCAATCCAGGAATGGTCCTGGGTCATTGCATTGTGGATTAGCTTGCTCCAGGCTTTTTTGTCGGTCCGAAAGACATGAGTGGCGCGCTGGATGGCGGCCAGGAAGTCCCCCGGATTATAGCCGTGGAACTTGAAGCCCGTTCCCTGGCCGGTCTCGGGACTCCATTCCTCCACGGCTTCATCCAGACCGCCGGTGGCACGGACAACGGGGATGGTCCCGTAGCGGAGGCTGTACAGCTGGCCAAGACCGCACGGCTCGTAACGGGAGGGCATGAGGAAGATGTCCGCGCCTGCCTCGACCTTGTGCGCCATGGCCCGGTCGTAGGGAATGCGCACGGAGATCTTTCCACGATGTCTTTCCTGCAGCGAGCGAAAGAGGTTTTCGTAGTAGGGCTCACCGTCGCCGAGGACGGCGAGATAAAGATCTTCGGCGGCCAACGCATCCGAGATCTGGGCGATCAGATCGAAGCCCTTCTGAGTTGCGAAACGGGAGACGATGCCCAAGAGCGGCGCGTCTTCGCGGGCCGGCTCGAGGCCGAAGGCATGAAGCAGATCACGGCGGCAGCTCACCTTCCCCTCAAGATTGCCGGCGGTGTAATGGGCGGCGATGTTTCCATCGGTGGCAGGATCCCACTTCACGGTATCGATGCCGTTCAGGATGCCGTGCAAATCGGTGGCGCGGCGGCGGAAGGTGTCTTCGAGACCGTTGCCGAACTCGGCGGTCTGAATTTCTTCGGCATATTTGCGGCTAACGGTGGTGATGACGTCGGAGTAAACCAGTCCCCCTTTGAGGAAATTCAAAGTACTGTAGTGTTCGGCACGCTCTGGCTTGTAGATCTCCCACGGCAGCAGCAGACGTTCGACGGTATTGGGGGGGAACCAGCCCTGATATCCGGCATTATGGACGGTCAGCATCACGCCAGCGCTGCGCAGCTGCGGATCGAAGTAGTAGACGGTGCGCAGGTAGACGGGCAGCATGGCTGTCTCCCAATCGTGCACATGAAAGACATCGGGCACACCGAGCTGCTTCGATGCCTCGAGCACCGCGCGGCAGAATAGCCCGAACCTCTCCCAATTGTCCTGATAGTCGCCGGTAGGCGTCGCATACACATATTCACGATCGAAGAGTTCCGGACAATCGATGAAATAGAACTGCACTCCATCCTGAATGCCGCCATTCAGTACGGTCACGAAGCGGTTGTAGTATTGAAACGGAATGGTCAGGCTCTTGATGGCGACGACGCGTTCTTTGACTTTGGCGCTAACCTGCTTATAAAAAGGCAGGTACATTGTGACCTGATGCCCCTGACGAGCGACCTCTCTTGGGAGCGCTCCCAGTACATCCGCTAGGCCGCCGGTGTTGATATAGGGAACACATTCCGAAGCGGCGAAAGTAATACGCATGAATTCACTCCCGTTCCTGTGAGACTTGTACCAGACATGCAGAGGAGTCCGATGCCTTGCGTAGTCTAAATCTCTCTTCGAGGCACAGCAATTCGCTGCGGCCGGTTCCGGGCGATTCGTGGTGGTTTGAAGAGAGAAGGCGGGCGTGACCAGCAAGCCCAAACTCGGGCAGAATTTTCTTGCAGACCCCGCGGCGGCGTACGCCATCGTGCAGGCCCTTGGGGACATCTCCGCCGGTACGGTGCTTGAGATTGGCCCGGGCAAAGGAGCAATCACCAGCCTGCTGGCAGCGCGGGCCGGCCACTTGGTCGCGGTGGATCTGGACGCCTCGCTGGCAGCGCGACTCACGAGCGAATACGCGATGGACGACCGGGTTGAGGTGCTTCACCACGACATATTGACGCTCGACATGGCTGGCTTGCTGCCGAATACGGGAGGGAAACTTGCAGTTGTCGGGAATCTTCCGTACTACATTACCTCACCGATTCTGCTGCACCTCTTCGAACACGCCAACGTGATCGACCGTGCGGTGATCATGGTGCAGCGCGAGGTGGCGGACCGGATCGCCGCCGCGCCGGGTACTCGAGACTACGGATTGCTCACCGCAACTACTCAGCTCTTTGCGCGGGTAGAGAATCTCTTTACGCTGCCGCCGAGTGCCTTCTCGCCTCCGCCGGAGGTGTATTCGACGGTCTTGCGGCTTACCTTCGCTTCACGGCTGGCTGATCTGGGTATAGACCGGCTGGGATTCATCAAGTTTCTGAAGGAATCGTTTGCGCAGAAGCGAAAGACTCTGGCCAACAATCTCCGGTTTGCGGGACATGGGCCCGAGAACGTGGCCGCTGCTTTCCGGCGAACGGGCATCTCCTCGACGATCCGCGCTGAGGCGCTGCCTTTGGAGGAGGCGGCGCGACTTTATCGGGATTTGCAAGATTCAGAGCAGTCGGCGCAGTGAAGAAACCGGCGGAGAAGGAAAAGGGTCAGTCCACACGAGTGGACTGGCCCTTGAGGATACCTTTCCTATTACTTGACGTGGCCACCGCCGCCACCGCCACCACCCATCGATGGGCCGGCGCTAGCGTGCGGTGCCGATGACATGGCACCGGAAGAGGACGGCGCACTGAAGTGGCCTCCTGAAGCTGCGCCGGGGCCGCTGGAAACGGGATGGGAGGCGAACGTTGCAGGAGATCCTGCACGATAGCCGGAGCTACCCGAAGGAGGGCGATAGACGGGTACGCTGCCAAACTGGCCGCCTGAGCCGCCGAATCCATTTCGTGCAGTAATCGGCATAGCGCCGGAGCGGTTCACAAAGGAGCTTGCCGGAACGCCGCTTTTCGGCATCAATTGGGCAACGTGCCCATCCACTGTAACCGCCTTGGGAGCGCCCGGGCGGGGCTCGAGAGTGGTGGCCTCTCGTCCACGATCAATGGCGAGCAGGGGATGGCTGACTGCGGAGCGAGGCGCACCCGGGTGCAATGGATGGAATGGGCTCTGGACGGGCCGTGGCAGTCGCTTATAGCCGGGAGGAGCATAGCCAATTCCTCCGACCGGATACCAGGAGTTCCCGCAGTTCCCTGCCCCTGGGGCCCAGCCCCAACCGAACGAGTTGTAGTAGTTCCAGGCGCCGCAGTGGTAGGGCAACCAGCCCCATGGATAACCGGAGATCCAGGCATAGCCGCCAGCGCCGCCATAATAGCCCCAATATCCGGAGCCGTAAGGGTCCCAACCTGCGCCGGCACCGGATGGCACCCAGAAGGAATTACCGCTGGCGGAGTACCAATTCCCGTAGTAATCGAGATCGCTCCAGGCAGGATCGCTTGCGCTTCCGCGCGCCTCGCGGGTCTCCTGCGCGGCCATCTGATTCATGGCCTGGTCACGGTCGGTGTTCCATTGGTCCCAAGAGTCGCTGTCGATGCCCTGGGCGAGCATGTAACGGGTGCTATCCGGGCTGTCGAAGCGCACGGTCTCGTTGGCCTTGACGTCCACGGCGTAAGCGGCGCCGTTACTCAAGTGGGCGCTGCCGTCGAGAACAGCGAATTCAATGGGTCTAGCATCGAGGCTCACGCGAAACTTGACGGGGGCCGGAGAGATCACTTCATTGCCGCCGAAGTGGACTACAAAGCGCTGATTGGCGACACTTTTCATCTCCACGTACGACAAGCCGGTCAGCAGTTCGACTTCAGTATTGGTGCCATCCGCACTGCGGCTGAGAACACTGAAGGCGGCGGAGCTATTTGGCGTCAGGCGTACGACGCTGCCATCTTCCAACTGGACCTCCGCACGGCCGTCTTCGCCGGTCTTGAGCGTCGAGCCTTGCATGACCGGCATGTTCGGATAGGCCTGCGAAAACTGAGTTTCCGTGCCGGAGAGCATCTGGACGGTACCGATGACGTTGCTGAGACGCACCGCCCGGATCTGGTCGTCGGCGTGGGCCGATGACCACCCGACAGCAAATATCGTCAGCATCAGCAGTCCCAGCAATGGGAGGCCCTGCAATGGAATGCGGTGTGGAAAATGATCGTAGGAATTCGCGATGAACCTTGAACTCAATGGGCGGGTCGAGAGACTTGATGATACCTGGTGCCGCATCACAGCACCTCCATTTCGAGGCGCTCAGGCTTTTGCTGACTCGCCGCAATACGTAAAGACGCGTTCTTTAAGGAAAAGTTTCTGCCAATTTCGCGCGTTTGTACAGAGCTTTCGACCAGCCGGCGCGACAAAATGTTAGCGCAATGAAGCGGTGGTGCTGTCATCGCCCAGGAGTTTGCGAGCGCGGGAACGGGCCCGCTCGAGGACCGCCTCGTCGTTGCTGATCTCCTCGAGGATCGGCTGGATCGTCTGAATCTCGAGCGCCCTGCCATCTTTCGCGGCAGAGAGCAAGGTAGCCAACTCTGCATCAAGGGCGAGCCGATCGTGTTTGTGCTCCACTTCGAGGCGGCGGCCTACTTCCAAGGTAAAGGCGATCGACTCAAAGGTGGTCGTGACTTTCTGGATGGGCGCGATCTTCGACCAGTTATAGGTACAGCTTCCGTTTCCGTCGGGTCCGGCATAGCTGAGTTGTTTGGTCCCCTGAAAGGCGACTTTATCTTTTACGTCCTCACACGACACGGCGAAGAACCTCTGCGCTCGCGCGGTGGAGAAGATCTCCTCGACAGCGGTTTTGGACAACTGCACCGGACGGTCGAGTGGATGGGCCATGGTTTGATAGGAGAGCGTATCGTGTGGCGGCGTGGCGCTCGGCTCGGAGTGAAATTCGCCGCGGCCATCCTCAAAGATCACGAAGGTGTATTTGGCGGGTTGGAGCTGCGGGTGTTCATAGTGAAAGCTGACGTGAGGCTTGTCGGCGGGGTTCGGAGCGATTGTGGACGAAGACTGCGCGCTGTCGAGCGCCCCCCAAGCGAAAGCAGCCCCGGTGAAACCAGACAAGGATAGAATCAGCGTTCCGATCTGCAGACATCTACGGCCCTTCGTCAATCTCAATGTGCTTGTGACTTTCAATGCTTGACACCCGACTGCGCCAGTAGAGTTTGCGCGGTATGCATATGGCAGATGGCGACGGCCAGCGCGTCGGCCGCGTCGGCCGGTTCCGGAACGCAACTGAGTTTGAGCAAACGAGTCACCATATATTGAACCTGCTCTTTCTGCGCCAACCCATAGCCGACGACGGACGACTTAATCTTCAACGGAGCATATTCTGCTACGGCCAGTCCGCAATTCGCCGCCGCTAGCAAGGCGACCCCGCGAACCTGGCCCAATTTCAAGGCCGACTTCACATTTGCCGAGTAGAAGACTTCTTCGACGGCCACGACTTCGGGCTCGTAGGCCGCCAACAGCAGCATCAACTCGCGATAGACGAAGCTGAGTTTTTGCGGCATGGTGTCGCTTTTCGGCAGACGGATGCCACCGGAGGCGACGGCGACCAGACAAGGTTCCCGGCTGCCCATCGGGCCGGTTGGCGACCACTCGACGACACCGTAGCCGGTGCAGTCGGTACCGCAATCGATGCCGAAGACTCGCATGCGAATACGAGTCTAAAGCAATCGCCGAGCGTCTCCAAGGATCAATTTACAAATGCGGGGCACGGCTGGGTACGAAAGCTCCCGCAGGGCTATCTGGAGATGCCTTCGAGCGGCGAACTTGCGGTTGCGTAGAGCTTTCTCGGCATTCGCCCGCTCAGATACGCCTGCCTTCCGGCCAGCACGGCGTGCATCATGGCTTCGGCCATGAGCACGGGTTCGCGAGCGGCCGCGATGCCGGTATTCATCAAGACCGCGTCGGCGCCGAGCTCCATGGCGATCGCGGCATCGGAGGCGGTGCCGACCCCGGCGTCGACGATCAGCGGAACTTCGGTGATCCGCTCACGCAGGATCTGCAGATTTGCGATGTTTTGAATGCCGAGTCCGCTGCCAATGGGCGCGCCTAGAGGCATGACGGCAGCCGCGCCTGCATCGATCAACCGCCGCGCAAAGACGATGTCGTCGGAGGTATAGGGAAGCACCGTGAAGCCTTCCTTGACCAGCACCCGGGTGGCTTCGAGGGTCGCCTGAACGTCAGGATAGAGGGTTGCCTGATCGCCAATCACTTCGATTTTGACCCAGTCGGAGATCCCAACTTCGCGCCCCAGCCGGGCCGCACGGATCGCCTCCTCGGCGGTATAGCAGCCGGCGGTATTCGGGAGCAGGAAATAGCGCTGTGGATCGATGAAGTCGAGCAGCGATTCCTTGGAGCGATCGAGGTTGACTCGGCGCACTGCGACGGTGACCATCTCCGCGCCCGAGGCCTCGATAGCTGCCTGGGTTTCGCGCCCGTCTTTATATTTGCCGGTGCCGACGATAAGCCGTGACTGAAATGCCTTGCCCGCGATGACTAGTGGTTCCATGCGGTTATTGTAAGTCCGATCCGGCTGAAGCGTTTTGGTCTGGTTGCAACGTTCGGTTCTAGGGACCGGCCAGCTCCATTGGCCTCGATCCTCATGGCAGCACAATTTCATAAGGCGAAATGGTCGAGCAAAAGATGAGGCCCGCTACAAGATTACGCAGCGGGCCTCATCTTCGGTGAGCTGTTGAGATTGACCTGAGGCATCCTCGCTTCAAAAAACTTCGAAGTGGGCCTCGGCGAGTTCGGTTGCGGTATCGCCAGGTCTAGAGCGAGGACGCTCTAAGCCTCAGTCACCTCACGTATTGAACTGCCACAACTACTACCGTCAGAACTTGTCATAGGCTGGATCATCCTCCTTTCCCGTGTAACCACAGACTAAAAGCAAGCGGGTTTTCGGTCAAGCCGGTGTTTTCCACCGATCCGGATCGCGCCCGCCAGTTTTCCCTGAGGCGCTTCGCCATCTGGGCAGGCCGCGATACCTTCGATCGCCTTGATCGACGAGTTGGCATGGTGAGCGGGATGTCCGGCGAAATCGTCGGTGCTCAGTTGTTTTCCGAGACCCTTGGCTTGCAGATAGTCGGCCCAGTTCGGCGTTTCCCTCGTGACTACTCCACCTGCGGCTTTGGCTTTGATCCCCTGCTCTTATCGGATCGAGCGCATTGCCGCACGCCGCGCTTGATTACGCTCGGTCTTGACGACTTGCGTCAGCAGCGAATCCTTACCAAGAATTTCTTTGGCTTCCTCCACAAACAGAAGGAGGTCGTGCCACTGCCCGATCGAGCCCTGGATCGCTTTAAGGTGCGCCGCAAAGCGCTGAGCGGTGATCGATCGCGGCTCCAGCTCGGCGAGGTAACGCATGGTTTTGGTTTGTTTCCGGAAACTATGCAGAGCCTCTTTGCCGGGGTCACTGCCGGGCATGCGAATACGCTTCATCCAGATATTCGCGGTGCGCATGGGCGATGGCTCTTTCGCAGTAAAGTTGGACATCGCTTTGGACATGGCTTCGAGGGCGCGTTCCAATCCGGGCTCATGCTCCTCGAGTGCGGTGGCGAGCTCGCTTGCCGCGTGTTTTCGCCTACTGCGGAGATCGTCCTCCAGCTGCTTGTAGCTGGCGATGAGGTTTTCGTGCTCGGATGGCTTGGTTGAGGTCAATGCCCGATCTCTCACCGGGCCTGCGAGATTTCGAAGAACATCGAGATCGCGGGCGACTCCCGCTGCTTTGCGGACCCGCTTTAACCTGCGGAGCACTTTGTTTGCCTGGACCTGGAGTGGCTTCGAGCCTGGATGATCTTCAGCAGCCTTCTTAAGTAAGGCCTCGAGCCGCCGGGTGCCGGTCCGCAGCGAATGCACTTGCTTCTTTTCGGTGGCCGCCCGGCAGGCGATCAGCGCTTCGTTGAATTCCCGCCGCAAGCGATCGAATTCAGAAGAGAGTCTATACAAGAGCTGCCGCTCCATTCTGCGTACGCATATAGGAAAAGATGCATGATTGCGGATCGAAGCCGGTATGGCATAAGCCTGGACGACGACACCAAGAATCGTGCTTCGAGGGGACTATTTCATCTCCGCTGGATCATCCTGCAAGATCGAATAACTGACAAAAGCCAATTTCTTACTATCCGGCGACCATGAAGGAACGTTGATCGTGCCCTGGCCGCCAAAGAGCGTGGCGAGCACATGCACCTTCTTGTCTTCCATCGACATGAGCTGCGGCATCACGTCTTTTTGCGCTGGATGGCCCGTAACGCCTTTTTCGTAGGAAAGGAAGACCATCCACTTTCCGTCTGGCGAGATATGAGGAAACCAGTCGTTGGTGTCGTCGGACAGTACTTGCTCCTGGGCGCTCCCGTCGGCCTTCATGCGCCATATCTGCATCGACCCGGTGCGCACCGAGTTGAAGTAAATATAAAGTCCATCCGGGGAATATTCGGGGCCGTCGTCAAGACCTTTGGCTGTAGTGAGGCGAGTCTCGGTTCCACCACTTACGGGGATTGTGTAAATGTCAAAGTCACCATTCCGCTCCCCGGTGAAGGCCAGGGTTCTGCCATCGGGCGACCAGCCGTGCCAGTAGGACGGCGAGTTCTCGGTGATCTGCCGGGGTGTGCCGCCACCTATCGGCACGATATAGACCGAAGATTTTTTACTGTTTCCGGAGGAGTCGCTGACGGCAATGGATTGCCCGTCAGGGGAGATTCCATGGTCGTTGTTGCAATTGTCTTGAGGACTGGTGGGGATAACCGAAGGATCTGCTCCGTCCAATGCCAGACGATAGATCTTTCCATCCTGATTGAAGAGAAAGAAGGACCCATCGCGGGACCAGTTCGGCGCTTCGAAGTGTTGCGGCGCTCCATATACAACGTGTCGATCGGTTGAGGCGACAGCGATGGTTTCGAGCGTGCTATAGAGAATAGGCTTCGTTGCTGCGGGGGGAAGCGACACGAGCTTGACGTTCGTGAAAACGGCCTTCTCGACAACATCCTTGTCGTGCGAACAAACCCCGATCCCTACATAGAATGGTCCAGTTAATGCCAGCTTCGTGGAGGCCCCGGTAAAAACAAGCTTTCCGTCTTTCGAGACGAAAGCGTAAATAGAATCGCCACGCTTCACAATACGCACCGTCTGTGGAGCGGAGATGTTCGACTCGACTTCATGGGTATTGGCTCCGATTGCATCCCGGAACTGGAGAGCGGTGAGACCGTCTCCGTGGCGCGCAACATCGACAGCGGTGGCATCTCCGTCAAGGCTCTGACGGATCATCAACACTGCTTTGCGGTGGTTGTTGCCGGTCGCTCCGACGAAGGCGATGTCTGCGGTTAACGAGACATCACCAGAAACTTTGGTCCAGACAAAGTGAAAATCGTCATGGCCAAACCACATGTTTTCGCCGCTGCCGCTGACCGTATAGCTTTTCTCGGCAGCGTTGTATTCTACCGATCCGGGATGCAAGACCTTCCCGACATCACCGTGCTCCGCGAAGATGCCGAGTGAAGCATTAGCCGATCTGGCAGATGGTGCAGAGAGCACGACCAGGATCGCCAAGCAGCAGCCGAGGACATTCCGACTAAACGGTGTGAGCACTTATTCCCCTCGGGAGGCTTAGTTCGTTGGACTGGTGGCAGTGAATCCGGAGCAGCAAGGCTTGGTGGTCGGCTGAAACTCCATGAGTTCGACACGGGTATCATCGGGATCGTAGAGGTTGGCCTGCCACTTTCCGTCTCTGCCCATTTGCGGACCATCATGTCGCGGACTGAGGCGATCTTCGCCGATCAGGGTGGTGACCGCCTGCTCCATGTTGGCGACGCCGATGGAAAAGTGGTTCAGCACTCCCAATTCATGCAGATCGAATTTGGCGACAGGGACATCAGAGCCGTCACCGACGAGCATGTATTCGAGCCAGTCATAACCATCCGGAACCTGCTGCGAGACCCAGTCCAAATGGTCGGATTGCATGGCGCCATACCAGTAGGCCCGGAAGCCGAGAATCTCCTTGTAGAACCGGTCCTCATCAGCGCGGCTGTGCACTAGATATCCGACATGAATGACGCGAGTGCCGATGGGCTTCGCATCCGCTGTCATCGTCACCGGCCGTCCTGGTTGAATGAACTGGACCTGGTTCCCTTCCGGGTCTTTGGTGTTAAACCACCGGCTGCCGTCGCTGCCGGAGCGAACCTCGGACGCACTATCGACGCCGTGCGCGCGGAGGTAATCTCGAAGCCCATTGGCATCGACGGTGTTATAGGCGACGCAAGCCATTCGGCTGAGAGTGTGCTGAGCGGGCAGCGGCAACACTTCTACAAATTGCGTGGGGCTGAAGTAATAGCGCACACCGCTAGGGTCCTGAGGATCCGGCCCTTTCATGGCTCCCAGCGAGTGCGCATAGAAGTGATCAGAAGCGGCAAGATCGCTAGCATACACGCACATGTGTGAAATTCCGGTGATTGCCGGCCTGCTCTGTTGTGCGAATGCAGTTGAGACTGCGATGAGCAAGCAAAATGTGAAGCGAGAGACGTGCTTCCACGATATCCTGACGGTCATTTTCACTCGTTGTAGTTCATGCTTTTAAAGTCACGCGTATTATACGGAGTCGACATGCGTTTGGAAACGATATCACTGGGAGGTAAGGACCCAGCTTTTCAAAGGCCCAGCTTCTTTAGGACCCGGCTTCTTAAGGACCTAGCTTCTTAAAAGACCTAGCTTCTTAAGGACCTTGCTTCTTAAAGGACCGGCTTCTTAAGGACCTAGCTTCCTCAGGCCCGGCTTCTTACGGCTTAGGATGCTAGCATATGGTTCCCCGTTCGTCGTTCGATTGCGCGGGTAGCGGGCGATGCCGACCGGGCCATCTTTGCCGCTGCCTCTCAGCGACTGTGGTAGGGGTCAGATGATCCCGAAGCTATTCGGAAGGACAGGAATGAAGACGATTTACAGCGTCCGTCAGCCGGTTGCGTTTCTGAGCCTCGCCTTTTTCGTCAGCTTGGGAAGCGCACAGCAGGCTCCGATCAAGCTTTGGCCACAAGGCGCTCCCGGCTCTCCGCAAACGCCAACGCCGGGGATCGTGAGGACCACTCCACAAGGCGACCATGTCGTCTCGAATGTGCATGAGCCGTCGATTACGCCGTACTTCCCTCCCGCCAACACTGCTACGGGAGCGGCGATCATTGTGGCTCCTGGAGGCGGCCACAGCGAGCTGTGGGTGGACCATGAAGGCTATGCAGTCTCCAAATGGCTGAGTGACCATGGCGTTGCGGCATTCGTTTTGAAATACCGTCTCGCCAAAGACAAGAACTCGACTTACACGATTGAAGGCACCGAGCTAGCCGACATTGAACGCGCTATCCGGATCGTCAGAGGCCGTTCCAAGGAGTGGGGGATCAATGCGGAGCATATCGGCGTGATGGGCTTCTCGGCTGGCGGCGAACTGGCGGAGCTAGCCAGCACCCGCTATGACGAGGGGATGCCATCTGCTGCAGACCCGATTGATCGTGTTAGTTCCAAGCCTAATTTCCAGGCGCTGCTCTATCCTGCGCTGGTGCGCGACGCTCGCCTTACGGGGGAGACACCACCCGCCTTCCTTGCTTGCGGAGGGAACGACCGGCCTGATATCTCACAAGGCCTTCCGGAGCTGTATCTGGCTCTCACCAGGCTTCATGTCCCTGCCGAGCTCCACATCTACGCCGGCATCGGACATGGCTTTGGCGTCCGGCAGACGAACACGGCACCCGTCTCTGGCTGGACAACACTCCTCCTTCAGTGGTTGGATGCTCAGGGGTTCCTCCACTCGAGCAAAGCTGCTGGAGCGCCCGGATGAGTGACAGACGTTTACGTTTACGGCCAGATGTGCCGGGTTTTGACTGGAAAGACGTTTCTCCGTGCTATAGACTCCTACCCTGGGGAGGAATTCCGTCATGCGCGTTGCCACTGCTGAAAACCCGCTAGCCAACCTTGAGGATTGGGATGACTATGTTGCCAGCCGCTACCAGGAAGGGAAGGCGCAGTCGGAATTCCGTCAGTACGACGAGAAGGCCACTCCCGGGGTCGCTGAATTCTATCGTCAGAACCATGCGAACCAGACGCTCGATTTCGTCCTGGCCAAGAAGAAAGAATACCTTGGGCTGAATATCGGCAAAAAAACGGTGTGGGAAGCAGCGGAATTCTTAAACACGCTGGTGGACGATAGCGATCCTGACACCGATCTCTCGCAGGTCGAGCACCTGCTACAGACCTCAGAGGCGATTCGCCGGGACGGACATCCCCGCTGGTTTGTGCTTACCGGCTTCATCCACGACCTTGGCAAGGTGCTTTGCCTCTATGGCGAGCCGCAATGGGCGGTCGTGGGGGACACCTTCCCGGTTGGTTGCGCCTGGTCTGATCAGATTGTGTTTCCGGAGTACTTCGCTGCCAACCCCGACTCGGCCGTTCCGGAGTACCAGACGAAGTACGGCATTTACTCGCCGAATGTGGGGCTCGACAATGTCCACCTGTCCTGGGGCCATGACGAGTACATTTACCATGTGGTGAAGGATTATCTACCCGAGCCGGCACTGTACATGCTCCGGTATCACTCGTTTTATCCTGCCCACAAACATGGCGCCTATCGTCATCTCATGTCTAAACACGACGAGGAGATGTTTGCGGCGGTGAACGACTTCAATCCCTACGACCTCTACTCCAAGGGGAGCGCTAAACCAAACCTGGCCGAATTGAAGCCTTATTACGACGACCTCTTTGCCGAGTTCCTGCCGGAGAAGCTGGCCTGGTAGGTACGACCGCCGTGCCTGAACCGCCGTGCCTGAGTTAAGACTGGGGGCTTTAGCGCGCATAGTCCGGTTCGACCGGACACGATGGTCTTCCGCGCAGTCTTCGCGTATCCTCGAAGCTGGATGACGCGGATGGGGCGATGCGGCGACTGATAGCCATCACAATCACACTGTTGCTCGGCTTGACTCTAGCTGCGCCGCTGCTTGCGGTTGATGCATCCAGTAGTCTTCCGGAGTGCTGTCGGCGCAACGGGCTTCATCGCTGTGCAAGCACAATGGCCACTGGCGGCGACAGGTCCTTTTCCAGCATTCAATCGAAATGCCCGGCATTTCCGAAAGCGATCGCCGCCCCGGCGGCGCATGGCTTTACCTCGCAGATCCTGCGGAGCGCGGAGACCCTGCTCTTTGCGCATCCCTCCGCGACGCCCCAGACCGAGGCGCGATATCGCTTAGCGTTCGCTCGTTCCCGCCAAAAACGTGGTCCTCCCGCCGCTGCGTAGCCAGCTAGTGTGGTGTCCCTGAAGTTCATGGAATAAGCAGAGGCTGAAAGCAGATCCTTGTCGACGATTGGCAAAATGCCGCCTATCTACGCTCAGATCTCGGCTCAGGAAGGCCAGTCGCTTCTTCCAGCCAACTCCTTGGGCCGACCACTAGTTCGCTCTTCATCACCCGATTCAATTTGATTCAAGGCCCTTCATGGGCTCGGCCCGTTCGTATGTTCACACGCGGGACCATAGCGCGAGCGACAAATTCGCAGCGAGGAAACATTTGTATGAGGCAAATTGTCAGTTTATTAGCGGTCGTTTCCCTTCTGAATACTGCCGCGTTCGCCACGATCTTCGGTTCGGTGAGAGGGATCGTCCACGATCCTCAACACCGCCCCGTGCAGGGCGCTCAACTTACGCTGAAAGCTCAGAACTCCGACCTGACGCAAACGATGGATTCCGACGTGAATGGGGAATTTGTCTTCACTGCCGTACCGATCGGGAATTACACGGTGACGGTCTTGTCGAAGGGCTTTCAACAAGCCAGCCAGGACGTTGGTGTACAGTCCGACACCAGCCCGGTGCTGCACTTCCAATTGACCATCGAGGGCGCGACCGAAAATGTGGTCGTGCCAGAGACGGCGGCAGGGCCGACGACGGACAGCGCCACTCCGACAACCATGCTGAGCCGCACAGACATTCAGCGGACTCCCGGAGCCGAGCGCACCAACGGCATGGAGATGATCACCGATTATGTTCCAGCCTCTTATATCACCCACGACATGCTGCACATGATGGGCGGCCATCAGGTCAACTGGCTGATCGACGGCGTTCCCATTCCCAACACCAACATCGCCACCAATCTCGGTCCGCAAATCCTGCCAGGGGACATCGATACTCTCGAGGTCTATAGCGGCAGCTACGACGCTGACTACGGAGATCGCGCCTATGGGGTCTTCAACGTCGTGCCGCGCACCGGCTTTGAGCGCGACAAGGAATGCGACCTCGTCTTCACCGCCGGAAACTTCTACCAGACCGACGACCAGATCAGTTGCGGGGGCCACACGCCGCGATTCGCCTACTATGGGAGCTTGAACGGAAATCGCAGTAACTACGGCCTGCAGACGCCGATTCCCCGGGTGGTCAACGACGGGGTCAATGGCTTCGGTGGATTCGCGTCGTTCATCTTCAACCCCGATGCAAAGGACCAATACCGGGTAGTGACTTCGCTGCGGCGGGATTATTACCAGATCCCGATTGACCCGGACCCGAATTCGCTCGAAAACCAGGTGTATCCATCGAGCGGCCTGCACGACGCCGAAGTCGAGCCGGATGGCTATGTCACATTCTCCTGGGTGCGAACCTTCAGCCCGAATACACTGTTTACGGTTTCGCCGTTCTATCACTACAACGGCGCCGACTACAACGGCGGACCGAACGATGCCCCGGTCATCTCAACCGTTCATCAGCATGCCAATTACGCCGGGGCCCAGATCGCCCTGAACCAGAACTTCTGGAAGAACGATCTTCAGGTTGGCGTCTATGGCTTCGGCCAACACCAGTACAACTACTTCAATAACGTCTTCACCGACGGCACGCCCAATGTTCCCTCTTCTTCGATCGGCGTGAACGGTGGTGTGGTCTCTGAATTCATCAACGATAAATTCAAGGTAACTCCGTGGTTCACCTTGATCGCCGGCTTCCGCGCGACCCAGTTCACATCCACTATCTCGGAGACTGCCACCGATCCGCGCTTTGGTGCGGCCTTGCGCATCCCGCGTCTGAACTGGGTGTTGAGCGGCTTTTACGGCTATTACTACCAGGCTCCGCCCGTCTCTACGGCTACCGGCGCTCTGCTTGACCTGGCTAACAGCCAGAACTCCACCTTTTCTCCTCTGCGCG
The DNA here is from genome assembly GCF_003330725.1 of Acidisarcina polymorpha. Taxonomy (NCBI): domain Bacteria; kingdom Pseudomonadati; phylum Acidobacteriota; class Terriglobia; order Terriglobales; family Acidobacteriaceae; genus Acidisarcina; species Acidisarcina polymorpha. The sequence continues at coordinate 5,305,993 of NZ_CP030840.1, read as the reverse complement.
GCGAGCGGGACATTCAGTGGCAGTATGGCGTCACGATTCCCTACCGCAACTGGACTCTGAGCGCCAACAACTATGAGACCAGGGCGGAAAACTGGCTCGACCACAACAACATCGGCGAATCGAATATCTTCTGGCCAATCACCTGGTCCTCGGCGCTCGTTCAAGGGTGGTCGCTCACCTTGCGCTCGCCGAATGTCTTGAACCATGGCCAGTTTCATCTTGCCTATGCGAACCAGATCGCACAGGCAACGTCGCCGATTACGGGAGGGCTGATCTGCCCGGTTCCGGTGACTTCTGCGTGCCCGCTCGATATTCCGCCGGGGCTGGCGCCGGCCGATCATGATCAGAGGAATACTCTGAACCTGGGCTTCAACGGCACACTTCCCTGGAAGGTCTTCGCCTCGACCAACGTCTACTACGGCTCGGGATTCACCAACGGGCTCGAAGGGACGCCGCAGGCGCAGTATCCCGGTGCGTACCTACCGGGCCACACTACATTCGACCTCGCTGTGGGCAAGACCTTTGCTGATAAATACACCATTTCAGTGAACTCGCTGAATGTGGCAAATCGGCGCGTGCAGCTGGATAACAGTCTGACGTTTGGCGGATTCCACTGGAACGACCCGCGACAGATCTATGGGGAGTTTCGCTATCGCTTCAAGTACTAGCTATGGCTTCGAGTACTAGAGGAGGAGCCGGCTGGCCAGGCTCTCTCGGCTCACATTGCATGCGAAGACGAGACCGCCCGGGTAAATGGAATGAGCACTTCCGCTACGCAACCAGGAGCATCTTCGCGGTTGCGTAGCACCACGGTACCGCCATGGGCTTCGGCGATCTGGCGTACCAATGCCAAGCCGACTCCGGAGCCATTGGTCTTGGTCGTATAGAAAGGCACAAAGAGGTTCGCAGTGTTGGTGAGGCCGAGACCGCGATCCTCGACGACGATGGCGACGGCGTCCTCCAACTTCCTGCCGCTGAGCATGACGGGCGGAGGAGCCGGGAGCCGCAGGTCACTCGAGCCAGCTTCCTGCTGAGCATCGATGACTGCTTCGACGGCATTCTTCACCAGATTGATCAGCATCTGTTCGATCTGGTCGGGATCGACGGAAAGATCGAGGTCGGCGACTTCTCCCAGCGCTACTTCCATGCGGGTCTCGAGCGCGACCACTCGTTCAAGCAGCGGACGAAGCGCCACCATCCGCATGGCGGGACGGGGCAGTTGCGCTAATTGCCGGTATGCCTGGACGAATCGGTTCAGCGAATCAGCGCGGCCCTCGATAATGGTGAGGCCGCGCGCGAAATCGCCCGCACCCCGGGCGCCATTGACTTCGGGAGGCAGGCGGGCGAGTAGGCTGCCTGCAATCGACTTGATGGGCGCAAGAGAATTGCTGATCTCGTGGCCAAGCACGCGAATCAGGCGCTGCCATGCGGTGCGCTCTTCTTCGCGCAGAGCACTGCTTACATCGGACAGGAGCAGCAATGTGTGAGGGACGCCCCGCTGGCGAAAACCGCTGCGGCGGACCATCCATCGGCCCGACTTGCGAGGGGCGGACGACCCATCCTCGGAAGGGAGATCGAGGCTGACAACGCCTTCGTCCGGCTCGTCGATTAGATGATCAAGGTGCAACTGACCGGCTGCCCGGCCCATGTCTCGCGCCGGGTCCAAGACCAGCACTCGTTCAGCAGCCGGATTCAAGAGCCTCAGTCTGCGCTCCTGGTCGAAGGCGAGCACGGGCGCATCCATTGAGGCGATGACTCTACGCAGCAAAGCAGTGGCCTCGAGCTCACTCAGGCGCTGGGTCTGCAACAAATCGGCGAGGGCATTGATCTCAGTAGAAAGCTCGCCCAACGCGTCCTCTCGACTGGCCCCACGCGCCCGGAAGGAATAGTCTTCCTCCCGCAATGCGGCGACGACATTGGCCAGGGTTTGCAGCGGCCGGACAACTTCTTCGATGAGCAACGATGAAAGCAGCAAGAGGAGGAGGATAGCCACGCCGAGAGAGAGCGCTTGCGCGCCGAATGAAGCGCGCCAGAGAAGGATTACAAGCAGAACAATGGTCGGAAGGCAGAGGAGCAGGCAATAGAGGCGAATCCGCGTCTCGAAGGAGAAATGCCGCCCTGAAGCTCTTTTGCGCTGCCTGCCAGTGGTTTGCCTCGGCCCATCAAAGGCCATATTTCTCCATCCGCCTGTAAAGTGCGCCCCGGCTGAGTCCCAGTGCCTCGGCTGCCTGGCTCACATTACCATTGCAGCGGGCGAGCGCTTTGCGGATCAGAATACTCTCTACGGCTTCAAGACTCATCTCTTCAAGACTGCTATGGGAGATGCGAGGAGCGCTCAAGCCGAGGTCGGCCTGGGCGATGCGCGAACCGGCCGCCATCAGCACGGCGCGCTCGATGGTATGGTCAAGCTCGCGAACGTTACCCGGCCATGGATAGCCCAACATCGCCTGCAGCGCGGCAGCCTCCAGCCCTTGAATCTGCTTACGGTACCTGAGGGCATAGCGGCTCAGGAAGTGGGCAGCAAGAGCGGGGATGTCTTCGCGCCGTTCGCGCAAAGGCGGCAGATGGATCTCGACAGTATTCAACCGAAACAGAAGATCTGGACGAAAGCGGCCAGCCTCGGCCTCGGCGTGAACATCGGCGTTGGTCGCCGAGAGCAGGCGAACATCCACCTTCCGCGTTTTTGAGGAACCGACTCGTTCCAGCTCGCCGGTCTCGAGGACGCGCAGCAACTTGGCCTGCTGGCGTAGAGGCACATTGGCGATCTCGTCGAGAAAGAGGGTGCCTCCGTCAGCGAGCTCGAAGCGGCCAATGCGGTCGGTGCGGGCATCGGTAAAGGCGCCTTTAATGTGCCCGAAGAGCTCGCTCTCGAAGGTGCCCTCGGGGAGAGCGCCGGTATTGACAGCGACCAGAGAGCGCGACGACCTTGCAGAAAGCCCATGCAGCATTTGCGCGACGACTTCCTTACCGGTGCCATGTTCGCCAGTGATCAGCACGTTCGCGTCGGAGGGACCGATGCGCGTGATGGTCTGAAGCAGCGGCTGCATCGCTGGGGCGGTGGCAATCATTTCGGGCAATCCCTGGGCGCGCAGCAGGCGATTCTCTGCTTCAAGCCGTTCCGCGCGCCGGACCGCATGATGGAGCTCAATCTGGTTGGCCAGGATAGTCAGCAGGCGAGCATTGTCCCAAGGCTTCTGAATGAAGTCGCGCGCGCCGCGACGCATTGCCTCGACCGCGACCTCGACGTTGGCCCACGCGGTCATGACGATGACTGGAAGCTGCGCATCGAGCGCGGTCACCTGGGCGAGCAGGTCGAGACCCTCCTTGCCGGAGGTGGTGTCGCGGGTGTAATTCAGATCGATGAGCAGAGCATCGTAAGAGCGGCTTCCGAGGGCATCGAGCACCATCTGCGGCGAGCGCGCACGGTCCACTCGATAGCCCTCGGGGCCGACGAGCAATTCGATCGCGTCCAGGATGTGGGGCTGATCGTCGGCGATCAACAGAGAGGGACCGTCCGATACGCTCAATGAGCCCGGTCTCGCAAAAGCGGTTTGTTCGCTATGAACCATGGACCTGTCCCTGTACAGTAATCGTCAAAACCGTGTGCGAGATGCTCCGCTCGGAGGTACTTCGACATCTGCTTCCTTGCAGCGTCACGTACAGCGATCGGCTCATGGTCTCAGTTGAGAGACGACACCGGTCTTGGCATCGTCAATCGCAATACCCATACGATCGAGCGTCTCTCCGGTGGCGCGATCGATGTCGACTTTCGCCTTCTCAAATAGAGCCTGGGCGGCAAGCAGCGCCGACTGGGCGACGGCCAGGTCATGGTCTGCCGAAAGAGTATCGTAGCTGGATTTTGCGCCCAATTGCTGCTCCTGCTTGGTAATGTCGAAGGTCTTCTGCGCCAGGTCGCTCGCCTTTTGCGCCGCTTCCACCCGCGCCTGCGCCTGTTCCACGGCGAACTGAGAATTGCGCACTTCGAAGCGAATATTCTTTTTTTGCCCCGCGTAGCTTAGCTCCCTTTGGCGATACTCCAGTTCGGCGCGAAACTGGTCGGCCTTGGCGATGCGATTGCGGAGGGTGAGCAGCAGCTTGAAGCCTACCTGATATTCAGGCGCCGAGTAGTTGAATGTGTTCTGGAGCGCACCGCCGAAATTATTGGGAACGGTGCTCGTGCACTCCGTTCCCAGATCGCAGAAGGGGTTCAGCAAGCCGGCCAAGCCGTAACCGACGTATTGGCCATAGACGCTCAGCGACGGCAGCAGTTCGTTCTTGATGGCTTTCAAGTTGTTCTGCGCGATCTGCATCGAAATCTCATCTTCCGAGACATCGGGACGGTTCTTCTCCGCCTCAGCAAGCAGTTGATCGATAGGCTTGGTGGCATTGGCGTCGGGGGGTCCGTGCTGATCAAGCGGCACCACCGGCATTTCCTCGAGCGCAGGGTCGTCGATCGTCTTGGTGAGCGCGTTTTTGATCAGCAGCTCATTTAACCGGAGCGTCGCTTTTGCGACCGTCAAGTCGCCTTCGCGGGTGGCCACGTCAGATTCATCCTTCATCACCTGCAATGCTGGAATGGCCTGCAGCTCCAACTGCTTGCGATCGTCGTCGAGCGTCTTCTGGGCGAACTGCAGCGACCTATCCTTCACCTGCTCGTCATTGTAGGCGCTCACCAGGTCCCAATAGATGTCCTCCACCAGGCTGACGGTGGTAATGACCTGCTGCCGGAAGGCGAGATCGATAACCTGGCGGTTCTTTTGAGCGATGTGGATAAAGCGCTCATTGGTCGCAAGTCCAAAACCCGCTAGCAGAGGCTGATTGATCGTAAAGTTGAATTGGGAAAACAGACTGGGATTGATCACGTTGAATGGGCTGTTGGCCGCTTGACGCTCGCCCACAAATGATGCCGAAAGGTTGGTTCCCAGGGGAAAGGCCTGCGTATACTGCGAGATTCCTTCAATCGTGTTGGTACGCAGCAGCGGCACCCCGTAGAGCACCGGGTTAGCAACCGGCGTGGTGGTATGGTCCACGAAGCCCTGCAGGTAAAACTGAGGGTCGAACGGGATGATGGCGGTGCCATTGCCCAGGGTCGAAGTCACCAGGCCGCCTGCTCCGCCGGCAGTTGCACCGGTGCCGGCGCCACCGCCGGTGCCGTTCCCACTGCCTTGGCCGCTGGACGAAAATCCTCCCTGGGACCCCTGAATGCCGGAGTTCACGCCGTTCGATGCGCCACCGGCCTTGGTGCGGGCCAGATCGGTGTCGGCGATGGGCAGGTTGTAGCGGAAGTACGCCAGATCGAGATTGTTTTCTAATGCTAGGGCCAACGCGTCGTTGAGAGACAGATAGAGCTTGCCATCGCGAATCAATGTCTGCAGGCGCGGCGAATTGTCCAAGTTAGCCGGCGGCACGATGCTTGGACGGTAGGCGTCGAAAGGATTGCGCGAGTGCGGCAACTCTACATGAAAAGGGGGGATTGACCCGGTCATTGCCGAGGGCCCGCTCACGGATTTCGCTTGCTGCGCGATGCTGGGAGTCTCCGATTGCGCCGCAGCTGGCGCGGGAGCGTCTGGGGCGGTTTGCTGGGCGGCAGCCTGGGGCGTCGGAGCGGCCGCTTGTGCCCAGCTTGCCGAATTCAGGGCGACGCACATCGTCGCGGCAATGATCTTTTCTGAGACAGATGCAAGTTTGCTCGCCCTCACGATGCGCTCACCTCGGGCGTCATTCCCAGATTCGGATTTGAAGTATCTTTGACCATCCAGCCATCTCGAACTTCGATCATCCGGTTGCCATAGGCGGCGTTTGCATCGGAGTGGGTGACTTGCACGATCGTCGTTCCTTCATTGTTGAGTTCGCGAAATAGCTCCATGATTTCCTTGGCCTGAGAGGAGTGAAGATTGCCGGTAGGCTCATCGGCGAGCAGCAGCGCCGGTTTGTGAATGACAGCCCGGGCGATGCCGACCAGCTGTTGTTGACCGCCGGAAAGCTGAGAAGGATAGAGGTCTTTTTTGCCCACGATGTTGAACTTGTCGAGGGTGTCCGCAACCAGCGCCTGGCGCTCATTACGAGAGATGTTTTTATAGGACAAGGGAAGGTCAATGTTCTCCTGAACGGTCAGGTCGTCGAGGAGATGGTAACTCTGGAATACCATGCCGATATTCTGCTTCGCCAAAGCAGCCCGCTGCTTCCGATTCATGGTGTGCACGGCTTCGTCGCGAAACCAATATTCTCCCAGCCATTGGTCGTCGAGGAGCGCAAGCGCATTGAGGAGGGAGGATTTGCCCGCTCCGGAGGGACCCATGATGGTTAGGAACTCTCCCTGTTGGATGTCGAGCATGATGCGACGCAGCACCCAGGTTTGCCCCGCCCCGGTTTTGTAACTCCGCTCTAAGTTCTTAAGCTGGATCATCGGTTTCCTTGTCTCAAAATTCGGTTCTTCATTCATAGCGGAGGGTCTCGCTCGGGTTCACCGAGGCCGCACGCCGCGACGGCAGGGCGGCCGCCAGCAGCGCGGCCACAATCACAACGGACGTGGCGCCAATCAGAGCCAGCGGATCGTGGGCGCTCACTCCATAGAGCTGGCTTTTCATGTAGCGCGAGAGCAGCAATGCGGTCGGGAGGGCCACCGCAAAACTGACGATGAGCAGTCTGGCGACTCCACTTAGAATCAGGCGCACTACTTCGCCTCGAGTCGATCCGAGCGCCATGCGAATGCCAATCTCGCGAGTGCGCTGCGCGGTCGCGAAGGCGAGCATTCCATAGAGACCAATGGCTGCGAGCAGGGCGGCAAGGACTCCGAAGCTCACGGCTAACTCCGATAGAACCCGCTCGGTGTTCAGGTCATCTTCTATCTGCGCGTCCATGGTCTTCAGCGAGTCGGCGATCAGTCTGGAATCCAGCTGCTGGATGGTCTGCCTGACGCTCTGAATGGCCGCGGCCGGATCTTGTTTGGTCCTCGCATAGAACACCATGTTTGGGAAGGGCTCGTCCTGGAGGTAAGAGAAGAAAGCGGTGGGTCTGACATCCTCGCGAACGCCGCTATGTTTGGCGTCTTTCACCACCCCGACGATGGTCATCCATCGCACCTGCTCGCCCTTCGGAGGATTTCCCCCACCCTTGTGAAACTGGTGGCCGACCGCGTTCGCTGCGCTTCCCAACCAGCGTTTTGCGAAGCTCTCGTTGACCACTGCCGCGAGGGTGGCGCCCGGGCCATCCTGTTCGGTGATTCCGCGGCCTGCGATCAAGGGCATTTGCAGGGTCGCCAGATAGCCGGGACTCACTGCCTCCTGCTCCACATCCATGTCCTCCTCTTCCTTGGAGTCGTAGCCGGCGACGGTGATATTGCCCGAGGTGTTCCAGTCATGAAGCTCGGGATCACTGGTTGCGGCCGCGCTCGTGACTCCGGGAATCCGCTCGACCAAGGTCAGGATGCGGTTATAGAGCTGAGGCAGCTGCGGAAGCTGGTAGCCTGCGAGCGATGGGTCGACGGTGAACTCGATGAGGTGGTCGGTGGCGAAACCCACATTCGTGTTCCGCAGATTGTGGAGAGTTCGGGAAAAGAGCGCCGCGCCGAAGAGCAACACCAGGCTCAAGCCAACCTGCAGACAGGCAAAGACGCTTCGCAGCCGCATCAATCCCCCTGGTGCGGTGGTGGTCTGCTGTTTCAAGGCCGGGGTCAGGTTAGGGCGCCAGAACTGCGCGACAGGTGCCAGACTGAACAGCAAGCTGACGAGGAACGAGAGGCCGAAGCTGAAGGCCAGAATTCTGAAGTCGGGACGATTGGAAAACGGTACGTTGTCATCTCCGGCGCCGACGATTCCGCGCTGCAACACCACCGCAATCAGCGGGGCGAGGACAACCCCAAGCACGCCGCCGAGCAGTCCAAGAATGAGGCCTTCGGTCAAGAGCTGCCGCACGATGCGGACGCGCTCCGCGCCAAGCGCGTAGCGGACCGACATCTCACGAACTCTGCCGGCTGCCCGAACCAGCAAGAGGCTGGCCACGTTTGCGCAGGCCATGAGCAGCACCATGCCCACCATTCCGGCCAAGACCAGCAGCGGAGTGCGAAGGTTGTTCCGGAGAGGCGAGAATCCTTTCGCCCCATCCAGAACGAGCAGATGGCTGTTCGTTAGAAAGCTGTCGCGAAAGCGTTGGGAGCTGTTGCCGCGCTCGATTAGTTCTTCGGCGCGAAGGGCATGCCATAGAGGACCCAGGCCGGCCTGGGCCTGAGTGGCGGACAGCCCAGGTTTGAGCCGTCCCACGATGTTCATCCAGATAGATTTGCGGTCGAGTAAATCGTCTTCGCCTGGAGTCATCACCTTCTTCATGGTGATGGGGACATACAGGTCCGGAACGTATCCCATCTGGACGCTCTGAAACGATCTCGGCCCAACGCCGATAATGACGAAGGGGTGGCCATTCACCAGGATCGACTGCCCGATGATGTGGGTGTCGCTGCCGAAGCGCCGCGTCCAATAACCGTAGCTGAGAACCGCGATGGGGTCGGCGTCCGGCTGCATATCGTCAGCTTGTGTTAGCAGGCGTCCCGCAAGAGGATGCACCCCTAGTAGGTCAAAGTAGTTTCCACTGACTAACTCGGCTTCGGCGAGCCCGGGGGAATTATGCCACTGCACCCCCACATCTGCTCGAGTGGTGGCGATCAAGCCGTCGAAGACCGAATTCTTGTCTCGCAAATCGCGGTACATCGGATAGGAAAAGTAGTCTCCATGGTCGCCGCCATAGTCATGCGAATGTCCTTTGAAGCTGCCGGTAAACCTCAGCAGCACCAGGCTTGCCGGATCCTTTACCGGCAAACTCCGCAACAGCGCCTGATCGAGCAGGGTAAAGATGGCGGTGTTTGCCCCAATTCCCAATGCGAGCGTCAAGACCGCCGTCAGCGTGAATCCGGGGTGGTTACGAAACTGGCGCAATGCGTAGCGAATATCTTCGAAGAGCTTGTTCATTGTCGATCTCCAGTGTTACTCGCTGCGCAGCGCTGTCATTGGCTCGACGCCGGCCGCGCGGCGAGCGGGAAACCATGCGGCGAGGATGCCAGCGGCGAAGACTCCGGCGACGAGCCATGCGATGATCGGCGCATCGCTGCCGGCGTGCATCGCGACGACGGCGGCGATGAGCTTGCGCGCTGCCAAGGTGCCAGCGAGTCCCGCAACAATCCCGCCGGCAAGCATCCATCCGACTTGCTTATAGATCATCGTCAGAACTCTCATGCGCGAGGCGCCGAGCGCCATTCTCACACCGATGTCCCGCGTGGAGAGTTCGACCTCATGCGCAATCAAACCGTAAATACCTACTGCAGCGAGCAGCAACGCAAATGCAGCGAAGCTGCCGAAAAGCCAGTTCTCCAGCCGCTCCATGGTAAGCACGTCGGCGATCACCTCATGCATCGTCTCCGGCTGAAGAAAGGGCACGGATGGATCGACGTCGTGAAATGCGCCTCGCAGGCTGGATGCCAACGTCTCCGCAGGAAGGCTGCTGCGCACGACAAGGTGCATGCTGGCGAGGAGGTTGCGAGCATCCGCTTCCGGTATTTCCGAAGCTGGATACTCAATCTCTGCCATGGCCGGCTGATAAATATCCTGGCGAACCGAACTCACTACACCGATGATGGTGGTGCCCTCGTCATTGAACTGCTTGCCGATCGGATCCTCTGCCGGGGAAAAGAACTTCTTGACGAACGCTTCGTTGACTACAGCGACCTGCTGCGATTTGGGCGTATCAATCTTAGGATCGATCATCCGACCTCGCAGCAGCTTGATCCCCATCGTCTGAAAGTAGCCCGGATCAACATAGCGATCTTCGGCAAGCCGTTCTTCGCTGGCGGGCGGCGGCGGCTGCCCTTTGATGGTGATATCGCTGTTCCATCCATAGCTCTCGATCGGCAGCAGCTGGATCATTCCCGCTGATTGCACTCCGGGAATCGCGCGGACCTTCTCCAGGAGCGGATCGTAGAAGGCGGTACGTGGATCGCGGTCCTTGTAGGTACCTTGGGGGAGATTGATGTCAATCGCTAGAATGCCGCGAGTTTCGAAACCAAGGTCGCCATTGCTTAATCCTGAAAGGAGCCTTAACAGCAGGCCGGCGGTCACCATCAGGATCATCGCCAAAGCGACCTGGATGACGATGAATGACGCTCGCAGCCGGTGCTGTCCGCGGCCAGCGCCGACGCTTCCGCCGGTCTTCAATGACAGGCCCGGCGCAATCGCTGCGAGACGCAGCGCGGGAATCGAACCTGCAAGGAAGCTCGTAAGCACGGCGATTCCAACCGTCGCCAACATCACCGGCAGGTTCAGGTGAATGTCTGCGCCGCGCGAGAGCGCCGCGATCAAGAGCACTCGTACTGCCCGCAAGAGTCCGACGGCGAGGGCTGCGCCAACCGAAACGCCTATCAACGCCAATAGCAGCGACTCGGTCAACATCTGACGGACGAGCCGGGAGCGCGAGGCGCCAATCGCCGCACGCAACGCGACTTCGCGCTCGCGCTTCACGCCCCGCGCCAGCAGCAGCCCGGCGAGATTCACGGAAGCGATCGCAAGCACTGCCAGCACGGCGAAGAGCAGGATCTGCAAAGGCCCGCGCGTGCTGCCAATCGTGGCTTCGGCGATCGAGCGCATCTCCATGCGCCGGCCTTTGCCTTGATCCGGGAACGCCCGTTCAACATTGGCAAGCACGCTGTCCATGTCTGCCTTGGCCTTAGCCACGGAGACGCCCGGCTTCAGCCGCCCTACGGTTGCGAGCCAGTGGTCGCCCCGGCTTGTCCGCAATAGGTCGATCATGTGCAGCGGCGTATAGACGGCATCCCGCTGCGAGATCGGGTAACGAAATCCGGCGGGCATCACTCCAACTACGGTGTAAGGCAATCCATCGAGTCGTACGACCCGGCCGACAACGTCCGAGGCGCCACCGAAATTCTGCTGCCACACCTCGTAACTCAGCACGACGATGTCGTTCTTTCCGGGCTGATCTTCTCCGGAGAGGAAGGTGCGGCCAAGGATCGGGGCCACTCCGAAGACGTCGAAGAGGTTATCCGAGCCTTGAGTCAGGCTCAAGGAAACTGGGCCGGACGGTCCGTCGAGATTGATTCTTCGGTAGGGCCTGAATGCGGCCAGTGCCGAGAAGGAATGGCTCTGCTTCCGCCAATCCAAGTATTCCGGATAAGACGCTGTTTGTTCGTAGCCTTGAGGGGAGTAAGTCTGCGGAACGATGATCCTCTCAGGATGATCGTAGGGGAGCGGCTGAATCATCACCGCGTAGATGACGCTGAAGACCGCTGCGGTAACGCCGGTGCCCAGGGCGAGCGTTAGCAGAGCGGTCAGGGTGAATCCCGGGCTTCTGCGCAGTTGCCGCAGCGCATAGTTCAGATCCTGCAGCATTGTCTTCCCTCTCCGAGCCAAGTTGGTTCTCAGCCGTCAGTTGTTACTCTTCTTTCTCAGTCTCTGGCGCTCTCAGGCGAAGGTTCTTTCTATCAGAGACAAAAGGTTAGCGGGATGCACATCGCTGAAACGCAGATCCTTCGCTTCGCTCAGGATGACGGTATCGGTCTAAACGAACTTATGATCCAGCGGACACTAACCTCCTCGGTACCGTGTCCCTAAGCCGGTATGCCTAAGTCCGAGTCCTTAGTCCGAGTCCTTAGTCCGGGTCCTAACTTCTGGTCTTTAAATTCTGGTCCCTAGGTCCTGGCCCCTAAGTCCTGGCCCGAGATCCTAGCGCGCTTCGAGCATCTCGAGGGCGTCGCCTTCGGCAACCACCTTGCCATCGAAGAGGTGAACGTTGCGGTCCGCGTGGCGAGCAAAACGCGGATCGTGGGTCACCATGCAGATGGTGGCGCCTTCGCTATGCAGGTTCTGGAGCAGCTCCATCACCGCTTCCCCGTTGCGGGAATCGAGGTTACCGGTAGGCTCATCAGCCAGCAGGATCGAGGGCGAGCCGGCCAGGGCGCGGGCAACAGCGACACGCTGCTGCTGACCACCGGAGAGCTGCGACGGATAATGCTTGATGCGATGAGCCATGCTAACCCGCTCGAGCGACTCCTGAACCCGGCGCTTCCGCTCCGTCTGGGTCATTCCGGAGCGATAAGTTAACGGTAGCTCGACATTCTCATAGACCGTGAGATCTCCTATCAGGTTGAAGCTCTGAAAGATAAAACCGATCTCCTGATTGCGAATGCGGGAGCGCTGGGCGAAGTTAAGGCTTTCAACCGCATGTCCGTTCAGGTGGTATTTTCCGCCGGTAGGAGTGTCAAGCAGTCCGATGATCGAGAGCAGTGTCGACTTGCCGCAGCCCGAAGGGCCCGACATCGCGACGTATTCTCCTTTGTCGATGGTCAAGTGAATGCCGGAGAGGGCATGGGTCTCAATTTCGTCGGTGTAGAAGACCTTGGTAAGCTCTTCTATCTGGATCAGCGCTTGTGCCATTTCTGTCTCTCCTCGCGAAGTGTGTTAAGAGCGTAAGCGGAGTTACTGTTCGCCATTCGGTAAGTCGTATAGGGGCATATCCCGGCTCTTACTCGAGAACAAAGCTGTTCATCTCTCTAGTCGAGCCTGATCCGATCCGTGTTGTCCCAGCGCGACATGTCGGACAAAATGACGGTGTCGCCTTCGTGCAATCCGTCCAGCACCTGAATTTCGTTCACCGAGGCGCGCCCGACCTTCACCGGAACGCGCACCGCACCCTTGCCGTCAGGATCGACCTTGAAGAGGCTGATCGTGCTGTTCTCATTGCCGAAGGCTGGACGCCCCACAAAGAGAACATCGGTCATCCGCTCGAGATCGATGGTTCCGTCGACGCTCAGGTCAGGCCGCGCCCCCAGAGGTAAAGCCCCCTGCAGTTCTACGTCAACGGTGACGGTTCCGTTCTGTACCGCAGGATCGATTCGGGTCACCTTGCCGGGAATAATTCCGTTGTGCGTGTCGATCTCTGCCGGCTGGCCGGCCAGGATGTCGCGTGCCTGGGTTTCGGCTATCTTCAACGAGGCCTTCAGTTGATCCAGCTGGACAATCTTGGCCAAGGAGGTACCCACGGTCACGTGCGTCCCTACCTGGAGCGGATGGCCATCAGAAATCTGAGGAATATCGACGAGCACCCCATTAATGCCCGCTCGCACGCTCAAAGCATCCACATCTCTTTGCTTCAGGACGGCGAGGCTGCGTGCCTGATCGACCTTGGCCCGCTGCACTGCCGCTTGGGTCTGCAAGGCCTTCTCGTTGATCTCGATCTTCTGCCGCCCGAGGTCGTCCTGGGTCACGAGCGAGTCGGCCTTGCCCTTGGAATCGGAATATTGAAGTCCGCTGATCACGCCCAGGTCGTAGAGCGACTTGTCGGTCTTTGCCTGCAGCTGGGCCTGCGAATACTGAGCGTGAATGTCTGCCGCTGAGGACTTCTGGTCCATCAGGTCGCTCTGCAGCTTCACTTCGGAGTTGTGGAAGTCGGCTTCCGCCTCTTTCAATTGCAGGGCCGCGTCCTGGGCCGCTTGTACGGCTTCGGGGCTGGCCAGTTCCATGATCACGGTGTCGGGCTGCACCTTGGCTCCGGGAAGCACGAGGATTCGTAACACGGTCGCGTCGGTTTCGGCAGGCACAACACGGATGCGATCTTCGCGGGGGACAAGCGTGCCCAGGCCGCGCACCTGAACCAGCATTGGCCCGCGCTTAACGGTGTCGGTCCAAACCGTGCCGCGTTCGACGGAGGGGGCGGCTGGTTTCAGCTTGGAGACAGCGAATGCAACCCCGACCAGTACCAGCACTGCGACGATGCCGATCACAACCTGTCGTTGGGTCTTCTTGCGTTTGATGTCAGGCCTGGCGATATCCATTGCCTAGGAAGTGTGCACGTCTTCGGCCATACCGCCGGGAATGCAACTTGTTCATTCAGCGGGAGGAGCTGCACGGCGAAGGATTGAAGGCGGCGACCCGGTTGGCCGATTTCAATCCGCAATGTCCGTTTGTGGACACTAGCGGATTCAGGCTAAGCAAAGAAAAAGGGCATCCGGACTTGCGTCCGGATGCCCTTTATGTTGCGGTTGTAGGCTTACTGCGCAGTCAACTCCGCAGCGACTCGCTCGGTGACGAACGCCTCGATCTGATCGCCGACCTGAATGTCATTGAAGTTGTTAATTCCAATGCCGCACTCCATGCCGCTGGTGACTTCCCGGACGTCGTCCTTGAACCGCTTCAAGGAGTTCAACTTGCCCTTGAAGACCTGCTCGCCACCACGGGTGAGACGGATGTCCGCATCGCGTCGCAGGACCCCATCAGAAACGCGGCAGCCGGCAATGGTTCCGACCTTGGGAATGCGGAAGATATTGAGCACTTCCGCCTTGCCCAGGTAGTTTTCCTTGAAGACCGGATCGAGCAGACCGAGCATGGCTTTGCGAATCTCGTCCTGCAGCTCGTAAATGATCGAATGCAAGCGAATCTCGACGCCTTCCTGCTCGGCGAGATCGGCTCCCTTCCGTTCGGGTCTCACGTTGAAGCCGATGATGATCGCGTTCGATGCCGATGCGAGCAGGATATCGCTTTCGGTGATCGCACCGACCCCGGTGTGAATGACCTTGATCCGCACCTTCTCCGTCGACATCTTCTGCAGGGAGTCGGCCAGCACTTCGACCGAACCGGTGACGTCGCCCTTCAGAATGAGCGGTAGTTCCTTGACGCCGGCCTGCTTGATCTGCTCAGCCAGTCCTTCGAGTGAAACACGCGAAGACTTGGCCAATGTGGCCTCACGCTCCCGCATCTTGCGGAACTGCGAGACGCCCTTGGCTTTGTCCCTATCCGCGACCACCAGGAAGGTATCGCCAGCGTCCGGCATGCTTTCGAGACCTAAGATCTCAACGGGCGTTGAAGGTCCAGCGACATTGATTGAGCGCCCACGATCGTCGAACATGGCACGGATCTTGCCGAAGGTGTTGCCCATGATGAAGCTGTCGCTGTTCCGCAGCGTCCCATTCTGTACGAGGATGGTGGCCACGGCGCCACGGCCGCGATCGAGTTTGGCTTCGATGACGGTACCGACGGCGGACCGGTCTGGAGTTGCTTTCAGGTTCTGTATGTCCGCGACCAGGCAGATCATTTCGAGCAACAGGTCGAGGTTCTGCCGCTTCTTCGCCGATACTTCGACGAAGACGGTGCTACCGCCCCACTCTTCGGGGGCAAGCCCACGGTCGCTCAACTGCTGCTTGACGCGGTCTGGCTGTGCATCCGGCTTGTCGATCTTGTTAACCGCGACGATGATCGGAACACCGGCAGCCTTGGCGTGATCGACAGCTTCCAAGGTCTGCGGCATCACTCCGTCGTCAGCTGCGACGACAATGACGACTATGTCCGTCACCTTCGCGCCGCGGGCACGCATACGAGTGAAGGCTTCATGGCCTGGAGTGTCCAGGAAGACGATCTCGCGACCGGAAGCGGGCGAGCCTTCCTTGGCGAATTTCACCTTGTAGGCGCCGATATGCTGGGTGATGCCACCGGCTTCGCCAGCCGCTACGTCGGTTTCGCGGATCGCGTCGAGCAGCGAAGTCTTGCCGTGATCGACGTGACCCATGACCGTAACCACCGGCGGCCGGGTGACTTCAAGCTCGTCCGGATTGGGCTGCTGCAGCAGGTTCTCGATCGCCTCGTTTGCCATCTGGTCTTCAAAGGTGATGACCTGAGTGTCGGCGCCAAACTGACGCGCGACATCCTTGACGAGCTCGGCGTCGAGAGACTGATTCACGGTGACAAAGACACCGCGCATGAGCAGCGTCGCGATCAAATCCTTGCCGCGGACACCCAGCTTTTCCGCAAGGTCCTTGACGCTGATTCCCTCGGTGACGGTAATGGTGCGGGTAATTGGCGCGGGTTCCCGCGACATCTGCATGCCGCCGAAACGTGGTGGCGGCTGAAAGCCCTTCATTGGGCCTTCTTTGGTCTTCTCGTAGCGCCGGTTGCCGCCGCGGCCACGTGGTGGGCCACTCGGTCTTTGCGGACGCGGAGCCTCGCCTGGAGGCGGAACTAAGCCAGCAGCGCCGCCGGGGCCCGGACGGGGAGCACCGAAGCCGGGACGGGGCGGAAAGCCGGGACGGCCGCCCATGGGGGGACGGGCTCCGGGAGGTCCACCAGCGGGGGAACTGCGAGTCGGGTGCATCGGCCGCCGGGCAGGAGATCCTGGTGCGCCGCCGGTGTTATAAGGCTGACCGCTGCCTTGCGGCCGCTGGCCGTACCCCGGCGAGCCGCCGGGACGATTGCGTTGGAAGATCGGCTGTCCGCGCTGAATTCCGCCGGGACCACCAGGGATTCCGCCCTGCTGGGACCCGGCCATTGGCCCGGATACAGGAGCAGGACGTGGAGGCGGCGGGGGTGGCGGCGCGGGCGCCGAATACACGGGACGCGGCCCGGTCTGCGGCATGATGACGCGACGCGGCGCCGGTGGCGGCGGTCCGGGCCTGACATTGACGGGTGGTGTCACCGGAGCCACAGGAGCCGCAACTGAATCAGCAGCGGGCGCCGCGGGTGCGGGTGCAATCGCCGGCGCATCGGCGGCGGCCACTGGAGCGGGAGCCGCAGGCGGAGGAGCAGCAAGTGGAATTGCTGCAGGAGCAACCGGTTCAACCCTGGCAACTGGTGGGACAGCGACAGCAACAGCCGGCGCTTCCTGAACTGGAGGCTTTACAAAAACTGGAGCCGACGGCACTGCCGCTGGTAGTGGCCGGACTTCGCTCTGGTTCGGAATGCCGGTAGCGACTGGCGGCCTCGCTATCACCGGGCCGGTCGGGGGCTTGGCGGCAATCGCGGGAACAGAAGGCGGCGCGGCCACAATCCTCGGCTCCTGACGCGGCTGCGGAACGATTCTGCGCGGCGCTGGAGGCGCGACTTGCGCCGGTGGGGCAGGCCGCTGAGCTTGTGCCGGAAACGCAGGCCGGGCGGGAACCACTGGAGATGCCGACGCGACGGCAGGGGGCGCCGGCGGGGGCGTGGAGACGGCTGGAGGCGCGGTCACGGGGCGGGGTTGGGAGGAAGCAGCCGCAGCCTCTTCTTTGCGGCGCAGGATCTCCCGCATCGCATCGCCAGGCTTCGAGACCTGTGACCAGTCAATCTTCGGTTTTTGCCCATTGCCGCCGGCATGGTGCTGGCCGCCGGAGCCGCGATTCCCTCGCCGCAAATAGGCGCGCACACGCTCGGCTTCGTCGCCTTCCAGCGAACTTGAATGGGTCTTCTTTTCGGTTACGCCAACGGCAGTCAGAGTCTCCAGGATTTCCCGGCTCTTGACTTCCAGCTCGCGCGCCAGATCATTGATTCGAACTTTACTCATCCGCCCCTTTAATGCGCCGACCCCATGTCGCCTAGTTATTCATCTGAAATCCTCGGCTTTGGGTATAAACGCTCTTACTATTATCCTCTGAAACTCGAAAAAACGCGCCCTTACGACTGATCAAAAGACAGCGCATTTATGCGCCGCCTTCTTTCGGCTCGGTCTTCAACTCTGTCTCGTCATCCACTTCTGGCCGCCCTTCATCTTTAATCTCTTCGATATTGCCTTCGAGGATCGCGTCTTCAGCGATAAACTCACCTCGAATCAAATCATGCGGCTGATCTTCGACGATCCTTTCGCTCACATCCTCGCGTCCGGGAACCAGGGATTCGCCGCCCTCCGTGTCGAGATCCGGACCTACTTCAGTGACTTCGGCGAGCCGTTCCTCGGCAAGCTCGTCGGTGATGTGGCCTGAGCCGTCATCGCTGACCCGCTGCTCGCCCTCCTGCGTAAGATCCTGGGTGAGTGCGTCGATCTCTTCATCGAGGCTAGCCTCTTCGCTCAAACGCGTCTGCTCTTCTGCGGACACTGCCCGCGCTTCTCCCGGCTCGTATTCGCCGAAGTAGTGCCGAACCGCCAAGCTAATCTTCTCCAAAGTCTTCTCCCCGATGCCCGGAATCTCTTCCAGCTGCTCCGGCGTCATGTCTGCCAGGGCTTCAACTGTAGTAATTCCCGCGGCCACCAGCTTTTGGATGATCGTTTCGCCCAATTCGCTTACTTGCTCAATCGCGGTAGTTGGGCCGCCACTCATGCCGGTCATCTGATTTTCGACTTCCTGGCGCTTCTCTTCCTCGCTCTTAATGTCGATCTTCCAACCCAGCAGCTTGGCCGCGAGCCGGACGTTTTGTCCCTTCTTGCCGATGGCAAGCGAAAGCTGGGTGTCATCGACGATCACTTCCAGCTGTTTTTCCCCTAGGTCGGCAATACTGACGCGGCTGACTTTCGCCGGCTGCAGAGCCTTCTCGGCGAAGGTGGTGATCTCTTCGCTGAACTCGATAATGTCGATCTTTTCGCCGCGCAACTCGCGGATGATCGACTGCACCCGCATACCCTTCATGCCAACGCACGCTCCGACCGGATCGACATCCTTATCACGGGACATGACCGCGATCTTGGTGCGCTCACCGGCCTCACGGGCCGTGGCGCGGATGACAACTGTGCCGTCGTAGATCTCGGGAACCTCGCTCTGGAAGAGGCTTTGCACCAGTTCAGGGACGGCCCGCGAGACGATCACCTGGGGGCCTTTTGCAGCCCGGTCGACTCGCAACAGAACGACCCTTACGCGCTCGCCGACCGAGAACTGCTCCAAACGCGACTGCTCCCGCCTTGGCATGCGGGCTTCCGCCTTGCCGAGATCGAAGATCACGTCCTGCAGCTCGACCCGCTTGACCGCGGCCGTCACGATCTCGCCCATGCGATGGTTGTACTCATTGAAGATGGTGTCGCGTTCGGCTTCGCGGACCTTCTGAAAGATCACCTGTTTCGCCATCTGCGCAGCGATGCGGCCGAGGACGTCGGTCGGCTTGTAGTAGCGAATCTCACCGCCAACTTCGACATCCGGAGAGAGCGCGTGGGCCTCGGTCAAAGCTATCTGATTGACCGGATCCTCCAGCGTGGATGCACTCTCGGTACCTTCTTCGCCTTCGGCAGCGGGAACCGGATCGTCGACCACCGTTTTGTAGACATAAGCCCGGATCTCTCCGGTTTCCTTGTCCAATTCGGCGCGCATATTCTCTTGCGTCTTGTAATACTTTCTGGTTGCCAGGGCGATCGCATCCTCAACGGCGCTAACGACGATCTCCGGATCGATCCCTTTTTCCCGACTTAGAGCTTCAATGCTCTGGTAAAGCAAACTCGCCATAGTTCTTCTCTCTCGACCCAACCACTAAGGAAACTTACTTGAAATGTCGTAGAACGCCGTGCTGCCTAACCGCATTAGACTTCGGCCACCAACTGCGCCTTTTCGATGTTTGCCAGCTCCAACTCGACTTCCGGGGCCACAACTTTCTTATTCTTGCCCTTTTGGCGAACGGCACTCAGATCGAGCACCACCGCGCTTTCCCTAACTTCGGTCAGACGGCCTTGCCAATGACGATTGCCGTTCACCGGCTGAAAGGTTTGAACCTTCAGCAGGCTGCCGCGAAAGCGTTCATAATCGGCGCGACCAAAAAGCTTGCGCTCCAACCCTGGAGACGATACTTCCAACGTGTATTCCGCGCCGGGCACCAAGTCTTCCACGTCGATCAGCGTGCCAAAATCCACACTGAATTGTTCACAGTCCTCGTGGGTTACCCAGGCTAGCTGGTCCATGCTTAGCGTTCCCCTAGCGACGGCTACGGGGATCCGTCCTTCTTCGGCCGCCTCGGCCTCACCAGCGAGCCTCGCCGCCTCGGCCAACCTAGCGCGCTCTCCGGCATTCTTCTCGACAAACACCCGTAGCGCTCGCTGTTTCGCAGCAGAGATGTACTCCACATCCACAACATCGAGGCCATGGGAAGCGGCTACCCTTTCCGCTGCCGCGCGAATTTTCTCCAGCTCAACCGCCATACGCCGTAAGCACCTTCAACGATGCGAACAGGTGTTCTTCGCCTTTTGCTCGCCCAAGTCTTCGCAAATTTTGCCCCAAAGAAAAAGTGGGCTTACGCCCACTCATCGCTCCTCGCCACCGGATTCCGCACGGTCATGCTAGGGACAACTTCGTCTGCTATTACAGAATACGACGATTGGGCGGAGAATTCAATGCGGTGCGCACACGAGTAGCGTCGAAAACCAAACGGCGCTTGCTCGAAGTGCCCAGGACCCGATACCGGCGAAGACGGAGCCTTATCGGGGCACGAATGGTCCGCGGGCAACCCAAGTCAAACCGAGTAGAACGGAAGTGGCGGCATCAGCAGCGTTGCCCGCTACTTCCCAAAGTTTGCCCTCCCCACCGTACCCCACTACAATACATAAAAGCAGCCTGCCAGCCCGCAATTCCGCCCGCTGCCACGCCGGCTTTTTCATACAATCATGATTGAAACGCCGGTACGTGAAGCCCTTACTTTTGACGATGTCCTTTTAGTCCCCGCATTCAGCGAAGTCGTCCCTGCTCAAGTCAGCACCCAGACACGCCTCACCCGCAAGATCATTCTGAATACCCCGCTGCTCTCCGCCGCGATGGATACGGTAACCGAATCGCGCATGGCCATCGCCATGGCGCAACAGGGCGGCCTGGGGATTGTGCATCGCAATCTCACCATCGAGCAGCAGGCGGGCGAAATCGACAAGGTGAAGCGCTCCGAAAGCGGCATGATTGTCGACCCGGTAACCATCTCCGCTGAACAGCTGATCGCCGACGCTCTCGAAGTGATGCGCCGGTACAAGATATCCGGAGTTCCGGTCACCAAGGGCAAGAAGCTGGTCGGCATTCTCACCAACCGCGATCTGCGCTTCGAGACTCGCACCGACATCCCGATCGGCGATGTCATGACCAAGGAGAATTTGATTACGGTGCCGGTCGGCACGACGCTTGAAGAAGCGGAACTGATTCTCCACAAACATCGCGTCGAGAAGCTGTTGGTCGTCAATGGCGACTATGAACTGAAAGGCCTGATCACGGTCAAGGACATTCAGAAGAAGCTCAAGTATCCCAACGCCACCAAGGACGAGCAAGGCCGGCTGCGAGTGGGAGCGGCGCTCGGGGCGACCGGCGACTATCTCGAGCGCGCCGCCGAGCTGGTCCGTGAGCAGGTCGACGTGCTCTCGATCGACTCCGCGCACGGCCACCAGACGCGCGTCCTTCAGGCAGTTCGAGACGTCAAGAACGCCTTCCCCAATGTCGAGTTACTTGCCGGCAATGTAGCTACTTACGAGGGAGCTCTCGCCCTGATCGACGCTGGCGCGGATGCGGTGAAGGTCGGTATCGGGCCCGGGTCGATCTGTACCACTCGCATGGTCACTGGAGTGGGCGTTCCCCAGATCACTGCCGTCTCTGACGCTTACCGTGCTGCTTCAAAACACGACATTCCGATCATCGCCGATGGCGGGATCAAGTATTCCGGTGACATTACCAAAGCAATTGCGGCGGGGGCGAGTTCCATCATGATCGGCTCCTTGTTCGCCGGTGTGGATGAGAGCCCCGGCGAAACCATTCTGTATCAGGGCCGCTCCTTCAAGGCCTACCGCGGCATGGGATCGCTGTCAGCGATGACCCAAGGCTCAGGGGAGCGCTACTTTCAAAGCTCCCGGGACCTCGACGAAGCGGAGCTCAGCCGAAGCGAAAGTGTGGTGACCCTCGGACGTAATGGCGGAAACCGCCTGGCCAAGTTCGTTCCCGAGGGAATCGAGGGGCGGGTCCCACATCGCGGACCGCTGGAGGCGATGGTATTTCAGCTGGTGGGCGGATTGCGCTCCGGGATGGGCTATCTCGGTTGCGGAACCATCACCGAGTTGCAGGAGAATTCGAGCTTCATCCGCATCTCCAATGCCGGCCTGCGGGAAAGCCATGTTCACGACGTCATCATCACAAGGGAAGCGCCGAACTATCACGTCGAGTAGCGGCACGTCGGGTAGGGGGAATCCTCTTCCGGCCAGGAGATTTGAGGATGATTCGGGATATGGATTCTTCTCTCATACGCCTCTTTCCCTCGAAAGAGACTTGGCTCGAGTGGCTGGAACGACACCACGTAGAGAGCACCGGGTTGTGGCTTCGATTGGCGAAGAAGAACTCCAGCCTCCAATCCGTCTCCTATCAAGAGGCGCTTGAAACAGCTCTCTGTTACGGATGGATCGATGGACAAAGAAAACCGGAGAGCGACCAGGCGTGGCTGCAAAGATTCTCGCCGCGTTCAAACCGAAGCGTTTGGTCAAAGATTAACCGGGACAAAGTGCTGGCGCTGATCTCGAGCGGCGCCATGAAGCCAGCCGGTTTCGCAGCCATCGAGAATGCCAAGAAGAACGGTCGCTGGGATGCGGCCTACGACTCACCAGCGGGCGCGATCGTGCCTGACGACTTGCAGGCGGCATTGGATGAACACCCGAAGGCGCAAGCATTTTTCGAGAGCCTCAATCGCGCCAACCGGTATGCGGTGCTGTGGCGAATCCAAACGGTCAAAAGAGTGGAGACGCGCATACGAAAGATCGAGCAGTTGGTCGCCATGTTGGAGCGTGGAGAGAAATTTCACGGCTGATCTATCTCTGCCGGAGCCATGAACGCGAAATGGGCCGAGCCCGCTTCACGAAGCTTTTCTCACGGCCCAGCATAGGTACCTTGCGGCACATCGTTCAACCGCCTTGCTGCTCTATTCCACGGTCACAACGATCAGGGACGCGTCATCATCGAACTTCCCGTTGCAGAACACTGATACTGCGGTGAGGATCGCGCTCCGGATGCCATGCGCCCCGGTTTGGCGAGCTTGTTCGACAGCATCGATCAGCCGCTGATATCCGAACTCCTCTTCCTCTGCATTCGCCGCCTCAAGGACGCCATCGGTGATCAAGACCAGACAGTCGCCGGATTCCAACTCTAATTGGCTGTCCTGATAGGTCCAGTGGGAAAACAAACCCAATACGCCACTGTAGCTGGCTGGCAGCAGTACGGAGCCATCGCCGCGTACCACCAGCGGAAGACAATGACCGGCATTCTCGTAATGCAACTGCCGCTGTTGCGTATCCACGACCCCATAGAACAAGGTGACGAATTTACCGGGGGCGACCGTATCGCAGAGAACGCCGTTCAGTCTTGCGCACAGGGCCGCTGGACTCGCGGCCTCTGGAGCGAACGCTTTGACCGATGCCTGCAAGTTGGCCATCAGCAGCGCCGCGGTGATGCCCTTCCCGGATACATCCGCGATGCAGAGGCCGAGCCTTCCAGCACCTAGATCCAGCACGTCGAAGTAGTCGCCACTCACCGACTTGGCAGGCTGCCAGGCGCAAGCGATCTGGAAGCCGGGAATCTGCGGGGTTTCCAGCGGCAGCAGATGCCGCTGGATCTCATGCGCCTGCGCCAACTCGGCCTCGTGAGTTTGCTCCTTTAATTGCCCAAGCTGCACCTGCCCTTGCAGCTCGCGTTGGCCGGCCTCAAACTTCTCTCTCTGTTGATCGAATCGGTAGGAGACAACGCTGAAGACGAGAGTGACAAGCGTTCCAATCGGAGCATCCGCAATCACGCGTTTGGCAAAATCCGAGAAGGTTCGCCGAAAGACAAAAAGAAAGGCGGCCTCAGCAATCGCGCTCGCGGTAATTCCGACCGCGATGATAACTCCGACATATATCAACCAATTCCATGGGGCCGGTTTGTTGGCATAAAGGAAGCGCGCGTTATAAACGAGCGCAGACGCCAGATTCCCGATGCAAATCGTAAAGAAGAGATTTCCCGGTAGCCACGCGGTCGCCCCAACGATCTTGAGAAACATCCAAATCACGATCGCGAGGACGATCAGAATCAATTGGAGCCGGAGAACTCCAGCACCAAGATACTGCGAGCCCCAATCCAGCCAGACGCTCACCCTTTTGTAGCTGAGCCGGTTGGCCTCCTCGTCTGTTGTTAGCTGATCCATCGGTCATGGATCACTCTAGACTACATTTCGCCAGCGCAAAAAAGAACGCACCCGGGCGGGTGCGTTCTCCGTAGGCTTAAACCGGGAAAGACTAGGCGGCGCCTTCAGCCGGAGGCTGCTGCTCTTCCATCGCCTTTTGCGCCTCTTCCCGGCGCTTGGCTCGAGCTTCGGCGCGCTGCTGCCGTTTCTCATCGAGAATTTGCTCGGCTCCCAGGAGCTCGATGAACGCCTTTTCGGCGCCATCGCCCTTCTGAAAACCAGTGCGGACGATCCGCAGATAGCCGCCATTCCGATCGCCATAACGAGGGGCCACGGTTTCGAAGAGACGGGTGACTGCTTCGCGAGTCATCAGGTAGGACAAGGCGCGACGACGGCTATGCAGGTCGCCCTTCTTGCCAAGAGTGATCAGCCGTTCCACGTGGGGACGGGCGGCTTTCGCTTTGGTTATCGTGGTATGGACGCGATCTTCCATCACGATCGAGGTCACCAGGTTGCGCAGCAAGGCGCGGCGGTGGCTGGTGTTGCGTCCGAGTTTATATCCTGCATTGCGGTGGCGCATGGCGATGTCTCTCTATTCTTACGAATCTTATGGACGACGGACCAGCCTGAACTCCCGCTGGTCCGTGGTCCCGGTATTTAGAAGTTCTCCGGCTCCGATTGAAGGGTGAGGTCGAGGTCATCGTCCAGACCGTCGGCGTCATCGTCATCGTCGTCGTCAAACCGGTTGTAGCTCGCGGCCAAGGTAGCGGCAGGAAGAACGCTGGTCGGGCCAGGAACCGCGTTGCCGTGTTCGTCGATCTTCATGCCCAGCGACAGACCCATCTGCGCCAGGATTTCCTTGATCTCGTTGAGCGACTTTCTGCCGAAGTTCTTGGTCTTCAGCATCTCGGCTTCGGTCTTCTGAACGAGCTCGCCGATGGTCTGAATATTGGCATTCTTCAAGCAGTTATAGCTGCGAACCGACAGCTCAAGCTCTTCGACGGATCGGTTCAGGTTCTCGTTGCGGTGCGGCGAGCGTCCGTCCTCCATATGCCCTTCGGTCTCAATCTCTTCCTCGAAATTGATAAAGATGCTCATGTGGTCTTTGAGCAGCTTCGCCGACAGGCCGATCGCATCAGCGGGAAGCACCGAGCCGTTGGTCCAGACTTCCAGGGTCAGCTTGTCGTAGTCGGTGATCTGACCGAGACGGGCGGCGTCGACCGCATAGTTCACCTTGCGAACCGGGGAGTGGACTGAATCGACCGGAATAAATCCTAAGCCCAGGTCGGAGTCGAAATTCTTATCAGCGGAGATGTAACCGCGGCCACGCTTCAGGCGCATTTCCATGTCCAGCTTGCCACCTTCGCTCACGGTCGCAATGTAGACATCCTTGTCCAGGATCTCTACGTCGCCGTCGGCCTCAATCATGCCGGAGGTGACGACACCGGGCTGCTCGGCGCGCAGATAGAGCGCTTTCGGACCCTCGCCGCTCAACTTGAATGGAATCTGTTTCAAGTTAAGGATGATGTCGGTCGCGTCCTCGACAACTCCAGTGATCGACTGGAATTCATGGAGAACTCCTTCGATCTTGACGGCGGTCACGGCTGCGCCTTCGATAGAGGACAGCAGGGTGCGGCGTAGCGCATTCCCGATGGTCGTGCCAAATCCGCGCTCAAAGGGCTGAGCACTGAACTTACCGTACTTTTCGGTGAGTGTTTCGGCTTCGACTGCAAGACGTTTTGGCTTTTGGAACCCTCTCCACAACATAAGCGTTTCTCCTGCGCGAGCGATCGTCGCGAAGCATTCTGCAACGGCTGCGCCTGTTTTCTCCAGGTTAGATTGAACTGCACTTTCGTTTGTAGGAGCTGGAGGTTACGCCAGCTCCCACGCTTCAACTTACTTGCTGTAAAGTTCGACGATCAACTGCTCGTTCACCGGCAGGTTGACATCTTCGCGCTTCGGCAGCGCGACGATTTTGCCGGAAAGGTTGGCCGCATCGATCTGCAGCCAGGCCGGAGAGTGTTGATGGCTGGCAAATTCGCGGGCCACCTCGACCACGGTCAGATTCTTGCTCGACTCGCGTACCCTGATCTCGTCGCCAACGTTCACTTGATACGAAGGAATATTCACCTTGCGGCCATTCACTTCAACGTGGCCATGGCGAACGATCTGCCTCGCCTGGCGACGCGAGCTGGCATAGCCGAGACGGAAGGCGACGTTATCCAGACGCCGCTCCAGCTGCTGCAAGAGCAGTTCACCGGTCACGCCGGGAGTGCGCGATGCCTTCTCGTAGTAAGCGCGGAACTGGCCTTCGAGGGTGAAGTAGATACGTTTTGCCTTCTGCTTCTCACGAAGCTGCAAGCCGTAACCTACGATTTTGGCTTTACGATCGCGGCCGTGCTGGCCGGGGGCGAAATTACGCTTCTCGATCGGGCATTTGTCGGTAAAGCACTTCGGCCCTTTCAGGAAAAGCTTCATGCCCTCGCGACGGCAAAGGCGGCAGACTGGTCCGGTATAACGTGCCAATTCAAATCTCCTTATTCAGAGGCCGACCGGTTTACAGATGCCACGACCCTTGCGGATCGATCGTCCTTCGTCCCGGTCCAACGTTCTTATCCTGCTACTGAGCGTGTCGCTGATGTTGACGCTATCGTCCGCATCCACACGCTTCATTTAGTCGCTTCGGGCGCTGCAGCAGTTGGTCGCCACAATTCGTACATCGGGCATTCAGGCTGGCGGCGCACTCGGCACAAAAAGTACATTCATAGCTACAAATAAAAGCTTCACTTCGCAAGTCGAGAGGCGCTCCGCAGCGTTCGCAGCGGGTGCGCATCTCGAGCGGCATCAGACACGTCTCCGCTTAGGTGGCCGGCAGCCGTTGTGCGGGATCGGCGTAACGTCGCGAATGGAGCGGACATCGAGGCCTGCCGCTGCAAGTGCACGTACCGCGGATTCACGCCCCGAACCCGGCCCGGAGACCCGGACATCGACCGAGCGCAGACCATGATCGCGGGCCATGTTGGCCGCATTGATCGCCGCTTGCTGGGCCGCGAACGGAGTTCCCTTTCGCGATCCGCGGAAGCCCAGCGATCCAGAGCTCTTCCACGACAACGTGTTGCCCTGGCCGTCGGTAATGGTCACGATCGTATTGTTGAACGTCGCCTGAATGTAGACCAGACCGTACGGAACATTCTTGCGCTCGCGCTTCTTGAATTTCTTGTTCTTGCCGGCGGCCGACTTGCCGCCACTGCTCTGTGCTGGCTTGGCCATGGTTATTTACCCGTCACTTTCTTCTTGCCAGTAATGGTGCCCTTACGTGGACCCTTGCGAGTGCGCGCATTGGTATGCGAGCGCTGTCCACGAGTCGGCAAGTTCCGGCGGTGACGAAGACCACGGTACGACTGAATGTCGATGAGCCGCTTGATGTTCATCGAGATATCTTTGCGCAGGTCGCCCTCGACCTGGCCTTCTTCCTCGATAATCTGGCGGATGCGATTGACCTCATCCTCACCCAGATCCTGGACCTTCTTGAACGGATCAACGTTCGCAGCGGTCAGGATGCGGAGGGCGCGAGGATTGCCAATCCCGAAAATGTAAGTGAGTGCGATGCGCGCTTGTTTATTACGCGGCAGATCGACTCCAGCAACACGTGCCATACCTTAACCCTCTTCTATGTCTCCCCGGTAGCTTGCTGCCGAGGAGGATTGCCCTTCCGACTTCGGAATGGCGGATTCGTGGATCGCCGCCTTCTCTCGAAGGCGTCGGGGTTCTTCGCAAGCCTGACTTCGGCTAACTAGCCCCTGCCGGACAGCTACTTTCAGCCGTTCCGGCTCGACCCACCTGGTTGAACCATCAACAAACGAGGCGCCGGAGATTAGCCCTGGCGCTGTTTGTGCTTGGCATTCTCGCAAATCACACGAACCACCCCGCGGCGGTGAATGACCTTGCACTTATCACAAATCTTCTTTACCGATGCACGAACCTTCATTACTGCTCCTGACCTGCAACTCACTTATAGCGATAAACGATCCGTCCGCGATTTAGGTCATACGGACTCAACTCGATGGCCACCCGGTCGCCCGGTAGGATACGGATGAAGTTTTTTCTCATCCTGCCAGAGACATGCGCCAACACCTGGTGCTTGTTCTCGAGCTCCACCTTGAACATCGCATTCGGCAGGGTTTCAACGACCACCGCCATGACTTCAATTGCATCTTCCTTCGACAAACCTTATCCTGTTTCCGCCCGCGCTCATCCGGCAGGCAAGGCTCCCGACCTACTGCGTCAACACCATTGCACCCTGCTGAGTCACGGCCACCGTGTGCTCAAAATGGGCGCTCAAACTTCCATCCTCGGTCACTGCCGTCCAACCGTCCTTCAAAACCTGGACGCCTGGCCCGCCAATATTGACCATCGGCTCGATCGCCAGCACCATTCCTTGACGAAGCTTGGTACCCTGGCCCCGCCGCCCATAGTTCGGAACCTGCGGGTCTTCGTGCATGTGGGTGCCAATACCATGGCCCACAAAATCCCGGACGACGCTGAAGCCGTCCGCCTCGACAACTTCCTGCACGGCAGCACCGATGTCACCAAGGGTCGCTCCCGGCTTCACGATCGCGATCGCACTCTCAAGCGACGCCTTGGTCACATCCAGCAGCCGCTTGACCTCTGGAGTGACATGCTCGCCGACAGCAACTGTGATTGCCGAGTCACCGTAGTATCCATCCACGACCACGCCGCAATCGATTGAAACAATGTCTCCGTCGCGCAGAACCCGGTTTTTTGACGGGATACCGTGGACGACCTCTTCATTCAGCGAAGTGCAGAGAACGCAGGGATAACCGCGATAGCCCTTAAAAGCAGCGACCGCGCCCAGTTCCTTAATCTTTGCCTCAGCTGCCTTTTCCAGATCCAGGGTGGTAGCACCGGCCCTGACCGCGCCGCGCACCGTATCCAGAACCTCACGAACCACCGCGCCGCTGCGGCGCATCTTCTCGATCTCCTGCAGCGTTTTAATCATGATCGCCATGCTCTATCGGCCCCTTAACCGCTTCACTGCGGCTAGGACTCCGGCAGTCACGGCATCTACCGGTTGATCTCCATCCAAATCAGCAAGCCGGTTCATTGCGCGGTAATGGGCAACGACCGGTTCAGTCTGCGCCTCGTAACTACGAAGACGCTCCGCGAAAACTTCTTCGGTGTCGTCTGAGCGCCGCTGCAGCGGAGTGCCGTCCAAATCGCAAAGCTCGTCAGTCTTCGGCGGCTGCAAGTAGACGTTGTAGATACTTCCGCAGGTTGGACAATTGCGCCGACCGGTAACTCGACGCACTAAATGAGTGTAATCGACTTTCAACTGAATGGCAACCACCGGCAGCGTATGGCACTCGCGCTCGAGAAAGGTATCCAGCCACGCGGCCTGCCCGATGGTGCGGGGGAAACCGTCGAGGACAAAACCTTGAACGCAGTCAGGCTCGCGGAGACGAACGGCGACCATCCGGTTCACCAGATCGTCTGAGACCAACTCGCCTCGACCCATGACCTGCTTCGCCAGCAGACCGAGTTCCGTTCCAGCGCTTACGTTGCCGCGGAGCAGGTCGCCGGTTGAGATCTGCGGAACATGCCAGGCGCTCATGATGACCTTGGCCTGGGTCCCTTTACCGACTCCAGGAGGTCCAACCAGCAGGATGGGGCCGGGAACAAAGGGTGTCCCGGACGCGGTCGCAACCGCACTTTCGGTGAGCTGCGTATCCACCTACCACGCCCGCCTTCCGCGTATCCGCCCACTTTTCGGAGAAAAGCCTTCGTAGTGCCGCATGATCAATTGCGACTCGACCTGGTTTGCTGTATCCATGGCTACGCCTACCACGATAAGCAGAGATGTACCTCCAAAATAGAAGTTCAGGTTGAGCCCGTGCGTGACCCAGGTTGGCAATCGCTCAAAGAACGGCCCGATCAACCACAGATCATTCAGGTGAATTCCGCTGATCAGGATCTGGGGGACAAGGGAGATGATGATGAGGTAAATTGCGCCGACGAGGGTGATGCGGGTCAACACGTCGTTGATGAAGTCGGAGGTGCGCTTCCCGGGACGGATGCCCGGAATGAATCCCCCGTACTTCCGCATGTTGTCAGCAATGTCGTCGGGGCGAAAGACAATCGAAATATAGAAATAGGCAAAGAAAATGATTGCGCCGATGTAGATCAGCTCATACCAGGGCTCGCCCGGATGCAGCGCATCGAATACCCTCGTGAGAAAGCCGCTGTTGCGAACAAAGCCAACGTTCGCAAAGAGCAGGGGCGCGGAGAGAACGGAGGCGGCGAAGATGACTGGCATCACGCCGCCAGAGTTGACCTTCAGCGGCAGGTGGGTCGACTGGCCACCCATCAACCGGCGGCCTACGATGCGCTTGGCGTACTGCACCGGGATGCGGCGCTCGCTACGCTCGACAAAGACAATGAAGGCCACGATCGCCACCATCGCAGCGACCAGCAAGATCAAGGCGGGCACGGTGAATGGTCCGAATGCCTGAGTACGCGCTTTCTCGACCAGATCCGCAATCCCGCGCGGTAGACCGACCACAATGCCAGCAAAGATCAGCAGGCTCATGCCGTTGCCGATGCCCCGGTCGGTGATCTGCTCGCCTAGCCACATAATGAATGCCGTGCCGGTGGTGAGAGTCAGCACTGTCATCAAAATAAAACCGGCGCCTGGATTGATGACAAATGGAACTCCGCCCGAACCGCGGTTCAGGGCAACGGCAATGGCGAAGGACTGGAAGATCGCCAGGATGACGGTGGTATAACGCGTCCACTGCGTGATTTTGCGGCGCCCGAGCTCACCTTCCTTCTGCAACTTGGCCAGGGGTTCATAGACGACCGTCAGCAACTGGAAGATGATCGACGCGGTGATGTACGGCATAATGCCGAGGGCAAAAACGGTCAGGCGGCGCAAGTTGCCGCCGCTGAACATGTCCACCAGCCCGAGTGCGCTGCCGCCCTGCTGGTTGAAGAACTGCGCCAGCACCTGCGGGTTCACCCCTGGAGTTGAAATGAAGCTGCCTAGCCGGTAAACCGCCAGCAACCCGAGGGTGAATAACACCCGTTTGCGGAGGTCGGGGATCTTAAAGATATTTGCGATTTTCTCAAACATAAATCGGCACTTCCAGCTACGATCTTGAACTTCCCCGGACCTCTTTGGCCACTAAGCAGGCGAGACTTCGATCTCACCGATCAGTACGGCTTTACCGCCGGCTTTCTCGATCTTCTCTTGCGCGGCCTTCGAAAACTTGTGCGCGTAGACGGTAATGGCGGCAGTCAATTCGCCGGTCGCCAAGACTTTGATCAGCTCACTGCGCTTTTTCAGCAGTCCATGTTGAACCAGCTTCTCGACAGTCAATTCGGGCTCGCCGAGTTCGGCGATGCGGTCAAGGTTCAGAACCGTATATTCGGTGCGGAAGATATTGGTGAATCCACGCTTAGGCAGACGGCGGTGAAGCGGCATCTGGCCGCCTTCAAAGCCCCGCATCATACGCGAACCGGAACGCGAACGCTGTCCCTTATGTCCGCGTGAAGAGGTCTTGCCCATGCCCGAACCCATACCGCGGCCCACGCGTTTCTTATTACTGTTCGCCTTCTTCGGCGCTCTTAAATTCGACAGATTTGTCGGCATTGTATTCCTCGCTCAACGCCGGCTGGCTTTTCATCCAACCGACTCGCTTGATTTTGGCGGCACTCTTCTGCCGCGAACTTGCTGGCTAGCTCACTTACTGACTGCTTACAGATAGTCCTATTCTACTATCCGGACAAGGTGCGGGATCCTTTTAACCATACCGCGCACCGAGGGGGTATCTTCGCGCTCGACGATCTGGTTCAGCCTGGTAAATCCGAGCCCCTTGACGACACTCTTGTGTTTAACCGGAGTGCAGATCATCGAACGGAAATATTGGATCTTCAGCATTGCCTTTGCTGGCGTCTCTGCCATGACTATAGCTCCTCAACTGTCTTGCCGCGCATCGCCGCCACATCGGCTTTATTGCGCAGCTGAATCAGGGCATCAAAGGTCGCCTTGATCACGTTATGCGGATTGGCGCTCCCCAGGCTCTTGGTAAGTACGTTTTGTACGCCTGCCGAGGTCATCACGGCGCGGACCGCGCCGCCCGCGATCACACCGGTACCATCGGGAGCCGGCTTCAACAGCACTTGTCCTGAACCATAGCGTCCGAGCACCTGGTGGGGAATGGTCGACTCGGTCAGGTTGACATGATGGAGGTTCTTCTTCGCCGATTCGATACCCTTGCGGATCGCCTGCGGGACCTCCTTCGCCTTGCCGGATCCATAGCCGACGACCCCTGCCGACGGATCGCCGATCACGACCAGCGCGGCGAACGACATATTTTTGCCGCCCTTGACCACCTTGGTCACACGATTGATGGCGACAACCTGGTCCTTCAGGTTATATTGCCCGGCATCCAATTTTTTCTTAAGCATTGCCATTCGCTTCCTGATTCCTTCTGGCCGGCACCCGCCGCGCCGAACCCGATAACTAAAACTCTAATCCCGACTCTCGGGCCGCATCGGCCAGCGCCTTGATTCGACCATGATATAAGTAGCCGCCCCGATCAAAGACGACCTTCTTAATGCCCTTCTCCTGCGCCCGCTCAGCGACCAGCTTGCCGACTTCCTTGGCAGCCGCGACATTGCCGCCGGTCTTGATCTTGGCCTGCACCGTCGATGCCGAAACCAGGGTTACACCCTGAGAGTCATCGATGACCTGCACATAGATATGGTTCAATGACCGATAGACGTTCAGTCGGGGACGTTCTGTCGTCCCCTCCAACTTTGCCCGGATGCGGTCGTGCACACGCTGCCGGATCGCATTTCTTTTTCTCTGCGGAATCATTCTCTTGTCTTCCTTCCTAAAAGCGGAGCCGCCCTACGGCACCGTTCGGTCTAGCCTGGTAATCCTAGACTCAGGCGCTTACTTACTTCGCACCGGTCTTGCCAACCTTCTTCTTCAGCTTTTCGTCGGCATAGCGCACGCCCTTATTCTTGTAAGGATCGGGCTTGCGCAGCGAACGCATGTCAGCCGCGACCTGGCCGACCTTCTGCCGATCTATGCCGCTTACCGTGATGCGGGTCTGCTTCGGATCGATGACGGCGGTAATGCCGGTCGGCAAAACAAACTCAATCGGATGCGAGTAGCCGAGCGTAAAGACGACGGTGTTCTTACCCTTTAACTCGACACGATAGCCAATCCCAACGATGTCGAGGTCCTTCGACCAGCCTTTGGTCACGCCTTCGATGGCGTTCGATACCAGAGCCCGGGTCAGACCGTGAATGGCCGCCTGCGAATCGTTATCCCGAGATGCCAAAACGAAACCATCTTTCGTCTCGAGCTTGATGCCCATCGGAATAGGCTGTTCGACCTTGCCCTTCGGCCCTTCTACCACAATCAGGTTTCCGTGCACGGCGTACTTGACACCGGCAGGCAACGGAATCGGCTTCTTTCCTATACGCGACATAGTTCAATCCTTCATGGCTTGCGAGTCCCGGAGGTCGTTTGCTTCAACCTCTTCGTTCCACTGCAGCCCGTGGCTATCCGCCACGTCAATCCCAAACTAAGTAACAACTGCGCCGAAGGCCGGTGCGCCTGGACGGCTAGTCCTCACCAGACTTCGCAGAGGATCTCGCCGCCTACGCGCTCGCGCCTTGCCTGCCTGCCGGTCATCACGCCACGCGGGGTGGTCATGATGCTGATTCCGAGACCACCTTGGACACGCTTAATCTCATCCCGGCCCACATAGACGCGGCATCCGGGACGCGAGACCCGGGCAAGATCGCGGATTGCTGCTTCGTTGTTCGCGCCATACTTCAGATAGACCCGAAGTACTGCCCGTCCGTCTTCCTCGGCTGCTTTGTAGTTGGCGATATAGCCCTCCTCTTTAAGGATGCGAGCTATCTCCGTCTTGAGCTTCGAGGCGGGAACATCGAGCTTCTGGTGACGGGCGCGTATCGAGTTGCGAATGCGGGTCAGAAAATCTGCTACTGGATCGGTCAAACTCATCGTCTCTCCTTCATCCCTCGTTCGCTCCGCGCTCGCTTGCACGGAGAACCAGCAGGAATGTCTTTGGCACCGCTATGGTGCAAACCGCGGCGCCTAATACAGGACCGCTGATACCACTACCAGGACGACTTGGTCACGCCTGGAATATCGCCGCGCAAGGCCAGCTGCCGGAAGCACAGGCGGCACAATCCAAATTTGCGCATATATGCGCGCGGCCGGCCGCAAAGCTTGCAGCGGTTATGCTGGCGCGATGAAAACTTGGGTTTACGAGCGTCCTTCACCCTCTTCGCTGTAGTTGACATGCTTCCTCTTAACTAAAGTTGCAGCGTTTCCGCCTAGTTCAAAATACGACGTAGCCCCGGTAAAACGCTTTGGCTACGCAGCCGCCCTAAAGGGAATGCCGAATTGCCGTAGCAGGGCGCGTGCCGAGTTATCATCGGGGGCGGAGGTCACAATCGTGATATTCATCCCCTTCAATTTATCCACCTTGGAGTAATCGATCTCGGCGAAGATCAGCTGGTCCCGCACGCCGATCGTGTAGTTTCCTCGGCCATCGAAGCTCTTGGTCGAGACGCCCTTGAAATCTCTGACGCGGGGCAGAGCCACAGAAACCAGGCGATCGAGAAACTCGTACATCGTGTCTCCGCGCAAGGTGACCATAGCGCCGATCGGCATCCCTTCGCGCAGCTTGAAGGCGGCGATTGACTTCTTCGCCCGGGTGGTTACTGGCTTTTGTCCGGTAATCAGTGCAAGGTCGTTCACCAACGGATCCAGCATCTTGGCGTTCTGGGTGGCCTCTCCAAGCCCCATATTGACGACGATCTTCTCGAGTCTTGGCACCGCCATGGGGTTGTCCAAACCAAGCTCCTTCTGGAGCGCTGGCTTGAGTTCCTTCAAATACTTCTCTTTCAATCTCGCTGCCATCTTGTCTCTTCCATTCTCACGGTCTCGGATTCGGCCGAACTCGCCCTTTACCGTTGCGTGAAGCATTCATCTATTACGTCAAGTGCTCAAGCCCTACGTCGAGTGCTCAAGGCCGCCTATTCGCGACCGCGCCAGGCCTACTTCTTTTTGCCCTTGGTCTCAATGACCTGATCGCACTTCTTGCAGACCCGAACCTTCTTGTCGCCCTCGAACTTGTGTCCAACTCGCGACGGCCCGCAGTTAGGGCAAATCAACATAACGTTTGAGACGTGGACAGCCGCCTCCTGCTCGGCGATGCCGCCTTTGATGTTCTTCTGAGGATTCGGGCGAACGTTCTTCTTCACGATGTGAACGTGCTCGACCAACACCTTGTTGCTGTCCGGAATGACGCGCAGGACACGGCCCTGCTTCCCCCGGTCGCTGCCTGCGATCACCTGGACCCGATCATTGCGCTGTATATTCAAACTCGGCATCACTCTTCCTTTACTCTGGTCCGCTGCTAGAGCGGGATCCGTCGAAGCTAGATCACTTGCGGCGCGGCCTAGATGACTTCCGGCGCGAGCGAAACAATCTTCAAAAACTTCTTTTCGCGGAGCTCACGGGCCACCGGTCCGAAGACGCGGGTGCCTACCGGCTCGCCGGCATCGTTGATCAGCACCGCGGCATTCTCGTCGAAGCGGATGTAGGTCCCGTCCCGGCGGCGATATTCTTTGTGGGTCCGGACGATGACGGCCTTCACCACTTTGCCCTTCTTGACCTGCCCGTCGGGAGAGGCTTCCTTCACCGCCGCCGTGACTACATCGCCAAGACCGGCCTTCTTGCCGCTTGACCCACCCAGCGGAAGGATTACTTGCAGCTTGCGTGCGCCGGAGTTATCGGCTACCGCGAGCATGGTCCTCATCTGTACTGCCATCTTCGTCTCCCTCTACCGCCGGTCTTATTGGCCAGCGTTACCGCAGAAACCTATACCCTACCGCAACGATCGCTAAGCCAACTTTGCCGCAGCGGCCGCATCTTCGGCCTGGGCCAGCGCGGAACGCCGAACAATCTCTTCCAACTGCCAACGCTTCAACTTGCTCAACGGGCGGGTCTCTCGAATCCGGACCATATCGCCAACCCGGGCTGAGTTCTGCTCGTCGTGCGCGTAAAACTTCTTGTTGGTCTTCATGACGCGCTTGTACTTTGGATGGGCCTTGCGCATCTCGATCTCGACGACGATCGTCTTCTGCATCTTGGTCGAGACGACCTGGCCAACCTTCTCGTTGCGACGGGCCTGCTTCTCGGTAGGAGCGGCAGCGCTGGTGGCGACTGTGCCTGCATTTTCTTCGGACATAACTTAGCGAGCCTCCTTCTTCGATTTCTTGCTCTTGGCCGGCGGCAAGGAGGGTTCACTCTTTGGCGTGGCGCCGTGCAACCCCAACGCGCGTTCGCGGGCGATGGTCTTGATGCGGGCCACGTCTTTGCGCAGCTCGCGAACCTTCTTGACACCCTCGTTCTGCCCCAGTTTCATCTGAAAGCGCAGACGGAAGAGCTGCTCGGCGGCTTGACGCTCTTGCTCGACCAACTCCCCATCGCTCAGATTGCGGATCTTTTCGGTTTCCATCTCGTATCTCTCTCGTTGACTTCTCGACTACTCGGAACCACTCGTCTTACTTGGCCGCGGCAACGACCTTGGCATCATGACGCTGCACGAACTTCGTCTTCAAGGGAAGCTTGTGGGCCGCGAGCCGCATCGCCTCTTGCGCCATCTCGGACGACACGCCCTCCATCTCGAAGAGCAGTTTGCCCGGGCGGCAGACGGCGACCCAATGATCGGGCGCGCCCTTACCCTTACCCATACGGGTTTCGGCCGGCTTCTTGGTGACCGGTTTGTCCGGGAAGACCCGCAGCCAAATCTTGCCACCACGCTTGATAAACCGGGTCATCGCAATACGGCTGGCCTCTATCTGGCGGTCAGTAATATACCCACACTCCATGACCTTGAGGCCGAAGTCGCCAAACGACAACTCCGAACCGCGCCACGCCTTACCCGTCATTCGTCCGCGCTGCTGCTTGCGGAACTTCACTTTCTTTGGCATCAACATAACGAAACCAGCCTTTAACTTTTAGCCGCTAGCTTTCAACTAGTCGGTTCAACCCTTTGGTTCAACTCCGCCCCACAAGCTTCGAACCCGCGGGTGACGGAGAGTCCTAAAATACCGAGGTACCTACCGGCTGCGGCTGACGGCGCTTTTGTTCGTAGATATCGCCGCGATAGATCCAGGTCTTGACGCCGATGATGCCGTAAGTCGTATGCGCCTCGGAAAAGCCGTAATCGATGTCAGCGCGCAGCGTGTGCAGCGGCAAGCGGCCCTGCAGATACCACTCAGAGCGGGCGATCTCATTCCCGTTCAAGCGGCCCGAGACCCGGACCTTGATGCCCTTGCAGCCGAAGCGCAGCGCCGAATCCACCGACTTGCGCATGGCGCGGCGAAAGCCGACCCGCTTTTCGAGCTGCAAAGCAATGTTTTCGGAGACCAGCTGGGCGTCGAGCTCCGGTTTATTCACTTCGAGAATATCGATGAAAACGTCCCGGTTGGTCCGCTTCTGCAACTCGAGCTTCAGTTTGTCGATCTCCGCGCCCTTGCGCCCGATCACGATGCCGGGGCGCGCAGTGCGAATGATCAGGCGCAGCTTGTTGCCGGGGCGCTCGATCTCGACCGAGCTCACTCCGGCGGCCTTGAGTTTCTCCTTCAGCTCGCGCTTCAGATGAACGTCCTCGACCAGCAGCTTGTCGTAATCGCGCTCGACGAACCAGCGCGACTTCCACGGCTTGTTCACTCCGAGCCGAAATCCGTAAGGGTGGACTTTCTGTCCCATAGTTTCCTCTTTGATCCTTGTCCGTCTACTTCGTGGGCCAACTCGGCCCGGTTGCGACTGTAGTTCTGGCGTCGCCTGACTTACTTGCCCGATGTCGCCTTCTTGTTCCAGTTCTTGCCTTTGGCGGCACCACTCCGGGTCACGGTTTTCTTGGCCGGCTTCCTGGTGAGCCTCTTCTTGGCTGTAGGCGCATCGCTCTCGCCTACGGTTTCAACCAGGCCGAGGGTCTTTCGCTCTGCGACCGAGATCACGATGTGCGACAAGCGGCGCTGATAGCGATAGGCACGGCCCATCGGAGCAGGCCGAATCCGCTTCATCCGGGGACCGTCATTGGCCAGAGCGGTCTTCACATAAAGGTTGTCGACATCGACATCGAGACCCTGCTCTTCACTCAGATAGTTGGCATTCTGCACCGCCGAACGCAACACCTTCTCGACCAGCGGAGCGACACCCTTCTTGGTGAACATTACCGTGTTAATGGCGTCTTCTACCCGGCGGCCCTTGATCAACTCCAGCACCAGGCGCGCCTTCTGGGGCGACACTCGCTGGAACTTGGCCTCGGCCCGAAACTCTCTCGTATCCAATTGCATGGCTTACCTTCTCAAACTTCGAAAAATCGAAAACTACCGGGGCTTGGCCGACGACTCCGAAGCCTTGGCTGAGTGGCCCTTGAACGTGCGCGTGGCTGAAAACTCGCCGAGCTTGTGACCGACCATATTCTCAGTCACATAGACCGGAATAAACTTCTTGCCGTTATGAACAGCAATCGTGTGGCCCACGAAGTCCGGGTGGATCGTCGAACGCCGTGACCAGGTGCGCACTACTTTCTTGTCATTCGCCTGATTCAACGCCTCGATCTTTACCGTGAGGTGGGTATCGATGAATGGACCCTTCTTTGTCGAACGTGCCATCTGCTAATCGCTCCTACTTCTTGGCCCGGCTCACGATGAACGCGTCCGTCCGCTTGTTGTTTCGAGTCTTGTAACCACGCGTCGGCTGACCCCATGGGGTGACCGGATGCCGGCCGCCCGAAGTCTTGCCCTCACCACCACCGTGCGGATGGTCGACCGGATTCATCGAAACGCCGCGGTTTGCCGGACGAATGCCCTTCCAGCGATTACGTCCCGCCTTGCCGATCGAGACATTCTCGTGATCGGTATTGCCCACTTGGCCGATCGTCGCCATGCATTCAACCAACACCTTGCGAGTCTCCCCGGAAGGCAGCTTCAAGAGCGCGTAATCGCCTTCTTTGGCAACCAGCTGCGCGGAAGATCCAGCCGAGCGCACCATCTGGGCGCCCTTCCCGGGCCGCAGCTCGACGTTATGCACCGTCGTACCGGCGGGAATATTCTTGAGTGGCAACGCGTTGCCGATGAGGATATCCGCCTCAGGCCCGCTGGTAATCACTTGTCCGACCTTCAGGCCGACCGGCTGCAGGATGTAGCGCTTCTCTCCGTCCGCATAACTGATCAAAGCGATGCGGGAGGAACGGTTCGGATCGTACTCGATCGTCGCGACCTTCCCGGGGATCCCGTACTTGTCCCGTTTGAAGTCGATTAACCGCAACTTCTGCTTATGGCCGCCGCCATGATGGCGAACCGCGATCCGGCCGGTATTGGCACGGCCGCCGGTGCGCTGCTTGACTGCCAACAGCGGCTTGTACGGCTTGTCTGTCGTCAAGTCGTCATTGACCAGCGTCGTCTTAAAACGAAGCGTCGGTGTTGTCGGTCGGTATGTCTTGATTGGCATCGCTAAATTCCTTGCCCAACTTAGTTGGCGGTTCGAACTCAACCGCCCGTAATCCTGTTCGCAGAACGGGAGAGCGTTCCTCCCACTGCCTTACTGCTTCGTCCGATCTCTAAATCTTCGACCTAGAGACTGTTCACGTATTCCGGCATTTTCTCGCCGGCCCTCAGGCGAACATAGGCCTTTTTCCAGTCTGGACGAAAGCCGGAAAACTTACCCCGCCGCCGTTCCTTACCGGCATAATTGGCGGTACGCACCGCCGCGACCTTCACCTTAAAGAGCACCTCGACTGCCTGTTTCACCGAGGTCTTGGTGGCATCCGCGGCGACCTCAAAGACCAGCGTGCCTTCAGTTTCTTTGACGCCCAGCCCCTTCTCGGTAATCAACGGGCGGCGAATCGTCGTATAGGTCGTAGCCATTTACGCTACCTCCGGTTGGGTCTGCGCGGCCGCGAGGCGACGCTTGGAGACCGTCTTCTTCAAAGATTCCTGGAGCTTCTCTATCGCCGAGCGGGAGAAGATCGCGCGCTCATAGCGAAGAAGATCGTAGGGATGAACTTCCGTTGTCAGCACCAGTTCAACATTCTTTAAGTTGCGCGAACCCAGGTAGAGCTTCTCGCTGAGCGCCTGTCCGCTCTCTACCAGCAACGTCGTACGCTTGGCTTCGAGCTTGTCGAGCGCCGCGCGGTAAAGTTTTGACTTCGGCTCATTCAGCTCCAGGCTCTCGACGACGGTCAGCTTGCCATCGGCCAGCTTGGCGGCCAGCGCGGCGCGCAACGCGCCAAGCACCTTCTTGCGCGGAAAAGCGTAGTCGTAAGAACGCGGCTGCGGTCCGTGCACCGTTCCGCCGTGCCGCCAGAGCGGGGAGCGGATTGAGCCGACTCGCGCGCGCCCAGTACCCTTTTGCTTCCAAAGCTTCTTGCCAGCGCCGGAGACCAACTTCTTGTTCTTGGTCGCGGCTGTCCCCTGGCGAAGAGCGGCACGATAGTGCTTGACCGCCTCCCAAAGGAGTGCCTCGTTCGCCTGGCTCGGACCAAAGACCTCTTCGGCCAGCTCTATCGAGCCTACCTTTTGTCCGCCGAGATCTATTACGTCTAAGTTCGCCATCTTCTTCTCTTTCGAAGGCCAAAATCGGCCTCTCGCCATTAGCTGAAAATCATTCCGTTGCAACGATGTGCTTGTGCCTGGACGGCCAGCCCTACTTCTTCTTGGCGCCGCCCTTGGCCGGGGCCTTGCCGCCTGAAGCCTTCTTCGATGCCTTCAATGGATCGACTGTGCCCGAACCGCCGAAGCCACGGCGCTCGCGAGGAGGAGCCTTCGACTTTGAGATCAGCACATAGCCATCGCGAGGACCGGGAACCGCGCCCTCAACCATCAACAAGTTCTCGTCCAGGTCAATGCCGCGTATGCGCAGGTTGCGGACGGTCACGCTGGCCGCACCCATATGCCCCGGCATTCTCTGACCGGGGAAGACACGCGACGGAAAGGACGAAGCGCCGATTGAACCTTGCACCTGGAACATGTGCCCATGGGACTTCGGGCCGCCGCCGAAACCATGCCGGCGAATGACGCCCGCAAATCCGCGTCCCTTGCTGGTGCCGCTCACGTCGACATATTTGTCATCGGAGAAGATGTCGACCAGGACCTTGTCTCCGGCTTTCATCTTGCCGTTGCCTGCGCCATTGCCATCCTCAGCGTCCTGAACGACCTCGCCCGTAGTGGCTAGAACCTCTACCGGAACTTCCTTGAGCAGCTTGACAGGAGGAACGTTGTTCTTCGCGAAGTGCCCTGCCTGCGCCTTATTCACCTTGGAGCCCTTGACGAACTCGACCAGGCCGATCTGCGCCGAATCGTAACCATCCTTGGCCAGGGTCTTCAACTGCGTGATCACGCAAGGGCCGGCCTGCAGGACGGTGATGGGGTGCACTTCTCCCCGTTCGTCAAATACCTGCGTCATCCCGATCTTCTTGCCTAGAATTCCTGTAACTGCCATCGTCTCTCCTCCTCATCATGCCCGCGGTTGCAGGCACTGCCGGGGTCTAAGTGCTATCAACTTCCCAGGTCAGCGTCCGTACCATAGGCACGTTCGCCTGGACCGCAATCCTACTTCTCGAATGCCTTAATCTCGACGTCCACGCCAGCCGGCAGATCGAGCTTCATCAGCGCGTCCACGGTTTGCTGAGTGGGCTCGAGAATGTCGATGAGCCGTTTGTGGGTACGAATCTCGAACTGTTCCCGCGACTTTTTATCGACATGCGGCGAACGGAGCACGCAATACTTATTCTTGATCGTCGGCAACGGAATCGGCCCCGCCACCTGCGCCCCGGTCCGCTTGGCGGTGTCTACGATCTCGCCCGTCGAAGTATCGAGCACACGATAGTCGTAAGCCTTGAGCCGGATCCTGATTCTTTGTCCTACCATGTCAATCTTCCTTTAAGCGAAGCTCGCTTCGCGATCTTCTTAGCGAGTCAGCGGCTCACTTGGTTCGCCCAGCAAGCCAGCGAACTTTGCTTCCTCCGCTGACTTGCTGCTATGCATTCGCTGAACCGCTTGCCACACGCAGTGTGGCGCTGTTACTTGATAATTTCCGAGATCGTCCCGGCGCCGACCGTGCGGCCGCCTTCGCGAATTGCGAAGCGCAGGCCCTTCTCCATCGCCACCGGCGTATGCAGCGTAATCTCAAGCTGCACATTGTCCCCCGGCATCACCATCTCCGTGCCCTCCGGCAGCTTCGCCGTTCCGGTCACGTCGGTGGTGCGGAAGTAGAACTGCGGACGATAGCCGTTAAAGAACGGAGTATGCCGACCGCCTTCTTCCTTCGACAAGACATAAATCTCGCCCTTGAACTGGGTGTGCGGCTTGATCGATCCGGGCTTCGCCAGCACCATGCCGCGCTCGACATCTTCCTTGGCAATGCCGCGCAACAGCAGTCCGGCATTGTCGCCCGCCAGACCCTCATCGAGCTGCTTCTTGAACATCTCGACGCCGGTCACAACCGTCTTGCGAGTGTCGCGGAAGCCGACAATCTCAGCCTCTTCGCCCACCTTCACCTTGCCGCGCTCGATACGCCCGGTCACCACCGTGCCGCGTCCCGAGATCGAAAAGATGTCTTCGATCGGCATCAGGAACGGCTGGTCGATCGCCCGCGCCGGTAGCGGCACGTACTTGTCGACCGCGTCCATCAGCTCATCGATCTTCGCTTCCCACTCCGGCTCGCCGTTCAAGCCGCCCAGAGCCGAACCGCGAATCACCGGCACATCGTCGCCCGGAAAATCGTACTTCGACAAGAGCTCGCGAACTTCCATCTCGACCAGGTCAATCAATTCAGGATCATCGACCGCATCGCACTTGTTCAAGAACACCACCAGCGAAGGAACGCCAACCTGGCGTGCCAACAGCACGTGCTCCTTGGTCTGCGGCATCGGACCATCGGTCGCCGCAACCACCAGAATCCCGCCATCCATCTGCGCCGCGCCGGTGATCATGTTCTTGATGTAATCAGCGTGGCCCGGGCAATCGACGTGCGCATAATGCCGGTTGGGCGTCTCATACTCCACGTGCGCCGTGGCAATCGTGATACCGCGCTCCCGCTCTTCCGGAGCATTGTCAATCGTGTCGAACGAACGAAACTTGATGTTCGGGTTGTGCTTCGACAACACCTTCGTGATCGCCGCCGTCAACGTCGTCTTGCCATGATCAATGTGCCCGATCGTCCCAACATTCACATGCGGCTTCGAACGGTCAAACTTCTCCTTCGCCATCTCGTCCCCTTTATTCCTCTACTGACACTTAAGCTGCTGCGTTTCTATTCACCAAGCCGCTGCGGATGCAGGCTGAGCTTGACCAACCTGAACTTACTTACCCTGGCTCCGGCCAATGATTTCGTCCGAGATCATCCGCGGCGCCTCTTCATAGTGGGCGAATTGCATGCTGTAGGAGGCGCGTCCCTGGGTCGATGAGCGGATATCGTTGACGTATCCGAACATCTCCTTGAGCGGCACCATTGCCTTGATCACCTGCGAACCACCGAGATGCTCCATGCCCTCAATACGCCCGCGCCGGGAGTTGATATCGCCGATGATCGTGCCCATGTGTTCTTCAGGAACAGTCACTTCGACGGCCATCATCGGTTCGAGCAGCACCGGACTGGCCTTCTTCGCGGCTTCCTTAAAGGCCATCGAACCGGCGATCTTGAACGCCATTTCGTTCGAGTCGACGTCGTGGTAGCTGCCGTCATAAAGTACGGCCTTGAAGTCGACCAGCTCGTAGCCCGCAAGCACCCCGGCATGCAACGCTTCGCGGATTCCCTGCTCGGTCGGCTTGATGTACTCCTTCGGAACCACGCCGCCCTTGATCTCGTTGATAAACTCGAATCCCTTGCCTGGCTCGTTCGGCTCCAGACGAATCTTGACGTGTCCGTAGTTGCCCGAACCACCGGTCTGGCGGATGTACTTGCCTTCCGCCTCGGCGATCTTGCGGATGGTCTCCCGGAAGGCGACACGGGGCTCGCCGACATTGGCTTCGACCTTGTGCTCGCGCTTCATGCGATCGACCAGGATCTCAAGATGCAACTCGCCCATGCCGCTGATGATCGTCTGCCCAGACTCTTCATCGGTACGGACCTTGAAGGTCGGATCTTCATCGGCCAGCTTAGCCAGCGCCATTCCCATCTTCTCCTGGTCAGCCTTGGTCTTCGGCTCAATGGCGACCGAGATGACCGTGTCCGGGAATTTGATAGCGCTCAACGCCACCGGATCATTCGGAGTGCAGAGGGTGTCACCGGTCTTCAATTCCTTCAAACCAACACAGGCGCAGATGTCGCCGGCATAGATCTCGGTGA
This sequence comes from Acidisarcina polymorpha, assembly GCF_003330725.1. NCBI lineage: Bacteria > Pseudomonadati > Acidobacteriota > Terriglobia > Terriglobales > Acidobacteriaceae > Acidisarcina > Acidisarcina polymorpha. Next base: position 5,261,746 of record NZ_CP030840.1, on the reverse strand, counting down.
TGTCTTCGCGCTTATTGGCGTGCATCTTGACCAGACGCCCGATCCGTTCGGTCTTGCCGGTACGCGGATTGAGCACGGTGTCGCCGGTTTTCAAATGGCCCGAATAGACGCGGATGAAACCGAGCTTGCCGAAGGGATCGTTGATCAGCTTAAAGCCGAGCGCCGAAAACGGCGCATCGTCCTTGGCTTCGCGAATCACCTGCTTTTCGGGATCATCAGGATCGATACCAACCACCGGGGGCACGTCGAGCGGGCTCGGCAGATAGTCGACCACCGCATCAAGCAGAGTCTGCACACCCTTGTTCTTGAAGGCGGTCCCGCAGAGTACCGGGAAGACCTTCATCGCAATGGTCGCGCCGCGTAGGGCTTTCTTTAACTCGGCCGCCGTCGGGGTCTCGCCTTCGAGGAACTTGTGCAGCATGTCGTCATCGTTCTCGGCGACTGACTCAACCAGCTGCATGCGGAAGGCTTCCGCCTTCTTGAGCAGGTTCTCGGGAATCTCTTCAACATCGTACTGCGCGCCCATGGTCTCGTCGTGCCACAGGATCGCCTTCATCTCGATCAGATCGATGACGCCCTTAAAGTTGGCCTCGGCGCCAATCGGAATCTGGATGGCAACTGGACGCGCGCCCAGCCGCTTGCGGATGGTTTCAATCACGTGCTCGAAATCAGCGCCGGCCTTGTCCATCTTGTTGACAAAGCAGATCCGGGGGACCTTGTACTTATCACCCTGCCGCCACACCGTCTCCGACTGCGGCTGCACACCCGAGACGGAGTCGAACAAGGCGACTGCGCCATCGAGCACCCGTAGCGACCGCTCGACCTCAGCGGTAAAGTCAACGTGGCCCGGGGTATCAATGATGTTGATACGAATGTCTTTCCAGGTGCAGGTGGTTGCGGCGGAGGTGATCGTGATGCCGCGCTCCTGCTCCTGCTCCATGTAATCCATGGTTGCCGTGCCTTCATGCACTTCGCCGATCCGGTGCGTGATCCCGGTATAGAACAGGATGCGCTCGGTGGTCGTCGTCTTCCCGGCGTCGATGTGCGCCATGATTCCGATATTCCGGCAACGATTTAGAGGTACTTGACGCGGCACTTGAATCTCTCACTCTCGCAGGCCATGGCCTGCCTTTGCTTACCCTGCTTGACCCGCCAGCTTCCGGCGAGCTTGTCCTAATTTACGGACTGACAACTGTCACTGAAAAGCTTTCTTGCTATGGAAACTTCTCTTTACCACCGATAATGCGCGAACGCCTTGTTCGCCTCGGCCATACGATGAATGTCTTCCTTCTTCTTCATCGCGGCTCCGCGGCCGTTAGCTGCGTCAAGCAGCTCGTTGGTCAACTTGTCGACCATGCCCTTTTCGCCGCGCGCCCGGCCATAGTTCACCAGCCAGCGGATCGCGAGCGAAGTGCGCCGTTCCGGATTCACTTCGATCGGCACCTGATAGTTCGCGCCACCAACCCGGCGCGACTTCACTTCGAGCAGCGGCTTGCAGTTCTCAACCGCTTTCTTGAAGAGCTTCAGCGCTTCATCGCCGCCGCGGGATTCGAGGTTCGTCATTGCCTCATAAAAGATGTTTTGCGCGGTCGACTTCTTGCCGCCCCACATCATCGAGTTGACAAACTTCGTCACCAGCGTCGAGTTGTACACGGGGTCGGCTGCGACTTCCCGTTTCGCGATATGACCTTTTCTCGGCATAGTTCCCTTATCTCAATAACTTCACTTGCTCAATTGATTCGTCCAGACTTTTGCGCCATGGGCGCGTACGCCTGGACGGCGAGTCCCTGGTCCTTACTTAGCGGCGGCCTTGGGGCGCTTAGCGCCGTACTTCGACCGGCTCTGCTTGCGGTTGGCTACGCCGACCGAATCGAGTGTTCCGCGCACCACGTGGTAGCGAACCCCCGGCAGGTCCTTCACACGACCGCCGCGAATGAGGACGATCGAGTGCTCCTGCAGATTGTGGCCGATGCCTGGGATGTAGGTGGTCACTTCGATCCCGTTGGTGAGCTTGACGCGCGCAACTTTGCGCAACGCCGAGTTCGGCTTTTTCGGGGTCTGGGTGTAGACGCGCGTACAAACTCCACGCCGTTGCGGCGAACCCTGCAATGCCGGGCTGGCCGTCTTATATCTCGGCGCAGTGCGGCCCTTCCGGACTAATTGACTAAATGTCGGCAAACCTGACTCCTCAAAGCTGCAAAACCCACGCATTTCACACAGGCATCAGATGATCGCGCAAGCCGCCCGCGATCTACTCTGAATGCCCAACTCACTTCTACCGCCCGCAACCCGTCCCCGCGTGCAGTAGCCTTACATAACCCGTTGACTCAAACCACGACGGTGGCTGAGCGCTTCCCGGTTCCTTCAAGTGAAAGAGGCCTGGGAAGGCCAACTCCGTTTCGGTGGTTCCGGTCTGCATAGCCCACCAAGGTGGCAGGTAGCGCAGACTCCAATGCGATTCGCCTTGTGTCTCTAACCTGCAGAGATCGGAAGGGAAGGCCCAGAGAGGCACTACAACGATCTATAGCCTCAGCAATTGCTCTAAAACGGCAAAGCAACTGCCTCAAATAAGTATAGATCAGATTGAGGCTTTCTGCGGACACAAACAAACGCTCTCGCCCGAAAATATCCGGCAAGAGCTGTCTCGCGGAACTTCTTAAAGATATCAATTCGCAACTCCCCGGTCAAGACACCCTTCAAAGTGGAGGATGGGGAGTGGAGAACTCCTGCAGAGCTGGTCTCGCGAAGTATGGGCATCGCTTGTATGGCCTATGGCAGGCCGTGGCGGAAGACACGAACAAAGCCATCGCTGCTACCATGCTCATCAATGCCTACTATCGCCCGTAAAGTCCTTGTCTGCACCGCCTTAGTCCTTAGCGCTGTTTGTACCGTGAACTTGAAGGCGCAGAACCTGAACGCCCGGCGCGATCCCCGCATCGATAGCCTGATCGACAATCTGGGCAAAGTGCGCAACCTCTATCAGACGGCGATCTCGCCAGACGGCGCGCGCATCGCCTGGGTCGTCGATGGAGAAGAACAAGGCAAGCGCTCGGGCAGCGAGATTGAAGTTGCACCCCGAACCTCGCCCGAGAAGCCGATCCGGATCACCGCCGGAAGCAAGGGCGAACTCTGCGTGGAAGGCAGCCTCGCCTGGTCGCCAGATTCGAAGACGCTGGCCTTCCTCTCGGATTGTCAGAGTGCTGGGGAGAATAAAACGCAGGCTGACTTCTATCTGGCCGAAATGGGCAACAAACCCAAGATTCGACGCCTGACTCATCTTCCCGGGATCCCGGAAGCGCCGGCCTTCTCGCCTGATGGCAAAGAACTTGGATTCCTCTACGTCGAAGGAGCCACTCGCCGCGCGAGTCCGCTCGCCGCCGAGAAACCGCCTGCTGGAGTCATTGGCGAGGAGGGCCTTGAAATTAAACGGGTGGCCGAGGCCGATATAGCCAGCGGGCAGGTCCGCCAGATCACACCTGCCAGCCTCTACACCTACGAATTCGACTGGTCGCCCGGTTCGCAAGAGCTAGCCTACATTGCGGCGCCTCCACCCGGAGAGAATAACTGGTGGGTCGCCCAGCTTTACACCCAACCTATCGTCAGCGACAAGCCAACCTCCATCCTCGACCCCGCCAACACCCTCGGCCCACTTCATGGCCTGCAGATCGCCGTGCCCCGCTGGTCGCCAGATGGCAAGTCAATCGCCTTCATCGGGGGTTTGATGTCCGATCAGGGCGTGACCGGCGGCGACGTGTATGTCGTTGCAGCAGGAGGTGGAACGCCAGTCAACTTAACCATGGGGCGAACCTCCACCGCCGCGTGGATTTACTGGAGGATCCCCGGCGAGATTGAATTTACCGAAATAGTTGGCGGTTCCAGCCGCCTCAGCACCATCATGCAAAAACCCGGTTCCTCAGAAGTCCTAAGAATCGTTGAAGACTTCACTGCGCCTGCGAAGCTTGGAGACGGTACCCTTGATCTCAGCCTGTCGAGATGGGCCGACAATTTCTTTTACATAGAGAGTTCATTTGCTTCGCCGCCGGAAGTGTGGGTGGAGAAGAGCGTGGACGCTGAGTGCCAGGGCAACTGTTATCACCCGCAGCAAATCACCCACTACAACGACAGCCTGAAGCCAGCCTGGGGCAAAGCTGAATCCATCACATGGATTAGCTCCATTCAACCTTCCCCCACCATCCCAGCCAGCGACGCAACTAAAGACTTCAACGTCCAAGGCTGGCTTCTCTACCCCGCCGACTACGACCCCGCCAAGAAGTACCCGCTCATCGTCCATGTGCATGGAGGACCATCCTCCGCCGAACTCCCTCGCTGGCCCGAGGTTGGCTACGGCCCTGCGCCGTTCGCCGCCCTCGGCTACTTCGTGCTCATGCCCAACCCCCGCGGCAGCTATGGACAGGGCGAAGCCTTCACCCAGGCCAACCGCAAGGACTTTGGCTATGGCGACCTCCGCGACATCCTTGCCGGAGTCGACGCCGTCACCAAGTCGCACAATATCGATCCCGAGCGCGTCGGCATCACCGGCTGGTCCTACGGCGGATTTATGACGATGTTCGCTGTCACCCAGACCAACCGCTTCCGCGCTGCAGTCGCCGGCGCCGGCATCTCCAATTGGCAGAGCTATTACGGCCAGAATTCGATTGACCAGTGGATGACTCCCTTCATGGGCGCCTCGGTCTATGACGATCCTGGAGTTTACGCGAAGATGTCTGCCATTAACTTCATTCACAACGTGAAGACGCCAACGCTTGCGGTGGTTGGGGACCGCGATGGCGAATGCCCGGCGCCACAGTCTTTTGAGTTCTGGCACGCGCTAAAAGCCCAGCACGTTCCAGCCCAACTGGTCGTCTACCCGAATGAAGGCCACCACTTCGTCGATCCCGAACACCAGAGGGACGTGATCGCCCGCGCCCTGGCTTGGTTTCAGAAATACATGCCTGCTCAGTGACACTCTGGTGGCGCGGGTCCGGAATCCTGAGTGGGGTCCTCAATTGGAGACAGTTTATGTTTCGCCAAACTCTATGTTTGCTCCTCCTCGTCACCGGTGCCGTGTCAGCGCAAACCGCCGAGTCCGCTGGCGGTGCGAACTCCGAGCCCGGTCCGCTTTTCGCCCACATATGGCGGATCACCAGCGCCATGTCGAATTCCGCCTCGGCGAGCATCTATATTTTTATGCCCGGCGGCACCCTGCTCGAGACCTCGTGCGTTGAGACCTATCGAATTGCGACCTGGAAAGCCAATCCAAAAGTTCCCGACGCAATCGATGTCACCGAGGACGGACGACTGGCGTTCACCGCCATCATCTCTGCGGTCGACGACCAGAGCCTGCATCTCCGCCAAACCCTGGCATTCGGCAGTCGCGAGGTCCGCGAAATGACCTTCACTGCTATCGACAAGGAATTTGTCTGCCCTGACCTGCCACGATGAAGACCATGCCTGAAGCGAGCCGCCGCCCGATCCGCCGCGGCGGAAGTTGCTTCCACCCGTTACACCTTTTACACTCAGGGTTACTTTCAAAGTGGTGTGACCGTCCAACGCTGCGAGTTTGCCTGGACGGGGAGGTTTCATGAAGCGGTTCCTGATTTTGAGTTTGTTGCTCGTGTTTTCCCTTCCAGTAGGTTTTTCGATCGCAGGCTGTGCCGGTACCAATCCCAACAACTATTGCAATAAGACGGGCTTCGGATACGGATTGAAGACGAACCAGGTCGCCGCGATCAGTCTGCAACCGGCAACGACCGGTATTTCGCTGGCTTATGGACAAACCGGGCAGTTACAGGCTCCTACCGCAACCAACTGTAATGGCGGGTCAGAGACAGTCGGTTCCTACACCTACGGCACCACCAATTTGAATCTCGCGGACGTCTCGCCCACTGGCGCTCTTTGTGGTGGCACCTGGAACCGGACGAGCCCGGGCGGCATTGCCGACTTCACGATCTGCACGCCACCCACGGCGCAGGCGATGAAGTCCGCCTGCACGGGAAATACCTGCGTCGCCTTGATGACGGCTTCCGGAGCTGGAGTCACCAGCAACACTGTCGCTGTTTATGTGCATCCTCCGGTGACGACGATCCAGCTCGACACGGCGGCGCCGGCAAATGTATCGAATTTCACCGGATGTTTCTCACAGAACCAAACCTCGCAGCTGGACGCCACGGCATTTATCGGCAACGGCGCCAGTCAAACGCCTTTTTGCGCGCCTCCCGGCAATCCTTATGGCGTTCCTGATTGCACGGCGAACCTTGGCCATCTGACCTACACCCCGGTCAATTCCACGGTCGTTACGATCGATCCGAACGGCGTCGCGACCGCGCACCAGCCGGGTTCGACGGCGATCACCGCCGCGATCTCCAATGTCAGCTCCACCGCCGGAACCTTCTATACATGCCCCCCGGCTTCGATCCAGCTGCAGATTCCGAGCACCATCACCAGCACCAACGGCGGCACCGTCGGAACCGTAACTCCGGGAACTCCGGTGCCCCTGGCTACCGTGGTTCGAGACACCCAGGGCAATCAGATCACCGGCGTCGCCCTGGACTACTCGTCAACGAATTCGCAGGAGATTTCCGTCGGCAGCGGGGGTAGCGTCACTACCACGTTCCCGTCCACGGCTGCGATTACAGCAGTATGCAACCCACCCACCTGCAATCCCTCGATCATTACCCAGATTGGGCAGCAAGGGAACGGTGTTCCGATTGTTGGCAATTCGGTGCAGATCACCTCAACCGGCCGCATCAGTAATTTCTTATGGATGGCCAGTCCGCAGTCGTCGTTCTTCGAACCGATCGATCTGAGTACGGGCACTATCGGCTCGCCGATCAAGCTGCCCTACAAGCCGAACTCCATGGTCATCGATCCGGCGGGGACAAATCTCTATTTCGGCAATTACCGCGAACTAATGGAGTACAGCGCCAGCAGCAACTCGCTGACCAAGGAAGACACCACTGTTCCTGGCGTCGTGCTCACCGTCTCTCCCGATTCGAGTACCGTCGTGATCGCCGACCAGGTTCGCCAAGTCATTTATCTTTATACCGCCGCGACCGGTGCTAACACCTCGATCGGCGGTTTAGCCACTCGCGCTGTCTTCAGTCCCGATGGAAAGACCCTCTATGTCACCGGGCCCAATGCGCTCTACATCCACAACACCCTGACCGGATGGAGCGTCTACCCGAACCTCCCCACTCAGAACGGCGACGGCTGCACCCTGGATAACTCCGGAACTTCACCCTTCTGCTCGCCCGATCTGACTGTGACCATTCCCGCGGAGGGCATCTTTCTCAGCGGCCCAGCCGGAACGGGGACGACGGCCTATGGCTTCTGCCCCAATACGACGGTGAATCCGTTCGATTATTACCCCTCGGCGCTCATACCGGGGACCGTGCTTCCCGCAACCGACCACGTCATTGCGAGCACGGACCGGCTGCATGTTCTCGGCGCCAACACTACCAACCTGACCGACATTTTTCTGGGAACGCTTGACGCTCCCGGCGTACCCACCGGGAACAGTCCCACGGCTGCCAGCGGGACCTGCATTCGACCCAGCATCAATACCGTGGCTGGTTTGCAGTTCAATACGAGTACGGTCTTCAACCCGGCGCTTCCGGCCTCGATCGCGCCGACTGCCATCGACCAGGTGGTTGCTTCGTCAAATTCGACTATCGCGTTCGTGACCTACACCGGCAAGTCCAACACCGGCCAGGCGCTATTGCCCTACTATCAGCTGTCACCTGCGTTCACCCAAGGGACCGTGGGGACGGTGCCGCTGTCCGGAACCGCGACCGTGCCACTCGCTGGAACTTTCAGTCCTGACAACGAGACTTTCTTTGTCGGCACCGCCGGCGACAACCTCGTGCACTTTGTAGACATCCCGTCATTGACGGACATCAAAGCCATTAACCCAGGTCTCGTCGACCCATCTGGGGCGCCGGTGCCGGTTCAGTTTTTCGCCGTTAAACCGCGGCCAACTACTTAAAATCTGCTAACGCGCAAGGGAGCGCGTTTGCCCTGCAACCAGGATGTCGACAAGACTTAGCTGCTAACCGGCGCTTGAAGACGTCTAACGATAAGAAACAAGCAAGAAGGAGATTTTGCGTGTCACTCAGGATTAACGACATTGCCCCAGATTTCACCGCGGAGACGACCCAAGGAACGATCCATTTCCACGAATGGATTGGAGATGGATGGGCGGTGCTCTTTTCTCATCCGAAGGACTTTACCCCGGTCTGCACCACGGAACTCGGAAGCGTCGCCGGCCTCTATCCCGAATTTCAGAAGCGCCATTGCAAGGTCATCGGCTTAAGCGTCGATCCCGTTTCCAGCCACGGGAAGTGGGCTGTCGATATCGAGGAGACGCAGGGTCATCGCGTCGACTATCCAATGATCGGCGACCCGGAGCTCAAGATTGCCAAGCTTTACGACATGCTTCCCGCCGACGCGGGCGCCAGCTCAGAAGGCCGGACAGCGGCCAATAATGCGACCGTCCGAACCGTCTTCATCATCGGCCCGGATAAGCGGATCAAGCTGCAGCTGAGCTACCCGATGAGCACCGGCCGCAATTTTCCAGAGATCCTGCGAGTGCTGGATTCTATGCAGCTGACCGCGAAACACAAGGTGGCGACTCCGGCCAACTGGCAGCAAGGCGAAGACGTGATCATCTTACCCTCGGTCTCCGATGAAGAGGCGAGGGAGAAGTACGCCGACGGCTGGAAGACGGTAAAGCCGTACCTGCGCATCGTTCCCCAGCCTCAATAATGATTATTGTGCCTGGCTTTTGCCTGGCAAATCGGGCGGCTGACGACTTTCGCGCCTGGCCGCCCGCGACGCCCTGACCAATTCCCTTGTATGTACCTGAAGTGAAGACGATCTAACGGCGCCCCTCCCGCTCTCTTGCCGCTCGCTGCGCTGCCCGCCGGTCCACCTGCTCGAACATATGCGTCATCACCCCGGCTAAGACTGAAAGCAGCGCTGCCAGCAGCACGAAGAGCGCGACCGTCTTCCACAGCGAGCCGTTCCCGGGCAGCCCGATCTGGTAGGGCCCGGTGGTAAAGGTCATGCCAAAGGAGATGACTGCAAATACGAAGAGCGTCGCACCGAGGACATAGAGATTGCGAGACATACCGCCACCTATTGCCAATCCTACGACGCTCCCGGCGCTGATTTCGAAGCGACTGCACCCGCTTCGAAAAATTGTTCCACGAGACGAATATCGGTGGTCGTCCGGTATGGGGGCAGGCTCTCCAGAAAAACCCGCCCGTACCGCTGCCGTTGAATTCTAGGGTCGAGCAGCATCAGGACGCCACGGTCTTCGAGCGATCGAATGAGCCGGCCAAAGCCCTGTTTCAACGTAATCACCGCTGACGGCACCTGGTAGTCGAAGAAAGGTGCGCCACCGCCAGCCTCGATGGCCTTCATGCGGGCCGCGACTACGGGATCGCTGGGGACCGCGAAAGGCAGCCGGTCGACGATGACGCAACTCAAAGCTTCCCCCTGCACATCGACGCCTTGCCAGAAGCTTGAAGTCCCAAACAGCACCGCGTTTGGAGTTACCTTGAACTCCTCCAGCAGCGCCTTGCGGGGCGCCGTTCCCTGTAAGAGAAGCGGATAGCTCAGCTGCACGAGGAGTCGCTCGTAAAAGTCCCGCATCTGGCTATAGCTGGTGAAAAGGCAAAAGGCGCGGCCTTTGGTAATTTCCAGTACCTGCCGGATCCGCTTGACCGCGGCATCCTGAAAGCCTGGATCGCGCGGGTCGGGCATGTCGGCTGGAAGATACAAGATGGCCTGCTGGTCGTATTTGAAATGCGAGGGCACGACCAACTCCCGTGCCGATTGCATCCCCAAACGCTTACGAAGGTGGGCGAAGCCGCTCTGTACGGTCATGGTTGCGGAGGTCAGGACCACGGTTGGAAAATTCTCAAAAAGCACCTCGCCGAGGAGCTCGGAGATATCGATCGGCGTGGCCTGTAGAAACGTATTCCTGCCACCTTCACGTCCACGGCCAGCGCGACGCTCGATCCAGAAGACCGTATTATTGCTGTCCGCTTCCATCAGGAACTTCAGCTGCTCGCGGATCCCAGCCGTGCGTTTACGCAGCGCGGACGCTTCCTCCACACCGCGCAACCTCTCGAGTTCCCCCTCGAGGCGATGCAGCGCGTTCATCACGCCCAAATAGATGTCGCCCTGCGCCTCGAGAAACTCCTCCCGGCCCTCGAAGGCCATTCGCCCCTCTCCGCCGCCGTAGCCAATGCCGATAGGCAGGACCGCGAAGAGCATGCGCGCCCGCTCCCGCAGCAATTGCCCGGCCGACTGCACGGAACCACCGAGCGAAGACTTCGACCGCAGCGTGATCTCCAGGTCTCGAACCAGTTCTTCGAACTTTACGTTGCTGACGCTGATGCCGAAGTAGCTCGAGGCGACGTCTTCGAGCTCATGCGCCTCGTCGAAGATCACGGCGCTCGCCTCCGGCAGCACTCCGGCGTCAGGAGCATTCTGCGCCTGCTGCTTCACCGCCAGATCGGCGAAAAACAAGTGATGGTTGACGATGATGACATCACTTTCCTGCGCCCTGCGCCGCATCTCGGTTATGAAGCAGCGCTCGTAGTCCGGACAGGATGAACCAAGACAAGCCTCGCTCCGCGCGTCCAGCTTCGCCCAGAGCGGACTCGCCTCCGGCAGCTCATCGATCTCAGCCCGGTCGCCGGTCTCGGTCGTCTTCTCCCACTCGGCGATGGCGTTATATTGGCTGATCTCCTCGAGGCCATTGAGGATTGGCTGCTTGGTGATCTGATAGAGCTTGTGCCGGCAGAGGTAGTTTGTTCGGCCTTTCATATAGCAAACGCTCAGCGGCCCAAGCAGAGACTCAAGAAACGGCACATCTTTGAAAAATAGCTGCTCCTGCAGGTTCTTCGTGCCCGTGGAAATGATCACTCGGCGTCCCGAACGCAACGCCGGCAGGAGATAGGCGAGCGTCTTACCGGTGCCGGTACCCGCTTCGACGATCAAATGGCTTTTTTCATCGAGCGCACGCTCGACCGCCTGCGCCATCTCCAACTGCCCTTTGCGAAATTCGTAAGGCAGCGTCGAACGCGAGAGCAGGCCGCCCGGCGCGAAGAAGTCGTAGAGGGATGGGATCGCAGTCGCTGTTGGGGAGTCGATTGGCAAGTGGACGGAATCCGCGATCCTGATCAGCATCGCTTATTCCTATAATAGAGAAGCGGCGAACATGACTGATCCTATTTCGTTAACGATTTCAGCGCTCGCGCTCGCATTCGCGACAACAGCATATCTAATGCTGCTGCGCCGTGCGGTGTTGATTCTTCGATAACGAACGCCGCGGGTCTAGCCAGCTATCTCCTAGGCCATACGCTAAAGGAAGCGCGTTCCCATAGTGGGAGGAACTCGCCAGTGGTACCGTGATCGATGCGGCTGAACTAGCTGGATTCGAAGTCATCGACCACCGACAAGAACATCCGATACCAACAAGACCTGACGAATCGCAGAACCTCCTTAGTCGTACTTGGAAGGTCTTAATGACCAATGGCGGCAGTTCCTGGACGATCGCATTGTTGCTGCCGGACGTTCGGCAGTGCACGTTGGCTTATGGAATCCTTTATGATTGAAACTCTCATGCCATTGTTCACTGTCACAATGAAAGCGGGCAGAACCGCTGACGAAAAAAATGCGATCTCCCGTGCCATACACGAAGCAAGCGTTAAGGCAGGGTATCCCGACGACGACATGTTTCAACGCTTTCTTTCTCTTGAGCAGGCCGACCTGAGAGTCGATCTTACCTATCCTGGTTTGCCGAAACCCCGAACGGAAAGGATATTGATGATCGAAGTCCTTGTGTCTTCCGGGACTGAGGCCGACAAGAAGACGCGTCTGCTGGCAGGCTTGGTCGAAGCGCTCGACAACGCCGGCATTGATTCGAACGATATCATGGTGTTCTTCGCAGAGATCAATCGCGCCAGTAGCTCCTTTGGCGGCGGCCGAATTGCACCGTCAGTGATAGCAGGATAATCGAGACAGACGTTTATCTGCAGCGTTTCGGGCGATGGTTGTGCGGCCTAAAGTGAGGTCGTTTCTCAAGCGTGGCCGTTCTGCATCTTGCAGCGATCTGCTGCATTGAGTTACGCAACAGCCTAGGATGCTGCAACTCCAGGCAGTTTCACTGAGGTATCTGTACCATTCAAATAGGTAGAAACATTGAAAGCAGTCAAAAGAAATCGCGACGGCGCTAAGAAGACAGCCCGCAAAGTAGCCGCCAAAGAGAAAGCCGTCCGCCGGGGCCATGCCGCCCCGCGCCCCAAGAAAGCCGCGAGCACCGACGCTGTCGAAGCGAAGCCAGTCAGATTCCTGACCAAATCAGCTCGCCGCAAGCGCCCGGTCGCTGCGAAGCCCGAGCCCGAGCAAGTCGCCGAAGCCGACCTCGCCTTCTACGCTCCAACCCCGTCAAAGGCCCGCAAGGACCGCCGGGATGTGCCCGATAAACCGGGCAGCGCCGATCACGAGCCGCTCTTCGCCATATGCGGGCGGCCAAATGTCGGTAAGTCCACGCTCTTTAATAAGCTCACCGAAACCCGCCGGTCGATTGTCGGAGACGAACCAGGCATCACCCGCGACCGCATCTATGGCGAGGTCCGCTGGATGGGCCGGGCCGCGCGCATCGTCGACACCGGCGGCATGGTTCCCGACGACGAGGCGCTGATCCCATCAGAGATTCACCGTCAGGCCCGCGTCGCGCTCGACGAGGCTGACGTGATCGTGATGGTCGTCGATGGACGGACCGAACTTGCTTCGCCCGACTACGACCTCGCCAAGTTTCTGCTGCGCGGCGGCAAGCCGGTCATGCTGGCGGTCAACAAAATCGACACCCAGCAGATGACCGCTGCCGCTGAAAACTACCGCCGACTCGGCTTCAAAACCATCTTCCCCATCTCCTCCGAACACTCCCTTGGCATCGGCGACCTGCTCGATGCGGTCTTCGAGGCGCTTCCTATAGTTGAAGCGCCGGTCGATGAAGTGACAGCCGCGAGTGAGGTTGAAGCCGCGGAAGAAGACGAACGGAATCTCCACAGAACTCACGGCGAATTCGAGCAGTTCGAGACCAAAGTCGCCATCATTGGACGCCCCAACGTCGGTAAATCCACGCTGCTCAATGCCCTTACTGGAACCAGCCGCGCCATCGTCTCCCCGATTGCCGGCACGACTCGGGACGCCGTCGACGAAGTCATCGACTACCAGGGTTCCCGATTCCGCATTGTCGACACTGCCGGTATCCGCCGCAAGGGCAAGACCCACGAGATGGCCGAGAAGCTCTCCGTGGTGATGGCCCGCCGCCATCTCGAAGCCGCCGACGTTGCCCTGCTGGTGATCGATGCGCAAGAGGGGGTTACCGCTGCTGACGCGACAATCGGCGGTTACGCCCATGAAAGCGGCCGGTCGATCGTGATCGTGATCAACAAGTGGGACCTGGTGACCACCGCCCGGACGGATGGAAAGCCGCCTGCCGACAAGGACGTCTTCGAGGAGCAGGTTCGGCACGCGCTCAAATATCTCCACTACGCGCCGCTCATCTTCATCTCGGCGTCGCGGGGCAATAATCTCAAGAAGGTCCTTGAAGTCACCGACCATGTCGCCAAGGAGCGCCGGAAACGCGTTACCACCGGGCAGATGAACCGGTTCCTCGAACAGGTCGACTTCCAGCGCGCCGGGGTGCCGATGGCGCAGAAGATTCGCATTTACTACATGACCCAAGCAGCGGTGGCGCCCCCCACCTTCATCCTCTTTGCCAACCGGCTGGTGAAGCTACACTTCTCGTTCGAGCGCTTCCTCGAAAACCAGGTTCGTGCCGCATTCGGCTTTGAAGGCTCTCCTATCTGGTTCAAAGTTCGCGCGAGAAACCAGAAGGGCCAGCCGTAGGGGGATGCCCGGCGTTCTCTCTGGTCACCAGACGGCCGGAGTGTCGCCAGACGGGAAAAGATCTGTCGGCGGTTCATTCGCCGGCATCGGCGGAATGAGGTCGACCGATGCCAACGTTGGCGGCGGCTCAAGCCTGATTCCGAGTGCTGAGTATCTTCCGCCAAAGAAATACACCGCATAGGACTGTTTGAATACAGCCGAGATCCCGAAAACACTGACCATCGCCGCCAAATAAACAACAATGACTGCGAATCCGACCACGATTGCCAGGGCAACACAGACGACCTGCCCAAGAACGCTCGCCCACAGGGCGTGGTAGAGCAAGAAGCCGACCCCGAAAATAGCCAGGCCGGCTATCAACAGTCCGACGAATACGATCAACAGCAATATCCAATTCAAGCCGATCCCTACCGCAAACCGCAGCAGAACATACAGCACCACCGAGCCAAAACTGTTCTTCAGCAAGGTAAAAAATCTGGCAAATGCCGACTCCAGCGGAGCATCTTCGATCGCCATCGGGGGCAGCAGAAAGTCCTGCATCAAGGCATCGATCACCGCCCAAAGGGCCACTACGCCAAAGATCGCTGCAATGAGAGGCAGCATAGCTCCGAGAACGGGAAATGGATTGGCATTCGTACCCGCCGCGATCAACGGCCGCATCACCCGGACGAGGTTCAGCACCACTGGCCCCAGGATCAAAGCCGCAACTACCATAAACGCAAGCGAAACCAGGATCACCAAGCCGAAGTAGCGCCAAGCCGGGTGTCCATACTCCGACCACGCCTGCCGGACCCGGCCTCGTTTAAAAACAACCAGGTCGAAGAGCGTGAAACGCAGCCGGCAGTATAGATAGGCGAGCACGATCCATACCGCCAGCGCGAAGAGCACTCCGACGACCAAGGCAGCCGCCCCAAAGACAGCTAATCGCGGCGCTGTCAGAAAGTGATCAGCAAAACTCGACTCCCCGAAACTCGAGCGACCGCCCAGGTGCGGGAGAACCGCAAACTGGGCTCCCTGGGTTGGATAGGAGAGCGACATCGAGTAGAAGCTTGGCTGGGTCAGGGCCGCCACAAGGGCAATCTTTAGAAAGAACCCAAGCCGGAAAGGCTGCGCCAGCACTTCGCGGGTTCGGCGGAATGCCGGACCGAGCGCATCAAGCGGCGAGAGTGAAGTCATGCGAACACAATACACCGAGAAGCAGGGTAAGGGATGCGTACAAGCTTTTAGCTCAGAAGGCAGACCTCCGGAGCTGACCAGACTCAGCGCTCGTATCTTTCATCTTGAGGGTTCAGCTCGCGGGTTAGTCTCACGGGGAATCGTTGAGCGGGCGGATTCAAGAGCGCCGGAGTGCGAGTGCAGTCGGGGATCGAACAACGATGCTCCCGCGGAAAGAACACATCCTCAGTGATTGAATGCTCAGTAACTCGCAGTAACTCAATCCTCAGTCAAGTGCTCTTGAAGCGTTTGAGCAACTTCGTCGATTGATGTTTCCTGGCTCAGTTGCTCGATCTCTTCGTTGGCTTCAACTTCTTTGAGTCCCATTCTGGCAGCGAGCAGGCGCTCTACGCCGAGCACGGCCGTGATTTCTCTTTCTGTCAGCATGAGGATCTGCAACATGAGGTGATCGCGCTCATCCGAGCGCCGGCTCGCCCGGCTTTGTCGCATCACGATAAAACTGGCCAGAAAGATCGCCTCCAAGGCGACAATCGAATCCAGAAGGGAAAATGGGAATGGGTCGAAGTGCTGGATCCCGAGCGGGAATACATTGAACAATATCCAGGCGGAAAACCAGCAGAGATGAATTGCAACGAAGGTCAAGCTGCCGATAAACGTCCCGAGCGAATCGCCCAGCCGTTCCGACCGGGTACGGCGCTCCAGAAACTCCTGCTCATGTTTCGCGATGATCTCAATGTGGGAGCGAAGATGCGACAGCGGCTCAGTCATATTGGGGTCTCTGCGCGTTAGATGCATTCTCGAAGCCGGACCGCTTTTCAGCAGACCTGTCGATGGGATGTTGCGATTCTTAACTGCATCAGCCATTCGTCAAATCGCTGCAGGGCATGCTCGCATTGCAGACGGTGCCGCTCGCGTTTGTCACGGATTTTCTTGCGAACGGATTCTTCGAGCGGAGGCAGCAGGTCGAAGGTGATGTTGGCTGGCTGGAAGCGCTTGGCTTCGGCATGATTGATGTAGTTCACCAGCGAGCCCAACGCCGTCTCGCGTGGGATAGTGGCGATCTCAACGCCATCGGCCGCCGCCGCTGCGTACATTCCTGCCAGCATCCCAGTGGCGATCGATTCGGTATAACCCTCTACGCCAGAGAGCTGCCCGGCGATAAAAATGTTTGGCCAACTACGAAGGTGAAGTTTCTCGGTAAGCACGGTCGGCGAGTTGATATAGGTATTGCGATGGATTTGGCCGTAGCGAAGGAACTTGGCATGCTCAAGCCCCGGAATCATCCGCAGGATACGCGCCTGTTCGCCGAACTTAAGGTGGTTCTGAAAGCCGACGAGGTTGTAAGAGTCTGCTCGCAGATTCTCGCATCGCAGCTGCACCACTGCGTGGGGCGTTTCTCCGGTGCGAGGATTGCGTAAACCGACAGGTTTCATCGGGCCGAAGCGTAGAGTGTCGCGTCCACTCCGGGCAAGCTGCTCAATCGGAAGGCAGGCCTGGAAATAAGCGAGGTTTTCCCACTCTTTCTCCTGCACCTGTTCTGCAGCCATTAACGCGTCGTAGAAAGCGTCGTACTGCTCGCGAGTCATCGGGCAATTGATGTAGTCGGCAGTTCCTTTGTCGTATCGGGCGGCGAAATAGACCTGCTCCATATCGATCGAGTCAGCCTCTACGATCGGGCTGATTGAGTCATAGAAAGCAAGGTGTTCGCTGCCGGTAAGCCTGACGATCTCGGCGGCGAGAGCGGAGGAAGTTAACGGCCCGCTCGCCAGAACGACAATCCCTGACTCTGCATCGAGGGTGGTAACTTCCTCTCGGTGGACGGAGATGAGGGATTCCGCGGCAATCGCGGCGGCGATTCTCCTTGAGAATTCCACTCGGTCTACGGCGAGCGCATGGCCGGCAGGAACAGCGCTTAGATCGGCGCACTTGAGGAGCTCCGAACCAGCCCTGCGCATCTCCTGCTTGAGGAGCCAGGGCGCGGTGTGTTCGCTCTCCGACTTCAAGGAATTCGAACAAACCAACTCGCCAAACTCTGCCGACTCATGCGCCGGCGTCATCTTGACCGGCCGCATTTCATACAGGTCTACCTGAATTCCCAATTTTGCTGCGGTGAGGGCGGCCTCGGGGCCGGCGAGACCACCACCAATGACTTTGATCCTGCTCATACACTTAGATTACGTTTTTGTGGCGCGACTTGCCGGGTGCGTTCGTGCGTAGCTAGCTGCTAGAGGTGATGACATTTGAGGAAATGCAGGTATTCTTCGATCACGATAAGAGACAGAGTCCCGAAGGAAAGAATGAGCTGCAGGCGTTCCATCCGAAGCTTTCGCGGGTCCAAAGGTCGCTGCCGCCAACGCGAAGCAGGGCGATTGCGAAGGCGTCGTATCTGCATGATCACGACCAGATTCAGGAGCGCCCCGACCAGAGCTACCACAATCATCGGCACCCGGATCCAATCCGAATGAAGCCTCTCCAGAGAAGTCACAACGCCGGTGCTTAATGCTAAAGACCCAATACCGATCACCAGACGGAGACCACTCAGGGCGGCAAAGAAGGTGCAAATGCTCTGCAGGATGGCAAAGAGAAAACTGGACCAGGCGATTGCTTCCCGCGCTTTACC
Organism: Acidisarcina polymorpha; assembly: GCF_003330725.1. Classification (NCBI taxonomy): domain Bacteria; kingdom Pseudomonadati; phylum Acidobacteriota; class Terriglobia; order Terriglobales; family Acidobacteriaceae; genus Acidisarcina; species Acidisarcina polymorpha. The sequence continues at coordinate 5,244,021 of NZ_CP030840.1, read as the reverse complement.
GGAAACAACGGGCAAGGGCTCCGGCCGGGAGGGGCTAACGTCTCGGGGGCGAGCAGGAGCACTGGACATGGAACAACAACCCCTTCAAATGAACAGGCAGATTACCGTTCTGCGCACTTCAATTCTAACGCGCCGAGGGCCGTCGACAGGAATTTGGGCGTTCTTTATCGCTGGCACGCCAGACTCGTGAGGGCCTGGTTTGTAGCATAATGAGAAGCGTCCTGCCGAGAGATTGAAATTTGTCGGACGGACATCTTGAGAACATGCACATCTATGAACAATAAGCTCACCCGTCGCAACTTCATTGGTTCCGGTACTCTTGCCGCGGCAGTATCCCTCACATCGCGTGATACGCAAGCGGTCGCGCAAGCCTCCACAAAGGAGCGGATGCTCCCCACCCATCTCGGCGTCGCCAGCTATACCTTTCGTGAGTTCAATCGAACGCAGCTAATTGGCTTTATGAAGCAGCTCAAGGTTTCTGCGTTGAACGCTAAAGACGTGAAGGACCACCTTCCTATGGATCCCGGGGAGGAGGCGAAGGCGCTCGCGGACTATGCCGCGGCCGGGATCAAGCTGCATGCCGCCGGAACCATCTATTTTCCCAAGGACGAGGATGCAGACATTCGAAGCAAGTTCGATTATTGCAAACGGGCGGGTATCACCGTGATTGTTGCCGGAGATCCCGCGCCCGAAGTCCTTCCGCGAATTGAGAAGTTCGTCAAGGAATACGACATCCGATTCGCTATTCACAATCATGGGCCGGAAGATAAGCTTTGGCATTCGCCGCTCGATGTACTGAAAGCCGTCAAGAATATGGATGCTCGCCTCGGATGCTGCATTGATGTTGGACATACAGTCCGTGCTGGCACAGACGTGGTCCAGGCAATCCATGAAGTAGGACCCCGGCTTTTCAACATGCACATGAAGGACCTCACCGACTTTCAGAGTAAAGAAAGCCAGGTAGCAGTCGGAGAAGGTATTATGCCGGTTCGCGGCATATTTGAGGCGCTCACCGCGATCAACTACGACGGCTTCGTGGATCTTGAATATGAGGTGCACGGCGATGATCCAATGCCGGGCGTGACCTCCAGCTTCGCTTATATGCGAGGAGTTCTGGCGGGTATGGCGCACTGACATGCGTCGTGCAGACTCGAAGCGAAAGTGTCTAGTAGGGCGGGTTTCCGGTTGAAGCCTTTCGCATTGTCCCTGCTTTGCGTCCATAGAACGCCCAGCAGATGATACCGACGACCGCCCAGGTCGTGCCGACGATGCGAGCGAGATGACCGAGGTTGAGCCAGATGAAAAAGCAGACTGCGAAGCCGAAGAGTGACGAGAGGATTGGCAGCCATTGCTTCAGCCTCGCCGCCCGCCAAGCAAGAACTGCGGAGGCGACATTGACTCCCATAAAGGCCAGCAAGGCCCCGTAGTTAAGCAGCTCCGTGCCTAGCTGATAGCTGAAGACGAGAGCGCCGGCCAAGCAAATCGCTCCGATGAGCAGGACATTGTTCCGCGGTATCCGATTTTTGGGATGGACCGCCCCGAAGAACTTACCGGGGATCGCGCCATCCTGGCCCATCGCGAGCAACAGGCGGGCGGCGCCGAGTTGCGAGGCCATTCCCGAGCCAATCGTCGCGAGCAGCAGAGAAGCATTGACGAGCGCAAACATGAACACGCCTCCAGCCCGGCCGGAGATGCTGACGTAAGCGGTATCGACATCCGGGAACGCCATCCCCCGGGGCCAGACCAGCTGCGCCAGGTAAACTTCGATCGAGGCCAGCACGCCGGTGATGAGGCAGGTCAGCACAATCGCTCGCGGGATGTTGCGGGCAGGGTCCTTCGCCTCATCCGTCAAAGTCGAAATCCCATCGAAGCCGATGTACGTCAAGATCGCAATCGAGGTCCCTCGAAAGAGCGCCTTGGATGAGAACGTGGACGGGTCATAGAAGGGAGTGGTATAGAACGAACCGGGCTGGTGCGGCAACTTGAGCAGGTACCGGAGGATCGAAGCGACGACCAGAACGATTACGACGCCTAGCGCAGCGGCCATCATCGCATTGATACGCGCCGATGTCTCCACGCCACGCAGGTTGAGGAGAGTAAATAAACCGGCAAAAAAGATCGCCCAGAGAACATAAGGGATTTCGGGCAAGAAGTTCTGGGCGGCCTTGCTGCACCAGATCGTACAGATCAGGGGATTCAGGATGTAATCCATGGCCATGCACCAGCCGGTGATGTAGCCGAGTGCCGGGTGCAACTCTCGTCCCACATACATAAAGGCCGAACCGCCTTCCGGATAGACGCGGGCCATGCGGCCATAGCTGATCGAGGTAAACAGCATCGCGACCAGCGCACATAAGATAGCGGTGACGACATGGCCGCGAGCTTCCTGGTAGATCACCCCGAAACTTGGCATCGGTGCGGTCGGCTGGATGAGAATGATGCCGTAGAGAACGAGGTCGCGAAAGCGCAGACTTCGTTTAAGGGTTGCGCCGGTCGTCGCCGGCGTCGTTGGGCCTGCCATCGAGCTCCTTCGTTTAGGGACAATACTAGTTCAGATGGTCGGACGAACTCTACATAGCGCTGTTTTGAGGCACGCTTTTTTGAGGGGCCGCCTTCAAGGTTTCCGAAGGGATGTTCCATCCGGAGACCACAATGGAAGCGCCGGCGTTCGCAGCTGGCGGCTTGGCGCTAAGGGTGCGTGTTTCTCCGGGCATCAGCTCGACATAGTTATCCGACCAAGGCATGGGGCTCATATCCTGCCCGGTTGCATCCACTGCATCCACGCTCACCTGGAAGGCCAACGCCGTCGAAGGGTTATGCAGGTTGACCCGCCAGGTACCATCCTTCTCAACCTGCAGGGAAGATTCGATTTTGGTCTTCGGCAATTGCCTCAACGCAGTAAGGTCCTCATGACTCACGGCAGGCGTATGAGTGTAGTCGGTTTTCTCCCATGCGAACTCGGTGAGTTTCGACGGTACCCAGTAGAAGTTCCGGGAGACGGTAGCTCCTTGCGCATCTTTGAGCAGCAGCTCGACAAAATAGATCGGAGACTTGTCGGAGAATTGCTCTTGCGGAATTGTCAAAGCTTTCACAGACGAGTCGGATTCAGGAACAACCGTCGCCTGCTGAGAATACAGCTTTTGCATATGCAAATCGTAGAGTTCCACGCTGACATTCAGCTTGCCGGCCGAATGATAGTCGCTGTTCACAACGAAGACGCTGTGATCGTCATACGAATATTGCACATGGAGGGGCTCGCAGGCTTTCTTGGCGCCGTAGTATCCGCCGCCGGCATCGAGATAGTAGTCATACAAGTGCCAGATCATCGATGGCCAAGCGTTGTTGAGCATCCATTGGATAACTCCGGTCGAAGTGTACTTATTCCTGCCATAGGCTTCGAACATGGCCCGTTCGCCGGTGTAAGCCATGGTTTGCGAGACGCGAAGATAGTCGTCGAGGTCTTTCGCCGGGCCATAGCTCGCCTCGAGTGCTTCGTTGTAAACGGTAAGCTTCTTGAATCCCTCGCCTCCGTAGTGCAAAGACCAGATATCGTCTGGAGGCCAGATATTGCTTGCAGGAATGAACTTCTTCAAGCTGCTTAAGGTCGGGATCGCCGGGCCGGGACTGGTTTCGGTATTGAAGCCGTAGGCTCCGCCGTAGCGGTTCGCATCTGTGAGCCAATAGGACGGCGCGACGTAGTCGTAAGGACCCGTCATCTTGACACCGCTCTTCCCGGTCACCGTTGTAGGAGCTTGCGTGGCGGAAGACAGGATGGGATTTGGCCAACGGGTTTGAGATTCGACATCAAGATAGGTTTTCTCCACATCTGCCGGAGGAGGGTTATCGCTGCCGTTGAGCCATACGAGCAGGCTGGCGTGATGGCGCAGTCGCAACATTTGGGAGCGCAGCGAGGCTGTCGAGACGGCGTGATTTTCCGCGGTCCACTTGTCCCAGTGCTCCCACTGATCGCAACAGCACCAGCCGAGCATCACGAGAATCCCCTGTTCATCTGCCAACTGGAAAAAATGTTCGGTCTCTAACTTCCCTTCGAGACGGATAGTGTTCAGGTGCATATCTTCGACGAGTCGAAACTGCTGTTCCAGGTGCTGCGGATTCTCGCGTAGGAGCATGTCCTGGGACCACCCCGCACCGCGAATCAGAATCGGCTTGCCGTTGACTTTGAATAGGCGAAAGCCTTTGTCCGTCAATTCTGAAGTAACTTCCCGAATACCGAACCGCACTGACTGCTCGTCGGAGACTTTTCCAGCGGTTACAAAGGAGACCGACGCTGTCTCAAGGTGAGGCGAGCCCATCTGATACGGCCACCAGAGTGCTGGGTGCTTGAGGTGTAGCTCTGGGTAAGTCTGCGGATCGAAGAGGATTTCCTTGTCTTCGCCGGGTTGTAACTCGACCGCCTGTTTCAATGACACGCCGGCGATGGTTGCAAGAACGTTCCCTTTGACCGCTTCGGTAGAAGCGTTGTGCAGCTGCACATAGGCGGTAAGGTCCGCGGCAGCTCCGTCACTGCCGGTTATGTGGGTAACTACCAGCGGAGAGCGCACGGTTACGGGACCGCTGCTCACCAAGTCTACGGCTCCAGTGAGACCCATGTCTTTGTCAGGCGGACAGGGATTCCAGTCGACCCAGTTGATGCCGAGATCGGTTTCGGTGGGAGCGAAAGTCTCGACCGCGACGACATTCGTCTTCCCCGGAAGCGCGCTCTCGGTAACATCGAATTCATACGTGCGATAGGCACCCGCCACCTGGGTCGCCTCGGCGATGCGCTTGCCGTTGACCCACAGATTGGCCCGGTAGTTAATGCCGCCAAATCGCAGCCAGAGTCTGCTTCCCTTCTCGGCGGCGGGCACGTTAAATTGCTTCCGGTACCACCAGCTGCAGCGGTAAGGGCTATCGGCGGCCATGGGCAGATTGGAAAAATTGTCGCCGACCGGGTAAGTCGTTCCCGGAATCTTGCGGAGGTTGTCACTGTAGTAAGGGTCTTTGAACTCTCCCGAGGCGACCTGAGCAGCCAGGACGGTCGACGGCACATTGACCGTGGACCAGCCCTTGGCGTCGAAGCCGGCAGTGGAGATAGCATCCCCTTGCGATGGAGTCTTGCAGCCAGATTGGAGTTCCCAGCCTTCCCGTAACGGAAGGGTCGCAGACAAAGCGAGGCAGCTGGAGCCGATGGCGAATAACACAGGCAGGGCGACAAATCTAGACCACATGCAGGGTAGTACCTCTCTTAAACAGGGCTGCGGGGCGCGCGCGTCATGATAGTGGACGGCGATCGAGCGCTACTGGCCCGGTCTGGTGGAACAGAAATGATTTTGAAATATTCAATCGTTTGAATATATGGGATTACGCTGTTCTGCTCTGACTGTCAAGAAGAAACTTGGGAGACCTTGCCGCAGCCGGCCTTGAGGTCTTTCGAACTCATAAAAGCTCGGGGTGGAAGAAGGATGCTGCAGCGCCTAGAAGGGTCGCGTGTTCGCCAGTGGTTGAGCGCACCAGGGAGGCTTTGGTTAGAGGAAGCTGGCCACCATGCGAGCGAAAAGAAGCTTGCGCAGAAATCATAAGTGCATCCCCGGCTTGAGAAAGTCCCCCAGCAACGGCGATGCGATCGGGAAAGAAGATGTTCGCCAGCGAAGCGGAAGCGATACCGAGCCAGTAGCCTGCTTCTTTCAGCAACTCGAGGGCCGCCGGCTTGTTCGATTGTGCGTCTTCAACGATCGCACGGAAGCCCGCATCTTTGCATCCGATGATCTCTGCGTAGCGCTTGGCCAAGACAGCGGTTGAGAGCATGGCCTCAGCACAACCATGGCCGCCACAACTACAAGCAGGCCCCTCCGGCGAAACGATGACGTGCCCGGCATCGCCCATGCAGCCGTGGGCGATCCGCAACAATTTGCCTTCGACCATCATGCCGACGCCGAGGCCAGTTCCTCCGGTCAGGCAAAGAAATCGCTCGGAACCACGACCACGGCCATAGATGTACTCAGCAACGCAGGCGGCATTTGAGTCGGCATCGACAAGGACGTCCAAACCTAACTCCCCGGCGAGGATAGCAGCGATCGGAATGCGCTCCAGCCAGGGCAGATTGGGGTTATATTCCAGTTCGCCCTGGGGTGTCACAAAGCCGGCGACCGCAGCGCTGATCCCGGCGATGGGCTGTTCCGCCTGCGTCTGGAGGCGGCGACTGGCGGCCACGACTCTTTCGAGAAGTGCAGCCCCGCTCGACGCAACTGTTTTGAAAGAGTGCCAGCCGGAGATTGCGCCTTTTCTATTCACGAGTGCGAGTTTGGTGGAGCCGCCGCCGATGTCGATAGCAATGACAGCTGCGGCCTCGCTCATGGGGCCCGGGTTCATCTGCGATGTGCTCTCCTTGTCCGGCGAGACTGGAGTCATGCCGGGTGCAATTGATCTCGTGCATCGTAGCATGGCGCTCCAAAGCTTCGGCCTAACGGCAACGGTACCTGGACAAATGCGGCCTGCTAAGCCTAGATACGAGGAATAGAACTACGCCCCGCATTCAATACATAAGTGGGACGCGCGTCCATCCAGCGTTCGATTGCAGTTTCCCAAATGAATCGGCCGTGTTTAAGATGAGGCACACATGCGGAACATCAGTCGTCGCAACTTCCTCGGTTATAGCGCAGCTGCCTCGGGCGCGCTTCTTTTCCCTCGTTGGGCCAGTGGCCAAACTACACCAAAGCCGAGTGACAAGCTGACAGTCGCCTGCATCGGCGTGGGCTCCCAGGGTTTGCGGGTGATGCTGGACCTCTTGCGCATCCCCGAGGTACAGCTGGTTGCCGTGTGCGATGTGAACCGGCAGAGCAGCGACTATCTTGATTGGGGCCCTCACGAGCTTCGCGACAAGGTTCGACTGCTACTCCAGGAGCCTGGCTGGGGCACGGGATTGACCGGCCCCACTGCCGGCCGTGAGGTGGCTCAATCTATCACGAACGCCTTCTATGCCAAGGACGCAGGCAAGTCGCGCTACGCTGGTTGCACTGCGTATGAGGATTTCCGCGAGCTGCTCAGCAAAGAGAAGGACCTCGATGCAGTCGTCATCAGCACGCCCGATCACTGGCATGCAGTGATTGCCATTGCCGCGATGCGCGCCGGGAAACATGTGTATAGCCAGAAGCCGATGGCGCATACGGTCGGCGAGGCAAGGCAGATGGCCAAGGTGGCTCAGGAGACCAAGCGGGCGACGCAGGTTTCCATCTTTAACTCACAAACCGCCGACTCGAAAAGGGTGATCGACCTGGTACAGAGCGGAGCAATTGGCGCGGTCCAGCGCGTGGATATCTGGACCACACGAGCTTCGGCATTCTGGAAGCAGGGGCTCAACACGCCGGCGACGGCCGATCCGATCCCTGCCGGATTGAACTGGGATATGTGGCTTGGGCCAGCACCATCCCGGCCCTACAACCACGCCTATCTGCCGTTCGTCTGGCGCGCGTGGTACGACTATGGCTGCGGCGCAATCGGGGACATGGGTGAATACGGCTTCGATACCATCTTCCGTGCGCTCGATCTCGGGGCCGCCGATCGCGTCGATGCCAGTTCCACGGAGCTCTTCCCGGATTGTTACCCGGTAGCTTCGCGGCTGAACTACAACTTCCCTGCCAGAGCCGGCAAGCCGTCCGTCGAGCTTCATTGGTATGACGGAGGCATTAAGCCAGAGCGGCCTGATGGTTTCCCAGTAGATGCGCAGATGAGTGTCGGCGGTGAGGGGGTCATGTACAGCGGAGATCGCGGCAAGCTGCTCACCGGCTACATGGCGTCGTCGCCTCGGATGTTCTCTTCAAATGGCGGCCTGGCTGCGCCGTTGCCGGCGTTGACCCAGGCGAACGAGCCCTTTCAGCCGCTGCGCCCTGAGCTTGGACCGACCGCGACATCAGCCAACTTAGCGCATTATTACGAGTGGATCCACGCGTGTCATGGAGGACCCCCAGCCAGTGCTAATTACGCCTTCGAAGCACCGATCGTGGAGAGCCTGATGCTGGGGAACATCGCCATCCGAACCCAGGAGCTGTTGGAGTGGGACCCCGAAAGCTTCCGCCTGACCCAGGGTTCCGAGCGCGCCAGTAGTTTGTTGATGCCCCAATATCGCGCGCCCTGGGCAGCGAGCTGACCGGCTGGGGCGCCAGCTGTGGATGCGCGAAGGGGCTCAAGCTTCCGGCGTTACTGCTGGCCGGCATTACTGCTGGGCAGCGTCCTGGGCATCCGCAGAGCGGTCGCCCGAAGGATCGAGCTGCAGTCGATCGTTGAAGGATTTGAGCAGCTTCGCCGAGGTGTCGAATTCTGCATGCGCCTTGGCGGTTTGACCGAGATGGGCGAGCACCTGGCCGCGGGTGTAATGCAGGCTGGCGCTTTGCGGCGCCAGAGGGATGGCATGATCCAGCATCTCCAGTGCCTGAGAATAGCGGCCTTGGCCGCGATAGAGTTTGGCAAGGCCGAAGTACGAATTCACCAGCGAACTGTTGCGTTCGATCGCCTGCAGAAAGGCCTGTTCCGCTTTCGCTGGCTGATCGAGCTGGGCGAACATGATGCCTAGATCTTCGTAGGTGTAGGCGAAGTCGGGCTCGATGGCAATGTCCTTTCGCAGTTCGGCTTCGGCCTGCGAAAACGCATGCTGCTCGAGGTAAGTGCGCCCCAGGAAGTAGTGCACAAGGGGAAGATCCGGCCGCATCGATGCAGCCTGCTTAAACTCATTCAACGCCTTATCAGTGTCGTCTTCAGCGAGCCACGCCTTGCCAATGTAGAGGTGAAACTCCGGAGTGTTTTGTCCGATGGCGAGCATGCGCTCAAAGGCCTGCTGCTGGAGTGCGGCGTTCGAAGACTTACTGGCCGCGATACTAAGGACGTAGAGATAGTTGAGATTGGCAGATTCCTTTTCCCACAGGGGCGCGAGGGTGTCAGTCGCTTCTTTGTACTTGTTGGTGAAGAAGTAACACAGCCCCAGCAGATATCTGGCCTGGCTCGGGTCGGGCATTCGCTCCAAGGCATGGGAGAATGGTTCGATCGCTGAGGCGAAGTCGTTTCTGCGGTAGTAGGCGAGTCCGATGTTCAATTCAATACCGGGTTGACCGGGCGATAGCTCCTCTGCCCGGCGGAACTCACTCAGTGCGTCATCCCAGCGCTTCAATCGCATGTAAGTGACGCCAAGGTTGACGTGAGCCGCTCCAGATTTTGGATCGAGAGCGATGACCCGCCGGAAGTCCTCTTCGGCGATTGTCAGCTGGCCAGTTTGCATCGCCTGCTTGCCCAGTCGAAAAAGCGCCGCCGGATCATTGGTTGACGCGCTATTGGCTTGTTCGCTTGCCAGTAGGATCAATTCCCCAGCCGCGTTCGAGGGACGCAACAAGACGCCATAGAGCAGCACCGGCAGCAATGCACCGAGGCGGGTTGTGCGTTTCACAGGCTGCACCGCATTCCAGAGCAGTGTACCGGTTTGGAGCGACAGACGAGGAAAGCCAGGTGCTTGAGGGGCGGTTTGCAGGCTTGTAACTCCTGGGGAGAGTCTGTCGCGATTCGGTTCAGCCCGGGAGAGTAGAAGCTCAAAAAGGGGGCACGATTCACTTAGAAAAAACTTTTGCTTGACATGATGTTCAAACGTTTTAATATCTGGTAATTCCTTTGCAAGAATTTTCATCTCCAGCAAAAAGGCTTGTTCAAGCTAAGCAGAACTATAATTCCCCAGAAATTTCGGAGGCGTGCCGCCTATGTCTTGCCAAGATCAACGCGTATCGGAGAAGCGCCAGTTCTCTGGTCCATGTCCCCTCCAAGCCAGCCTAACCCGATCCTTCACCAAGCGACTCCTTCTTACGGGATCGCTTTTGCTGTTTCTGGGTCTCGTTCAATTGAACCGCGCGTCGGGCCAGCAGTCCGGATCGATCAATGGCGCAGTCACCGACCAGAGCGGCGGCGCAATCCCAGGCGCGCAGGTGACGCTTACCAAGTCGGGACAAGGCACAGCAACCACCACCACGTCCAATAGCGGCGGGGAATATTCCTTCCCGGCGCTGGATGCCGGCACGTACAGCCTGCAAGTAACCGTTCCTGGTTACGAGAAGTTCACGGCGAACGGCATAGTCTTGCGCGTCTCCCGCAACGAAAGAGTGGACGCGAAGCTAGTGGTTGGCGCGGTGTCCTCCGAAGTTCAGGTGAGCGGCAGCGATCTCGGCACTGTACAGACCGAGTCTCCCGAGATATCGTTCACCATCACGGGCAAACAGATTACGCAGCTTGTCCTCAATGGTCGTAATTTCAGCCAACTCGTCACCCTGTCTCCTGGCGTCATCAATCAAACCGGGCAGGATGAAGGGGAGACCGGCGTCGCCGGCAGTATCGCCTATAGCATCAACGGCGGCCGGACGGAGTACAACAACTGGGAGATCGACGGCTCGAGTCTCATGGACAACGGCAGCAACACCACGCTCAATGTCTATCCCAATGTTGACGCGATCGCTGAGACCGAAGTGCTGACCTCGAACTATGGTGCGCAGTATGGCCGCAATGCCTCCGGGACGGTTCTCTCGCAGACGAAGTCCGGTACTGAGCACTTCCATGGTGATGTCTTCGAATTTCTGCGGAACGACGCCTTCAACGCTCGTAATTATTTCCAAACATCGGTACCCACCTACAAGAAGCATGATTACGGGTTTACCATCGGCGGTCCCATCTTCATCCCTAAGCTCTACCATCCTGCGCAGCCAAAGACTTTCTTCTTCTACTCGCAGGAATTTCGCCATGAGAACGTTCCCGGGCAGGTCTTCAACCAGCAAGTCCCCTCAAATGCGGAACGCACTGGCGACTTCTCCGACCTCTGCCCGGCCCCGGGAAGTGCGGTGGACGCTACAGACTTCCCCAATTGCCCGGTCAACCCGACAACGGGCGCGTACTACGCCAATAATCAAGTTCCGATTGATCCAAATGGCGCCGCGCTGTTGGTCCTCATCCCCGCAGGAAATGTCGGCTCCGGGACCTCTTCGTTCTTCCAGTCTTCTCCATCGCAGCTCACCACCAATCGCGAAGAACTCTTCCGCGTCGACCAGGTGGTCAATGAGAAGCTTCGCGGCTTCTTCCGCTTCATCTATGATTCCTGGTCAACGGTCAGCAATCCACCCACCTTCCAATCCAGTTCCTTTCCTACCGTGCAGAATAGTTTCGCCGGCCCCGGCATCGATATGGTGGCAAATCTGACTTACACCGCTTCCCCTTCGCTGGTGAATGAATTCGTTGCCGATTACACCTCTGACCACATTACCCTGCTCAACACCACGCCGGGTATCGGACGGCAAGACTTCACTGGTCAGGGCTTCTTCAATAACGGCTATGGCGGGGTTCTACCGTGGATCAGCGTCAGCGGCGGAACAGCCTACGGGAGCGGGTTTAATGCGAACACCGGGTACTTCCCGTGGAAAAACTCGAACCCCACCTATACCTACCGCGACAATCTAACTAAAACGTATAAAGACCACACCTTCATCACCGGCGCCTCCTTCATAGCCGCACAGAAGAATGAGCCCGCGGTGGGCAACAACAACGGGGTTCCCGTCCAGGGGGTCTATAGTTTCAGCACCTCTTCTTCCGTCACTACCGGCAACCCATTCGCCGATTTGCTGGCCGGCCAGGTCGGGTCGTTTACGCAAACTTCAGACCAACCGAAGTACTACAACCGGTACAAGATCTTCGAGCCTTACTTTCAAGACAACTGGCGGGTGAACCAAAAGTTGACGCTGAACCTGGGACTGCGGATTAGTCTCTTCGGGACCTACGAAGATATCAGCAACCAGTCTGGCAACTTCGAGGCCGCAGCGTGGAACTCAGCCGCCGCCCCGCAGGTCAGCCCGGTCGATGGCTCGATTGTGCCCGGCAGCGGCAATATCTTCAATGGCATCGTCCAATGCGGCGTCAACGGGGTTTATGCCGGCTGCATGAGCGGACATCTCTTCAATCCTGCTCCGCGAGTTGGTTTTGCCTACGATGTGTTCGGAAATGGCAAGCTTGCAGTGCGCGGCGGTTACGGTATCTTCTTTGAGCACACCAACGGCAACGAGAGCAACTCCGAATACCTCGAGGGCACCGCACCGCTCGTGCAGACTCCGGTTCGATCCAACTTCACAAGCTATAACGCCACTGGCGGCACGATCACGCAGTTCCCGCTCAGCTTCATCGCGATCCCCACTCATGCCGTATGGCCTTACGTCCAGCAATATAATTTGGCGGTCCAAGGCGAACTGCCGGGCCATACCACCATGCAAGTGGCCTATGTCGGCAGTCTCGGAAGGAAATTGCCGATGCGCCACGAGTACAACCAGTTGCAGCCGATACCGCTCTCTGAGAATCCGTACGGGCCGGGCCAGGTAATATCGGCGGCAGACTGCAGTAGTCTGGCGCTGGATAACACCGGAAATTATACGGGCACAGCAAACGGTCAAGTGGTGAGCGGAGACGTGGCAAACCACCTCGCCATTGCCTGCGGCAACACCCCCGACCCTTATCGTCCATTTGTCGGCATTAGCGGCATCACCCACTCCGAAAACATCGCGCAGTCGCAATATGACGCGCTGCAAATCGGAGTCAGCCATTACTTTGGCAGGCTGAACGGCAGTCTCGCTTACACTTATGGCCACTCGATCGATGATGCCTCCGATGGTGGCGCCGGGATTGAAGTTCCAAATGCCTATAATCCGCAGATGAGTCTCGCGTCTTCGAACTTCGATGAGACGCATGTGCTCGAAGCCAGCCTGGTCTACGATCTTCCCTTCTTCACCAAGCCGGGGCTCTTGCATTCGACACTCGGCGGATGGCAGATCTCCGATCTGACCGGCTTCCAAACTGGGACTCCGTTCAGCGTTACAAATTCAGTGAATGCCGACAACGCGGGAACTGGCAATTCTGTCACCAGCGTCCAGTCCTACCCAGACGTTATCGGGAACATCCACGGACCGGCAGCCATCCGGCATCCAGCCGGTCAACTCGGGCCTCGCCTGTATAACAGCGATGCCTACGCTCCTCCGCAAGGGCTTACCTACGGCGATGCAGGCCGCAACATCTTGCGCTTGCCCCACCGGACGAACTTCGACATGGGCCTCTTCAAGAACTTCGCCGTGCACGAAGACATGCACTTCGAGTTTCGCGCAGAAGCCTTCAATATCTTCAACCACACCCAATTCAGCGCCATCAACACGACCGCCTGCTATGGTGCTGCGAACTGCGCCGGTGACTCGTTCTTGACCGCGAGCGCCGCGCATAATGCCCGCATCTTGCAACTCGCTGGAAAATTTGTCTTCTAGGCAGAGCAACAGTAATGGAATAGCTCACTTAAGCAGTACGCCACGACGTGCCGTACTGCTTTTCTTTGTCTCAAACTATCGGGAAGGTCAGTCAGAAAATGTTTTCGTTGAGTAAGCTCCGGCGGTTTGCGACCGCTCTTGTTGTGACCTGCGTTTTCTTTGTCCTTCATGGCAGCCCGATGTATGCGCAGGCGACGCTGCCGGTAATGCCGCTACCCGCCCATGTGGTTCAAGGCGCTGGTAGCCTTTCTCTTCACGGAGGACTGCAGGTCGTCTTCGAGGGTTATACCGAACCCCGGCTGGAACGGGCGCGCGACCGCTTCGTCGCCACCCTGTCGCGCGAAACCGGAATCCTTCCGGTTCCGCCGCAGCCGGTGAATCAATCGAAGCTCATCATCAAAACGGCAGGCCCGAGTGCACCGGTCCAGCAGCTCGGTGAAGACGAATCTTACCGGCTGGAGATTACCCCGACACAGGCAGTTCTCAATGCAGCCAATCCGCTCGGCATCTTGCGCGGGCTGCAGACCTTTCTCCAACTGGCGAAGATCTCGCCTAATGGTTTCGTTGTGCCTGCAATCACCATCGATGACCAGCCTCGCTTTCCCTGGCGGGGGTTGATGCTCGACTCGGGGCGCCACTTCATGCCGGTGGATGTCGTCCGTCAGACTCTCGATGGAATGGAAGCGGTCAAGATGAATGTCTTTCACTGGCATCTATCCGAAGACCAGGGTTTTCGCATCGAAAGCAAGACTTTCCCTCTGCTTCAGGAAAAGGGCTCCGACGGCCTCTTTTACACTCAGGAACAGGTCCGCGAGATCATCGACTATGCTCGCGATCGCGGCATCCGCGTCATTCCTGAGTTCGACATGCCGGGCCATGCAACAGCCTGGTTCGTCGGGTACCCTAACATCGCAAGCGGCAACGGGCCTTACCAAATTGAGCGGGAATTTGGCATCTTCGATCCGGCAATGGATCCTACCCGGGAGAGCACCTATGAATTTCTCGATCGATTTATCGAAGAGATGACGGCGCTGTTTCCCGACGCATACTTTCACATCGGCGGTGACGAGTGCAACGGCAAGGAGTGGGACCGCAATCCTCGCATCCAGCAATTCATGCGCGAACACGGCCTCAAAGACGATGCAGCGCTTCAGGCCTACTTCACCGGCCGGGTGCAGAAGCTGGTGGCGAAGCGCGGAAAGATTACTGTCGGCTGGGACGAAGTGCTGCAGCCGGATACGCCCAAGGACGTAGTCATTCAGTCGTGGCGCGGTCAGAAGTCTCTGGCGCAGGCGGCGGAGCGCGGCAACCGCGGCATTCTTTCCACCGGATATTACATCGACTTAAACCAGCCAGCGTCGCAGCACTATGCGGTTGATCCTCTTGAAGGCGCCACTGCGAAGCTCACCGCCGATCAACAGAAGAATATTCTTGGCGGCGAAGCGACCATGTGGTCGGAATATACGACCCCGGAGAACGTTGGCGGTCGCATCTGGCCTCGAACGGCGGCAATCGCTGAGCGGCTGTGGTCGCCTCAGGAAACGAAAGACGTTGATTCGATGTACCGGCGGCTTGGAGTCGTCTCTGAGGATCTGGCCCAGCGTGGAATGTTGTATCGCACAACCAGCGAGCTGATGATAGAGCGGATGGTTGGCGATGAAGATCCATCCTCATTGAAGGTGCTGGCCAGCGTGGTTGAACCCCCGAAGGGGTATTCGCGTGAAGAGCTGACCAAATATTACAGCTACACTCCGCTCAATCATCTGGTAGATGCGGTGCCATCGGAGAGCGACCAAGCCCGGCAGTTCCGCGGCATTGCAGATCGCATCGCTGGTGGCACTGCCACTGAGAACGATCGTCGGCAAGCGCGGCAATGGCTCACATTATGGCGGGACAACGACGCGCTACTGCAGCCGCTGCTTCCGCATTCTGCATTGACCGCGGAACTCGCGCCCCTCTCGCGAAACCTCAGCCAAGCAGCGGCGATCGGATTGTCGGCGCTCGATTCGCTGGAGAAGCGTGAATCCGTGAGTGCAGCCACCAGGGGAGATCAACTTGCATCGCTCAAAAAGTTAGGTGCGCCACAGGCGACGCTGATCGATGGCATCGTTCCCGGAGTGGAGACACTCGTCCGAGCGACAAAGCGCTGATTCACGTCGCTAGGCCGCCGCAATGAGTTCCAGTCTATTTGCCCTCGGCCATCCTCCACGACCACATCAGGAAGGAGGTCGCGGTCAGATCGATGCCCGGTTCGGTTGTGCTGTACGACTGCACATTGTCCTGGAACAACGCGGTCTCGGATGGATTGTAGGCGCCCGGATTCCCATTGAACTTCGCGAAGGTGTCAACCCCGTTCGCGGGGCAAAGCTTCATTCCACCTACCACGCCCGAACTCGTGTAACTGTCGGGACCCTCGGTGGCGGCTCCCCAAAGAATGGGCGTGCCGCCGGCGGTGCCATCAAGCGCCCCGGCCAGGTTAGCGACCTGATGCTGAATGCAATTCGGGAAGGTGCTTCCATCGCCAACGATGAAGGACGATCCCCACGAGTTCGCCCCCAGGATATTAGCCAGCCATCGCTGCGAGTAAGTGTTATAGCGCGGATCATGAGTCATCGAGTAGGCCTCGCTCGCCATCACCGACAAACCTGCTCCATGAGAGGTGGTGTCGCCCGCGCTCCAAGGCACTCCGAACCCCCACGGGTCCGAACTTGATTGGGCCACTGCCGCATTCACCTGGTAGAGAAGCTGATTGCCTATCGTCTGCTGGGAAACATCCAAATCCTGTGGGTCGCCTGCATCTTTAAGCGCCCGGTATAACTCGAAGTGGGCGAGTCCGCTGACATCATAGAGATTGAGAGTGTCGCTGAAGCCCGGTTTGTAAATCTTGGCGATGTAATACTTAGCAAAGCTGGCAGCCTGCCGCAAATAGAAGTTAGGATCCGTATGCGGCAATCCGGCAGGCAAGTCCGATTCGCCATGAGCAAAGCGCAGCGCCACGGATAGCTCGGTTGCACCTAACTCCATATCATCGCCCCAGACGGTCTCGGGGTACCCGTCGAAAGGAGCAATGGTCAGCAAGCAGTTTGGACAGGACCCGGAACCTACCGAGGGCGCTGGATCGGGATAACGTGTGTCAGCAAGCGCGAAAGCCTCTTCAGCGTCCTTCAGGCATGCTTTCGCCAAGGTTGGATCCTGTTCGCGATTAAGTTGGTAACACAGAGCAAAATCTGCGGCTAGACGGCCGGCCAGGTTGGGACTTAATGAGAGTCGCGGGGCTACGTAGACGGGACGATTGCAGATGAAGAAAGTGGTGAATGGATCGCAAGCCCCTGGATCGCCATCTTGCTTGTAGTTGTCCGCAGCCTGGGGAAGCGTCCAGATGTCGTACTCGGTAAGGAGGCAGTAAGGGGTATTGTAGGTGCCGCCACAGCCGCCCTCTGCCGAGGCTGGGTCGCCTTCGCCGTAATAGTTCCAATCCTGGGTGTTATCAACCTGATATGGGAGTCCATGGGCAGAGTTATCCCACATCTTCAATAACCAATGGATACCGAACTTCGCCTCCGCGCTGAAATCCGCTGACCGGGGTGATCCGGCGCCGCTGTCGCCCGCGTAAGAGACTGCATTTGGAGGCGCAGGTGGATCGAGTGGCGCGTCGGGCCCCATTTGAGCAGGAAAGTCGCGAACCCCAATCTCCATCAATGCGGTTGTATAACTTATCGTTTCAACATACTTCTCATAATCGCCGGCGTCCCACCATCCACCATCTGCATCGATGTTGGGGAGCTTCGCTGGGGTTAGCGGCTTTGCCGGCGGCACGTTGTTGATAAGGTCGTTGTCATCGAGAGGGGGAGTTTCGTAGAGTTTAGCGTTCTTGTCCTTCAGGTGCCCAGGAGCATCTCTCAATGCATTTTGGATGAAGTCGGCTCCGTCTCGCTGGGTTTCATAGAAGAACAGCGAATTGACCAGTAATCCTGGATATAAAGCGTCGGGAACATCAACGGCGAATTTGGGCGAGAGCGCTGCTACGGGTCCAGCAACGGAGATGGTATAACTGCGGCCGCGCGGCACGACAAAATCAAGAGCATAGACCTTGTAGGTGAGCTGCTTGCTATTCGCCCACGTTCCCAAAAGCGAGCCAACCTTCCCCGTAAAGGCACTGTGGCCATCGGGACATACAACCTTGAAGGTGGCATTTGTCTCGGATGCAGTCGACATAAGATAGGCGCGCGCGGGCAACGATCCAACTTCATAGCCCACTTGACTTACCCGGACATAGGCGGACTCGGCTTGTGCAGCTAACGAGACAAAGCCAAGAAGAGCGACTAGAACACTGAAGGGGCGGAGCACCCGATGAGTGGCGGAGAGCAGCATTGCGGCCTCACTTCCCGAGCGTATTGAATCGATTGAAACCCAAGATATGCGTCTACTTCGCTTGTTGTCAATGAAACACTTCGAGTGATAAGGACCAGGCCGCGAGACGCCTGAGAAATGAGGAAAGGCAGTCGGGTGAAACGGCCGACGGCTTTACATCAGCAACAAGGTCTGTTCGATCAGGTGCCTGGTGTCAGCGAATGGGTCTACTTCCGAATCCGATTCCATCGAGTAGTAGCCGCGATAGCCCGAGGCTTTAGCGATAGTAAAGAGCTCGCCAAGCGAGACAGTCTCGCGTTTCCCTTTGATAACTTCCGCATCTTTGACATGCGTGATGTTCCAGGCGTGGGCAAACATCTGCTTGACGGCTGTCGTGTTGAATCGCTCATCGCCACCCATGAGCGAATTTGCGAAGTCGGGGAGCGCTCTCAGCCACGGCGTATTCGCTTGCTGGATAGCTGCCAGGATACGGGTCGCTGAGGACAAGACAGGATCATCATTTTCCAGGTTAACGACGATTCCTTTTTCACGCGCGTAGTCAAGAGTGGGCTGCAAAGCTTGTATAGCCTTGGGAATATCTGAAGTATCGGAGCAGGTGGGAATTGAAACCCGAATGCTTGGCGAACCGAGAATAACCGCGATATCGATCCATCGGCGGTAACTCGCATTCCCGGCATTTCGTTTTTCTTCAACCTGACTACAGAGTTCTACGGGTTCGTCGACAGGAATATTGACTGTATGTACCCCGACCGCGTCAAAGGCCGCTCGCAGCTTGACGATCTGACCTGGTTCTGTCGAGGAGAAGTGGGAGTGGAGCGGTTCGATGCCGCTGACCTTGAATTCATCTTTCACCAACTTAGCGAAGGCCGCTAGATCCATCCCAGCTTTCGCGGGATCGCGATCGGGATTACCTGGCGCATCCATCACGGCGCGGAACGGATAAGTGGCAACGGCGATCCGCGCACGGGGAGCGATTGGAAAATTGGCCCGAGGCGAACGCGCTGTCACTCCAAACGCAGCATCTGCGGAGCAAAGCAATGCGGCGCCGACAAAGGTCCTTCGAGTCAGTAGCTTCATCCTCGGCTCGGAACGGTAGACGTTTGGGAACCTGCCTTGAACTGGTTGACAATGTATTCGGAGGTACGCAAAGAAAACGCTAGAACGGAAAGTGTAGTGGTCTTGTCAGTACAGTTGAGCAGCACGCTGGCGTCGCAGGCATAAAGATTGGGGACATCGTGAGTCTGGCCGAAGCGATTCGTGACAAAATGCTGTGGATCGTTGCCCATGCGGCAAGTCCCTGTCTCATGCAGACTCCATCCGGGCGACTCCGGTTCGCCATGGCCTTGGTAGACGCCGCCCATGTTATGGAAGAGCTCTTTGCATACCTGCACGGAGTGCTCCCACATTTTCATCGTGTTCTCATCCCAGGCAAAATGGAAGCGTACTTGGGGGTTGCCGAAAACATCCTTCTTGATTGGATCAATGTCGACGAAGTTCTGATCGGAGCGCTGTGATGGTGCCTGCACCGTAAAGCTTACCGGAGTGGGGTAGCGGCGCTTGATCTCAGCCCGATAGGACGCACCGAAGCCTTCAATATCGTCGTAGTAGCTCGGAAACACATCGCAGCCACCGCCGGGATAGAAAGAGTAGCCGCGTATGAATTTTTCCTGCTTGGGATTGTCCAGGTTCTGCCATCGCGGCAGCCACGCCACAGTGGCTGTGGAAACATTGTCAGGAAAGCTGGGCTGGCCAAGGAGCTGGGGAAGATATCCGTATCCGGAAGTGCCATAGAGGTGATCGCAAAGATTTCTGCCTAGCTGCCCGCTGGAGTTGGCTATGCCGCTAGGCCAGTGTCTTGATTTCGAATTCAACATGATCTGCGCCGTAGTCGCGCAGGATGCAGCGACCACGACGGCCTTGGCATAAACTTCCCGCTCAGCGCGGTTAGTGCGATCGATGTAAGCGACGCCCTTGGCGCGGCCATCGGAATCAACGAGGATTTCGCGAGCGACCGCATTGGTTCGCAGCTCGAGATTGCCGGTCGCATGGGCGGTGGGTAGAAGGAAGTACGGCGATGAAAAAAAAGCTCCCACATCGCACCCCTCCGTACAATTCCCGCAGTAATGACATGGCGGATGGCCTTGATGCTCCTTAGTAAGTTGCGCGATGCGGTCGGGAAGATAAGGAATGCCCGATTTCTTCGCTCCGGCTTCGATGATGTGATCCAGGCATCGAAAGCTGATAGGCGGCAGATATCTACCATCGGGATTGGAAGTCCGATTCTGTATGGTGCTGGCCACGCCAATCATCTCTTCCACGCGGGTGTAGTAAGGGGCGATCTCGTCATAAGAAATCGGCCAGTCGACATCGAATCCATCGCGCGAGGCAGCCTTGAAATCAATCTCAGCCATTCTCGCGGCAGAGCGGCCCCAGAAGTTCGTCTTGCCGCCGACGGCGTTCGATCGAGGCCACGTCCAACGTGTTCCTTCGGCGGTCGCGTAGGCGATCTCGTGCTCCCATGCGTCCGGAGCGACATACTCGCTATCCATGTAGCCGACGCTCTGGGCGCGGCGTTCCGGAGAATCAAAGCCGCGGAATTTCATGTCATACGGCAGCCGATGGTGACGGAAATCCTTGGCGGGATCCAACTGGCGTCCGGCGTTTAACGCACAGACCTTGAGGCCCGCTTCACAGAGGGTCTTGATGGCCATGCCACCGCCCGCCCCCGTGCCGATTACGATGACATCATAAGTGTCCAAGAATTGCGCCCCATCCTAGAGTCAAGATCAAAGACCGGTATGTTCAGGATTGCCGGCGTGAGTACATCCGGGAGAGGTTGCGTAAAAGGTGAGCCCAGGATAGTCCAGCGATTCGAGACCGATCTTGCTGGTGTAGAAACCCATCACTGTATACCGGCGTACTAGCTTGAAGAAATGCTGCCCGGCCTGTTCGCTTTCTTTATATCTGGCCTTGTAAGCAAGTCGCTCGAGAAGCGCGGTCTGCTGTTGCGGCTCTAAGCCGGCAAATGTCCCTGCAGGCATCGAGGCGTGATCAAGCCAGGTCAGCCCGTCTCGAAATTGGGGCTGCAAAGAGGGATCGCTCGCCACCATGAAGTCGATGAACTCGGCGACGCCTGCCTCCCGGGCGCCCGGTTGCTGCTTGCCTTCGCCATCCTGAATCGAAGGCAAAATGAGTTCAGCCAGTACTTCGATCGTTCGATATTGTTTCGGTGTGAAAAACAATGGACGATAGACGGGATTGACGATCGCACTGGAAGCACCATTGGCTTGTTGCGCGCCGGCTTCACTGAGCCCGTAACTCCAGCGACAGAACCCGGGACAGGCACTTGCCGCGGCCGCCAGGGTCAATGCTTGAAGAAGCTCGCGTCGACTAGGCGCCTGACCTGCCATTCTGCCCTCTTAACTCTTCGTCAAAGATTTTCAAACTCTATCTACAGCCGTTTGCGGTGTCAAGAAGCTACATTCAAGAGACCATCCTTTCCCTTCAATACATGTCATTCCTTTGAAGTATGCCGTGATTGAAAGAGCGGGAACCCGGACTCTGCGGACGTGATCTCGGAGGCATAGCGAAAGTCTCCGGGAACAATGCCACGCCACAACGCTAGCCGGTAAGATGCAACTTGCATGGGAACAACGTCAAAGACTGGCGCAAACGCAGGCGCAACGTCGGGCCAAGGGATGAGTGCTGGAGCGTGCTCCCCGCTGTCGCTGCCGCCTTGCGACGGGCCGATCCAGCGGACCTGTGCTCCCATGCGGTAGAGATCGTTGGCCAGTGACCGGTCGATGGCCTGGGTTGCCTCAGGCGCGCCGAACACAAGCACGCGGGACTCCGCTGAGACCCACTCCACTGGGCCGTGGCGGAATTGCCCCGAGGACATGCCGACCGCTGAAGCTTTGGCAGTCTCATGCATCAGCAGCGCGCCTTCCTGCACGGAGGCAAGCGCCGGACCACGGCCAAGCAAGTAGAGCACTCCACTTGGCTCCAACCAGTGTCGCCAGCTTTCGCTTGCCTCGAAACACGCGTCAATGTGGGCCGAAAGCTGCGGCAGCATCGCCGAGGCAGCTTGGCTGAACTCAAGACTGCTGCCCGAGATAGCCTCTTCGGCAAGCAGAAGCAGGGTGAGAACCGTGCCCGTATAAGTTTGGACGGCAATCAGCTGGTCCGCTTGCGACCCAATGGTCAGGGTATGGTCGGCGAGTTGTTCGAGAGGCGAGCCAGGAACATTGGTGACACCGATCACGGTCATACCGGCCTCTCGCATTTTCTCTGCAAGACGCACAACCTCGACCGATTCCCCGGAACGCGAAATCAAAATACCGACATCCTCCTTTGTCAAGGAGGCGCTACCGTAATGCAACAGCTCGGAACTCTCCGCGATCTGGGCCGGATAACCGTTCTCGAGCAACCGGCTGACGGCCGGGATAACCGCAAAGATCGAAGCGCCCATCCCTGAGTAAATCAATCTTCCCGAGGCGTTGCGGAGTCGCTCGCCACATGTTTGAAGCGATGTGCTTCCTTGACCGGCATGGTAGTCGAGCAGGGTTCGATGCGACGCTGGTTGCGCAAAGATGTTCTCGAGCATGGGAAGACGGTTCATGCCTGCTTCCTCTTCAACCATTCATCGATGGGCCGTGCCGTCGTTGGTTGGTAAGGCAGCGATACTTTACAACCAAGGCCCGCAGAGGCATAGGCGGCGTACACCGCCTCGAGCACTACCTTTCCATCTTCGCCGGTCGCCTGCGGTGATTCCAGTCCGCGGATGGCTCGTGCGAAGTGGCGCATCTCTTGAGGAAAGCCGTAGTTCCATAACTCTTCGAAGACAGGATAGGTCCAGCCGGTCGTCGTTGGGGCCTTTTCTACCGCATAGCCAAAGCCATATTCGCTATAGGTGGGCAGAGCGTTTCCCATGTGAAGATTGGCGATGGTCAAGCCACCTTCGCCGTAAATTTCGATGCGGTCGTCCATGCCTCCGCGACGCGCCCAACTATTCTCGATAACGCTGAACGCCTGACCTTCGAACTCAATGATGGTGACTGCTTCATCATCGGCCTGGGTCTTGTCGCCGTGGACGTACGTGCCCAGATGAGAGTAGGCGCTCAAGAGCTTGGGACGCCCGAGAAACCAGTAAGCAAAGGCAATTCCGTGGCAGCCGAGATCGAGCAGCGCGCCGCCGCCTGAGCGCTTGACATCCCAAAACCATTCCGAGTGCGGACCAAAATGCTTCTCGCTCTGCTTAATGAGGTGTACCTTCCCAAAGGCGCCGGAGTTGGCCATCTCTTTCGCCTTGAGGTATTTCGGCGTGAAGAAAAGCTCCTCCGCGTAAAGCAGCAGAACGCTATTAGCACGGCACGCTTCGATCATCCTGTCTGCTTCGTCGAGGGTGACGCAGAGCGGCTTTTCGCAGATGACATGTTTGCCTGCCTGCGCCAGGGTTACGGCCATTTCGCAATGCAGAGCGTTGGGCGAGGTAATGGTCACTGCCTCGATTTCCGGGTCGGCAGCCAAATCGCGATAGTCGCTGTAGACCCGGGCGATTTTATGACGATCTGCTAACGCTTTAGCGTTTCCGGGGGTTGGGGATGCCACTGCCACCACCGTCATTTCACCCTCAATCATATCGATTGCGGCGGCATGACATTCCGCTTGAAATTGCGAGCCGATGATACCGACTCGAACTGGACCATCCTTCATTTTCACCTCGTTTGAATTACTCAGATGCGGTCGCAACACCATCGGGGCCCTTGGGCGGGCTGTGATTATGCCAGGATTTGCTTCACGGCACGATCCGCCTCGGCAATGGAGGCGCGATGGTCCATAATGCCGGAAAGGTCGGAGTTGGCGAAAGCGATCTTGCCGAAAGGAGCGCTTCTGATGATTTCACGCGGAGCCGGTTTGCCGTCTCTGCCAAAGAAGAACCCCGGTTGGGCGCAGAGATAAGCATGGCCCCAGCGATTTAAAATGATTCCCGCGATATCACGGCGGGCATCAAAGCCCGCCCGCGCGAACATCAGCGTAAACTGCTCACGAATCCGGCGCTCGAACTCCTCGTAGGATGTACTCAACATACGCATTCGTCCGCGGGTCGCCTGTTGCGCAAGCGGGAGTCCGGGCTCGGTAAAAAGAATTTTCATCGTCAAGACAGTCGGGTCGTCCGGGCTGATCGCTGCGGGAACACCGCCAAAGGTCGCAATCCGGCGCACAGCAAAGGAGTCGCCTAATCCTTCGAACCATTGACTTTCGGTGATGCCCATTTTTGCCAGGAAACGCCAGTTGCGCAGCGCGACATTCATTACCAGGCACGGCATGCGGTAGAACTGACGATAAGCATCGCGATAGCTTTCGGGCAGATCCGGAATCGTCCTCCAGGTGCTCCAACCTCCGGCCATGATGACGGAGCGGGCGCGTACCGCGAACAATCTATCTTTCACTGCATAAGTGACACGCACTGCATCCCCCTCATGCTTCACTTCGGCGACCGTCGCGCCTAGCCGGATACGCACCGGGTCCCCCTCGCGATCGAGCCGGGTGAAGTCGACCTTCTGAGCAAAGACCGAGCCAAGTCCAGTTGGCCCAGGCAGCGCATTCGGAAGCATTGTCTTCACCAGCAAACGGGCGATGCCGGTATTTCCTCCCGGAAACATTTGTGCTCCCGAGGAGTCGTCCCACGGGAAGAGTAGATCCGGAGCATAGTCGGCGTAGGCGGAGATCTCATCGGCCGAAGCTCCCGCACCGTTCGCGGCGTAAGGCATGTAAGTACGGATCGTCCCCCGGCTGAGTCCATCCCGCTGCATGAGGTGATCTTCAAGGCTTATCTTATCGAGCGCTCGAGCGACCGCATCGCCATGGGAGCGGGGCGGGCTGAAGGCCGGCTTCTCTTTGCGCGCCCTCAGCAATTCCCGCTTCACTGGTTCAGGAAACGGCGCCCCGGCGAGACTCTTCCCCCATGGATCGAATAGCCAAAGGCCTTCGGGATGACCAAAGCGCGCTCCGAAAAACATGCCGGAGTGAGGACCACCCTCCGCATATGGAGTTTGGGCAACCGGCAATACAGGCTGGCCGCCGCCCCAATCCTGGTATTGAAAGGGGCGACCGTCGAAGCCGATCGATTCGTAGAACTTCTGGGTAGAAGAAAGCGGCATCGGCGGGAAGAACATTGCCGACCCTTGATTGGCGACCAATCGCTGGCCGTCGACGAGGAATTCATTGCGGCGCGCCTCGCCGCCAAAGATCGCATGATCTTCGAGGATCAGGCAGCGCTTTGAGCGTCCCGTGTTCTCGGTGTAAAGGTGGGCGGCAGCCAAACCGCTGATTCCTCCGCCGACAACAACACAGTCGAGGGTCTCTTCAATCGCCTGCGCCTCATTGAGCCTCCCCGAGTAGACCGCGTCGCGGATGCCGTGTCCCGCCCGCATCACGGCGTGGGTATTCCCATTGGCTTTGGCATAGTCTCCTTCGCCGCCGTAGCCGTCCCATTGCTCCGCCGCGAGTAGGCTGTCCTCGCTGCTTGCGGTGTCGATCGTCCGAGCGTGGCCATCGACGTGGTCGGCTCGGGTGATTTGCTCATCCATACCGAGCGCCCGGTCAATTGACTTCTCTTGTCTCTCCTGTGACAGACACCCTCCTGGTTTTGGCGTTCCAGATGACCTGCGGTGCTACACTGCGGCACATGCAGTGTAGAACGCTTCTAGCTGAATTTATCAACTGGAAGAGCGAAGGGCCAACCCTGGTCGGAGAGTGTCGATGATCGACCACGGGCCGATGGACCGCAGGCAATTTCTTCAACTCGCCGCAAGCGCCGGCGCCGTGTCGCTGATCGACCGCTCTCTGGCCTGGTCTTCAACCGTCGAGCAATTCTCCCTTGAGATTACTCCCGTCACGGTCGAATTAGCTCCAGGCGTGGTTGTGCAGACGACCGGTTACAACGGCAAAGCACCGGGCCCAATTCTGAGAATGCGAGAAGGTGTGCCGGTGACGGTCTCCGTTGTCAATAAGACCGCCAGCGCTGAATCGGTCCACTGGCATGGCCTGCATATCGGTGCGCTCGCCGACGGAGCGATGGAAGAGGGCAGCCCCATGATCGCGCCCGGGGCCAAAGTCGAATATCGTTTCACTCCTGCCCCCTCGGGAACGCGCTGGTATCACACGCACACCATGGCGCTGACCGATCTCAATCGAGCCACCTACAGCGGCCAGTTCGGATTTCTACTCGTGGAGCCCCGCAGCCAGCCGGGGGACTACGATCAGGAAGTCTTTCTGGCTGTCCATCATTGGGAGCCCTCGTTTGTGCCTGCCCAGGAGCAATCCGAGTCTTGCCCTGAGATTACTTACCGCTATGCGTCCTTTAACGACAAGCTTTTAAGCACGGCTGAACCGCTCCGGGTCCGCGCGGGGCAGCGCGTCCTGTTTCATTTTCTCAACGCCAGTGCGACGGAAGATGTCTGGCTCAGTCTGCCCGGCCACCGGTTCACGGTGCTCGCGCTTGACGGGAACGCCGTTCCCAACCCGGCCAAGGTAGAGGTGCTGTCGCTGGGCGTAGCCGAACGGATCGATGCCATCGTCGAGATGGATGCCCCTGGTAACTGGGTCCTTGGTTCGCTGGATGCAACCGAGCGCGACCGCGGTTTAGGAATTCGCGTCGAATATGCTAATCACCAAGGCGCCGCAGTTTGGAATCCGCCTCAGGTCGTTGATTGGTCCTATGCGCGATTCAGCATGCCGCAGCCGAAGAAGCCAGGCAGCGAGGAGACGCCCATCGAGACTCTCGAGATGCTCTTTGAAAAGAACTCCGATGCCCCTGGCAGCATCGATCGCTGGACCATCAACGGGCGCTCGTACCCCGACATTGAGCCGGTTTACCTGCGCGAAGGGCAGCGCTATCGGATGCGCATGATGAATGCGACTGGCTGCGCTCATCCCGTCCACCTGCACCGGCACAGCTTTGAACTGAAGCGGGTGGATCAGGTCCCCGTATCCGGAATTTTCAAAGATACTGTGCGGCTCGAACGTTACAACGTCATCGAAGCGGATCTTCTGGCGAATAACCCGGGAAACAGCCTCTTTCATTGTCATCAGCAGCTGCACATGGATTACGGCTTCATGCAACTGCTGCGTTACGGCAATAGCGGCCGCCGGATCGCAGCAGATAATATCTAAAGAGATCTACGCCGTGCCCCGCGGAGAAGAAGACATCGTGACTGAAATCGATCGCGCCGATTTGCTGCAACAGTTCGCCAGCGACAACTACGCTGGCATCTGCCCAGAGGCATGGGCGGCCATGGAAGCTGCCAATCATGGCCATGTATCGTCTTATGGCGACGATCCCTGGACGGTGAAGGCTTCGAATGCGTTTCGCGAGCTCTTTGAGACCGAGTGCGAGGTCTTTTTCGCCTTCAACGGCACCGCGGCAAATTCGCTTGCTCTAGCTTCATTATGTCAGTCTTATCACGGTGTGATTTGCTGCAACTCCGCGCATGTCGAGACCGACGAATGCGGCGCGCCCGAGTTTTTTTCCAACGGCTCGAAACTCCTGGTCGCCGAGTGCGAGGACGGCAAGTTGACGCCGAACTCTATCCATGAAATCGCAACCAAGCGCCAGGACATCCACTTCCCCAAACCCCACGCAGTCACCATCACGCAGTCTACAGAGACGGGACGCGTATATTCGCTGGCCGAGCTCCGTGCAATTTCCGAGGTCTGCCGTACTCATGGACTCTATTTGCATATGGACGGGGCGCGGTTCGCAAACGCCTGTGCAAGCCTGGCTTGCTCGCCCGCCGAGATGACCTGGAAGAGCGGTATCGATGTGCTCTGCTTCGGGGGCACCAAAAATGGGATGGCCATCGGGGAGGCAGTCCTGTTCTTCGACCGGAAGCTCGCCATCGACTTCGACTATCGCTGCAAGCAGGCCGGACAGCTGGCCTCGAAGATGCGCTTTCTCGCGGCTCCCTGGGTGGGGCTGCTCGAGAATGGCGCATGGCTCCGGAATGCAGCCCATGCGAATATGTGTGCGCGGTACTTTGCCGAGCAGATTGCCGGCATTCCCAATGTGAAGATTGCCTCTCGCATCGATGCTAACGCCGTTTTCCTGCTGGCTCCCGAGGAGGTTCTGGCTGGGCTACGCAAACGGGGCTGGAAGTTCTATACCTTCATCGGCGGAGCAGCACGGTTCATGTTTGCCTGGGACACGGATTTGGTAAGAATCGATGCTCTCAGTCGCGACTTGCGGGAAGTGGCAGAAGAATTCTCGACCGTGAGCTCACCCTCGGCGGTTTCAGCGGCATAGTATTTGCAAGCTGCCAGGATGCTCTACACATTTCCTTGGCGCATCTGTTCGGCAAGGAACTCCGAGGACCGCATTGACAATGCCAGGATCGTCATGGTCGGGTTTTGCCAGCCGCCACTCACAAAACTACTCGCATCCACGACAAACAAATTCTTGATGTCGTGGCTCTGACACCACTTGTTGAGAACGCTGCTCTTCGGGTCGTCGCCCATCCGGCAAGTACCTAGCTCGTGGATGCTGTAGCCGGGCGGGTTAGGATCGTAATTCTTCGTGAGGACCTCGAAGCCGGCAGCCTCGGCAAGCGCGATGCTGGTGTCGACTGCGTCGCGCGCCATGTTGAATTCGTTGTCGGTGTATTTGGTCTGGATGTGCAGCACCGGAATATCCCAGGCATCCACCACGTCTTTATCGATGCTGACGCAGTGCTCATAATGCGGCAATACCTCGCCCATGATCCCGGTCGAAAAGCCGCTGCCATGGTAGCTATCCAACTTGTGCTGCAAGTCTGCGCCGTACGTGGCGAAATTTCTGGGATCCATCGCACCTTTGCTGCTGAAAACATTTAACGCATATCCGCGAATAAATTTCGGATGGCGGGAATTGATGTTGCGAAAGCGCGGGACCAGTGCAGAGCCGCCCATCAAGTTGGCTCCCCCTTTGCCGTCGCGCGCCTCGGGCACGGAGCAAACGATGCCCGGTCCATAAACCTGATCGACGAGATAGTGGCCCATGACCCCGCTTGAGTTCGCGATCCTGGAATTCAACAACAGGCGCGTACTTTCAAGTGTCCCGGCTGCCAGCACGACGACCTTGGCTTTCACTGACATTTCGCGGCGGGAGAGCCGATCGACAAAGTGTGCCTCATTGACCAGGCCGGTGTTCTTGTCCACCCGCAATTCCCGCACCACGACGTTGGGAATGGCGCGAAGCTTTCCAGTCGCAAACGCATCTGGCAAAAGCAAGTTGACCGAACTGGCCAATCCATTGATCCCCTGAGCACTACGCGCTTTACAAACCTGAATGCCCGCTGCTTTGCCCGCGTCCACAAAGCGCTGCATGCAACCAGTCCACGGGGCATCGTCGGGAACAAAGTTACCGTCGGGATATTGCGGCAGGCCGTCTGCATGGCCACGAACCCGGAAGATCTCTTCAACCCGGGAATAGTAGGGCGCCACGTCGGCCAGACTGATCGGCCAGTCATCGCCAAAGCCGTCGTGCGATTTGGCTTTGAATTCGTAATCACTAAGCCGGAAAGACTGACGCGACCAGAAGAGGGAGCGTCCTCCAAACAAACGAACGCGGACCCAATTATAGGGATTCTGCGCATCGTAGGTGTAAGGGACTTCCTGTTCGTCAACCCAGGTATTGGCATTGAATTCATTGGATTGAAAGACATGGGAGAGCCGCCCCGGCTGTTTGAAGCCGCGATATGGAAGGGCATACGCTGGCTTGACCTCCGTGTCTTTTTGCACATCGGCGACGGGACCGGCGTTGAGCATCAGGCACGAAATGCCCTTCTCGGTCAGGATTTTGGCAGCCATGCCGCCAGAGTGGCCGGAGCCGATAATCAACACATCAACAATCTCTTCAGCCATGTGACGGAAGCTGTCCTCTATCTATAATTTGCGTGTTGACTGTGCGTTCGGAGTGGGTCGCTGTTTGCGCTGACCGGCGCCGCTTACGCACTCCTCTTCCGCGCCGGCTGGGTGGGAACACTTTGCTGGCGAAGGTCTGGATCGATGGGAAACCAGTAAAGTCCGACATCCGCTGGCGTCTTCCCGGCTGCTTTAGCCGCCTCACTCCAAGCCTGTGAATTAATGGTCGCCGTGCGGATATCACTGTGGGCCAGATTGATGAACCTGGCGTAAGCATCAGTTGGAGGGTGATCGTTCATCCAGGTTTGAAGCCATGGACGAAGCAGCTGATCGGCTTGTGAAGGGTCGACTGCGGCGAAAGGCACACTAAAGTGTTGCCTGGCTTCCGCATGGAGGCGATCCAGTCCAGACTGATAGAGATGCTGAGTTTCTGCCGGCGAAACACCAATCAGAAAGTCGAGGAACTCGGGCGCGCCGGCATCGATGGCGCCGGGATACCCTTTCAGAGGAGGCAAGAAAATTTCGCAGAGGCGGCGCAGGGTGGCAACCTGTTGCTGGCTCAAAAAGCTGGCATTCGTTCGAGCGATTGCATCCGCAACGAGCGGAGTCATCGGGAGCGGTTTCACCTCGAGCAGCCCGCTCATCCAAGGTACGGGCCCGGGCGCAGGAGCCGGCCCACCGATGACGCCCGGTCCTGCCGGAGCCGGCGGCGGAGTAGATGGAGTTACGGGTGTCGCCGACTGCTGGCCCAACATCGCTTTAGCGGACATCGATGCCGCCATCATTGCCTTGACGAACTCACGACGCCGCATCGGCACACCTCTCCTCCGAAACGTTGTAAATGATCCATGAGACCCCATGCAAGGGGTCGGGCCGGTGCAAATTGCAGAAATAAACGCAGCTTGATCCGCTTCCGTGGCATCCTAATGGGACGATGCCTTCTCTAGCTCGTTTGACCCCTATGGCCGAAGAGAAGCCAGCGCCCTGGCCTACTTGGCGCGGCTCCGAGTGGTGGCGGCGGCTCAACGGCCGAGGACGCTCCGTTCTGATGCTGGATTATGACGGTACACTTGCGCCCTTCGTTCAAGACCGGCTTCGCGCATCTCTGTATCCAGGCGTTGCCGATCGTCTCTTAGCTCTCGCGCAATGTTCCCAGATGCGACTGGTCTTCGTCTCCGGTCGCGCGGCACGCGAATTGCCTCATCTGCTGCCCCCGAGCATCCAACCAGAGATTTGGGGAAGTCACGGCCGGGAGCGCCTGCTGCCCGACGGGCGCTATCAAGCGTATCCACTGAGCCCGGCTCAAAGCGAGGCACTTCATTGGTTGAGTCGAAGTATCGGCGAACGCGGGTTTGCACAGCTGCTTGAAACTAAGCCCGGCAGCCTTGCGCTTCACACTCGCGGATTTTCGCTCGACGAAGAGCGCCAGATCACCCGGGTGGCCGGCAGTCTCTTCGCGGAGATCGAAAAATCTGGATTCGATTGGCTGCCGTTTGACGGCGGCATTGAAGTGCGGGCTGCTGGATGCAGTAAAGCAACAGCCGTCGAAGAGATTCTTAGCACGGAACCCGCCGACGCGATCGTCGCTTATCTCGGCGATGATCGCACCGATGAAGAGGCCTTCCGCGCCCTCAGTGGACGGGGCTTGCGGGTGTTGGTGCGCGAAACGGTGCGGCCGACGGCAGCGGACCTTTGGCTCAAGCCTCCCGACGAGCTTTTGGCTTTTCTTGACCAATGGTGGGAGGCAGTGTCCGATGAAAAATCGACGGCCCTGTGGAACTCAGATCATCAGAGCGCACCGTAGATGAACACTGCTTCGACGGTCCACGATCGGCTAGAGGAAGCCTCTCATGCAGGTCAGGGGAATGGAGCACCATCGTCACTCGATCGCCGGCTGGTCGTGGTATCGAACCGCATTCCTCTTTCCTGGGTTCAAGAGGGAGGGCATCTCACCACCAAGCCCTCTAGCGGCGGTCTGATCAGCGCGCTCGAACCCCTGTTGAAGGCCCATGGTGGATTGTGGGTGGGCAGTGCGGGGAGCGAAGACTCGGCTGAGATTCGCGAGCAGTTGGAATCTGCGGCGAAGCAACATGCTTACCGCTATACACCCGTTTTTGTCACAGCGGACGAGCAGGTCAATTACTACGAAGGATTCTCAAACGAGGTGATCTGGCCTCTGTTTCACGACCTGCAGTCGCGCTGCGTCTTCGAGCCCCGCTACTGGGACTTTTATCAGCGGGTTAACCGCAAGTTTGCTGAAGCCGCTCTCGCTGAGACTGAACAGCGGGATGTGATCTGGGTGCACGACTATCAATTGCTGCAGGTGGCGCACTTCTTCCGCGAGCAGCGCCCCGAGGCATGTGTCGCCTTCTTCCTGCACATTCCTTTTCCTGCGCCGGACATCTTTGAAAAGCTGCCCTGGCGGCGGCAAATCCTCGAAGGCCTACTCGACTACGATCTGATCGGGGTACAGACAGCCCGCGACGAGCGAAACTTGATCGCTTGCCTTCGCGGCTTCTTGCCGCATTACAAGATCATGGGGCGTGGACGCCGGCACAGCGTGCTCGGCCCACAGGGCGAGACCAGGATCGAAGCGATGCCGATCAGCATCGACTATCGCGATT
Organism: Acidisarcina polymorpha; assembly: GCF_003330725.1. Taxonomy (NCBI): domain Bacteria; kingdom Pseudomonadati; phylum Acidobacteriota; class Terriglobia; order Terriglobales; family Acidobacteriaceae; genus Acidisarcina; species Acidisarcina polymorpha. Next base: position 5,211,818 of record NZ_CP030840.1, on the reverse strand, counting down.
TCGCCCGAGGTGCAAGCGCAGACACCGTGGTCGAACGAATGGCATCGATACAGAAGCAATATCCAGGACTGCACATTGCCATTGGCATCGATCGCCTCGATTACACCAAGGGTATTCCCGAAAGGCTGCGGGCCTTTCGCGCCCTGCTTCGCGATCATGAAGAGTACCGGCGCAAGATCACGTTGATGCAAGTGGTGGTGCCGAGTCGCGAGAATATCCCGCGCTATCAGGAGTTACGCTCGCAGATCGAGCAGCTGGTCTCGAGCATCAACGGCGACTTCAGCGAACCCGGCTGGACGCCGATCGAGTATATGCATCATTCGGTACCCCGCGAAGAGCTGTTAGCAATGTATCGATCGGCGGACATAGCCTTGATCACTCCGCTGAAAGACGGCATGAATCTGGTTGCGAAGGAGTACTGTACCGCCCACGTTGAAAATAGCGGCGTGCTGATTCTCAGCGAGTTCGCCGGAGCAGCGCCAGAACTCGGAGCGGGAGCGATCCTGGTTAATCCCTATGACGAAGTTGGCGTCGCGTGCGCCCTGCGCCAGGCAATCGAAATGGAGCCGCGAGAAAGGCATCAGCGCATGCTACGGTTGCGACGGCAGATTCGCAATGCGGATATACTCGGCTGGCGCGACCATTTCTTTGCGGCACTGGAGAACTTACCCGAAAGAAAAGCGGCTCAAGCCTGAACGCTCTATTCGCCGCTTCGGCTCTAGAAAATCGTCCTCTCGAGAATCTTGATCCCATCGGAACCGCCGATGACAACTTCGCTCGCCATCCCCAGAAAGAGGCCGTGCTCAACCACGCCAACAATCCGTTTCATCGTCTCTGCGGCCTGCTCCGCGGCCTGCCCGGACTTCAGCAGATCGCAGTGCAGGATGTAGTGCTGCCCATCGGTGATATAAGGCTGACCGTCGTCCTTGAGGCGCAATTCACACTCGAAACCAGCTTCCCGTAAGCGCGTGGCCGTGGTCTCCCAGCCGAAAGGAACGACCTCAACCGGTACGGCAAAGACGGATCCAAGCGCTTTCACGAGCTTCCGGGGATCGACAGCGATGAGCAGCCGGCGGCTGGCCATCGCCACTATTTTTTCACGCAAAAGCGCACCGCCGTGGCCTTTGATCAGGTGGAGCGTACCCTCCTGGACCTCGTCGGCGCCGTCGATGGTGAGGTCCAGATGCGGCGTCTGAGCAAAGCTGGTGATGGGTATCCCCAGTGCTAGAGCTTGACGATGAGACTGCTCGGAAGTGGCGATCGCGGTGATGCGGAGACCAGACGCTACCCGCCGCCCCACCTCCTGGATCACCAGAGCTGAAGTGGTGCCGGAACCGAGACCTACCGCCATGCCATCTTCAACCTGGGCGGCAGCCCACTCCGCCGCCTTCTGCTTGGCTGCTTCCGCCGGATCCATTTGCGCTGGAAAAGTCATGTCATAAGGTGATATCACGCCGGGCGGCTCGCGGCAAAGACTTCATGCGTTGGTCCGATTCCAGCCACCCGCCCGTTTAACCGCATCCTGCCATTTCGCCTGACGAGCCTCCATCTCTTTGCGGTCAGCCTGCGGCTCGAATAACTTATCTCCACCCAGAACTTTCGCAATCTCCTCTGTACTACTCCAGAAATCGACAGCCAGGCCGGCGAGGTAAGCGGCTCCGAGCGCCGTGGTCTCAAGTTCAGCAGGACGACGAACCGGGATCTGCAACAAATCCGCCTGGAACTGCATGAGGATGTCATTCGATGCGGCCCCTCCATCAACTCGCAGTTCGCGGAAGGGCTGCCGGGTGTCCTTGTTCATGGCTTGGAGCACATCCGCGACCTGGAAGGCGATGCTCTCCAGGGCAGCCCGGGCAATGTGACCGATCTGCGTACTGCGTTGAATTCCAATAATCATTCCGCTGGCATAGGGATCCCAATGCGGCGCTCCCAGGCCCGTGAATGCCGGAACGAAGACCACCCCATCGGTGTCCTTGACTGATGCAGCGACGCTTTCAACATCGGGCGACGACGAAAAGAAGCGCATGTTGTCGCGAAGCCACTGCACCACCGCGCCACCGACGAAAATGCTGCCTTCCAGCGCATATTCGAGCTTCTTCTGTGGACTGCAGGTGAGCGTGGTGATCAGGCGCTGCTGCGAAAGAGTGAACTTGTTCCCGATATTCTGGAGCAGAAAGCAGCCGGTACCATAGGTATTCTTGGCGTCGCCTGGAGAGACGCATAGCTGACCGAAGAGCGCTGATTGCTGGTCGCCCGCGATCCCGGCTATTTGAACGCTGCCCAGGCCGAGCGAGGTTGTGACCTGACCCACTATCTCGCTCGACCAGACCACTTCCGGCATCATGCTCTCGGGGATGTTGAGCATGTTCAGCAGGTCGGCGTCCCACCGGTCTTCGACAATGTTATAGAGCATGGTGCGACTGGCGTTGGTACGATCGGTGATATGGCGCTTCCCGCTGGTAAGGTTCCAGACCAGCCAGCTGTCGACAGTGCCAAAAGCAAGTTTGCCCTGCTCTGCCTGGGCGCGGGCACCCTCAACGTTGTCAAGAATCCATGAGATTTTCGTGGCGGAGAAATACGGATCGATGAGCAATCCGGTCTTCTGGCGTATCGTGTCTTCGGCACCATCTCTGGTCAGCTTTTCGCACAGCGGAGCGCCGCGCCGGTCTTGCCAAACGATAGCATTATAGATTGGTTTGCCCGTGTCCCGGTTCCAAACGATCGTCGTTTCCCGCTGGTTCGTAATTCCGATCGCGATCACGTCTCGAGGACGGATATTTGCTTTTCCCAGAACTTCAACCGCCGAACTCAGCTGTGAGGTGAGAATGTCGTAGGGATCGTGTTCGACCCAGCCCACGTTGGGATATATTTGCTTGAATTCATGCTGGGCAACGCCGAGGATCTTCGCGTCGTGTCCGACGAGGACAGCGCGAGAGCTAGTTGTGCCTTGGTCGAGAGCGAGTATGTTTTGCATCGGCTTTTGAGATGCCATCTCCTGTCACTTATGTTCGTAATATTGCGCGGAGCCCGGCCATCGGTTGGTTCACGCGAGCGAGCCTATCGCGTTGCATCCACCGAGCTGCCGAAGAGCATCCATCAAGCAGACTCCAAAACGTGCCCGCTTCCATCTCGCTGCGATTCCAAGATTACGCCGCAATTCTTACAAACTTCAATCGATCCCGCCGGAGGGAACCAGTGCGCCCATACGAACGAGATGTGCTGTTGTTTCTCTTGGCCTCAGCGGCGGGATCCGCGGATAGTTGGAGCTATTTAGGGCCAGCTCACGCCTTCGTTGCGAACATGACCGGGAATACGGTCCTTCTGGGAATCGCAGTGTTTCAGCTGCACGGCTCCGTTCTTCCTCCGCTGATTTCACTTCTGTCTTATGCATTGGGCGTTATCTCTGCCTCTGCCTTGACAAAGCAAGTCCAGCCCGGAGTTGCATGGGCTCGATCGATCTCTTGGACGCTTCTTATTGAAGCTATTTTCATGTCCGGTGCGGAGGTTGCAAGGGCAGTGTTGCAGCCCTCGACTCGGTCGGTAGACTACTTGCTGGCCTTTGTGGCCTTCGCCATTGGTATGCAGAGCGGAGCCATGCTGCAGTTGAAGGTTCCGGGTATCGTCACAACGTACATCACTGGCACCTGGACGACGTTCATGAACGGAATGGTCCGATTCACCGCCGGGCGCAAGGCTCCGCATGCGAGCCGAAACTATGAAGAGCGCCTGTTGATGCAGGCAGGAATTCTAGCGACATACTTCTTCTCCGCGGTCGCCACTGGATGGCTTTTCCGCTACGTACCGAAAGCGGCTGGGGCGCTCCCCTCCTTAGCCGTGTTTTCCGTTGCAATTTACGGTGCAGTGCGAGGCGGTGGAGAAGGCACTCAGGCTGACCAGTAATTATTGGCAAGAAGCCAGATCTGAGCCTCTTCACCAGTCCGGGTGCCCCACATCTCGCTCTTGAGATGTGGGCTTTCATCTCCAAGCCTCTTTCCCATCCATGGACCATGTGGGCTACGATGCTGGCATGCCAAAGGGTCTGGTTCGTTACCAGCAATCTGGTCAGTTCCATTTTGTTACCTTCAGTTGCTACGGACGCCAGGCTTACCTCGGCGCCACGTCCGCGCGCGAGCTCTTCGAACGCTCGCTTGACACCATGCGGCAGCGCTACCACTTTATCGTCGCCGGTTACGTCGTCATGCCCGAACACATCCACATGCTGGTGGGCGAGCCGAGAACTGTTCTTCTTTCGCAACCGATCCAGGCGCTAAAGCTGTCAGTCGCCGTCCAGCGCTGGGAGCGACCCTTCTGGCAGCCGCGCTACTACGATTTCAACGTCTACTCGGAGCATAAACGGGTACAGAAGTTGAAGTACATGCACCATAATCCGGTGAAGCGCGGATTGGCCGGCCAGCCCTCGGAGTGGTTATGGTCCAGCTTTAACCATTGGGCGACGGGAGCGCTCGGCACCGTGGAGATCGAGTCGCAGTGGACGGCTTCGAGGAGAGAGGCGGCGTTCGCCTAAACCCACGTCCCGAAAGCGGGGACGTGGGGCACCCGCATTCATGGTACTCGATAACATGCGGGCCACCGCCCGGCTAGCCCTTAGAGTGGTTATGGTTCAGCCTTAACTGTTGGGCGACGGGAACGACGGGCACCCGTCGAGATCGAATCGCAGTGGGCGGCTTCGAGGAGAGTGGCAGAGCTCCAAACCCGCGTCCCAAAAGCGGGATGTGGGCACCGCATTCCTGGGTACTCGATGCCATGCGAGCCCCCCCGCCAACTTTCAAGAAGATTACAGTCATTTTATTCAGCTTCAAACGCAAAACATCAACCCACCTGCGAAGCTGAGGCCGCAACTGACTTGTGACGCCAGCGTCCGAGCACCAGTTGGGTGACCTCTGAAACTCCAAACACCCAGTAACAAAGCAGCGCAGTCGCCAGCGTATAGAGGACGGCAACGATAAGGATTATGGGAAGCGATTCCTGCGGCGCCTGGAAAGCCGGGTAGACTGCTCCCGCGAAGACTATGGATAGTACTCCCGTCAACCGCAATATTGGTTTAGCCGTGATGCCGTAATCGGCAGGAAACATCTTCTTGTTCATGCGGACAATCGCGATCGTCTGGGCAGTCTCGGCGACCAGCCAGGCGATCATGAATCCCAAAACTCCGAAATATCGCATAGTTATTGCCGAGACCAGCAGAACGGCGCCGTAGGCCAGGAAGAGCACCTTTGAAAGGTCCGCATGTTGATTGCTTGAGGATTGAAACTGATATTTATGTTCCTTGATGCCCATCGCCGCCGAGGTGAGCGCCATCAACATGCAGAGGCCTGGCTCATAGAGGCTGCGTCGGTGAAGCCACACGGCCAGAAGCCACGGGCTGGCGAGAAGCGTCGCCACGCTGACGGTCGGCACGAGCAGCAACACGATTCGTTCGGAGAGATCGTAGAGACGGCGCAATTGCTTCCAGTCCTTGCGGCCGACGAGGCTGGTAATCTCCGGCCCAATCGAATAGCTGGCTACAGCCAAGGCCTGTCTCGACATCGTGAAGACGGTTCGGGTCAGAGCAAAAACCGCGACTGCTGCCGGGCCGAGGACACGCTGCATGAGCAGGATGGGCGCCTGCCAGGTCAGAAATCCAGTAAGCGATAAGACGGTGAAGTGCCAGCTTGGCTTCAACATTCCCCGCATCACTTCATTGCTCGCATAGCGCGGCGAGGGGACCAGTTCAGGCGCGGTACGATGCAGATCGAGCATCAGCAATAATCCGAAGAGCACTGTCATCGACACTTGGGAAGCGGCCATTGACGCGAATGAAGCTCGCCTCCAGATCAGCACCGCCAGCACGGCCGCCGATGCTAAACGAAGCCCATTGTTCCAGTTCGTTCCCCGATGCGCCCGGTTCACTGCCATAAAACTGTTTGCGAATAAGGAAAATACCATCAAAGCAAAGATTTGCGCGACGAAGAGCTCAAGGACGAGCTTGGCTTCGCGCCCGCCGATTGTACGCAGATGAAGCCATCGCGCCACGGGCAGTAACGCGATCAAACCGGCAATAGGCAGCAGAGCGAGCATCATCCATTGCAGCAGACGAAGGGCGCTTGCCTGCACCCGCTTGCATTCCTCCAACTCCCCGCGGTTGCGATGGATGCTCATCTGGTTAGCCGCGTAGGTCTGCACACCAAAATTCAGGGATCCAAAATAGGAGACGGCCGCGCTGAGCGTAATCCATTCCCCATAGACAACGATGCCGTTGGCAGATCTGTGTAGAAACAGCGGCGGGATCAGCAACTGGGAGAAGACCGTGACCCCCTGGCCGGTCACAAATGCTATCAGCATTTTTAGAATCCGCCGCAGGCTCTCCATTCGGTAGATCTTCCTCCGCTGGTTCGCCTTTAAGCATAGCTTGCGGTCGCGCCGCCCATCGCCTGGGCGGGTCGGCTTGCAATTTGGCTCAGGAGTGCCTAGCGTTTCCTTATGAGCACCAACATCGCCGCTCCTGCGGAAATTACCCGGAATCTTCAGCAACTCGCCGCCGACATTGTCGCCAAAGCCACTCGCGCCGGGGCCACGGACGCCGAAGTTGTCATCCGCGAGGGAGACGAATTCTCCACTCTGGTGAGACTCGGGCAGGTCGACACATTGAAGGAGTCCGGCTCGCGTGGAGTGGGATTGCGGGTCTTCCTCGGGCAGCGCGCCGCCAGTACTTCGTCGAGCGACTTCTCTCCGGAGGGAATCGACCATCTTGTCTCGGGGGCAATCGCGCTGGCTCGCGTCACCTCCGAAGATCCCTTTGCCGGACTTCCTGAGGCGGCCAGCTTCGGCCAGTTGACCGGCGACCTGGACCTTTACTACGAAGATGTCTATTCCCTTCCCGGCGAGCAGCGAATCGACTATGCCCGCCGCGCTGAAGCTGCGGCGCTGGCCGCCGATCCCCGCATTCAAAATAGCGACGGAGGCAGCTTCGACGCGGCTACCGGGCGAAAGATCCTGGCCAATTCTCGAGGATTTCTGGGCGAATACCGCCGCTCTTACGCTTCCATCTCCGCGGTCCCGATTGCGCAGTCCAAGGATGGACAAATGCAGCGCGATTATTGGTACACAGCGGCGCGCACATTGACCAAACTGGAATCCCCGGAATCGATTGGCGCAGAGGCGGCGCGGCGCACTCTAAGACGATTGGACGCTCGCCGGGTGCCGACCCAGCGCGTCCCCGTCGTTTTCGCTCCAGAGATGGCCCGAGGGCTCGTTGGCAACATCTTCGAAGCAGCCAATGGGGACGCCATCTATAGGGGAGCCTCGTTCTTCGCCGACCAGCTCGGCGAACAGGTCGCCGCTGCCAACATCACGATCATCGACGATGGCACGCTCGTTGGAGGCTTCGGTACCTCGCCCTTTGATGGCGAGGGTCTGCCGACCCGCCGCAAGGCGATCATCGAAAATGGCGTTCTGAAGAACTATCTGCTCAACACCTACACGGCGCTCAAGCTCAACATGCAAAGTACCGGCAACGCTTCTCGCGGGCTGGCTGGAAATCCCGGCATCGGCGGCGGCAACGTCTTTCTTGAAAAGGGCAGCCTCGCCCCCGCCGAGATACTGGCTGATATCAAATCAGGCCTCTATGTCACCGAACTCATGGGCTTCGGGGTGAACATGGTCACCGGCGACTATTCCCGCGGCGCTTCCGGCCTGTGGATTGAAAACGGCGAGCTTGCTTATGCCGTTCAGGAAATTACGATTGCCGGCAATCTCAAGGAAATGTTCAACAACATCGTTGCCATCGGCAACGACCTTGAGTTCCGCGGAGCAGTGACCGCTCCCACCCTCAGGATCGAGGGGATGACCATCGCCGGCGCCTAGAGCATTTCGCAATTCGGGGTTCGCTACGCTTTCTGATCTTTTCCAAGGGATGACTCCATATCGGGGCCACGTATCGTGGTTCGTTGTTGCGAATCGGTAAACTTGCTGTAACCGAGAATGCTCGCCCAGACCCTCACCTTCGACTCCTCAAACCCAGCGCCAACGCTCGCTCTGCTGCCGGAGAAGCCGGGAATTTTCGCTCTCTTTGGCGCCGACCCCAAGGCCGAACCCTACCTCGCCCGCACCACTAACCTCCGGCGCCGGCTCAAACGGTTTCTCGACGCCAAGCCAACCCAGACCCGGCGTCTGCGCCTTACCGAACGGGTGGTTCGGATCGAATACACGGCCACCGGCTCCGACTTTGAATCCTCGCTCGCTCTTTACCGCGCCACCCTGCAGGCATTCGGCGAACGCGCCCGCAAGCGCCTCCACCTTTATGCGCCCTACTTTCTGCGCATGACCAGCAAAAACCGCTATCCGCGAGTGTATGTTACGAATTCGATTTCTAGATCTGCCGCCGGCTCGCTCTTCGGCCCTTTTCCTTCACGCGCCGCCGCCGAACGCTTCTGTGACGAGGCGCTCAACCTCTTCCTCCTGCGCCGGTGCTACCCCGATCTCGACCCCGATCCAGCTTTTCCGGGCTGCGTCTACTCCGAGATGAAGATGTGCCTCGCTCCCTGTTTCAAGGGCTGCACCGATGAGCGCTATGGCGAAGAAGCCGCCAAGGTTCACGCTTTTCTGACTTCTCGCGGGCAGAGCCTCCTCGATGCCTTGGCTAAGGAAAGGGATCTCGCTTCCCAGGACCTGGATTTCGAGAAGGCCGCCGCTATTCACGCCCGTATCCAGAAAATCGAAGCCACAGCCGCACTTGCATCGGATGCGGTCCATCCGCTTGCCCGGCTTGGCGCCATCATTGTTCAGCCATCATCAGAGCCAGGTCACGTGGCACTCTTCCAGCTGAGTGCGGGCATCCTCGCCGGTCCCACCCTCTACGACACGTTTGGCATGCGGCTTCATAACGAGCAATCCGGCTCTTCGTCACTCTACACGCATCCTTTCGCGCTTGAAGCGGTGCCGCTGCAGGAGGAGGGTTCGCCTTCCGCGATCGCCACGACCGTCAGTCCCACAAAGCTGAAAGATCGCGGGAAGGATGTCTTGGAGCAGCGTCTCAGCGAGTCGTTCGACGCCCTCAGGTCAGCCGCGGCGGGAGTGAAGGGCGAGAATCAAACCCTGTCCGATCACCTCAGCCTTTTCACTCGCTGGTACTACCGGCCAGAAGCCAAGCGGGTGGGGGAAGCGGTCTTCTACGATCCAGAGACTGCGCCGCCCGCGAAGCCGATACTCCGCGCCATTTCGCGGGTATTTCGAGGAACACTGGCGGCGGTTGCGCCGAACACAACTTCGCCTGCAAGTTCATCGAACTAAGCAGCCAAAACAATCTCCGGAACCACCTCTACAGGAAAATTGACCGATTTCGCGATAAAGCAATATCCATGCGCCGCGTGATGTAACTCTGCGGCTTTGGCCGGATCGCTTCCCGCCGCGATCGTGACCGACGGCTTCAGCACCACTCGGATGAACTTTCCAGAGCCATCCTGAGCCTCTTCCATGGTTCCCTCGGCGAAGTCTCGAAAGGACTGGACGGTGACGTGATTGACCGCGCAGAGATGCAGGTACCAGAGCATGTGGCAGGAGGAAAGGCTGGCTACGAGGAGTTCCTCGGGATTGTACCGCGTCGGGTCGCCGCGAAAGCTTGGATCACTCGACGTCGGAATCGGCGGCTTCCCTACTGCAGCGATGGTGTGGTCGCGGCGATAGCTTTTGTAATTCAGGGTGCCTTCGCCATCATTTCCGGTCCACTCGACTTGAACTCTGTAGGTATGAAGATTCATGCTTCCCATCTCTTGATTTCTCTGAGGAGGCCGTCCTGACACTCACATCAAAACACAGAACAAGCTTGGAGACGTTGGGTCCATCGGGTGTCCGGTCGCACTCCTGTTCGAATGCGAACACCCTTTCCTGATTATTGGACACCGCGAAGACGATGCTCAACGGGATATCTACGAAGCATCAGCAACTTAGCTGACGACAAGAGCCGTTTCAAAATGGCCTTCGGTTTGCTGAATCCGACACCAGTCTCTGGAGGGTTTGCCATGGCGTACTTTGAAAAGACCCGGGACATTCTTAACGGGCCGCTCACCAATGACCTGCTTCGCCAACGCGCGGACGCCGGTTGGCAGATTGCGTCGATCGAATGGCGCCGGGAGTTGCCCGGCAACGCCCCGATCGACGGCCGGGTCGAGGACATTCCCTACGGGCTTCGCATCTCCGAAGACTGCCTGCGCCTGGAGATCGATCCGGACGAGAACCGCATTCTCATGCACATGATGGAGCTGCTGGTTCAAGACTTCCCTTTCACGAGCGTGGCCAGCGACCTGAACGAGAAAGGCTATAGGACCCGCGAAGGCCGGAGATGGACTGCGGTTTCGGTCTTCAACATGCTTCCACGCCTGGTTGAAGCCGGACCGTCGATGTTTCCCACCGAAGAGTGGGAGGCGCGGCGCCAGCACTTTTCCAAGGCCATCTGAAGCGCGGCAGTTGCCCGGGCCATGCTTCGGCCTACTGCCATTGATTCTTGTGCCGCTCCAGCCACCAACAGGGCTGATCGTCGTTGTGGGGAAAGATCGACTTCACGCAGGGCTGATCTGCAGATCCTAGGTAGTCGTATTCTTGCTTCTTGCCCTTGAGCGGGGTAGCCAGATATTGACTTACCGTCACTGAGCCGAGGCCCGAGTGCCGAGCCATTCGCAAGCCCAGCACCGCCCAATCGCCGAAGTAGAGAACCACGAAACCAATCACCGCGTACTTCAAAGCCTGCAACAGCATATCTCCCACACTCGGACCATAGTAGAGCAAAACCGGAGAGGATAGAGCAAAACCGGGGAAGGTGTAGCCCGGATCGACCTTCCTCAAGAAGGATTTGTGAACGGAGTCCAGTCGCGAATTCTGCCTCCAGGCGAGCAACGTGGCAATTGAGTGGACGACCAGCACCGATTCGAGGTTCATCGTCGACTCCGCAAAGCGCTAAGAGAGAAGTCAACTTTGAAGCTTAGGAGTGCGTTAAACTTGGGCTAGTACCATGAAGATTTTTCGCTGGATACTCGCAATCGTCACCCTCGGTCTCCTCGGCTATGGCTTTCACGTCGCCATGACGGTACCGGCTGACGAAGCCATGTTCAATGTCCAACGGATCTTCTATTACCACCTGCCGGCGTGGATCGCGATGTCGCTCTGCTTTGCCGCGAACCTGATCGGTTCAGTCGTCTATCTGCTTTCGCGAAATAAGCGGCCCGCGTTGTCCCTTCGCGCCGATGCGTTGGCCGTCTCGGCTGCCGAAATGGGCGTTGTCTTCTGCCTGGTTGGCCTGGTCACCGGCTCGCTTTGGGCGCGCTACGCCTGGGGGATCTGGTGGACGTGGGACGAGCGCCTTACCACCACTCTCATTCTTTGGCTCATTTACGTCAGTTATCTGCTGTTGAGGAACTTCGCCGCCGGGCCGCAGATGCGCACGATCTCCGCGGTGCTCGCCATCTTCGGCTATATCGACGTGCCGATCGTCTACATGTCGACTCGTTGGTGGCGCACCCAGCATCCGGCTCCGGTCTTTTTTGGCGGCCCCGGGTCGGGCATCGCGCCAAGCATGAAGCCGGCTGTCGCCTGGAACATCTATGCATGGATGGCCTGGGCGCTGCTGGTGGTGAGCATCCGTTACGCTGTAGAACGGAGACAGCAGCTACTCGACCAAGCCGCCGCCCTTCGGTCGCTCGAGGCGCCGGTGACCCGACACGTCGAGGTTGCCTCGTGATCAGTCGCTCGTTGCTCTTTGCCTCGCTCTTTCCCTGGGACCATCATAACGAGTCGGCCCTCGGTCATCATCACCTGATTGCCGCCTATTGCTTCGCGTGGGGCTTGCAACTTGCCTATCTTGGCTACGTTGGGCTGAAGTGGCGTGCGCTGATCAAGGCTGAGCGGCAGACTCCTTCCAGGTAGTGCGGACTTCACCTGCGCTTCAGCGGTTTCTGCGTCATTCCGGCACATCGAATTATTGCTTACGGTCTTTCTGGGACGCCATAGGGACGCGAGTGCTGTGCATGAAGACGATCTTCCAGGAGCCTGCCTGCTTCTCAAGGAATGCGGACTCCAGCCACTGCTGATCGATCGTACCTGAGGCATCGGTAATCCTGCCCTTGTTGATGTAGGCAATCCAAGCGGTTTTGCCGCTGATATGGACGTCCGGTTCGGTGATACTCCATTCATAACGCTTGCCCGCGCGATGTTGGGCTTTGATGAAGGCCATAATGGAATCTCCGTTGAATCGGGCTCCCCCGTCAAAGATATAAAAGTTAGGTGCAAGGACGGAATCGAACAGCGTCGTATCATCGGCCTGCGCGGCGGTGAAAACCGTATTCACCGTCTTCACGATCTGGGTTTGCTTGGGGGTAAGTTCCTGCTGCGCGCTTGCAGGCGACGCGTTGGCGGAAACTAGGAGCGCGAGGGCCATCGTGACCGATGCGAGTCTCAGCATGAACGACAATAAAGTGCCTCCGGATTACTAAATCATAAACACCCGGGTGCTTTATCTATTCTGTGCTGCGTCGTATTAGCAGGACTGGAGCTTAGGTCACCTTCACCATCCGGAGATGTCACGTAATTCATCCGGTTCGACTCCACTGGTGGTCACTCCGGCACACTGCCACGCCCTTCTCCGGCGATGTCAGTGGCAGAACCAAAGTTCAGCTTGACACGAGGACGACCCGAGGGGCGGGCTTCATCGAACGGCTACCGTGGCGGCATTCCGATTTGGGACAAGGCAAAGAAAATTCAGAAACTACAACCTTCGTGGGATTTCGTTAAGGCGTCATCCGACTTATCTTCAATTCACCGGAGTTTCAACCTTTCCTGCCGCGCCGGTCGCAAGTTCTTGAGGTATTGAGTGCTCAGGCCGCGCGGCAGATTTCTTTTGCAGTGTTTTCTCGCCAAAGTTCTCTCGATGGGTTGCACTTTCAAGATCCCTCCCCCGGATGCCCTGATCAGAACCAGTCCAAGAGTGCTTCAACTGGAGGAAGATTCCGGTTGATTACACCTTGGGCACGTTGCTGCTTGCGCTCCGTTCCCAGTACACTAAACAAGGTTCTAAGAGGTCGGGTCATGCTAGTTGTCATGAAGGCCCAGGCGACGCCTGAGCAAATCAACGCAGTTTGCGAACATATCGAAAAGTTGGGCTTTCGCCCTCACCCCATGCCGGGCGCCCAGCGTACCGCGGTCGGGATCACTGGTAATCAGGGCCAGATCGACCAGGGGAACCTGGAAGAGCTTTCCGGCGTTGCCGAAGTGATTCGCGTCACAAAGCCCTATAAGCTGGTTAGCCGCGACGTTAAGGAAGAAGACACGGTCATTTCCTTTCCCGGCACCAACGCCACGATCGGTGGACGAGACCTCGCGATCGTCGCCGGCCCGTGTTCGATCGAGTCGCGCGAACAAGCCTTCGCCGTAGCTGAACAGATCGCCGCCGCGGGCGCCCAGTTCTTTCGCGGTGGCGCTTACAAGCCTCGCACATCCCCCTACATGTTTCAGGGCCTGGGGGAACAGGCGCTGATTATCATGGCGGAGGTCCGCGACCGGTTCGGCCTTCGCATCGTCACCGAAGCCATGGACACCGAAAATCTGGATCTGGTCGCTGATTACGCCGACGTCATTCAGATTGGCGCTCGCAACATGCAGAACTATACCCTGCTGAAAGCCGTTGGTCGCAAACGCCAGCCAGTGCTGCTGAAGCGCGGAATGTCTGCGACCCTCGATGAGCTGCTGATGGCCGCCGAGTACATCATGAGCGAGGGCAATTATCAGGTCATTCTGTGTGAACGCGGGGTGCGCACCTTTATCGACCACACCCGCAACACCCTCGACCTGAGCATTGTGCCGGCAGTCCACCGGCTCAGCCACCTGCCAATTCTGGTGGACCCGAGCCACGGGACAGGTAAGCGGAACAAGGTGGTTCCACTGGCGCGCGCCGCGGTTGCGGTGGGTGCGGACGGCCTGATGGTGGAAGTACATGATCAGCCCGACAAGGCACTCTCTGATGGCGCGCAATCGATCTATCCCGAACAGTTCGTCCAGATGATGGACGAGATCACCCAGATCGCTCCGGTTGTCCACCGCAACGTGCCGCATGGGATTGAGATTTCTGAGCCCGTTGGAGGCCCTGTCACGGGGACGGCTCGATCTGCAGGGCGGTAAGCATCGGAGATCGCTGCAATTGATTCATCGCTGGAGGCGTGTTTCGATTTTGTGCGCCTCCATTTTGCTGCTGGCGGGTTGCCGCCAACGCGACTTCCCCGATTACCCCTCCGACTATCGCGAATACGCCTACGTCACCAACGGCGGCAGCAACACAGTCACTGTGCTGGATCTAGTCAACGTGCGCCGCGATCGGGAACTTCCTGTGGGGACTAACCCTTCCGGTGTCGCCGTCAGCCCAATCCGCAACGAAATCTACGTCGTCAACTCGGGGGACGGAACGATTTCGGTGATTGACTCGCAGAAGAACACAGTCACCGCTACCATCCCGGTCCATCGCAAGCCGTATTTCATCGATGTGTCGGCTGACGGGCACCGCGGATATGTCGCCAATTCCGGCTCAAACAACGTTTCAATTCTGGATCTTGAGGCGCGCAAGGAGATCGGTGTGGTCGGCACGGGAGAATCGCCCGGCATGGCGCGCATTGCTCCTGACAGCTCAACCCTGCTGGTAACCAACCGCGCGGGCGGAAGCGTTACCTTGATTGACCCGCACACGCTGCGGGTACGGAGCGTCTTTCCCGGATGTACGGGGGCGACCGATGCGGTGATCCTGCCCACTTCTTCCAAGGCGTTCATTGCCTGCTCGGGCGGCCATCAAGTGATGGTTCTAGCCTTGGCTCGTCCCACTCCGATGAACGATCTGGAGAAGTCCGACCACCTGCTCGATCTTCTCGATGTCGGACAGACCCCGGTTGACCTTGCGATGAAGCCTGATGGCGGCGAGATCTTCGTCTCGAACTTCGATAGCAACACGGTTTCCGAGATTGCCACCGGCACAAACGAAGTAGGAGGCGCGTCGCTGATCGGCGCTCACCCGGCCCGCGGCATCGTAAGCGCTGATAATTCCCTACTTTGGGTGAGTAACTTCAGCGCCAATACGGTGGGGGCTTACAGCATCGATGACGGCAAACGGATCAATGCAGTACAGGTCGGGGACGGCCCAGACGCGATGGCCTTCTCGAGCGCCGGCCACCTGCTTCTGGTCGCGAACTCACGCTCTGGCGACGTTTCTGTTCTGCGCACCACCAGCTACTCACCGAAGGGTGAACTGCGGGTCGGATCGCTCTTCACCATGCTTCCAGCAGCCAGGGGTCCGAACGCGATCGCAGTCAAGGCCTTCAAAATCCCATAGTCGTAAGTTCTCGGAAATGCCATTGATCACGCGTGCTCCCTACTTCGAAGCTTTCCCCAGGATACTGACTTCTGTGTTGAAGTGCCTCGCCTGAGATTCTCATGCTTTCATGGTTATATCCCTGCGTGTGGGTCGGAGCCGGTTATGCTTTTGTAATCATGAGTCGGATAGTGAAGATGCCCCTGCAGCAATTCGCCCCACTATGCTTTCGGATCTCCTGAAAGCCGATGAGCTCACAAACCTTACACCTCAGAGCAATCTGCTTCGCCATAGCCGGCTTTACTTTTTGGGTGCTGACAGATAGCGCGATGAAATTGGCCGGCCGGTCACTGCTTCCGAATTACGAGATCGTCGCGTTCCTTGGCATCTTCATGGCCATGTTCATCTCGCTGTACGCGTTGGTGCGAGGGGAGGTCAAGGAGTTGTGGCCGAAGAGACCAACGCGTCTCCTGGGCCGCGCATCGCTCGATGTCGCAAACAATCTCTGCGTGGTCATCGCACTGCGGCATCTGTCGCTGACGTTGTTCTACATCCTGGTATTCACGTCGCCGCTGCTGGTGGCGGTCCTCGGGAGAATTTTTCTGAAGGAGCGCCTCGACTGGCGCAAGGCGACAGCTATCCTGGCCGGCTTCCTTGGCGTAGTCGTTGCGGTTTATCCTTCCCGATCAAGCGGATCCAGCGCCTGGGCCGGGTTTGCCGCCTGCGTGGTCTGCGTAACCTGTTTTTCGGTTGCAGTAGTCTGGTCGCGGGTAATCTCCCAGACAGAACGGGCGGAGAGCATGACGTGGTTTTCGGCGCTGCTGTCGGCGGCTGTTGGACTCGCCGGAATGCTCTTCCACGCCGCGCCCCTGGATAGCCGGCTGTTCGTGGCGTTGCTAGCCATGGGGCTGCTGTGCGCGATAGGCAGCATCTGCATCGTCGTCGCGCTGAGGTACACCACGGCGGCTACGGTGTCCCAGTATCATTACACGCAGCTTGTCGTCGGATCGGTCGTGGCATATTTCCTGTTCAACGAGAAGCCGACGATATGGATGCTGTCCGGGGCAGTGCTGATTATCGCGGCGGGGCTGTATATTGCGTTGTGGGCTCCGGACGCGAACCGCGGCGCCTAGCCTCTCCCCTCGCCCGAATGGAGGCTTCGCGCGTGAGCTTGCGCCACGCAAGCCGATCCACCGAGTGACAGTAGAGCGTGTTGCCCTCGGCGGACGTGCGTTGATTTCGCGTTCTTACCGGAAGCCTTGTCGGTGAAGACGTTGCCTAGTTCCCTGCCCTCAAGCTATCGGCTTTCATTCTGACCCAACTAGCACTGCTCCCCGGCTCTATGCCAATTCCGGGTCTTGGGTGCAGCTTTGCGCATGTTCATCCCGGAAGCTCTAAAAAGTTTAATCCTACCCCGGCTCTCTTCTGGTTGCGGCTTACGCGGATTCGGTGTTCAGGACTTGCATTGCATCGCCCAGCCGTAAGCGGCATCTATACTCTGGGTATTACATACTCAGCAGATTTGATCTGGTCTGACTGAGTAAGATCTGGAACACGAGAGAATGAGCACGGACTACCTGACCAAATCCGGAAATCGTATTGTTGAGTTACTGAACTCGCGCGGCGTTGGGTTCGATGGTGGAGTAGATCGATTAGCGACGCCAACGAGTGCTCTATCGTTATGCCGGCTTTTCCGAGCCGGTCTAAAGAGTGTTGACAAGGCTACTCTCGATCAGCTCCGCGAGCTTCGTCAAGCTCTGCTCATGATGTTGAAGCCTACTTCCAGCCGCGTTGCTCGAAAAAGCCTGGATGAGATCGCGGCTTCTACGAAATTCACGCTCGGCTTCTCAGAACCGAGCAAAGCCACATGGTCCCAAATCTCGGGGAATGCTGTTGTAGGAACCGTACTACAGGACTGCGCAAATCTCATCAATACGGGTCAACTGGATCGTCTGAAGATCTGTGCGAATGAGGCGTGCGCTGCTGCCTTCTACGATTTAACCCGCAGCAAGACCCAGCGGTGGCATTCGTACGCACTCTGTGGAAACAAGAGCAACGTAGCAGCTTTCCGCTCCAGACACTCTTAATGGCAAAAAAGTGGAGAATTCCACGGTAAAAAAGGCGTTCTACATACATTTCAGACTATCAGCGCGGAAGGTTCCAGGATCCTTGTGACACTGGCGCCGGGGGAGTTCGCCGCCCTTTTCAAGGAGATTGGCGTATTCGACCAGCGGGATGCACAAGACCCTAACATCCTTGAGTCTTCCAAGGAAAAACTTCTGGCCATAGCGGATAAGTTCGACCTGCACATACCACCTCCACCAGGGATCTAGAGAATCAGAGAGGCTGTCGCAACACGTGGCAGCCGCTCGGGAGTTCGGTCCCGCCATTTGACCTCGAGGCTGGTCTCTCAGCTCACCGGCCAACTTTATCACCCTCACAATCATTGGCCGAGTGGCGTCAAGCGCAGGGGACTGTCGATCCGCCTAGAGATCTATAGATCTCTTGATTCAAGAGACGGATTGCATCTCGCGTGCTGCCTCTCGAACGGTCGGCGTTACGCGGAACCAGATGGTGTAAAGTGCTGGTAGAAATACCAGTGTCAGGACGGTTCCCACCGCCGTTCCGCCAATCAGCGTATACGCAAGTGAACCCCAGAAGACCGAGAACGTCAGGGGAATGAAGGCAAGCACCGCAGCCAGGGCTGTTAGCACTACTGGTCGCGATCGCTGTACGGTTGCTTCGACAACGGCGTGAAAGTCGTCGAGTCCCTCTTCCTTGTTAGTCTTGATCTGGCCAATCAGGATTAGCGTATTGCGCATCAATATTCCCGCCAGAGCAATCAACCCAAGGATCGGGTTGAAACCAAACGGAACGTGGAATGACAGCAGCGTAGGAACTACTCCGGCGAGACCCAGCGGAGCTGTCAAGATGGTCATCGTCAAGGCCGACAGAGATCTGACTTGAAAGATGATGACCACCAGCATGCAGACAAACATGATGGGGAAGACCTTGGCGAGCGCGGTATTGGCTTTCAGGGACTCTTCGGCATTCGCTCCCACTTCGATCCTGTATCCAGCGGGCAGCTTATCGATGATCGGCTGAATTGACTTCAAAACTTCAGCAGTAACCTGGGGCGGCTGCACTGCATCATCGTGATCGCTCTGGACAGTAATGGTCGGCGTACGATCGCGACGCTTGAGGATCGGATCTTCCTCCGCTATCTCAACTTTCCCGACCTGGCTGAGAGGAACCAGCTTGCCGTTACTGCTGGTCAACGTCATGTTGAGCAACTTTGTGGGGTCGAGTCGATTCGGGCCCAGAGTGCGGGCCACAACATCTACGGTACGAATGTTCTCGCGAACCTGCGTCACCGTGACACCCGTCGTGAGGAACTGAATCTGCTGTCCAGCGTCATTCGACGAAAGACCAATGAGGCGAAGCCGATCCTGATCGAGGACGAAGCGTACAACCGGAGCGCGCTCGTTCCAATCTTCATTAGCTTGGCGCACATTGGGATTCGCGCGCATCTTTGCCAAGACCTGATCCGCGATCGCGCGGACAACATTCGGGTCCGGCCCCATCACCCGGAAAGCTACAGGCCACGGCGAATAGGGACCGAAGACAAACCGGACCGCTCGTATACGAGCCTCAGGCGCAAGCCCCTTAGCAACTTCCTGGCGAAGATGAAACATCAGCCTGTCTCTGTCTTTAGCATCGGGCGTCAAGATAATCATCTTGGCGAAATTGGGATCTGGCAGTTCGGGATTGTAAGACAGCCAGAAGCGCGGGGCTCCGCCGCCGATATACGAGCTGACAACATTAGCCTCGGGCTGTGCGCGCAACCAATGTTCGACCCGGATGACCGTTGCCTGCGTGGCCTCAATCGTGGAGCCTTGCGGCATCGTGATGTCGACCAGCACCTCGGGTCTGTCGGAGCTGGGGAAGAACTGCTGCTTGACCATCCCCATTCCGAAGAGCGACACGAAGAAGACCAGGACAACAGCGCCGGCCACGGGGAACTTGTGCTCAACCGACCAGACGATCAGCTTGCGTAACCTCTGATAGTTGGGAGTTTCATAGATCGCGGCGTAGCCACCCTCCATCGCGGGGATGTTAGGCAGCAGCTTTACTCCGAGATATGGGGTAAAGGTGACAGCCACGACCCACGAGGTAAGCAGTGCGATACACACGACCCAGAAGAGATTTCTGCAATATTCGCCAGCGCTGGATGCCGCAAAGCCGACAGGCGTCAGGCCGATGATGGTGACCAGAGTACCGGCGAGCATGGGTGCCGCTGTGTGGCTCCACGCGTAACTCGCAGCCCGGATACGGTCCCAGCCTTCCTCCATCTTCACGACCATCGTTTCAATCGAGATGATCGCGTCATCTACCAGAAGGCCGAGTGAAAGGATGAGAGCGCCGAGCGTGATGCGGTCGAGGTCTTTACCCGTCGCCAGCATGATGACGAGCGTCGCCGAAAGCGTGATGGGAACAGCGGCCGCGACCACGATACCCACGCGCCATCCCAGACTGAGCAGGCTCACGATCATCACGACTAAAAGAGCCACAAAAAACTTGAGCTGAAACTCACCGACTGCTTCGTGAATAATTGTGGACTGGTCGGTTACCTTCGCGAGCGTCATTCCGGTAGGAAGGGCCGCCTGGATCTTCTTCTGCTCCTGCTCGAGGGCCTTGCCCAATTCCAAACCGTTATAACGGTCGCGCATCACAACATTGAGCATCATCGCCGGCTGACCGTTGTGTCGCACCAGAAAGGTCGCTGGGTCTTCATAGCCGCGCTCGACATCTGCGACATCCGCCAGCTTGAGCGTCCTGCCGCCGGCAGTAATAGGGGTATCTCGAATCTTGTCGAGATCGTTCAGCGCACCATCAAGGCGGATATACACCTGCTGGTTTTGAGTGTCGATGGAGCCGGATGGAGTTACGACATTTTGTTTGACTAGGGCATCGAAGATATCGCGCGCACTGACACCAAGCGTTGCGATCCGGTCATAAGAGAATTGAACAAAGATTCTCTCCGGGCGTTCTCCGAAGAGATTCACCTTCTTCACTCCGTCGACGTGCAATAGATCCTGCCGCAATGCCTCGGCCTCCCGGGTAAGCAGCCGTGGCGGCAAACCAGGAGCCTCGAGCGAGTAAACGGCAAAGATGACGTCTGTGTATTCATCATTCAAGACCGGCGGCAAGACTCCTTGCGGTAGCCGCGAAGCCTCATCCTGGACCTTCTTTCGACCTTGATAAAATTCATCCGGGACGGCTGCGGGGGGCGTGTAGTCCTTGAGCGTAATCGTCAGGAAGGCTAGGCCGGGCCGAGTAAACGTATCTACGTGGTCGTAGTACGTGAGTTCCTGCATCCGCTTCTCCAGCGGCTCTGCGACAAGGTCCTGCATCTCCTGCGCGGTTGCGCCAGGCCACGCGGCGGTGACGGTGAAGACTTTGATGGTGAAGCTCGGGTCTTCGGCGCGCCCAAGTTTGAAATAGGCGAGGGCTCCTGCGAGGATGACGGCGAGAAGAAAGAACAGAGTGACGGATCGCTCGCGGACAGCAAGCGCAGACAGGTTGATTCCGCTCTCGCGCTTGCGCTCCTTCTCGAAATGCGGCTCTTGAATTTCGAAGTTGCTCATCGCGCCGCCGCTTTCTCGTCGGCAACCCGCACCTGCTGACCTTCGTTAAGAAGATGTGCCCCGAGAGCCACAATCTCCTCTCCCGGCTTGACACCATCAGAAAGCGTGGCGTCTTCGTCTTCCAGATGAAGAACCGACACAGGGCGGAAAGAAACCGTGGAAGATGTTTCGTTGAGCACCCATACGCCGGGTCCCCGGCCTCGGTCGGTAATTGCCGCGACTGGGACTTCTACTGTGCTCGTGCCCGCGGACACTGGAAGCTGGATGGTCACGGTTGCGCCGAGAGGAGCCTTAGCCTCGGCGCCGCCGAGAACGTATCGGGCTTCAAAGGTGCGCGTCGCCGGGTCGGCAGCATCGGAGAGCTGTCTTAAGCGGGCTTCCACGCTTTCTGTCTTGCCGTACACGGTCGCACGGGCGGTCGATTCAAGCGCCGGGCGAACTGTTTCCGGGAGATTGACGGCCGCTTCGCGCGGTCCCGCGTGTGCCAATTTCACGACGGTCTGTCCGGCTGCGACCACCTGTCCTGGCTCCGCGAGCGTTTCCACTACGGTTCCGTCAGAGTCGGCAAGCAGGAGAGAGTAGTCTCCTTCGTCCTTTGCAACCTGGGCCTGGGCTTCTGCGGCTGCGAGCTGCGCCAGCGCTGCATCGGCATTCGCCTTGACCTGATCGTAGGTGGACGCAGATACAGCGCCGGTACTGACCAAGCCGCGATACCTTGCTTCATCAGCGGAGGCTTGTTGCGCCTTGGCCTTCACTGCCTCGACGTTTTGAGTCTGCGTCGTGATGACGTGGGCGTAGTCGGTAACATCGATTCGCATCAGTTCTTGACCCGCACGAACCACCTGCCCGACGTCGACGAAACGTTTTGTAACTTTCCCGGGAACCCGGAAGCCCAGGTCGCTTTGAACACGGGCGGTTACGACGCCAGTGAACGCGTGCTCTCCCGCCTGTGCCAAGCCAACCCGAACAACGCGAACCATGTCTGGTTGAATCCTCGGGTCGGGCTGTACCTGCGGTTTGCAACCAGACATACCGATGACAACCGGAATGAGGACCAGCAAAAGATGGAAGGATTTCGAAGTCGGCATGTTGTTCCACTCCAAGAACACGAACTGGAGTTGAACTTAATATACGAGTAATTAATATGTCAACTCGTCACTCATAACTTCAAGTATTCAAGTCTATGCGGTGAGAGAACGGATGACGACATTGGCAGCCGCTACCGCTTCTTCTTCCTGGCTCTTGCCTGCCTGCTCTAGGAGAGTGGGATGGAAGAACAACTCAGTCATTCGGGCGATAGTTCGACAGGTTTCTTCGAGCGGTGTCTTTCGCTCAAATTCACCCGACTCGCGCCCTTGCACGACGATCCTGCGAATTATCTGGAAGACAGCCTCTTTGAAACGATCGAGAGAGCCCCAACCCTCTTCGAAGGATGCAGAAACTAGATCGTGCATTTTTCTCTGTTCGTTCAGGAGCCGCCAGCCCCGGCTCTCTAAACCAATGAAAACACGACGCATCTTCTCCACCGGGGATCTTGTCGCCGCGATGGATTGCTCCACCTCGGTGAGAATCGTGCCAAGGCAATGGGAACATATCGCCTCGCCAATAGCCTGCTTCGAATCGAAAAATTTGTACAGGTACGGCGTAGAAAGATTGATCGCTTTGGCAATGTCAGCAAGCGTGGTCTTCCGGTATCCGTAAAGCCGAAAGTGCTCATCGGCAGCTTGAAGAATCTGCTGGCGTCGCTTGTGGTCCGCCGGACCTCGTTGTCCTGAGACCCCGCTAACATCGATCGTGATCTCCTGATCCATCCTTCCATCATAGCTTATGGGTACCTTGACATGTTGTTATGAATTACGATAATCATTACTCATTATGACCTTTAGAAGCCTCAGGAATGCTCTGACCAAACGAACCGATGGCAATTGGACATATGCGCCAACCTCCACGATTTCTGTGGCAGCGGCACTTGTGGTCTTCTTGATCGCCGGTGTTCCGTGGGGCCTGGGTACAAACAACCAGTCGTCAAACTTCAGCCGTACCACAACGCTCCCACAGTAGAAGCGCGTACGCCCGCGACCCCGGTCCCCTCGCTCGACACGTGGTGGACAGGATTTAACGACCCCGCCCTAACCAACATCGTCGAGCGGGCACTCGCCCAAAATCTGGACCTTGCTGGGTCGTTTGCGCGCGTCGAGCAGGCGCGAGCGGCAGCGAAGGAAGCCGGAGCTAAGCGCTTGCCGAATTTCGATCTTGAAGGAGACAGTAATTCTTTTCGGCAGTCCCTTGACAACCCCATCGGGCGATATGCCAACCTCTTTCCCGGCTTCGATCGCAATCAGAGCTATCTCGACCTAGGAGTCGGAGCGACATGGGAAACCGACATCTTTGGCAGCTTGAGACGAGGAGCCGAGGCGGCAAACACG
The DNA here is from genome assembly GCF_003330725.1 of Acidisarcina polymorpha. Taxonomy (NCBI): domain Bacteria; kingdom Pseudomonadati; phylum Acidobacteriota; class Terriglobia; order Terriglobales; family Acidobacteriaceae; genus Acidisarcina; species Acidisarcina polymorpha. Next base: position 5,188,410 of record NZ_CP030840.1, on the reverse strand, counting down.
GAGGCGCAGGCTGCCGAAGCAGAACGGTTCGGGACGCGCGTATCCGTGGTCGCCGAGGCAGCCGACGCCTATATGCAGATCCGTGGCGCGCAGGTTCGGCTCGCCTTTGCGAAGGAGCATATTGCTACCGACGAGCATCTCCTGCAACTGGTTTTACAGCGCAAGAATGCTGGTGTCGCGTCCGATCGCGAACTCGCACAAGCAGAGGCGCTTCTCGCGCAGGCAAAGGCAACCGTGCCCATCCTCAACATCATTCTCGAAGCACAACTCAATCGGCTTGATGTGCTGATGGGTGCGCAGCCGGGCACGTACGCCGCACAACTGACAACTCCGTCGGACATCCCCGTCATTCCCGGGATTGCCAACGCTCTCGACGCTTCCGACTTGCTTCGGAGACGCCCCGACATTATCGCTGCGGAGCGGAGGGTTGCCGCCTCCAATGCCCGGATCGGCCAAGCCATCGCCGAGTATTACCCTAAAATTTCGCTCTCAGCACTGCTCGGTAATGAGGCCATCAGTCCAGGAGATCTGTTCCGTGAGCGGGCCTTTCAGCCTACCGCAGTGGCTGGTCTTCGTTGGCGTCTATTCGATTTCGGGCGCGTCGATGCCGAGGTAAGGCAGGCCCGCGGCGCAAACGCAGAAGCCTTGGTTCAGTATCGAAGCTCCGTCCTTCGCGCAACCGAGGATGTAGAGGATGCCTTCAGTGCGTTGGCCCAATCCGAGTTGCGGAGTCATGAGGTTTCCCATGAGATATCTTCTCTGCAACGGGTCAAAGATCTCTCCGAACAGTCCTACAAAGCCGGAGTCATTCCACTCACCGACGTGCTCGACGCGAATCGTCAACTGCTGATGGCGAAAGACGATCTGGCATCAACCCGTGAGACCGCCGCACGTGCGGCTGTCAGCTCCTTCCGAGCGCTGGGCGGCGGCTGGACACCGTAGTCAGAAAGAATTAAAGGTGATCGTAAGCCGGAAGATTCTCACGCCAGTTGAGGAACGCGAGCACTCTGTCTACTTGTTCAGCCAAGCACGCCTGAGAAGCTCTCCATGTATGCCAAGGCTAATGTGGAACTGCGGTCTGCTGACTTCAACGATCCCTCAACGCTGGTGGCCGCTTTTGCGGGAGTCGACCGGCTGCTACTTATCTCGACCAACGACCTTTTCTCCGGTAAGCGCGTGCAGCAACATCAGAACGCAATCGAAGCCGCCGTAGCCGCGTGCACAGGGTTTCAACATTGAGACGAATGTAGTTGAGAGATTGACTGGGCAGCCCCCTCTCACCCTCCGGCAATTCCTGCAGAACAATGAACAACGCGTCCCCTAGAAGATTCGGACGAGAAGGTTATGCCAGGGAGATTCGAAGGAAAAGCACGCTGATTACCGGAGTAAACTCCGGAATTGGTTTGGCGCCGGCGAAATGTTTTGTCCATGAAGGAGCATTCGTCTACATCACTGCCCGGTCCTATGTCATCGAACGGGCGCGATCTCATCGCTGATATATTGCCTCAAAATGAGCGACGCGTTCGTTCCGCCGAAACCAAAAGAATTGGTCATCGCAAAGTTAATCTGAGCAGAACGCGGCGAGTCCCGCACAAGATCAAACCACGTTCCTCTTCGCAAAGGCTTTCCACGTTGGTAGTCGGTGGCGCGACCTGATCGCGAATAGTGAGTACTGTGAGGCCAGCCTCAAGACTTCCCGCACCTCCGAGTAAATGCCCCGTCATCGATTTCGTGGAACTCACCAAAAGAGTTTTCTCATGGCTCCCAAAGGCAGCTGGCGTGGCGGTGAATGAACGAGGCATAACTCACTTGGTGGCACAATCGATCGCGCTCAAGATGTCACCAGATTCTCTGGTCGCCGATCACGTGGAGCGGAGCGCTCAAAAGCTGCCACTTTGTTCCGGGAGTTCGTCGAGACGCGCATAGGGCTGCTAATAAGACGGCTAGTTGAATCTTCCAACTCAAGCACTGATGGCTAACTTTTACGGCTTCGCTGTCCCTCCATCGCCTGTTGGAAGACACTATTCACATAAGTCTCCGAGATCGGCGCGATTCCCGTTTGCAGCCGATAGTAGATCGGAGCATAAAACGCGTCTATAGCTGCATCGATGTCGATGTCGGCCCTCACTTCACCGTTCCTTATCGCTTCCTGCAGAATCTCATGAACAAGCTTCCGTCTTGGGAGAGTCCATTTCTCCCTGATGGCTTTCGCAAGCTCGGGATCGAACTGGGCTTCGGCCATAAGAGCCTTCAACAATGCTCCCAGTTTGCCACGAAAGGCCTTAGCCGTTACCTGCATCTGCAATCTCAGGCGTTCCATGGCAAGCGCATTTTCAGGAAAGCGAGACGCAGGGCCTCGCAACCCGCAAAACGCCTCCATCACCACCGCTGCTTTGTTGGGCCATCTTCGATAGAGAGTTGTCTTGCCAACGCCAGTCTTCGCGGCGATTCCCTCAATGGTGACGCCCCGAAACCCTACTTCTAGAACCAAATCGAGGGCGGCGTCCAACATGGCCTGATGAAGTCGTTCGTTTCGGGGCCGGCCTCCCTTAGTTTGTTGCTTGGCTGCTTTCCTCATTTCGCCCCTCTGAATAACTGGAGTACATCGTTTATTATGCATCGCCAACGCTACCCACTGTATCTTATCTGCAACGTATCGATACGCTAGGTTGCGTATCTTTAAACAGATATTGCCGGAATATTGGATATCTCAGTTCGCTTCACGCCTGATATTCGTTATCAAGTTGCCCCCACATACTGTCTACCCGCTTGACCGGACTCCGATCAATGCGGCTTCGTTTAGGAGATTCAATGAACGCCCTCAAGAGATTACGAAACACCTCTCTCATCTTCGCAGCTGCGGCGTTGCTCATCTGTAGCACCGCGGCATTCACTCAGGAAGTGGAACCTGGCACGACAAAGGAAGCCATCCTCGTTCATGGAGCTTGGGCAGACGGCTCTAGTTGGTCTAAAGTCATTCCACTTCTGGAGCAGAGAGGTTTTCATGTAGTGGCGGTCCAACTTCCCCTCACTTCATTGGCAAACGATGTGGCGACAGTTCGACGGGCGATTGCGTTGGAGACAGGGCCGGTGCTCCTCGTCGCGCACTCTTGTGGCGGGGTGGTTATCACCGAAGCTGGGAACGACCCGAAGGTCAGCGGACTCGTATATATTTCCGCCTACGCTCCGGATGCCGGAGAATCGGCCTTCACGCTGAATACCTTGGCCCCAGCCTCTCCCGCCTCTAATCAGATCACGAAAGGCGCGGAAGGATTTCTGAAACTTAATACCGAGGGAATCCTTGCAGACTTCGCACAGGATTTGCCTCTGCGGGAGAGGACTACGCTGCTCGCGACTCAAGGTCCTATCTCTGCTTCCGCCCTGGGTGCATCCGTGAGCACATCGGCGTGGCGAACAAAGCCCTCATGGTTCATCATTGCCAGCCGTGACCGCACGATCGAACCTCAACTCGAGGAGTTGGAGGCGAAACGGATGAACGCGGTGACCACGACGGCGGATTCCTGCCATGTGGTGATGCTGTCGCAACCTGAGCTCGTCGCAAATGTCATCGTTCGCGCCAGCCATGCCCTGGACAGCGATCGCCAGTAGCAGTACACCCACTCTATTTCCAAGCTTCGACTTTCACTTCTATTATCCGGTGGCGGGCTCTCAAGCCGCCTCCTCTTAGATCACCGAACCACGAGGTCCCAGGACAATTCATATGAGCACCTACACGCACAACACCGCGCCAACTCAGTTCGTCGAAGCCAACGGCGTCCGCTTTGCTTATCGTCGCTTTGGTAAGCAAGAAGGCACACCTGCCGTCTTCATCCCGCATATTCTTGGCAACATGGATAGCTGGGACCCATCTGTGACAGACGGCTTCGCGCAGCATGGCGAAGTGATCCTCTTCAACAATGCGGGCGTCGCTAGTTCCACAGGAGAAGTCCCCACGACTTTTGCCGAAATGGCAACGAGTGCCGGTGTCTTCATCGGCGCACTCGGGCTAACTAAGGTCGATGTCCTCGGCTTCTCCATCGGTTCCATGATCGCGCAGAACCTTGCCCTGCAACGATCGGAGTTGGTGCGCAAGCTCGTGATCGTTGGCAGCGGTCCCCGCAACGGTGACGGCATCCCGCTGACTGCGGAGTCGGAGAAGATCTTTACAAACAAATATGGCAATCCCGATGATTTCTGGATCGACGGTTTCTTTACCGCTTCGCCGGCAAGCCAGGCCGCAGGCCGTGCATTTTTCAAGCGCAGGGACGCTCGTGTGGAGAATCGCGATGCCGCCATAAGTGAGAAGGTGCAGCCCGCGCAATTTGCGGCTCTTCAAGAGTGGGGAAAGCCTGTCGGCGAACGGTTCGCGTACTTGAAGGACATCAAGATGCCTGTGTTAATTGTCGGCGGGAAATCCGACATCATCTTCTACACCATCAACTCGTTCTATCTTCAACAGAACCTACCTAAAGCGCAGTTGATCCTTTACCCGGATTCCGCGCACGGCTCGCTCTTTCAATATCCAGAGCTCTTCGTGGAGCACACGACATTGTTTCTGCGCGGTTGATTTTTCGGACTAATTGAAGTTAAAGCACATCCAACAGCAGGAGATCAAATGGCAAAGCTTGACGGTAAGGTAGCGTTGATAACGGGCGGCACAAGCGGAATTGGTATAGCAACAGCCAAGCTTTTCGTAGCCGAAGGGGCACACGTATACGTCACAGGTCGCCGCCGGGAGAAAGTAGAGGAAGCAGTAAGAACGCTGGGAACGAGTAGCACCGGCGTTCAGGGCGACGTTGCCAACATGGCTGATCTCGACAGGCTTTTCAAGCAGATCGGAGAGGAAAAGGGCAAGCTCGATATCGTATTCGCGAACGCGGGCGCGGCTGAGTTCGCCCCATTTGGGAGTGTCGAGGAAGCCCACTTCGACCGCATGTTCGATGGCAACGTGAAGAGTCTGCTGTTCAGCGCGCAGAAGGCATTGCCCCTGATGACCGCTGGAGGTTCGATCGTTCTCATGTCCTCAGTCGTCGGGAGTAAGGGACTTCCGGCTAACACTGTTTACGCGGCTACAAAGGCCGCCATTCGATCTTTCGCCCGCACCTGGACGACCGATTTGAAAGAGCGCGGAATCCGCGTCAATGCGGTAAGCCCAGGCCCCATTGACACCGAAGGCCTGCGCGAACTTCTTGGCGACACTCCAGAAGGCAGGAAGCGGAAAGACAGCTTCGGTCAGATCGTCCCGCTCGGGCGCGTTGGGAATCCTGACGAGATCGCTAGAGCGGTGTTGTTCCTGGCTTCAGAGGACAGCAGTTATGTCGCCGGAGCTGAATTGTTCGTAGATGGCGGAATGGGTCAGATCTAGGCGCGGTGGGGCTTCGCCAGCGAAGCCCCACTGACCTAAGCGTGAGTTAGTCAGCCTGCCCTCGCGGATCGCGTTCACTGGCGAGATTGATCCGTTCGGAACTGAACAGCCTTTTTAGACAGCATGATCCTGGAATATGTTCCTCGTTCTTTTTGTCGATGTAGTTGCCGATTACCAATTGCAATCTTCTTCGCGATTGTCATTTGACGGGAACTTCTCCTGCCGGCATCCTTTCTCCAACTTTGCTGATGGAAGGTATAGATCCTATCCTTAATCCTGATCCGGAGCTCCATGGGTCAGTTGCTCAATCCATGCTGCCATCGATTTCTTCGGCTCGCCCATCGCCGCATTCGACACGTCCTCCCACGCTTCCCACGTCTGTAGCCGCTCCGCATACGCGGCGCGGGCCCTGGGAAGAATAGAAGTGCCCAGGCCAAGTCTCAGCGGCGGATTTTCCGCGTCCACAAGCTTCAGGATGGCTTCTGCGGTCGCCTCCGGATCGCCTCGTTCAACATCGGCCAAGCGGGAAAGAAACTGTTTGCGGAACTCCGCGTATGGTTCGAGAACATCTGCGATCTGTGAGGACTTGCCGAAGTCGGTTGCGTAGGCTCCGGGTTCCACAAGTGTCACCTTCAGCCCGAACGCCTTCACCTCCTGGGTGAGGGATTCGTGGAGAGCTTCGACCGCCCACTTGGTAGCGCAATAGAAGCCGATGAGCGGCATTGCCGTTATGCCCAGCCCGCTCGAGACGCCGAGAATGTGACCGCTCCCTTGTTTCCGCAACAGAGGCAGAGCCGCTCGAAGCACTCGAACCATGCCGAAGTAGTTCGCATCGAAGAGGCCGCGGATCTGTTCGTCGCTCGCTTCTTCTGTAGCCGCGAACAGGCTCGCCCCGGCGTTATTGACAAGGACGTCCAGCTGGCCGAAGTGCGCGTATGCCTGATGAACTGCCTGCTGCACCTGCGCGGAGTCGGTGACGTCGAGCGCAAGGGGCAGAACCGCATCGCCGAAACGTTCCGCGAGATCGGCTATGTCTGCCAGTTGGCGGGCGGTCGCTGTCACCCGATCACCGCGTGTAAGAGCAGCCTCAGCCCAGATGCGGCCAAATCCGCGCGAGGCGCCGGTGATTAACCATGTCTTTTGCATTTTGATCCTCCGTGATTGTGGAATTACAGCGAGAGCAGGATAGGGTACAGAGGCCAGCAGTGGAGGCAGGCCTCTGTCAAGCTACATCGTTCCTGTTTTCGCTATCAGTTCAGATCTCGGAATAACGCATGTTCCCGAGATCGGTGAGCAGGGTGGGGCCTGTGGGGTTCCATCCGAGCTTTGCACGCGTCTGCGCGCTCGAGGTCAGAGGGTCCCTCCCCGCGAAGAACCCGAGGAAGCCGAAATGTTCCTGGGCTTGTTCCTGCGGAATGGAAACGACGGGCACACTCAGCCCTCGGCCGATAGCGGTGGCGATGTCTTTGAGCGCCACTCCCTCTTCTGCAACCGCGTGGTAACGGGCTCCGGCCGTGCCCTTCTCCAGAGCAAGCAGGTAGAGGCGCGCGACATCCGAAATATGCGCTGCGGGCCAGCGGTTGTAACCTTCGCCAATGTACGCCGAGACTCGCTTAGCGCGAGCCACCGCAATCAGCGGCGTGACCAGGCCCTGCTTTACGGTGTCGTGTACCTGCGGCAAGCGCATCACAGACGCGTGGACTCCGCGCTCCATGAGAGCGACGGCCGTCGTCTCTGATACGCGAGGAAGGGATGGGGAAGAAAGCGGCGGATCGTCCTCGGTGGCGGCGCGGCCCTGAGCCACTCCGACTCCGGAACTGACGATGAACGGACGGCTCGAACCCTGGAGCACGGCGCCGATGGTCTCGATGGCGCGCCTGTCCAGCTCGCAGGCCTCCGCAAATCTTGTCCAGTCATGCCAGAACGCAGTGTGGATGACGGCATCAGTCGCGGCTGCTCCGCTGCGCAGACTTTCCAGGTCCTCTAAATCGCCTCGATGCGCCTGCGCACCTGCGACTTCAAGCGACTTTGCGCCAGCGTCTGATCGTGTCATTCCAACTACCTGATGGCCTGCGCCGACGAGTTCTTTCACGACTGCGGAACCGATGAATCCGGTGGCTCCAGTGACGAATACGCGCATATGTGCCTCCCTAATCTCATTCGAGCTAAGATTGACGAAAGGATGCAGCCTCGACTCAAATGGAGGCAGCCTCCGTATGAGTAGATAATTGGAGGCAGCCTCCGGTTGCAAAAAACTTTGGAGACCACCAAGAAGCGTTCGACAACTACCCGGAAACTACGTTCAGACGCGCTGCGCAACCGCGAGCGCATTCTTGAAGTTGCAAAGGGTGTCTTCACTCGACAAGGCGCCAATGCCAGCCTGGAGGAGATCGCGAAGCAGGCGGGTGTTGGGGTAGGTACCCTCTATCGCCACTTCCCTACACGCGATGAACTGATTGAAGGTGTCTACCGGAACGAAGTGGAGAAAATCGCAGCGGCCGCGGCCCGTTTCACCGAGACTATGTCCCCTATCGAAGCGCTACGAGCCTGGATGCTGCTGCTGGTCGATTACATTGCGGCAAAGCACATCATTGCGCCCGCTCTCAATACCATTGCCGGAGGCCCATCCAGGCTTCATGAAGGTTCTCGCGCCATGATTCAGAGCGCGATTGATGGGCTGGTGAAACGGGCTAAGAGGAGTGGCGATCTACGAAGAAACCTGGATGCATACGACCTGCTTCGGGCGCTGATCGGCGTCTCGCACGTGGGCTCCGGCTCTGACTGGCAGCAAAGTGCCAGAAGACTCGTTGACATACTCATAGCAGGTTCGCGCCCGCTCAAGTGAATTGCTTCTCGATTCTGTGCCGGCTTTCGATCAGACGTGTGCTCTACCTGGAGGAAGCTCTAGGATATCTGTGGCGTGGATTATGGAATCACAGTTGGAAAACTCGAGACAAAGCGCTTCGGTTTCTTCGTTAGCTTGCCAGGGTTCTTCGTCAGACATCCACCGTGTGATTCCAGCAATTCTTGACCCTACGATGACCTACAGGACCCGATGGCTCTGCCAGTCTCTGTAAGTAAGTGCAGACTGTCGAATCGACGTAGCTTGAGACGTATCGTATTACGTTCCCCATCGTTCGTTCCGCATCGCTTGGCCCTTTTATGTCTGCTTATGGATCACGTTCGAGGAGGGGTCTGCTAATCCCTCAACGTGGGTTCGAATCTCTCCCGCGTCTCCCGGCCTTATAAAAACGTCGATTCAGGTCGGCGATCGTCGACCGCCCCGCTCTGTAGCCCTCGCGCATCTCGCCACTACTACAACCGAAAAATAACTTATTGACGATCAACGATTACATCCGTAAAATTTCGAAACGCTGCTTGCTTTCCTTTTGTTTCACTTTGAAAAAAGCAGTAGGCAACGCCGACTTCACCAGATGCACTTCGAATTTGATTGAAAGCCGTTGCTCAGTTCGCTTTATTGGTGGATTTCTTGCACCGGCGGCGCGCCAACACGGGCAGATGTTCGGGTGAAGGCAGCTAGATGAAAACTGAAATGATCTCTGTCCCATAGGAAGCCGTTGCCACGTAAGAAGGGGGAACAGTTCATGAAATGCAGGTTTGCGATCTTACGGCAAGTCGGCGCCACGGGTGCCGCGTTCTTTGTGCTTGTCTTCATGGCGGTGCATTCCCTGGCGGCACAAGACGGTGCCGTCTATTACGTAGCGACTACGGGCAACGACTCAAATGCAGGCACGTTAGCCTCGCCGTGGTTGACGATCCAGCATGCGGCCGACACGGTCACGGCTGGCGCAACGGTGCATGTAATGGGGGGAGTCTACAACGGCTTTGTGAAGTTTCCGAAATCAGGAACGGAGTCGGAGCCGATTACGTTTGAGAGCCACCCCCTCGTGGTTGGGGGTATTGTGCAGCCGGCAATCATCGACGGGACGGGATTGAAGGTATCAGGTACACAAGGTCTCATTACGATCTCAGGGCATCGGAGTTACATCACCGTCAAGGGATTTGAGATCCGTAACTTAAGGGCGGATTCCGAAGATGTGGTTCCTTGCGGCGTATGGATCACAGGCTCAGGCACTGGCGTTCAAATTTTAAACAATCGGATCCACGACATCGTGACTACGAAGGAAAAGAACGGAAACGGTTGCGGTCTCTTTGCCTACGGCACGTCGAAGACACCCATAAGCAAGCTGGTTGTGAGCGGCAACGAAGTCGACCACCTCAAAACCGGGAACAGTGAGTCGGTGACCTTGAATGGAAATGTAACTAATTTCCAGGTGACGAATAACCTGGTCCATGACAATGACAATATTGGTCTGGACTTCATTGGCTATGAAGGCACCGGACCAGTTGGCTACGATCAGGCCAGCTATGGGCTGGTCAGCGGGAACACGGTTTATAACATCAGCGGGATTGGCAGTGTAGGGGAAGGAAATTCCTACGACGCCGACGGCCTCTACTGCGATGGGTGCGCGTTCGTTACGTTCGAGCGCAACGCGGTCTTTCAGGTTGACTACGGCATCGAGACGACAAGCGAGAATCAGGTCTGTCAGGCCACGGGCACTGAATGGTCTCTTCCCGATCATAAGGGAACCGCAGCCAGGGGCAAATTGCCGTGCTATGGGATGAACGCCACGGTGCGCAATAACCTCTTCTACTATGAAAATGCCTGCGGCATCTCTATCGGCGGTTATGCGCTCGCTACCGAAGAGGGCGGGGGAAGCAATGGAGGAGGCAGCAGTTATCACGACGTCTTCGTCAACAACACTTTGTTCGACAATGGCACACAGCCGGGCAACGACTCTGAGGGCACACCAAGCGGCGATTTCCAGATTCAGAACCAGGTGGGCAAAGCCCAAGGAAACTACTTCGAGAACAATTTAGTGCACGAGTCGGCTTCTTCCCCCTACTCTGTCTCACCCAATATGTGGATTCATAGCTTTGTGCCCTCTGACCAGGCCTATCCTGATTCGTTGAAGTACCCTGGGCCGCCGGCAACGCTCAATTACAACCTCTACGGCTCAGCCGCGGGCTATCAAGAAGGAACGTCCATCTTGTGGGCTGACGTGAGCAGCTTCTCGAGCTTTTCAAAGTACCAGGCCGACAATCTCGGAGGCGAGGATGCAAACTCTATCGATGCGCAACCTGAGTTTGTCGATCAGGAGGCGTCTCCACCAGACCTCTACACCTTCGAGAATTCACGAGCGATTGCCGGCGGTCGCGCCCACCTCTCGTGCAGCGATGGCTGGTGTGACCCCAATGGCGATTCACCCAACTCAATATATGGCAGCACCGACTTCCTGGGTAATCCCCGGAAAGATGGTTCCAGGATCGACATTGGCGCCTATCAAAACGCAGGAGACCCACTTGAGAATACGGTTACGGTGGATTTGTCTTCGGCGGAATCCGACCTCAAAGAAGGCGCGTCGACTGTCCTGACGGTCAAGGTCACCGCGACGCCCGGAGGCGGCGGGGCGCCGAGCGGAACGGTGAGCATCGTGCGTGGGCAGACCTTGATCGAAACCGCAACGCTGATGCCGACCGGCATCAACACGACCGCGGCGACGCTGCCGCTCCATGCGTCGCAACTCGCACACGGCGACAATAAGCTGACGGCAGTGTATTCAGGGAATTCGATCGCGCGGTGCTGCACTCCATCGGAGCCACCGGGAGGAACTCAAACAACGATTCCGTGGTATCCAGGCGCAACCTCGGAGGCAATCACCGAAAATGCCACCGCTTGCGCTGCACCCACGCCGACCTTCTTCCCTGAAGCCGGAAACTACTCGTCCGAGCAGACGGTAGTCATCCGCGATTCAGCCAGCGACGTCGCGATCTACTACACAACCGATGGAACTACGCCGTCGACCAGCTCAAAACTCTACTCGGGTCCAATCAAGGTAGCGAAGACAGAAAAGGTGAAGGCCATCGCTTCGACCAACCGTTCGAGCACAAGCGCGGTCGGGTCGGCGAAATATACTCTTCGGTAGCCGTACTCAGAGACTGCCTTGGATACGAGCCGTCCTGGGATTCAATAACTCCGGCCGAACGGCGAGCATGATGCCGAGATCATCTTCGGAAATCTTGCAGATGCGGACCAGACTACATCCATGTCACGGAGGCCGATGCGCGCTTACCAGATCAAAGCTCGATAGGAGTCAACTGCGAGAAAGCGGCTCTCGTGAAGATGCGTGAGGCCGTTAAGGAAGACAGCTTCGGGCAAGGAATAATGAGTTAAGCCGTTCCTTGCTCAACGCGGTAAGTTCCGTCGACGCTATGGAAGTGCTAACAATTAGGGCTCCGGACTTAGCAAAGGGAAGACTAGCCGCTTGCTCGACTGCTGCAATCTCTGTTCCCTGCCCGGTCCGGCCGACCTGGTACACTTTACCCTCCGCCAGGTTAGAAATTCGGATGTCGTCCGTCTTCGCCACCGCAATGTTCTCGATGAAGGTCCCTACTGGGAAAATGGCTAGACACGAGGGCGGAAACGGCTGCGCGTTTACGGTGTTTGGTAGAGGCGGGAGCTCTTTCTTGAGTGAGGAAATTACAGCGCGAGCAAGGCTAACGCTCAACGCCGGATTCTGCCCGGTGATGAACTGTCCGTTTCGCTCGATGTGGTCGGCTTTCACCTCGCGAGCGATGAAGTTCGCCCCCAACTCTCTTAGCCGCTGTTCCAGAATATAGGTTAGCTTTAAAATCTTTAAATCCGTTGTAAGTCAAATCGAGCGACGGGCACGCCGTCGCAGAGACATTCCCTGTTTATCATGGCTGCGTGCATGTACTGCTCACAGGCTTATCCGGATAGCTCGGGCGCTTTCTCTCCCAAGTCTGCGGAACATGGGCCAAACCGTCACTGGATTTCTATCGCGCCAGGCGCGGACATTGATGTCCTTGGATCGGTTTCCGATTGCGCGAAAGTCGATCAGGTCTCTGCGGCGGGATCAAGGCGGTGATCGATGCGGACGCGCTCCATAAGCCGGACGTCTTCCGATCCCGGGCTGCAGGCATTCATCGACATAAACGTTATCGGCACGCTGAACCTTTTGATGGTGCGGTTAAAGTAACCAGGAAACCAGCAATATCAAATTCCGGTATTCCTGGCGTTGTGGATAAGCGGGTGAGCGATTCAACGGACGGCGATCTCTGAACCAGGAGATCTGCTTGACAGGTGCCTGCGAAGCACCTTACCTGCGAGCGACGAACAGGCAAAGGGTACCAACTCAGGCTCTGATGAATTCCAGCAGGTCAGCGTTGATCTGATCTGCATGCGTGGCGGGCATGCCGTGCGGGAGGCCCGGGTAGGACTTAAGCGTTCCTTGCTTGAGCAGCTTGACCGACCGCGCCCCTGTCGTCGGGAACGGGCAGATCTGATCGTCCTCCCCATGCATCACCAGCACCGGAATATCGATCAGTTTGAGATCATCGTGGAAGTCGGTCTCGGAGAGAACCTTGATGCACTGATAATGGGCGGTGGCGGCGCCCATCATGCCCTGTCGCCACCAGTTCTGACGAATACCCTCAGAGACTTTTGCTCCCGGCCGGTTGAAGCCATAAAAGGGTATCGTGATGTCCTCATAAAACTGAGCTCGGTTGTATGCCGTTCCATTGCGGAGCCCGTCAACGACTTCTTTGGGAACTCCGTCGGGATTTGTTGCCGTCTGCATGAAGATCGGGGGGATGGAACTGATGAGAACCGCCTTGACCACGCGAGTTCCTCCGTGGCGCGCAACATAGCGTGTCACCTCTCCACCCCCCGTGGAATGCCCGATATGGATGGAGTTCTTGAGGTCAAGTATCTCGACCAGCTCAGCGACGTCGGCGGCATAGGTGTCCATGTCATGTCCAAGGAACGTCTGCGAGGATCGTCCGTGTCCGCGCCGGTCGTGAGCGATGACGCGAAAGCCGTGCTCGAGGAAGAACATCATCTGGCTGTCCCAGTCATCAGCGCTGAGTGGCCAACCATGATGAAAGAACAGAGGCTGCCCGGTGCCCCAATCCTTATAGTAGATTTCTGTCCCGTCCTTCACTGTGATACTGCTCATGTTGGTATTTCCTCTGAAATGAAATGTTTACCGCTCACGTTTGTGCATTCCAGATTGTCATTGCTCGGCGCATCCTAAACAACCCCGATTGTAGGGTGAACACACATCCAATTAGAGGTGCAACGAGTCACCACTTTTGGGGGGAAAATTCGACGCGGAGCTTCGCCGGTTGGGTTGGTCAAGCGCGGAAGATAAATCGTACCTTCTGCGAGCCACAAAGGGAGTCCATCAAGAGGCCTGGGTCTTGGTTTCGATCAAGGGGCTTGTTCGCGCTGGCCCTATAACGAAGCAGAGGAAGCGCTCTTGAGGCACCCCTCTGCTCCGGTTGGTGTCTATGTGTCCTCTAGCAGCGTCAGATCATCTCACGGGGCAGGGACCGGACCAGGCACAGCCAGTCGTTTGCAACATCACACCATGGTTTCCCTCATAGCCGGTCGCGCCTTGATTTACGAGTTCAATGCTTTGGTCATTATAGTCATCGCGCATGGTAAGTAGCTGCGTCGATGCGGCCTGGGAACCCGGGTAGAGAGTATGGCCGGCATAATCCAACGCTGCTCCGCCGTCGAAGAAAGTCTCGCCCGTATTGAGCAGCGCAAGAGGATATCCGCTTGCCCGGCAGCAAGGCCGCGAAACGATCCACTCCGCAGTATCGCCTACGTAGGTCAAACCCGCGGGAACACTGACCGAATAGGCAGTGTAGGTCAACGTAGTCAAGTCTTCGATGAACAGGTAGCTTGGCTGAGTTCCTCCGACAGGCGCGCCGACTTCGGCATACACCATGTCCCCAGGATTCACATTGAATGCCATGATATTGAGGCCTGGAGTCCAACCAATCATTGCGTGATAGGTTGCGGGGAGCGGAACGTAAGGGTTGCACTGCACCTGCGTCCACACTCCTCCCCAAAGCGCACCGCGAGATGACCCTGGTTGAATAGCCGCGTTTTTGACGTATCCATTCAGCCCGACCCAGGTGTATTGGTCGAATTCCACCTCGCTTACGTTTGGATTACATTCGGCTCCGAAGGGCAATTGACCCACCTGAACAGTCATGAGCGAGTAGATGTCGCTAAATGACTGGGACCGGTTGTAAGCACTGAGATTCTTGGTAAGCACCACACCTGACCAGTCATAAGACGTTGAGGTCGCAGGGACTGACGCAGCGGGTACTGACGACTCCATCCGCTCTGAAGAGAGCGGACTGTCGCTGGGGCGCTTTTCTGCCTGAATCGTTTTCAGCTTCCCGCGCCAGCGAATCTTCGCAGCCTGCATGGCGCGCGTCCACATGGCGTAGTGTTCCGGCTCAGCTAGCGGATCTGGCCGCGCTGGAAACCCAAATCGTGCTAGGTCCTCATCGGCGGCATTTAGCGCGTCGAAAGTCTTCGGTGCCTCGGCGAAAGTGCGGATCGTGGAAAGGTTGGTTTCAACATTGGCGTAGTTGAGGCTGAGCTCCCGTTTTGCTGATGCGGCATCTTCCGCAAATAACGAAGCGGAGGCTGCTACCAGGCCCGCGAAAGCTGCGAAACGAACGTGCGACATGTTTATAGACATAACATCTCTCCTTTGATGGACTGGGTTGGGCTACTCGTACTCGGGGTCTTGATGCAGAACGAACGACCAACGAGTTATCACAGTGCGGGAGTGGTTCTCCCGAGCCTTGTCGGGTTCCCAACAATGCATCCCGGAGATCATCGGCTCTCCGAACTTGCCTCTTGCACAATGGCTGCCGCGAGCACTCACGATCAGGTTCCAAGAAGCCGCAGCAAACTTTGGTTAGTGATTCTCCTTATGGTTGATACAAAGGTGTGGTTGGTGGGAGGTTAAGCGCAGGCTAAACAGGAAGCCCCAAGGAATTTGCGTTCGTCTTGTCTCCTTAACCGTTCCTTGGGTCTTGCTGTGCCATGTATTCGATTTCCTGTACTATCCAAGGCGTAATTTCTGAGACAATTCCTTCACGCGGGACTATCTTTTTCTTGGGGTGACTATTGGGACGATAGGATCCGGGATCTGCCGAATTAGAAATTCCCCTGAAAAGATCGCAAGCGGCAAAGGGGACCGGGTCGATATCGAAGGAGAAAACGCAATAGTCCGTGGACTAGACTCCCCAAATGACTGACAAGGGTGCGTGCGATGCTGCAAGAGAATGAATCGGTCACCCGGCTGTTGCGGAGGTGGAGCAGCGGCGATCAGAAAGCTCTTGATGAACTTATCCCGGTCGTCTACGTCCACCTCCACAGACTTGCTTCGGGCTGCATGCGCGGCGAGCGCCCAGATCATACTCTCAGGGCTACAGCTCTGGTACACGAGGCCTATCTACGCCTCGTAGATTCGGACTTGGAGTTGCGGGACCGCATTCAGTTTTATGCGATGGCAGCCAGATTGATGCGGCGCATTCTCGTCGATCATGCCCGTTCGTTAAACTGCGAGAAACGAGGCAAGCGGCCCGACAAGTTAGTTTTCGATGATGGGCTTTTTGTAGGTCCGCAGGTTGATGCGGGCTTGGTCGCGCTGGATGATTCGCTGAATCTGTTGGCCATCCGAGACCAACGTAAGAGCGACATTGTCGAAATGATCTATTTTGGAGGTCTCACCTATGAAGAAACGGCGTTGGCGCTGAAAACATCAGAATCGACCATCCATTGCGAACTGAAGATGGCGAAGGCTTGGCTCTATCAAGACTTGTCGAGAAATAGAGGGTCAGCGGAGGCAGATGATTGACTCCTGACACGCTACAAATCGCTTGGCAACAGCTTGAGAATCTCTTCTATGCGGTCCTCGAATTGGATCCGCAAGATCGGCAAGGGTTTATAGATCAAGCCTGTGGCTCCAATTCTGAGCTCAAGCGGCAGGCCGAGTCTCTTCTGGCGGCAATTACTAAGACAGATGGGTTCTTGGAAAGATCGATTGCTAATACTGCAGAGTCTCTTGAGATGCCGAATGTTGTCATAGGCCAACGCTTTGGTGCTTATGAAATACTGCGGCTGATAGGCACAGGCGGGATGGGCACGGTTTATCTTGCATCGCGCGCCGATGATCTCTATGAACAGAACGTCGCGATCAAGCTGGCAAGAATCCCTCTTGCAGGCGACCCTGGCATGCTCTCACGCTTTCGCAGTGAGCGGCAGATACTCGCCAACCTCAATCATCCCAACATCGGGAAACTTCTGGACGGCGGCATTACTACAACTGGCATCCCATTCCTGGTCATGGAGTATGTTGAAGGGATCCCAATTGATATATTTTGCCAGCATAAGCAGTTGGACACGGCAGGGCGATTAAGGATCTTCTGCTCAGTTTGCTCGGCGGTAGAGTATGCGCATAAGCATCTGGTGGTGCATCGCGACATCAAGCCTGCCAATATCCTCGTCAATGCAGAAGGTCTCCCAAAGCTTCTCGACTTTGGCATCGCAAAACTGCTTGAGCCGAATTTAGGGATGCAAGCGCAAACGGTGGACCGGATGATGACACCGGAATACGCGAGCCCGGAACAAATGCGTTGTGAGCCGGTGACCACAGCTACGGACGTCTATGCGCTCGGTGTGCTCTTGTACAAGTTGCTGACTGGATGTCTACCCTTGCAACTCATTACAACGTCGCCGCTTGAAGCGGCAATGGTGATCTGCGAGCAGGCGCCAGCGCCGCCAAGCGAGATTGTCCGCCGGAGCAAAGCGGCACCGCCACATGGTGCGGCTGCAGACGCACATCATACACTTCGGGGCGATCTGGACAACATCGTTCTCGCGGCATTAAGCAAGGAGCCCTCTCGCCGATATGCCTCGGTTGCTTCATTTGCCGCGGATATCGATGCTTATTTTCACGGTTATCCGGTCAAGGCCATAGCGCCCTCCTGGAGTTATCGGGTCGCCAAATTTATTCAACGAAACAAGGCGGCTGCCTCCGCAGGAGCTGCCATGCTTCTGGCGCTAAGCGGATTCACGATAGCGATGACACTTGAGCGAAACCGTGCGAACCGGGAAGCGGAAACTTCGCGACATGTGACTGAATTCATGACCGATATGTTTAAAATATCCGATCCCAGCGTGTCTCACGGCGATACCATCACTGCTCGCGAGCTGCTGGACAAAGCTTCGTCGGGCATTGAAGCAGGGCTCAGTAAGGATCCGCAGGTACAAGCGAGACTTATGCGAACGATGGGATCGAGCTACAAGAATTTAGGGCTCTATCCCCAGAGCGTCGCTCTCCTCGAACGTGCTGTTGGTGTTCAGACAAAATTGCTTGGCAACGCGGATCCAGAGACTCTGCAAACAATGAGCATGCTTGGCGCCGCCTATGGAGGTCTGGATAGGTATCCTGAATCTGAAAAGCTACTACGGCAAACTCTTGCCGAGCAGCAGCGAATTGTAGGATCAGACAACGAAGCCACCATGGTCACACTTGATACTCTGGCCGACACGCTCACGAGAGAGGGTCGATATGCCGAGGCCGAAGGCTTGCTGCGCAAAGTGCTAGTTGCTCAGCGCAGAATTCTCGGACCCGAGAACCGCGCACTCCTGTTTAGTAACAATCGGCTCACCGACAATCTGAGGAACCAGGGCCGATACGTAGAAGCTGAGAACATAGCCCGCGATTCTTTGGCCATCAACCAGCGGGTGCTCGGACCCTACGATGCGGTAACTCTTTCTTCAATCGAGGAGCTCGCCCTTATAGTAATCAATGAGGGGCATCCGGAAGAGGCAGAAAAGCTCGACCGAGAGGGACTTCGTATTTCAACACACTTGTATGGACCCGATAATGAGCATACCTTGCTCGAGCTTGGAGATATCGGGGACGCCTTACAGGAACAAGGTCGTTTAACCGAGGCCGAGCCAATCCAGCGCGAAGTGGTGGAGCATCTGCGAAAAACCGCAGGACCGAAGGCCGCACACACGATAGAAATGATGACTACTCTCGCGATCACACTTAGCATGGAAAAGAAATTTGCCGAAGCCGAGTCTGTTTCTCGCGACGCTCTGGATGCATCTCTGCAAACCCTTGGTGCTGCTTCCGTGCAATCCATAGACAACACTGTCAACCTTGCTTTGATTCTTGCTCATGAAATGCGATCGGGCGAATCAGAAGCACTCTTCAAGAGAGCTGTCGCGACTTCATCCAAGACAGAAGGCAATACTTTGGCGAACGTCTTCTACGCCTATGCTGAAGGCATGGCTATCCTGGGTCATTCTGATGAAGCGGTTGACCGTTTGAAGCAGGCTATCGATCACGGTTTTTCCAACAGACAACAACTGGCTGCAGACGATGACCTGGAGTCTCTGCGGACGGATCCCAGGTATCAAGCAATATTTAGGGAATTGCAGTAAAAGAGGAACTTGGCGCGGTTGATTCGGCGGTACCGCCCGATAGGGATACTTAGGGAAGTATGAACTATACAACTGTCCCACGCTTTCCACTGCCCTTGGAAATTGCCAAGAAGAGCGAGTCGACACGTTTCAACCGTCGGCGACCACTGGGAGCAAACTGACACTTTAGCTTTGCAAGCCTGGCGACGTTTCAACTTTGCAGCAACACCAGATATGGAAAAGCATCCACGCAGTCCGTCATTCGCCAGCGAAAAAACTTGCAACCAACCCTACTAGTTAGTAGTCTTAGTATGCATGCACGGTGAAACAGCAGAACGGATTCTCGACGCAGCTAACGCCCTCCTCGTCGATCGAGGGTATTCGGCCTTCAGCTACGCCGATATTGCTGAGACCGTTAAAATCCGAAAGGCTAGCATTCACCATCATTTCCCAACGAAGGCCGGGCTCGTTGTCGCTGTCCTAAGGCGCCATCGTGCGAGGATTTCAGAGGGGATGAAAACGATCGATGATCAGATCGAGAACCCTTTGGCGCGCATCAAGAACTATTTCAAATTTTGGGAGGGATGCATCGCGGGCCGAACTCTCTCGTTCTGTATCGGCGCACTGCTGGGTGCCGAGATGCCCTCCCTTCCGGAGGAAGTTCAAGTCGAGGTTCGTCTGCATTTCTCGATGCTCACCCAATGGTTTGAGCGAACCCTGAAAGCCGGAGTAAAAGCAAGGACCATATCTCTTCAGGGTACTATTGCAGCGGAGGCCCAAATGCTAATTGCTGTGCTGCATGGCGCGATGCTTTCCGCACGCGTGACGAGCAATTGTGATGTCTTTCGTTCGCTGTCACAAGCGGAGCTGAACCGGATTTCCCCAGCAAAGCATTAAGCCAGCCTTGGAGGCTCGTTTGCGTGATGCCTTCTACAACATATCTACCTACCAACTAGAAGATAGTGAGACAAAAAACATGGAAGCGATATTACCTGATTCCGCACGTTCTTTACGCAATCTCTACTTCGTCCGTACCGTCTTCCAGGCAGTTTGGGCAGCAAGCGTCTTTACAACCGCGATCAAGCAGCCCAAAGTCGCCGCCATACTCTTCTTCCTCTACCCGCTGTGGGACGTTGCCTGTACCGTTTACGACCTCAATACGTCGAGCAGATCAGGTAGCGCACGCAGCTCGCAGATCATCAACGCGCTGCTGGGAGTGGGGGCCGCGATCGGTATAGGACTAACGGTATTTCATCAGCCAGTCTATTCAGTCGCGGTCTTCGGCGTCTGGGCCTTTGGCGCTGGTTTGCTGCAACATATCCTTGGCCTGATTCGGCGGAGACTGCTCAGAGGCGGCCAGTGGGCGATGATCCTTAGCGGCGCACAGTCGATGATTGCCGGGGTTGCGTACTTCCTGGGCGGGCTCTTTGACAAGCTTCACATCAAGGATGTTGGAGGTTACGCCATGTTCGGAGCGATTTACTTTCTCATCGGCGGGATTCTGCTCACGCGCAAACTTTCGAAGCCTTCAACCATAGACGCGAATTGAGACGCTACCGTTTATCCTCTTTGTATGAATCGTTTGATTCAACGATTGCCTCGCACTAGGCATCACTAGCGGAGCAGGCACAGAAAGGCAATAGGGCAGCCCCTGTTTGTGTTGAGATGCTTCGACCTGAGCGCTCGAGTAGTGGGCCGGTTACTAATGGGCTGTAGCAAGTGCCTGACGTTCGGCATCAAGCAAGGCTCGTTTCCGTTCAAGACCCCACCGGTATCCGCCAAGAGACCCATCGCCACGGATGACGCGATGGCACGGAACGACGAGCGCAATGCGATTGGCTGCGCAGGCTGATGCGACTGCTCGCGCCGCCTTTGGCTTTCCTATTGCCTCGGCGACTTCGGAGTAGGACTGAACGCTTCCGCTAGGGATCGTCTGGAGATATCTCCAGACCTTTACCTGAAACGCTGTTCCGTGAAGTGCTATCGGCATCGCGCCGATAGCTTTCTCTCCTTCCAGATATCCAGACAGAGCTTCCACCCAGGCAATAAATTGAGTGGAATAGGGCTTCAACATGGCTTTGATGGTAGCTCTCGGATATTCCTGCCGGAGGGACTCGCTGAGATCAGCCGCGGAAGTTCCAAATTCCAGGAAGCATAATCCGCGGTCCGTCGCCCCGAGCATCATCAGACCAAGAGGAGTGCCAAATGTGGCAAACGAGATTGCAACTCCGTCGCCACCTGATCGGTATTCCTTGGGTGTCATTCCCAATTGGGTGTCCAAGCGCTCGTACACCCTGCTGCTTGAACCAAATCCAGCGCCGTATACCGCTCCCGAGATGGAGGCGCCATCTCTCAACTCTTCCTTAAATGTTTGCATGCGCAGCTCCTGGATGTATTGTTTAGGCGTCAATCCGACAACGCTCTTGAAAGTACGTTGGAAATGAAAAGGGCTAAGGCCGAAGTTCCGGCTGAGCATCTCCAGTTTCAAGAGTTCGCGGCTATCCAGGTTACGCTGGATATAACGTCGGATCTCGGAGAACCTATCTTGGTCAGTTAGGCGGTTTACTTCAAGCGGTTTGCAACGCATGCAGGGTCTTAGACCGTCAGCCTGAGCTCTTTCCGCAGTTTCATAGAAACGTACGTTCTTTCGCAAAGGTGCACGCGAGGGACATCCAGGGCGGCAAAAAACCTTTGTAGTCATGACGCCGTAGAAAAACTTGCCATCCTTCGTCTGGTCTTTGTCTATCACTGATTGCCAGCACTTGCTTTCGTTCATCATGATTAGCTCTCAGTCTTTCTGTATCTCGTCCACTACCGTGCCATGTGTGCGACAGGGCGGTAGAAAGACTCGGGGATCTCGGCGAGTGTCGAGGGGAAGACTTCTTCGCCCAATCCGTAGAACCTGCAGAAACTCAT
This sequence comes from Acidisarcina polymorpha, assembly GCF_003330725.1. NCBI lineage: Bacteria > Pseudomonadati > Acidobacteriota > Terriglobia > Terriglobales > Acidobacteriaceae > Acidisarcina > Acidisarcina polymorpha. Next base: position 5,166,775 of record NZ_CP030840.1, on the reverse strand, counting down.
CATGAGCGGTCGCCATTTGTTCGGATCGACTCGATTTTCGTGACCATCGAGCAAGATACTGGGGTTGACATGAGCTCGAACTACTCTGACCTCGAACGCGATGGCGGTGGTGTCTTTATCGGGCCGACTCCCGAAGGGCCGTGACGTTTCAAGGACGGCTTCCAGTTGTACGGGACACTCGGCCAGCCGGTCTGGTCGAACCAGTGCCGAGGGCTCCGTCGACAGATTAGCAATACCGATCTTGTCTTTTTCGTGTCTGTAACCCATTGCCACTTTGTGCGGCGGGACCGGCTTAGAGCCGGTGGTTCTCGCAAGCCTGTTCACAGCTTCGACCTGCGCGACCGACGGAAGATTAAGGACACACTCTTTCTCTCTCTGGAGATTGTGAGCGGTGTGCCCCGTGGCCCCGAGACCTAGCATGCAATTCCAGCCCAGCCACCAAGCCGAGGACATGGGAGCAACATTGAGAGTCGCGTCCTCGTTCAGGGTGCTGATAAGCACTACCGGAGCGCCGAAGTAAAGAATGGATGGTTCAACGGGAATGTTCATGTATTGAGTCTGCGGCAGACGAACCGATTGGGATATCCGTTTCTTGCGCCCTAATTTGATGAGCTTACTGCATGGGGATGCCTCCGGCGCCCGGCGGAGCGACCCGCAGCAGCCCTGGGTTCGAGGATTCGGAAGCCCGGCCCCACCGCTAATCGTGCCGCATTCTCCCAGAGGGGCGACAGTCTGGTCAACAACGCTGTTCATTCCTACACACTTTGCGACCTCCCCATCGGAGGGATTCCGAAGCACGTATTGACCACAACAGATCAAGCCGGGGATGGGAGGCCCGGGCAGGATTTAAGACTTCCCTGCTTGTGCAGCTTGACCGACCGGGCCCCTGTCATCGGGAACGGGCAAATCTGATCGTCCTCCCCATGCATCACCAGCACTGGAATATCGATCTGTTTGAGATCATCGTGGAAGGTGCAACGAGTCACCACTTTTGGGGGTAAAATTCGACCCGGAGCTTGCCGGTTGGGTGGTGAAGCGCGGAGGATTATCGTACCCCGTGAGGCACGAACGGAGTTCATCGGAGGGCTGCATCTGTAGCGAAGTCCGCCGGAAACGAGAAAAATAGAAGGCAATCTCACCGGCGCCGTGTCTTTTTTGTCCGCTGCTTCCTTGCTCCGGCGTTCTCAGGCCCGCCCGCTTCCGGTTCAGCACGTTTACTATAATTTAACAACGCTGACAAAGCCTCCATAATGAACAAGATGACCAGATTACCAGCGTGACCTTTCACAATCAGGACGATGTAAGCCTTGATCCTCTAGCCCACCTGAGACAGCCTGTAAGTAGAAACAAACCAATACTTCTCAGGAGTTCCAGTGCCCCCAGCCAGCCTTGCTGCCGTCTGTGCTTGTTCTAGCAAACCACTTTCTAGGTCCCATGTCGGCCGCCTACTCCTCGCCCTCTTCTTCGTCGCAGCCCTCTCTGCATCAGGGCAGGTAAACACCGCAAACCTATCAGGCCTTATCACAGACCCGTCGGGATCTGCAGTATCAGGGGCCCACGTTCACGTAGAGAACGCCGAGAACGGCTATGCACGAGACATCGATACCGACAGCAGCGGTTCTTTTTCCCTGCAGAACCTTCCCATTGGGCATTACCGCTTCGCAGTGAACGCTCCAGGCTTCGACCAGGTGAATGAGGATGTTGAGCTGAGCGTTGGGGAAAAGGGGCGCCGCGATGTGACCCTGCCTGTAGGAACCGCGGAACAGACAGTAGAGGTTAAGAGCACAGACACCGCGCTCTCACCGGATGATGCCTCGATCGGTACGGTCGTGAGCGCACAAACGATTGAGCAAACGCCGCTCTATCTTCGCAATTGGGATGATTTGCTACGCACCGTCCCGGGGGTTCAGATTAGCCGCTACACGCAGCAGAGTGGCAACACGTCAGCTGGCCGGACCGGCGACTTTAACGTGAACGGTATACATTCCTTACAGAACAACTTTCTGCTCGACGGCATCGACAACAACACCTTCTCAGAAAATGTGCAGGAACTGAGTTCGGAAGCTTCGCATCCTTCTGTCGACGTCATCCAGGAATTCAATGTCATCACCAATCCATACTCGGCAGAATACGGCCGCAGCCCGGGTGCCGTTGTCTCAGTAAACACCAAGAGCGGTGCCAACAAGATGCATGGCCTCGCTTTCGAGTATCTGCGCAACAACTACTTCGACGCGAATGACTTCTTCTCCGATCGCCAGGGCCTACGCAAGCCTGAGAACAATCAGAACCAGTTCGGAGGCAGCCTGGGCGGCCCTATCAAGACCGACAAGCTCTTCTACTTCTTCAACTACGAAGGAACGCGCATCAAGCAGGGCGTATCTCGGATTTCAAGCGTGCCGCTCGACAACGAACGCCTCGGCGATTTCAGCGCTGCGACTGGCGAACGCGTTGGGGTTAAATACCCAACCATTACCGACCCTCTCACCGGACTGCCATTTGTGAACAACCAGGTCCCCAGCAATCGGATTGATACAGCCGTCGCCAAGCTGATTGCCTTGTTTCCGGAACCGAATGTCACTTCCGGCGGCGTGATCCCGGAGCTCAATAACTACCAGCGCAATGCTCTGCTGACCGACAACAACGACAGCTACGATGCTCGCATCGACTGGAATCCTACCTCGTCGAACATCGTCTTTGGCCGTTACAACTATTCCAACCGCACCCGCCAAATTCCCGGCTACTTCGGCGGCCTTGCCGATGGCACATCAACATCGGCGTGGGGCAACCAGCAACTGAAGTCCCATAGCTTTGTGCTGGGATGGACGCACATCTTTCGCCGGGACCTGGTGAACGACTTCCGCCTTGGCTTCGTGCGCAACTACAGCTACGCCGTACAGCAACCATTCAGTCTTGCAGAAACCGCGGGCGATTTTGTGCCAGGCATTCCCGCTAGCGCCGGCATTGGGGGCGGCGTGCCCCTGACCACATTTACCAACTACTCTTTCCTCGGCTCAGCCGACTACCTACCAAAGAAACAAATCCCGCAGCTGCTGCAATACAACGACACGGTATCAATCATATTTGGCAGAAACACACTCAAGGTGGGAGGCAGCGTCTACGCCCCTATGCGGAATATATTCCAGGACGAGCCAGGCACCCGCGGTGATCTAACGTTCACTGGCGTTTTTACTGGTTTTCCTTATGCGGATGGCCTGCTCGGACAGACGCAGAGTGATCAGCTGACAAATGTGCTGTTCGTAGACCAGCGTCTCTGGATGATTTCCGGCTTTGCACAAGATGATTGGAAGCTCACGCCAAAGCTTACGATGAACCTTGGACTGCGATATGACTTTGCGACGCCTGCACTCGAGGGTGCGAACAACGTGGCGAACTTCAATCCCGCGGGTGCGGGTTCACTCAACTTCGGCAGTTCCGGTTCATTGTCACAGCGAGCCCTAGTGCAAACCAACACTAAGGACTTCGGACCACGTATCGGCATCTCCTATTCCCCTGACCAGAAAACCGTTTTGCGTGCAGGCTATGGCCTCTACTACACGCTGTTCGAGCGCTATGGCAGCGAAGACCAGCTGGCACTGAACCCGCCATACCTGATTAACAAGACCCAGGCGAGCAACACCACTCCTGTGATCACACCTGAAATTGGCTTCCCGACGAACTTTCTGGATCCGAGCACGATTAACCTGAATCAGCTGAATGCATACCACATCCGGGCCATAAACCCGCACGATCCGACGCCAAGCGTCCAGCAATGGAGCTTTGGCGTACAACGGGCATTTGCAAGTAACTGGACAGGGGAAGTCGACTACGTCGGCACCAAGTCGACCCATCTCGACGTCTTGTCGAATTACAACCAGCCGTTGATTGAGCACAACCAGGTGGTTACGGCGATCGGCGCCAATGGCAAGCCTGCCGCAGTCACCCCGTACAACAACTTCGGGCTGATTGAATATACCAACGCCATCGGGTACGGAAATTACAACGGATTGCAAGCGAGCCTGAATCACCGCTTTAATAACGGACTCAGTTTTCGAGCGGCCTACACCTACTCACGCAGCCTGGATAACGCGCCGGAAGAACTAGAAACAAACTCCGGTGACGCGCCGAATGGCCGCGACTACTCGGCGTGGTACGGACTCAGCGACTTCGATATTCCGCATCGTGTGTCGGTCAACTACGTGTACGACTTGCCCTTCGGGCACGGCCAGAGAATGCTCAACAGCGGACCACTCTCCTGGATCTTCGGTGGCTTCCGCACCTCGGGAGTCTACACCTATTACAGCGGGCATCCGTTCACCGTAAATGCCGGTGGCACACTGACCGATTCCTTGGATCCCTACGGCTACGCGACAGCAGTTCCGTTCGTTATCGGTAAACCGCATCTGGTGAAAGATCCGACATGCTGGTTCTTCGTCGGGGCGAACAAGGCATGCCAAAAGCTATCTCCAAATCAGGCCGACGCGTATGCTCTGCCCGCACCTGGCCAGATAGGCGACAGCGGACGAAACACCCTGCGCGGACCTCGAACAAACGTCTTCGACGCCTCTCTGCTGCGGGAATTTCCATTGGGTGAAGTCGCAAATCTCGAGTTCCGCTGGGAGGTGTTCAATGTCACCAACACGCCAGAGTTCGGACAGCCGAGCGGCAACTTCAGCAGTTCTGCGGCAGGATCAATCACTACCCTTTCCGGGGATCCGAGGGTGATGCAATTCGCCCTGCGTCTATCGTTTTGAGGAGTTGAACAGGAAGAATTCCACTACCACTGGATCGCGAGACAAGGCTGTCACCACGCAGGCTTGTCTCCATCTTGGTCGAAAGTGCTGAGCGAATCATCTCTCCTGCACCGAAAAGGCCTGAATGCTTGGCTTTATCAGACTTCTGCGAATCCAGGAACTTTCCCGGCATCTGGTTCGAAGTCGTTGTAGGTAGCCAAAACCCCAACAATGATGTCACGAGCCGCAAGGGGTTCGCTACACCAAACGTCAGAAACTGTACGCCAAGGATCAACTGGCCTCGTGTGTACATGTATTTACGTGGAGTCATCCCGTCTTCGAGGAATCCGGGGAGAGAGCGCGTTTCTCCGCGCAGGTTGTGGCAGCACTCGCGCCTGGAGGCCTGTAGCTGAGCCTTATCGGGTCGACCGAAGGTCCGCCGCGGGAGGTCGCCCCCGCCGCGCCACTCGGCTCGGGCGATGATGCTGGCTATCGAACCTGCGTTTGAAATTGTCGAACTGCGTAGCGCCGAGTTCCAACAGTCCGGTGCCAAAGGGTGGTTCTGCCTGGCGGCCGCCGGCTTTAGGTTAGTGGCTTGTGCGTCCCAAATCTACCGCCCGCACATCGCTCAAAAGCCGTTTTGATGGCGAACGCAGGAAGTCGCTCGACCAACAAACGGTCAGCGACCCGGGGCGCCAAGCATGGCAAACCCCAGACGAAGAACAGCAAGCCACGTCCTGGGCTTTAAGGTATCGAGTCCTGCAGAAAGCCGGGCTAGACGCACTAGTTCCGCCGGGGGGATGTTGGGAACTTTCGCCATCATCTTCGCTGCCTGATCTCGGTTCTTTGGCGCTTTGGCTCGGTTTGCTTTCTGCAATAGCTTTGGCAGCTGTTTGAGTGTCGGGTCGGGGCAGTATGCGGGAGTGCCAGGTTGGTAGCGCCAGGACTCAGCGAGTGTGCCTGCATCATAGGGATCAAAGCCGATTTGATCCACTAAGTTGAGTACCACCTGCTTCGAGCGGACGTCGTCTCCTGATACCGGAAGCGCGATGCGGTCGTATGATCCCTTTAAACGCTTGTTGTTCGCGAGGCTATAGGCCGTGATGTTATTGAACGCTTTTATCACTGGATGCCGCAGGATGCGGCTGGTCCATTCACTCTCGACCATTCCGTCATCAATTTCTGTGATGCTTCCATCCCGCAGTGGGTAGTAGTTACCCGTGTCGATCACCGGCGAGCCTGCGGGCAGGCGAGCCAGCAGATTTCTGGGAAGAGAGGGCACATTCTTCATCGGGATGGTGACCACCATGCAATCCACTCCGTCCGCTGCTTCTTGAATATAGACAGCGGTGGCACCAGTCGCCCTGGCCAGATCGGAGAGCGTTTCTGGCCCTCTTGAGTTTGCGATAACGACGGTATGTCCCGCGCTGCGAAACTGCTTTGCCAGCACCGATCCAATGTGGCCGGCTCCGATGACCCCGATCTTCATGCCTTCTCCTGTCGGACTGCGGCCTACGTACAACGGTCGTTTTCCTCTACGCAAGAGAGATGCGGAAACGGTCGTTGTAGATTCAGAAAGCATCTTGTATTCTCTACTTGAGATGGGATCATCCACGGAGACTTTGGTCGAACGTACGCCTAAAGCAACCATGGTTGCAGAGAAAGACCGTGCGATTGTTCGGGCTGCGCACAAACATTTTCTCAGTCATGGGTTCGCTGGCGCTTCGATGGATGCTATCGCAACCTCGGCAGGAGTGTCCGTCAAGACGATCTACAGCCATTTCGAAGATAAGGAAGTTCTCTTCAGCCACGTGATGGTTTCAGCTTGCACTGATCACTTGCTCTCGGAAAAACTTCCATCCGACGAGGCACTTGCAGATCGGTTTCCATGGTTCGCCCAGGCGACGCAGAGCGGCTTGACGGAAGCCGGTCGAACATATCTCGGTCATCTGCTTTCAGCAGAACAGCTGGCCCTCTACCGTGTGGTGACGCAGGATAGCGCCCGCTTCCCTGAGCTGGGACGTCAGTATCAAAAGAACTTCGCGAAGGGTAGAACCGCTATCCTGGTTGCCTATCTCAAAGGTGTCGCCCAAAAACGGAAGTGGACGAGGCGAGATCCGATAAAGGATGCGGCACTTTATGAAGCCTTGCTGCGCACGGGGATCTTCGAAGAGGCACTTCACGGTCTGCTGACCGTAACGGAGGATGTGATCGACGACCGTGCACGTTCAGCTTCAAGGAAGATGTGGAAGTTTTTTTCTGTAGATTGCAAATAACGATCGATGGCGCATGCTTTTCGGGTGGCGATAGGTTTGCGCACGAGGGTTTATCGTACGATTTTGGACGTTTAGTGTGGAGACCCCTTTGGCAGACGCCGTGAATGTCGCCTTAGCTTACGTTGCTGTCTGGGTGCTCTGTTCGCTGCCATTTGAACGCGCAAAGTGGTTCTGGAAACGCGGACGCATATTTGACTGGGACACCTTCTGCTCTACTTGCGATTTGCGTCTACACAGCCATTCCGTTTTTCGGATTTACTGATGGTCATCCGGGCGCTCCCACTCTTCGAAAGCCACCGCTTCAAACTCAATCAGCTTTTCCCAATAGGGGCCACCCTAGAATTGGGACATGAAAGCACGTTAGTGAGAACACGAATCTTCGATCAGGCACTTACAAAGCGACAGTTCACCCTATGCGATGCGACAGGATCAACCTTGTAAGTCTCATTTCAACGTCACAAACTGCTAGCGTGCGGTGTGGTCCGAATTCTGAAGGGACCCCTAACAGTGAGCCGCGCAGTTAACGCAGCCGCTCCATATAGCTCGCGCAATCGGGAGAAAAGCGAAAGTTGAGACCGAGATAGAACTGCTGGGCGTCGTGGGTGATCAGCGAGATGCGCTTGAGGCAGATCAGGTCGGGGTGCTCGAGCACGCTGCGGATGAGCCACGAACCCAGGCCGCGACCTCGCCACGGCTCCGTGATGAAGACATCGCAGAGATAGGCGAAGGTGACGCGATCGGTGATCACGCGGGCAAATCCGATCTGCCGACCGCCCTCGACGAGCGAGAAGCAGAGCGAGTGTTCGAGCGCCCGGGCAAGCGACTCTGGCGTCAGCTCGGTCCACCAGCGGGCCTCGGCCAGAAAAGCATAAACCGCGCTGCGGTCGAGCAGGGCCGGATCGGTCGAAACCAGGAACTCATCCCGCTGACGAAGAAAGTAATTCACACCAGTCATCGCGCGGATCACTCCAAATCAATTCCCGTCGAGAGAGTACATTTGGCATGCCTCGAAGGGGCTGGGCTTTTCTAATCCGGGGTTGGACCCGGGAATACTGTGTGAAATATTACCAATTCGCAGACAAGACGCAATGAAGTTTTCCGTTTCGGTGAGGAATGGCTCAGGAAAGCCGATCAAGGGAGAGCAGTTGCCGCCGGACGCCGTATGTGTCGGCACCGGGAGAGCTGCCCTCGAACAGATGCGGGACGGCTTCTCGGGGGGCACCGTATTCCCGGGCAAGCCTCTCGACGGCGGCGTGATCGTGACGATGGCCGAGCACGGCAACCACTCCGCCGCCACCGCCACCCGTCATCTTGGCGCCGGGAAAACCCGCAGCCAGCGCGCGCGCAACCAGGTCATCGCAGGCAGGAGAAGCTAGCCCGCACTCGGAATAGGCGTAATGCGACTGGCAGAGGATTTCGCCAGCGAGACGTACGGTGCTTTCAGAGCGACTCCAATTTCCATCTTGGAAGATCGCATAGAGCGTTTGGACGCGGAAGTTCTCGTCGACCGCATATTGTGCCGCACCGCGGATGGGGTATTCCAATTCAGGATGGATCGCCGTAAAGGGATCGGCATGTTCGCCGATAAGGGCGAGCGCGTCGCCGCCACACAGCACTTCGGGTAGGCGGCGTTCATATCGAGCACGGAATTCGGAGGGCGCCAGGCTGGAGAGATAGCCCGACCAGCGGGCATCTGTCCATCGCGGAATCGCAGAGCTGGCATCAGGAATAACGGCAAAGCCTTCCCATCTGCAGATCAGCTTATAGGCGATAAAGGCGGCTGCGCGTGCGACTTCGTAGGCGGTTCCGGTGGTTGCACGAGGCGCCATCGAGTCGATCCCCCACAGCGCGATCTCCGGTGGCAGTGCGAGCGGCGGCCTGGGATCACAGGGCTGGCAAAGCAGGGGAAGCAGGTGATTGCTGCGCCCCAGCACGATGGCAGCCTGGTCCATGATGCCGCAGGCTGCGCCGGCGATCACATTTTCCACCCATTGCGCCGCCGTGGCGAGCGCGATCCCATGGAGCGAAATCCCGTAGGCGCCCGAGGCTGCTTTGAGTGTCGCGACCGCCAGCGCCGCCGAGGAGCTAACCCCCCGGTTCGGCGGCAGATCGGAGGCGAAGAAGAGGTCCATGCCTGAAATGCAAGCGCCGTGAAAGCGGCCGAGGTAATGCAGCGCTCCCAGCGCGAAAGCCGCCCAGCGTGAGCTTTCCTGCCGTGTACAGAGCACCCGGATCTGCTCTGCGTCGACAGTCTCGGTTTGCAAGCACTCAAAGCTCGAATCCCATCCGTAGCTTGTCGCCCCTGGATTGAACAGGCGCACGCGGCCGTCACTGCGGGTCTGAGCGGCAACCCAGACGGCCTCGCGGAGCAGCGATTGCAGCACCAGGCCGCCGGTGTAATCGACATTGCCACCCATGACGTCAAGCCGGCCCGGGGCGCGAGCCACGAAGACCGGCCCGGCAGACTCGAAAAAGCTCTTCACGGCAAGCAGCGCGCCCGGCGGTTCTTCCCAACTTCCCATCTTCCTGACAGGCTAGCGAAACGGGGACAACGCTGTGTTAACGAAGACTTAATCGGCGACCAGCACCTCGGTGACCCGCCGCAGCCGGGCCAGATCGTCCGGAGTGATGCCGTTGTCGGTGAGGATCAGGTCGCACTCTTCGATGCCGCAGAGCCGGTAAGTCGCCTCGGTCCCGATTTTGCTGCTGTCGACCACCAGCACCTTGCGCTTGCCCGCCTGCAGCATCTCGATCTGCGCGTCGGGATCGTGCACCATGACGCCGCGCGTGTAGGAGATCGCGGCAGCGCCAAAGATGACGGTGTCCGCGAAGATCGACAGCAGGCTCTTCGCGACAGCATGGCCGATCAGGTCATGGCTGCTGGCGCGATAGACGCCGCCGGTGAGCTCCACCCGAATGCCTTCGGCTGAGGTCAGCTCTTCGAGCACCGCCAGCGAGAAAGTGAAGACGACGACATTCCTGCGGCTGCGGAGCTGGCGCGCCACGTAGAGCGTGGTTGTACCCGAGTCAAGAACCACGGATTCTCCGTCGCGGATGAGCGCCGACGCGGCGGCGCCGATGCTGCGCTTGGCCGGAGACATCTTCTGCAGTCGCTCAAAGAAGCTACGCTCGGCACCGCGCCAGTGTTCGATCCGCGCGCCGCCCGGGATTCGGATCACCTGCCCTGTCTCAACCAGCTTTTGAATGTCGCGCCGGATGGTCATCTGCGAAACATGGAACGCCTCGGCAATCTCGCCGATAGAGGCAGAGGTGTTCATTCTTAACATTTGAACGATGGATTCGAGCCTGTTTCGTTCCGCGATCTCAGTCAATCCTGCTCTCCGCGCGAAGTAGTTCCTTCCTGCCTCAATCCCCGCATTTTATAGCAGAACGGCGGAACTGCAGAGAACTTCGTGCGAATGCCACCGGAAGCAAACAATGCGGTAAGCGTAAAGCGGGAATGTCATTTTTTTCATGAAATGCCTATTTTTTGTCCACTATTAACATCGGTTTGTTACGGTCTCCTCATCGCAGCTCAACGGAACTCTTCTTCTCCGATCTCACAGCCGGTTGTGCCGTCTTCTTCAACGATTTTTTGAACGCAGAGGCTTCTATGAAATACGTCTTCCTGAACTCACGACGTTCCGGTGCGCCGCTCCGAAGGTGGCAACGAATCTGTCTTGCGCTGGTGGCAATGCTCGCATTCTCCAGCGGCGATCTCCGCGCTCAGACCTTCTACGGAGCGATCACCGGCGTAGTCAAGGACCCGAGCGGAGCCGTGATCCCCGACGTGGCCGTGACCGTGCGCGAGAGCGCTTCCGCCACCGAGTACAAGACCCTGACCAACAAGAGCGGTAGTTACCGCGTCTCTTTCCTGAAGCCGGGCAGCTACCTTGCGCGTTTTGAAAAAGACGGCTTTACCCTCTTCCAGACTGGCGAGCTGCATCTGGTGCTCAACCAGGAGCTGGTGGTGGACGGCACCCTTCAGATCGGAATGAGCACGCAGGTGGTCACGGTGTCAGAAGGCACAGCGCTCAACACCACCAATCCGCAGGTGGGCGGCGAGCTGAATACGGCCGAGCTGGTGAACCTGCCGGAAGTGACCGGCACCCACGGCGCCAACGAATTCCTGATCACCAAAACCTTTGCCGGCGCGGCTAGCACCAGCCAGGATTACTCCAATGTGAACAATCTCTCACTCGGCGGCGGGAGGCCGGTGACCAATCCGCTGATCATCGATGGACTGCCTAGCAATATGGGCGTCGACGGCACCTATGGATTTATCCCGACGCCGGACTCGACCGAGGAGCTGCAGGTGCTCACCTCGCCATTCTCCGCCCAATACGGACAATCCGGTGGAGGCGCGGTGCTTACCGCGACCAGATCGGGGACAGCAAACTTTCACGGCAGCGCCTTTGAGACCTACAGCACCCAGGCCTTCAATGCGTTAGGCTACTTCACCGCCAAGGGCGCTTCGGTGCCTGGCTCGGTCTTCAATTACTTCGGCGGATCGCTGGGCGGCCCGGTGCTCGTCCCCAAGCTCTTCGACGGCCGCAAGCGCCGACTCTACTTTTTCATGGACTGGGAAGACACCCTCAGCCACGCAGCCGCTTCTTTGATCACCGACGTGCCCACCATGGCCGAACGCCAGGGAGACTTTTCAGGAATTTCTCCGCAGGGAACTCCGACCCCGGCTATTTATGACCCGGCCACGAGCAGGATCGTCAACGGCAAGCTGGTGCGCACTCCATTTGCGGGAAATGTCATCCCGCAGTCGCGCCTTGACCCGGTCGGCGTGAACATCCTGTCGTTCTTCCCACAGCCTAACTGCGCGCTGGGCCAGTTCAACTATTGCGCTTATCCGCGATCGTTGAGCAGCTATCTCTACAACGCCGATCGCGTGGACTATAACCCCTCCGACTACGACCACGTCTGGGTGAAGTTTTCCCGCGACGGGCCGACCAATCAGCCGGTCCAGTATCTCGAGAACGCCGCCAACACCTCCGCGCTCAACGGCTGGGTTGACGATCACTACGGCATCTCATGGAGCCACATCTTCTCACCAAAGCTATCGAACGAGGCGCGCTTCGGCTACGTGTCAGAGGAGAACTTCGCATCGCCGCTGCCGGCCGACGCCAACGCACTCGGGCTGAAGGGCGTGCCCTTAACCCAGTTCCCGTCGGTGACGACGAATCAGTATGCCAGCTTCGGCGCGGGCTCGTTCGCGAGAACCCGCGACGGTCATTACATCTGGAATGACGCGGTCACCATTCAGCTTGGCCGCCACAGCCTGTCGGTCGGCGGCGAGGCCATGCGCTACGCCTACAGCTACTACACTCCGGGCGTGCTCTCGGGGAAATATAACTTCACTGGCACCTTCACGAATCTGACAGGAAGCTCGGGGGATTGGCCTGGCCGATCTCGAGCTGGGGTTGCCGGCAACCACCAGCATCAGCACCACCAACACGATCTTCCACGAGAACCTGAACTACTTCGCCGGATATATCCAGGACGACTTCCGTCTTTCAAGCAAGCTCACGCTGAACTTTGGTCTGCGCTGGGAGTTCGACGGACCGTTCTCCGAGATTCACAACAACATGTATACCTTCGACCCGAGCGTGACCGACGCAGCCACCGGCAAGCAGGGCGGCATTCTCTTCGCCGGCTATCACGGCGCGGCGCACAGCCTTATCCCCAACGTCTACACCGGAGTGCTGCCACGTGTCGGCTTTGCCTACCACGCGCTTCCGAAGACCGTGGTGCGCGGCGGCTACGGCATTTACCAGCTGCCGAGCATCGGCTTCGGCACTGCGGGGCTGACCTCGGCATCGACGGTGGACGCGACCTTCCAAAGCGTTGACGGAGTCACGCCCGCTTACCAGCTCTCACAGGGTGTGCCGCCCTACTCCCCGAATGCAGACGTCAATGGTCTGCCGCTGATCCCGACCAGCGTGACCAAGCCCAGCTCAAATGTCACGCAAGTGCCCCGCACCGCGGTGTTGCCATATCTGCAGGAGTGGCAGTTCGGCATCGAGCAGGACCTCGGCCACAACTGGGTTGCAGAGATCGACTATGAAGGCAACCACGGAGTGCATCAGCCGATCGAGTTGCCGATCAACCAGATTGCTCCAACGGCCGGTTGCTGCTTCGGCGTGAAAAACGCGCAGAGCCTTCGGCCCTATCCGCAGTTCCTCACCATCACTTCGCTGGTCAATGGCGGAGCCTCAGCCTATGCGGCGATGCTCGCCGAGCTGCGCCATAGCTGGAGCAATGGTCTCTCCCTGCGCGCCGCCTACACCTGGGCGCATGGTCTGGATGACGTGGACGCGCCTGCCCGCGCCGATGCCGCGCCAGTGCAGAACGTCTACAACCTGCATGCGCAGTGGGGCACGTCAATGATCAACATCCCGCAGCGTTTTGTGCTATCAGGCGTCTACTCGCTGCCGGTGGGGGCAGGCGGAAGGTGGCTTGCGGATACTCCGGTCGTCTCGCAGGTAATCGGGCATTGGCGGGTCAGCGCCGTCGCCCAATTTCAGAAGGGTTACCCTTACTTCATCTCGCAAGGAGATACCCTTGGTATCTTCTCCGGCGGCCAGTATGTGAACAGGGTCGGCAGCCCGGATATCTCCCGAGGCTCTCGCACCGTTGCCCGCTGGTTTAACCCCGCCGCCTTCGCGGCCACCCCGCAGGACACGCTCGGCAACTCGCCGCGGGCTGCGCTCTACGGTCCCGGCCAGAATGTGTGGGACATTGCCGTGATGCGGGATATCCCCATCTGGGAGCGGCTCACCTTCACGCTACGGGCCGATGCGCACAACGCCTTCAACCACCCGCAATTCTCGGGCTTGAACACCACCATAACCAATGCCGCTTTCGGCAGCGTGACCGGCGCCCAGGATCCGCGCCAGCTGCTGATCATCGGCCGACTCACTTTTTGAAACTCCGGAATACTTAGAGGGAAAAACTGATGCGCCAAACTCTGCTGTCTCTTCTTCTCGCATCCTCCATGGCGACCGGCGTTGCTCTCGCACAGACAGCGCCGGCGACCGACACGGCCAAGAAAATCGTGGTGATCGCCCACCGCGGGGAACATCTTCACCATCCTGAAAACACTCTGCCTGCCTTTCAGGCTGCGATCGATGCTGGCGCCGACTACTTTGAACTAGACGTGCGCACCACCTCGGATGGCAAGTTCGTGATCATGCACGACAACACGCTCGACCGCACCACAAACGGCACAGGCGAAGTTCACAAGCACACCTTCGACGAGATCCGCGCTCTTGATGCCGGAGCGAAGTTCTCCCCGGCCTTTGCCGGAACGAAGGTGCCAACGCTCGATGAGGCTTTTGATCTCGCCCAGGGAAAGATCAACGTCTACGTGGATACGAAATACGCGGATCCGCAGCAGCTCATCGATACCGTCGTTAAGCACGATATGCAGGATCACGTCGTCATCTATGGCAATCCTTTCTTTCTGTATGAGGTGCACAAGATCCGCCCCACGCTGAAAGTGATGCCCGAAGCCATCAGCCCGGATCTCTGCAAGTTCCTGGTGCGGGCCATGCAGCCGAAGGTGATCGCCTTTGACGCCAACGACTTCAAGGATGAAGTGATCGGCTGCGCCAAGCAGGCGAACGCCGAGATCTATGTTGACCGGCTGGGCGACGCCGACAATCCCGAGACCTGGCAGAAGGCAATCGACTCCGGCGCCAATGGCATCCAGACCAACAAACCCGCGGAGCTCGCCGATTATCTGCGAGCGCATCATCTCGCGGCGCACTGAAGCGTTCTACGTGGGAGGCCGGTCTGAACCGGGCGGGATCCCGGTTCCGGCTTGGCCTTGTTGTCTCCCCAAGCCTGCCCGTGCTATTCCTTGAAGTCATGCAGATCTGCTCGTTCCTCCCTTCGGCCACTGAGATTCTCTACGCGCTCGACCTCGGCGACTCAGTCCCCGGCGTCACGTTCGAGTGCGACTATCCTCCCCAGGCGGCAAGCAAGCCGATCGGTGGCGACCCATAGCTAAGCTCGATCTTTCAGATCTGCGTACGAACGATCAGCCACAGATTCAACATACAAGCGTACTTTAATTTCCCTTTCTTGAAGTGTCCCTTGTAATAGGCCAGCCTCTCTTGCCCGAAAGGTCATTCGCCGTTCCGGTTTTGGCTCCCCAACCTGTCGAGTTCGCAAGCGCGGTCCCCCAAAAAGCTGCGCTTGAAGACCTTTCCGTTTGCTACACCCGCCTTCGCCAGTGGGCGTTCGGCATTCACATGCCGCGTTTCAACGCGCAAGTGCAAGAGCCAAAACCCTCAAAACAGAGACACCATGAGCACCCAATCCAACGTTACTTCCCTTCCCTCTACCCCAAGCCGCAGACCGCGAAGAAGTCATTGCCGCCAACGACTTTGCGGGAGTTGCTCTGTCCGTGCAGGGCTGAGGCAAGGATTTAATCTGCTTCACAGGGAAACCATGAAGACGTTCTTGAAATTAACCGTTCTTGTTCTGCCAGGCCTAGGAGAGTTGTTGCACCACACGCCACACGTCGCACGCTACATCTCGCACGAAATCTTCTGAATATCCTCTCGATCATCGGAATACGACCACGTCTGGATGGCCGGCATCGGTTTACTTGATCCACCGGTGTATATTGCTTTGAACATCCACACTCCTTTGGGTGGCAATGACACGATCCTATTCGCTATCCCTTCCGTCGTAGATGCTCCGATGTCATCCAACTTATATTTACTAGCCGAAAGGGAATAAAGTGAGGAGCCGCCAACGCCCGATACAAGTCCACTGCCAAGCCAGAGCGCCCCGGTCAGCTGAGCGCCGAGACCTGCCATGGTCGTTCCTCTCTGCACAGAAAAGCTATCAAAATGGTGTCTTAATAAATCCTGCTGCAAGGCAGTTAAATCAGATGCAATGACCACAAGCACACCTTGCTCATCCCGAACTGTATAACCAGTCCCCGTAAGTGACTTTACTAGCGAGTCTCCCGCGGTTTCGGCTCGGATTTCGAACGTATGAACTGACTCACACAGAGTTTGCTGGTGCTCGCCCACAGCTATGCCTATCGGTCTATGAGTCTGGAGTGCCGTCGCGATGATCGCATCAATTGGCCTGGCATCCGAGCGTACGAAAGTTACAAGGCTTGTAGATGGTGCTTGCTCCTGAGCATAGCAACTCAAGCACATGAATAGAATTACCTGAGTGATCTTGAGATACACCTGCTTTTGCATATTAGCCTGCTACTTCCCATTTACAGTCATGCCGCTGCATCGCAAGCCGTCGTTGTGTCTGGCAACGTATCTACGGGCTGTTGTGCCGCCTGTGTTTGGCCGGATGATGCAGGGCAAAAGTACTGCAGACCCAATAGTCATCGCCAAATTGTCCGTTCGGGCCGGTATCCGCGTGTCCTGTCTGTATACTGACACCATTCCCAAAGAATGCTACCTATCGGCAAGTATCCCACCCAGTAATCCGCGGACCGATATAGAAGACCTCCAGCAGCGGGAGGCTCGCTGGGTGCTGCCCGACATGGCAGGAAAGGGCGGGCGGACCCGAACCGTGACGATCCCAGCCGGGGTGAAGAGCCGCATCGCCGCCTGGGTTCTCGCAGCCGGCATCGTCGAAGGCCGGCTATTCCGGCCGGTCACCAAGGCCGGGGTGCTGGCCGGCGAGGAGATCCGGGACGAGAAGGCGGTCTGGCGCCTGGTCATGCGCTATGCCAGGGCAAGCGGTCTGGGCAAGCTCGCGCCCCACGACCCTCGCCGGACGTGCGCGAAATTACGCAGAAAGGCCGGGAGCTGGAGCAGATCCAGCTGCTACTTGGCCACGCCTCGATCCAGGCATAGATGTTCTGTTGCTTTGGTCGAGTGAATATAGCTCCCCGTTCTGGCTTACCTTCAAGCAGGCGCAGGCATTGAAAGGCATCGTCCACGCTTGACGTTCCATTCGAGTCTCATCATTAATAATCGTATTGAGTGTCTACCATGTTGAGGATAAACCCCTCCATCACCGAACTTGCAGGATACTTGCTGACGCCGTTGCGAGAAGATGCGACCCTGACGCTTTATCGTGGTCGCCGACATGACAATTCGTCGCCGGTTCTGGTGGTTGCGCTCGTTGCGGAACAGCCCTCGACTGCAGCGATCCGCCGATTGGAAAACGAATACTCACTTTCATCGAAACTGGATGTCGCATGGTCGGCACGGCCTCTTGAATTCATTCGTCGAGAGGGGCGGCCAGCCTTGGTCTTGGTAGACCCTGGAGGCGAGCCCCTGGATTTGATTTTGGAAAGGGGACAGGGCGAAGAACTCAATCTTAGCCAGTCACTGCGCATCGCGGTCGGCTTAGCCAGAGCCGTGAGCCAAGTTCATCGGCATGGCCTCATACACAAAGACATTACCCCTAAGAGTATCCTCGTCAACGACGCCGGAAATGTGTGGCTCACCGGATTCGGAATTGCTTCGCAACTTCCGCGCGAACGGCAACCTCCCTCACCACCGGAGATGATCGCCGGCACGCTAGCCTACATGGCTCCCGAACAGACCGGACGCATGAATCGTTCCATCGATGCGCGCAGCGATCTTTACTCTCTGGGTGTCACCCTCTACCGGATGTTTACCGGACGTCTGCCCTTCGCTGCCACTGACACCATGGAATGGGTGCACTGCCACATCGCTCGCGAGCCCGCTCCACCAAACAGCATTTGCGATCTTCCAAGGCCGCTCTCAGACATTGTCATGCGCCTTCTGGCTAAGACTGCAGAGGAGCGCTATCAAACGGCAGCCGGCCTGGAGGCGGATCTTTTGCATTGCCTCACCGAGTGGACGATGCATGGCCGCATTAATTCATTTCCGTTGAGGACACGTGACATCGCGGACCGGCTGCTGATTCCGGAAAAGCTGTACGGGCGAGAGAGCGAGGTAAGCACTCTCCTGGAAGCTTTAGGCCGCGTCTCCACGTCCGGTGCGCCGGAACTCGTTCTCGTCTCCGGGCATGCAGGTGTCGGCAAATCCGCAGTGGTAAATGAGTTGCAAAACATCCTCGTTACGGCGCGAGCACTTTTTGCTGCAGGAAAATTCGAACAGTATAAGCGTGACATACCCTATGCAACGGTGGTCCAGGCCTTCCATGCGCTGATTCGTCAAAGCCTCGTCAAGGGGAAAGAGGAGGTGGACCGTCTGCGAAGCGTCCTGTTAGAGGCGCTGGGGACCAACGGTCAACTCATCATTGACCTCATCTCCGCTAGAAATCGACGATGTCAGCAGGCTTGTCTCCGATACGCTGCATTGCACGTCAGACCACGCTTATCCTTTGGCGCAGCTGATACAGGAAAAGACGAGCGGCAATCCGTTTTTTGCTATTCAATTCTTCATCTCATTGTCCAATGAAGGGTTGATCGCACTGGATCAAGTGACGCAGACCTGGCAATGGAACATAGAGCGTATTCGAGCCAAAGATTGTAGCGACAACGTGGTCGACCTTATGGCCGGGAAGATATTGCGGCTCTCGGCCCGCACCCAGGATGTTCTGAAGGAATTTGCATGCCTGGGCAGTGTCGTCAACCTTCCGATCCTGGCATTGGCGCGCGGCGAAACTGAAGAGGAGATTGATACCGCCCTCAATGAAGCTGTTCGCGCCGGGCTCGTTTTTCACGAAGAACGCAGCTTCAGGTTTCTGCATGACCGCATTCAACAGACGGCTTACAGTCTGGTTCCCGAAGAGCAACGTGCACAAGTTCACCTTCGCATTGGCCGTGCTCTGTTGTCGGGATTAAAAGAGGACCAACTCGCCGAGCACCTGTTCGATGTCGCCAACCAACTCAATCGCGCCGCCACAGGACTGATGGAACTCGACGAGAGGACACGAGTGGCATCGATCAACCTGCGTGTGGGGCGGAAGGCCAGCGCAGCAGCCGCCTATGCGTCAGCGCGCACGTATTTCTCGGCTGGCATGACGATGCTTCAAGAGCAGGATTGGGCAACTCACTACGCATTGATGTTCGACCTGCGGCTCGAATGCGCGCGGGCCGAATTCTTGAGCGGTAACGTCGAGCAATGTGAGCAACTCATTGAGGAGTTGTTGCCGCGCGCAACATCAAAGGTCGACCAGGCGGCTGTCTACTGTCTTAGTATCGAGTCCTGCACCCAGAAGTCGGAAAACGATCAGGCTGTTGCTAGCGCCAGAGCATGCCTGCGCCTGTTCGATATCGACCTGCCGGTGGATCCAGGCTGGGAGACCGTCCAGGCTGAGTACGATTCAATTTCGCAAAGCCTCGCGGGACGTCCTCCCGAGAGTTTAGTTGATCAACCGCTGATGATCGATCACGAGATAGAGGCTGCAATACAGGTGTTGTCGACAGTTGTTCCTGCAGCCTTTATTACCGATTCTCGGTTGTGGTGCATTCTGGTGAGCCGCATGGTGAGAATCGGCATCCAGCATGGGACGTGCGGCGCTGCCGCACATGCCTACGGCGATTGGGGATGTGTGCTCGGGCATGTCTTACAGCGTTATAGCGAAGCCGATAGCTTCGGCAAACTTGCCTGTGAACTTATCGAGAAATACGGATTTGTCGCGCATCGGGCACACGTTTATTATGCGACGGCGAATATCGCCATCTTTGCGCATCCTGTCACAACTGCAATAGATCGCTTCCGAATGACGGTGCGGGCGGGAATCGAGGCGGGCGATCTGGCCTTCGCCAGCTATGGCAAGCACCAAATCGTAACGGCTCTTCTCTTGCAAAATAATCCTCTCGACGAGGTTTGGCAAGAGTCGGAAGCTGCGGTGCAATTTGTCCGAGAAGCCAAGTACAACAATATCTTAGACATCATATGGAGCCAACAACACTTCATCGCTACTATGCAGGGCGAGACTACGAGCTTCTCCTCATACAACCAGGTACGCCTCGATGAGGCAGAGTTCAAGTCGCAGTTAAGCGACACTCAGATGCCCTTGATGATTTGCTGGTATTGGATTCTGGAGCTGAAATCGCGGTTTCTGTTAGGTGACTATGCTGAGGCTCTCGACGCAGCCGAGAAGGCACAACCCCTCCTCTCAGCCTCGGCCGCTCACATTCAGTTGCTCGACTATTTTTTCTACTATGCTCTTACGGTAGCTGCCGGCTATGAAAATGCGCCTGCCGATCGTCAGGAGCCTTGGCGCCAACTCCTATCGATGCACTTGGAACAACTGCGCCTGTGGGCTGAAATTAATCCATCGACATTTGCCGATAAGCACGCGCTTGTATCGGCGGAGATCGCTCGTCTCGAAGGGCGAGATGCTGATGCAATGCGTTTGTATGAACGGGCTATTCATCTGGCGCGTGAACACTCCTTCGTGCAAAACGAAGGTTTGGCTCATGAAGTGGCGGCCCGCTATTACTCGACGCTCAGCATCGACAGAGTCGCCCGTGCATACCGGCTCAACGCGCGGAATGGTTACGAACGCTGGGGTGCCTTCGCAAAGGTAAAAAAACTCGATGAACTCTATCCCGACCTGAGTGAGGAGCAACGTGTTCCGCTGTCTTCTCTCTCTACTATTGGCGCGCCGGTAGGCCAGTTGGATTTAGAGACTGTAATAAAGGCATCGCAGGCGCTCTCGGGTGAAATAATGCTTCCCCGACTAGTTGAGAGGCTCATGCAATGCACCGTTGAGCTCGCGGGAGCTGAGAAAGGGCTGCTTGTTCTCGTCCGCAGAGGCGAGTCACAAATCGAGGCGGAAGCTGCCACTGTTGAGGACGGTGTTCAGGTTACCTTTCGGCAAACAGCCATCACTCCACATGATCTCCCGGAATCCATGCTTCAGTACGTGGTCCGGACAAGGGAATGTGTCGTAATAGATGATGCCTCGATCCGGAATTTGTACTCTGAGGACGAGTACATGAAGAAGCCCCTCAGGTCCATTCTCTGCATTCCGATTATCAAACAATCGAAATTCACAGGCGCCCTCTATTTGGAGAACAACCTGACTCCGGGTGCTTTCACCGCTGCGCGGGTCGCCGTACTGGAATTACTTGCTTCGCAAGCTGCAATCTCACTGGATAATGCCATCCTCTATTCAGATCTGCAACGCAGCGAAGCAATTCTGGCTCAAGCCCAAAGTATCAGCCACACAGGAAGTTTTTGCTGGTGTTCCGACAGCGGAGGAGCTGTCTTTTCAGAAGAAACTTATAACATCTTCGAACTCGACCGAACCGTCAAACCATCATTCGAAGTGGTATCGAAGCGAATTTTTCCCGACGATATAGATTTTGTTCGGAATGTTGTTCAACAAGCGACCCGCGAAAAGGTCAGCTATGAGATTGAACATCGCCTTGACCTGCCCCCAAAAAACTGTACCAGTGGTAGCTGGAGTTCTCTCGTAATGTAGACGGGAGGATTTTGTATGAAGAAGAGCCGTTACACGGAAGAGCAGATCATCGGGATCTTGAAGCAGCATGAGGCAGGAGTGAAGACGGCGGAGTTGTGCCGGGAGCACGGGATCAGCGCGGCGACGTTCTATGGCTGGAAGTCGAAGTACGGCGGCATGGACGTGAGCGAAGCGCAACGTCTGAAGGCTCTTGAAGACGAGAACCGCCGTCTGAAGCTGCTGGTGGCGGAGTTGAGTCTTCACGGCGAGGCGCTGAAGGGCGTGATCCGAAAAAACGGCTGGAGCTTGCCGGCCTGAGAGAAGCGGTGGCGTACGCTCAGGCCGAGCATGGCTTGAGCGAGCGCACGGCCTGCAAGCTGCTAGGCATGAAGAGGTCAAGCTACCGGTACGAGCCGCGGCCGGACCGCAACGCGGCGTTGCGCGAGGCGTTGGTGAAGCTGGCCCGGCAGAAGCCGCGCTATGGCTACCGGCGGCTGCACGCGGTGTTGAGCCGGTGCGGCCACGAGGTGAACGTGAAGCGGGTCTATCGACTGTATGTGGAAGAGCGACTGATGGTGCGGCGCAAGAGGCGCAAGCGTCTGGTGCGCGATCGCGCGGCCGAGCCGCGGCTGACGGGAGCGAACCAGGAGTGGGCGATGGACTTCATCGTCGATGGGTTGACGACGGGGCGGATGGTGCGCATCCTGAGCGTGGTCGACGTGTACACGCGCGAGTGCCTGGCGCTGGAGGCCGACACCAGCCTCGGCTCAGGGCGCGTGACGCGGGTGCTGGAGCGGCTGATCGAAGAGCGTGGCCGGCCAGAAAATGTGCGCTCGGACAACGTACTAACACAGGAAGGAAAAGCTGGAGAGAAGAGAAGGTCCCTTAGCATCCCGTATGGGATGTGCTTGACGACGACTGTACCTCCAAGTGGCTTCCACGAGCAAGGGCTGAGCGTTCGACCATAGCGACACGAGATCTGCCGAAGAGCGCAGTCTCCACTGTACTCAAAATGAAGTCTCAACCAAGTGAAAGGCCGAATCATTATCTACGAGGTCCTTACGGCCTCGACGGCCCAGGTGAAGCGGCTCTTCCACTTGGTGCCGCTGCCTCATAGAAGCAGCGGAAGTCGGTACCGGTCTTGATGATCCCATGAGCCACGCGAGCCATCTTGGCGGCGACGGCGACATACGCCATACGCTTGCGGTCGGCACTGGCAGGATCACGCCGGAGATATCGTTCGAACTTGTCTCGGAAGCTGTTCTCTCGCAGCCTCACAGCCACAGTGGCGGCCATCCAGAAGGCGCAGCGAAGCCGTGCGTTGCCGTATTTCGACAGCTTGGTCGCTCCTCGAAACTGGCCCGACTGCTGAGTCGAGAGATCGAGGCCACAGAACTTGAGGAACTGACGATGGTGATTGAAGCGGCGCAGGTCGCCGGCTTCGGCCAGGATCGTGAGCGCCAGGATAGGGCCGATGCCTGGCATCTGCTGGAGACGCCTGAAGTCGACGTTTTCCTTCAGGTGAAGCGCAGCTCGTTGTTCCAGTTGATCGCGGAGCTGGCAGAGTCGGATCATCTCGCCGAGTACGACGCGGAACATCGCAACGGCCTCTGAGTCCTCAGCAACGGGGATCCCGATGGAGGACTGGGCCGTGCGGTAAATATCCTCTAGCAGCCGCTGTTTACTTACCTTGCGTCCGACGACCGTCCACGCTTGCTGAACGAAGTCTTCCATCGAGAGGCGTGCAATCAGGGCAGGCGTGGGGAAGACCTGAAGGAACGCGAGAAGCCACTCAGAACGCGTGGCATGATAATACCGCTCTATCTCCGGAAAGTAGAGCGGCAGGTAATGGGTCAAGAGCCGATGCTGGGTCCGGGTCTTCTCAAGAGAGATCTGCGCATAGGTGAGCGACAGCTCCTGAAAGTCATGGATCTGGTTCACGAGCGGGTCATGGTAGTGCTGAGTCACGCCGGTCTTGAGCAGATGGAGCAGGACCTGGGCGTCCTTCGGATCGTTCTTGTCCCAGGAGTTATGCATGGCTTCGCGGGTTCGCGCCACAGCGAGGGACGCGATCAGCTCCAGATGGAAACCCTCGGCCTGCAGAAAGTGCGCCAGCGGCCTATGGTAGTTCCCAGTGGCCTCGAAGACGATGCGCACCGGGTGCTTCAAGCCATGAAGAAAGTCGGCAAACAGTCGGAACTCGACTGCGGTGTTGGGCAGGATCAGGCGCTTGCGGCTCTTCCATCCCGGAGCTTCGATCAGGACATCGTGACGGAGCTTGGCAATATCGATCGCTACCAGAACGGTGGACGGTTGAGTAGGCTGGACAAGGGACATGGTTGGTTCTCTCCTAAAAGTGAAAGTAGGCATACGTTCAGCTTAGGAGACCTACGGCCAGCCATGGCCCAGGAAGTCGGATCTCGGTCGCTACGCTCCCCAAACCTGACTTCCTGCCTTCCTCAACCTCTTCCTTCCAAGTGCTTCGTGTGGTGCTACGGGAATGGGGTCCCAAGCATTCCTAGCCCTTCTTCATATGCATTGCCGTTCTGGCTGATGATTGCAGTGATTCTTTCTGGATGCTTCAAAGCAAGACGAAAACCGGGCTGGTGCATATCCAGAGGCCGCCCGATCAAAGCGGCCACATCGAGAGCTTCCACGGACGGTTGCGCGACGAGTGCCTCAACGCAAGCTGGTTCCGGACCTTGAACGATGTGCGCAACACTCTGGCGAGTTGGCGCCAGGAGTATAACTGGGAACGTCCGCACAGTTCGCTGGGCTACCAAACGCCGGAGCAGTTCCGGCAGAGAGCAGGCTATGCAAATGTGGAAGGCCAACCACGCCTCCCACATTTACACAGCCACCACGGCGGCTACGGAGTTTTTCCAAAGCCAAACCTAAACCGAGAGAATCTCCAGTTATGACTGGTTGAGAAAAACGGGGCAGGTCAGCCTGACGATGCCAAACGGATCGATCAAGCATGTCCATGCGGTGGGGCGGGCATTTATCACCTCATCTGGCAGCCTCGAATACGTGGGCGCAATTACGGACATTACCGCAGTAAAGCAGGCGGAAGAGGCCCTGCGGCGGACAGAGAATTATCTGGCGGAAGCGCAGAGGCTCGCGCATATGGGGAGTTGGGTGTGGCGCCCAATTCAAGGGGACGCATGCGCTTCGCATTTGTCCAACGAATGGTACCGCATATATGGCATAGACAGGAAAGAGGGCATTCCAACGTGGCAACGACATCTTGAGAGCATTCATCCGGAGGATCGAACTGAATGGCTGGAGGCAGTAAATCAAGCCATCAATAAAAAGTCGCATTACGAATACGAGTACAGGATCGTTCTTCCAGACGGAGTCGTGAAATATATCCACAGCGTTGGAGATCCCGTTTTAGACGCCTCCGGAAATCTGATCGAATTTGTGGGAAGTTCGACGGATATCACCCAACGAAAGCAGGCGAACGAAGAACTGAGAAAAGCTTTCGATCAGATCAAGAAACTTAAGGACCAACTCTATCAAGAGAACATCGCACTGAGAGAAGAAGTTGATAAGGCATCGATGTTCGAAGAAATTGTCGGAACATCGCCATTGTTGCAGAAGGTACTCTCTCGTATTTCCAAGGTCGCTCCCACCGACTCGAGCGTATTGATTACCGGGGAAACCGGGACGGGGAAAGAACTCGTAGCCCGCGCCATTCACAGGCGATCCAACCGCGCATCCCGCGCGTTCGTCAGCGTAAACTGTGCAGCGATTCCACGGGACCTAATCCTGTCGGAGTTATTCGGCCACGAGAAAGGCGCTTTCACGGGTGCAACGCAACGCCGCCTGGGACGTTTTGAACTCGCCGACGGGGGAACGATCTTTCTCGATGAAGTAGGTGAGCTGCCGCTCGACACCCAGATTGCTCTCCTGAGAGTTCTCCAGGAGCGCGAGTTCGAACGCGTAGGTGGGACAGGTTCTATACGAACTGATGTTCGGGTAATTGCTGCAACCAACCGCGATTTCGAGTCAGCGATTGCTTCGGGCTCATTCCGTAGTGATTTGTTCTACCGACTCAATGTCTTTCCTCTCGAGATTCCATCACTTCGAGAGCGCAGCGAGGATATTCCATTGCTGGTGGAGTATTTTCTTGATCGCTACGCGAGAAAAGCCGGAAAGAATTTTAAGGCTGTAAGCAAGAAGAGCCTTGAGTTGCTTCAATCCTACTCCTGGCCCGGAAACATTCGTGAATTACAAAATGTCATCGAACGTTCCGTCATCGTATGTGATTTTGAAACTTTCTCCGTGGACGAGAGTTGGATATCACAAAGACCAATTGCCAATGCTTCAAGCCGGGAACCGTACTCGTTGAAGAGTCTTTCTTCTAATGAGAGAGAGGTCATTGAGGCTGCGTTGAGCGAATGCCGGGGGCGGGTATACGGACCATTAGGGGCGGCGGATAAACTCGGCATCCCGCGATCAACTCTTGAGTCCAAGATCAAGAGCATGAAGATCAATAAAAATCGATTCAAAGTGTAAGATCAGGCGGTCCTGAAGCGAAACCCTCGCGCTCGACGATGCAGATGTATCTGTGGCCCCCCTCAATGCGGTCGCAAAAATGAATTCCGAAGCGCATTTCTCAGAAACAGGTTGTCCAATTTTCGCCAATTGACTACCTACGTCAATCTGAACAGCCGGCCTAATTGGTTCACTTTCAACAACTTGCTCTATGGCCTGCCAACTGCATAGATATGGGCATGAAGCATTCCTCCGATGCGACCTCGGGCAAGTTGATCCGTGGTTACTCTCTGCAACTGTGTGTCTGCGCAAAAGCAGCCGCTGATATCCACGTGTCTGCAGGGACTGCCATTTCGGGCGCCCGTTCAGAAATCACCCCCCGCGTAATTGTGTCTGGGAGTTTGTTTTAAGCTGCTAAGCCCTTTGGAGAAAGCAATTGCTGAAGATCAATAAAGTATCGAATGGTCGAATCGTATTCTCGCTCAGCGGGAGGGTGGGCGAAGAACATGTTGGTGAATTAAAAGCACTGATTGATTCGGAGACCGAGGGTACACGCATCATTCTGGATTTAACCGACCTGACCTTGGCAGGCCACGAGGTCATCAGCCTACTCGAACGCTACGAATCATCCGGTATTGAACTGCGGAACTGTCCACCTTACATCCGTGAGTGGATCAACAGGCATAGAGTTGGAGGATAATTTGAGTTATGGCTTACATAGTTGATCGCTGACGCGACGCCGGGAGAATAGCCGACTATGTGATAGGCGGACAAACACAACCATATAACACCCTTTCGTAGCGAGGACCTCGATATGGCTGAACCCCTACTGTCACAGATCATTAGGAATCAAACTGAAGCTTCTATGATAGGTGCAATATGCGCCGGGAATACGAGCCTCTTTCACGATCTAATTCGGCCCTATGAAGTGTCCGCATACAAAGTGGCTTTCTGCCTGTTACGGAACGAGGCAGATGCAGAAGATGTGGTTCAAGAGGCTTTCTTGAAATCCTTTCAAAATCTGACAAAGTTCCGCATTGAATCCGGATTCGGCACATGGCTGATCGGTATTGTCCTGAACGAAGCGAGAGAGCGATCGCGGAAGAAGAAGCGGACGCCTATGAACTCGATCAACGAGGAGATCAAAGCAAGTACGTCCATAGCCACGCCTGTGGATCAAAGAGGTCTACCTTCACAACACTTTGAGCAAAAGGAGACAGCAGCCTTGTTATCGCAGGCGGTTTTCAGTCTCCCCGAAAGTTACAGAGAGATGTTTATGTTGCGAATGGTTGAGGGGTGGTCAGTGAAAGACTCTGCGCAAATCCTGAGTATTGATCTTTCGACCGCGAAGGCGAGATTGCACACGGCTCGACGAATGCTGCAGGGCAAATCGTCTACCGGCTCTGCTCGAATTAGTGCTGTGCGGCGAAACAGCAACACCGAGCCCTCCCTGACCGCTGGGTCCAAGTAATGGATGAGCAGGTGTTGTCTTATAGGAGTCCAGATGCGTTCTCCTGAAAGGAATGAGTCATGAATGTCTGTACCAAATGATCTTTATCAGCATGTGACCCGTTCAAGTCCAAACTCGTGGCCTCTGAACGCAAAAACATCGGGTCGCTGAAGAGCTCCTCACAACCAGGATAATGAGATCGCCAGAGTTCCCGCAGATCTCTCCAGAATTAAGACCAAGGTGACTACCTTAGGAGCGAGAATAAGCCGAAGTTCTCTCCCGATCCCACTGATCTTCAGGGCCGCCGTATTTAGGTGCCGCGACCGTCTTATGCCGGCCCTTATTGCCGGTATCTCACCTCCCGGATAGCAGGGCAGGAAGCCTTATCGACTTTCACTTCATCGACTTTCACCTCAACCAACCACCAAAGGAGCAACAATATGAAAACCTACCTGATCAATCACCTACGCATCCCGGGCGATGTTCCGAACAGCCCATCATTGGACTATCTCGAAACGGTAGAAGCGACTGTGGCGCCGTTCGGAGGAAAGTGGCTCGCTCTTGGCCCCCCGGCGGAGAGCATTGAGGGCACTTGGCCTGGCGCTGTTGTACTGATGGAGTTTCCCGATCGCAAGTCGGCAACCAACTGGTATCACTCTTCGGAATACCAGGCTATCCTACCGCTCCGGACAAAGAACGCTATTTCCGACATCATCTTCGTCGATCAGCTTCCGGACGGCTTCACAGTCAAGGGTTGGGCTGAGGGTGTTCGTAAAGCCACCTCCGCGAAATAGAGTTTTTTTATCTGAAGGGGGGAGCTGCGGATGCTCCCCTCAGATAAAGCTATCCAGGATTGCTCTTATCGTTCGAAGATTTAGTTGTCACATCAAGCAAAGTGTGCACGAACCCCCGTTCAATATATAGCGCCGCATCATTTGTAGGTGGTTCTCCGACTTGCTGATAAGACCTCATACATCGTGCGAGTGATGTTCAGTATCGTCAGGCAACACTGCAATTGGGAGTAAGGTAATCAGATGTCACGGCAATCGTTAAAAGAAGAGTCGCGTTCCTGGACGGCGTGGCGCACACTGAAAAGCAGCGTCGCATGCGCAGCAGATTCAGCCTTGGAAGAAAGATGGTCGAGGTACTCGACACTCTGACCTTCAGCGGCAACAGGGTCGTACTGACTTTCCTACCCAGTTGTCGTGATCGGTAGATGAGTGGCCGCCAGATCAACTCGACTTAAGAAGTCTTCGATGGTCATGGCCAGTTCAGACGGTCGTTCCAGAAAAGCGAGGTGACCTGCATCAACAGCAGCGTGTTGAGCGCCGGCCATCATTTCGCTGAGTTGACGCGAATGGCTTGCTGGAACTATCCGATCGTGCGTTGCCGTGATCGATAGAGTTGGAACTGATATCTTTCGAGATTGTTCTCTCACGTCTAGGCCTAGATCAAGTCGAATCGAATGATCAAGACTCTCCCAATCGGTGGAGGTCACAAATGCGTTGACGATTCCCGCGATCGTATCTTCGTCGAAACGTGAGAGGAAATCCGTGCTTACTCCAGTCAAGAGCAGCAGCCTGGTTAGTGCCGCATGGTTCGCTCGAATTAAATCGAGCCAGAGAGTGAACTGCAACTTCATCCAAACGTCGCTGCCGTATCCAAAGCCTGACACAATGACTAGCGAACGAACGGTCTCAGGATATTCCGCAGCGATGAAAGCGGCTACGCCCGCACCCAGAGAGTAACCTACAAGATCAACTGGCCCTCGATCAATAATGGCAGCATTCTTTAAGACTTGAGATGCCGCCTCCGGAATCGTTCTGGAATAGGACGCACCGTCTTTGCCCTTTGAATTCATATAATCCGGGCGAATCACGACTCGGTCGTTGGCTAAAGCGTCAATCACGCTCGACCAATCTTCTGAAAAGCCAGATGTTCCGTGTAACAGTACGAGGGCGGGCTTTGTAGCGACTTGGATTAGCGACATCAATATTCCTTTTCCGGCACCTCGCGGGATGGCTGTTCCTGTTGTGGGGTTCGTAAGATGTGTATGGTTAGAGGCCTGATGGCTTTAGGCTTCGTGCCACGCCCTCGCCGTAAGCCGGATCAGCGCGTTTGCAGTTCTCGACGTGCCGCGTAAGAACCTCTTCTGAAGCTCCGTGTATGGCGCGGGCCGTGTTTTCGAATAGAACCTGTTGTTGAGCGGGGCTCATCTTGCGGAAGAGAATGCCGGGCTGCTCAAAGTAGTCTTCATCGACGCGATGATCCCAGTGATCGGCATCGCCTTCAAGCTTCAACGCCGGTTCTGCATATTCGGGTTGATTGCTCCAAACGCCCAGCGAGTTAGGGTGGTAGCTGACAGTCGCGCCAAGGTTGCCGTCCGTGCGCATGGCTCCATCCCGATGATAAGCGAGGAAAGGGCATTTCGGCGCGTTCACCGGAATGTGGTTGAAGTTCACGCCTAGACGATAACGCTGGGTGTCTCCATATGAGAAAAGCCTCGCCTGAAGCATCTTGTCCGGCGAGAAACTGATCCCCGGCACAACATTAGCCGGTGAAAAAGCAGCCTGCTCGACTTCAGCAAAGTAATTCTCGGGATACTTGTTAAGTTCCATCACGCCAACCTCGATCAGTGGGTACTCAGCTTTCGGCCACACCTTAGTTAAGTCAAAGGGGTTGTGCTTATGCTGTTTGGCTTGAGCGTCCGTCATGACCTGGATGTACAGAGTCCATCGTGGAAAAGCTCCCTGTTCAATCGCGCCAAGCAGATCACGACCGTGGCTTTCGCGATCGTTGGCTATGATTGCAGACGCCTCAGCATCTGTTAGATTTTCGATGCCCTGCTGCGAGCGGAAGTGAAACTTTACCCACACGCGCTCGTTTGCCGCGTTGATCAGGGAGAAGGTGTGGCTGCCGAAACCGTGCATGTGGCGGAAGCTCTTCGGAATTCCCCGTTCCGACATCACAATGGTGACTTGGTGAAGCGCTTCGGGGAGCAGAGTCCAAAAATCCCAGTTATTCTGTGCGCTACGGAGCCCCGTGCGAGGATCGCGCTTGATGGCATGATTCAGATCCGAGAACCGCAGTGGATCGCGGAAGAAGAACACCGGTGTGTTGTTGCCGACGATGTCCCAGTTTCCTTCCTCCGTGTAGAACTTCACTGCGAATCCCCGGATATCACGTTCCGCATCCGCAGCACCGCGTTCTCCTGCGACAGATGAGAAACGCAAAAACAAACGCGTCTGCTTCCCGACTTTGTCGAAGATCTTCGCCTTGGTAAAGCGGGTGATATCGTGCGTGGTCGTGAATGTTCCATAAGCGCCCCAGCCTTTTGCGTGCATGCGGCGTTCGGGAATGACTTCACGGTCAAAATGTGCGAGCTTCTCAATCAGCCATACGTCCTGCAAAAGAGCCGGACCGCGAGGGCCTGCGGTGACAATATTGGTGTTGTCGGCGATCGGCATACCGGTGGCGCTGGTGAATTTCTTCTCGGACATAGGATCTCCTGTGAGCATCGAGGTGGTGTTGAAAGGTCGATTCAGATCGCGGCATATCAGCTGCGCCAGGGCGAGTTGCGAATAACACTGCAGAAGTTGATGCGTTTGAAAGAAGGGTCTTTGTCAGCCAGAACATCGGCTTTTACGTTTCCGAATGTAGTATTGGGCTTGTGTCTGATGCCGTTGTAAAACGCTTGTAGGATGTCTTCCTTGAAATTGGGGGTACGAGGGAAAGCCCCTAATACGAAATCCCGTTCTACATCAGCAAAGTCGTTGTAATCAATTCCCAGCACGTCCATTTCGACACCGGCCGTGACAAGCGCAACGACCGGATGCATGTATTGCGGAATCCCCGGAGTCGTGTGGAGCGCGATCGCCGTCCACACTTGATCGATGTCTTTCAGGGGTATGCCGTAGCGGCGCAGAAAGTCGCTTGCTGCGTTTGCCCCGTCCACTTCGAAGCGATCAGACGCGCTGCTGTAAGAAGGCAGAAGGCCCAAGTCATGGAACATTGCCCCAGCGTAGAGAAGTTCCGGGTCAAAGGTAAGGCCACGGCGCTGCCCCGCAAGGGCACCGAAGCAGTAAACACGGCTGGAATGATTAAAAAGTAAGCTCGATTCGGTGTCTCGGATGAACTCTGTGATATCGCGAGTGAGTTTGCTGAAAGGAAACACAATGGTTGAAGCAGATCCCATGGTTGACGACGAAGCTTCCGTGCAAGTTGACATAACTGTCTCACTATTCGAAGTGGAGATTCGACATGTAGGAGGTTGCACCCGCTCATGTCCCGCCCGATACAGCCGGCCCACTACCTCTGAGGCAAGTCACGTGCCATTGCTAAGGTGTTGCGATTACGGAGATTGGCAATCCTGGTAGATTGACGAAGGTCGCCAATTGATGACGGTTGTACAAAATGTGTGCCCTGGATAAGTCCCAGCACTTCGAGAAAAACCGGTCCGCCATCGGCCGTTCAAGAGGATTGCTACCCAATGAGGCTGGAGACTCAACGCAAACCCGACGGCAGGAAGGTTAGCGTTGTGTGAGGATGTGGTTTGGTCGTCCAAATGCATGTATTTGGCTGTGCAGGACAATGGGGCCATTCGGTTATGAGTGAAACCTACATAGCAAACGTTCTGATCAGGATGGCGTAATCAATAAGACTGCACCGAGTGATGACAAGAACTATGATGTACTGGTGCGCGCGATGAACATTTATAAGAAGTACGCGCAAGAAGCAGGACGACCATGGAGCTTGAAACTCAAGCCAGAAAGAGCGGGCCGGGTGTCGACACACTCGACCGTCGCACCTTCATGTACACCACACTAGCCACGGGGATAGCTCTTATGTCAGGTTTAGAGTCATACGCGCAGACGAAGCATGCCGAGCAAACGCCTACTGTACCTCAGATTGCCACTCACTACATACACGCGGATGGCGTCGAGGTTTTCTACAGAGAAGCAGGTCTGAAGGATAGTCCTGTGTTGCTTCTCTTGCACGGCTTCCCAGCATCTTCCTTCCAATACCGCGAACTCATGCCCCTTCTTGCAGACAAGTACCGCGTGATTGCTCCAGATCTTCCTGGCTTCGGTTTCACTAACGTTCCAAGCACCCGTGGCTATAGGTACACATTCGAGAATTTGGCCGTAACCATCGAAGCCTTTACTCGGGCATTATCCCTCGATAGATTCGCACTCTATGTCTTTGACTATGGTGCTCCGACCGGTTTTCGTCTTGCTTTGAAGCATCCAGAAAGAATCACTGCAATCATCAGCCAGAACGGCAATGCATATGAAGAAGGGCTAGGGAATGCTTGGGACCCCATTCAGAGACACTGGCGTGACCCGAACACAGAGAACCGCAATGCTTTGCGTGGAGCTCTCACTCTTGAAGGACTTAAAGAGCAATATGTCACAACACCACATCCGGAACTTGTAAAGCCGGAGGGCTATACTCTCGATGCGGCTCTAATGTCCCGGCCAGGGAATGCTGACATCCAACTGGATCTCTTTCTGGACTACAAGAGCAATGTGAAACTTTACCCTGAATTTCAGCGGTACTTCCGAGAGAAGCTGCCGAAAACACTGGCGGTCTGGGGACGCTTCGATCCGTTTTTCCTTCCGGCTGGAGCGAAGGCCTTCGCCCGCGATAATCCGCATGCCGAGGTGCATCTTATTGACGCTGGTCACTTTGCGCTTGAGACCAACGTTGTTGAAGTCGCAACATATGTGCGCGACTTTTTGGCGGCGTGATCGCCCAATACAGGTGCCCTGCAATCTCGCCTCGATGATGAGCTCTTTCGAGCAAGATCTTTGACATTCTTCTATCGGCTAGCTGGCAAGAATACGGCTCCGGCACGGATCGGTGAGGAAGACAACTCCGTAGTCAGAAGGAGCGCTGTACCTGCTCGCCCGAGGCGCCGCCGGCCAACAGTGCAAAGAAGAGGGCTTTACGAGTCGGCTACGAAATTCTTGGTGCTTCTAGATTGATGGAATGGACACAACGACGAATGTTAAACGAAAGTTTCAGAAGAGATTTTGAAAATGAATATATGTGCGCCTGTATTGGTTACTCTTTGTCTCATCGCTATGCCGGCGCTGGTTGTTGCTCAAACCGACGAGATTCAGGTGTATGACGGAGCGATCGCGCCGCCTGGAATCTTCAATCTGATGATCCACAACAACTTCACGCCCAAGGGACGAACGATACCCGACTATCCTGGGGCAATCGTCGCCAATCATTCGTATCAGGTCACCGCGGAATGGGCGTATGGTGTTACGCCGTGGTTCGAGCAGGGACTCTATTTGCCTGTAACGTCGCCCTATTCATCGAATCATGGCTCGACGATTAATGGCTTCAAAATACGCGAACTGTTCGCGCGCCCCAACGCTCGTGACCACACTTTCTTTTATGCAGCCAATTTTGAGTTCAGCGTCAATCACAACTACTGGGAATCCAAAACGATTACCTCCGAGATCAGGCCGATCGTAGGGCTGCACTTGCATCCATGGGATTTAATCTACAACCCGATTGTGGACACGGACTACACCGGGGGACTTGGAAACCTGCAATACAACCCGTCCGCGAGAGTGGCGTACAACTTCAACGACAGGTGGGCGGTTGCAGCGGAAGAGTACGACGGTTTCGGCCCACTGCATGGGTTCTTGCCAACTTCAAAGCAATTCCACGAGGTCTGGGCGACAACGGACTACTCAGGCAGCAAATTTCTCGGTCTGAACGTTGAAACCGGTGTGGGATATGGTCTGACGGCAGCTTCGGATAAATGGACACTGAAGTTGATGCTGTCACGCGACCTAAACGTCCATCCGTGGCGACCCTAAATAGGAACTCCTGATTGAATGCGAACTGATTGATGGCTGCGGCGGGTACGCCCTCAATAGTGAGACAGTCGCCCTTTGGCTCTCGGTTGATTAAAGCCTCCGATAGTGAGATCGGTTGTTCCGGATGACCTCCTCTTTGCGCCGGGAGCTGACCGCTTTGTTCCAGCGGAAGAATCAGGTCTCGGTTTCCCTGGATTACCAGAGTTGGGAGACTGAAGGCGGTCAAACGTGCGCGAAAGTGGGTATGCCGGGAAGCTCGAATGCCGGAGGACGCAGCAATGAGCGAGGGTTGCGAACCCACTCTTTCATATCCGGGGAAACCTGACCACCTTCTCCCAGAAGCTGGGCGCAAGCTGTCTCAGTGCGTTCGGGTAATCTGCCGCGATCAGTTCAATGACTGGTTCGAAGATGGCCGGATCAAGACCGCCCGGACTGTCGACTGTCCTAAGCATAATGGCGTATTGGGTGACACCAGGACGGTACTCTAACCTTAGAACTTCCACGTCTGGAAGGTATCGGGTGATCTTGTTGCTCTCATTGAATCGCCGACAAGCATAATTCCGCTGAGACCGAGATGGGAAATAACATCGGCGAGATCGTCCGCCAGAGTGTCGTAGTCATAACCTTCCCCCGGACGGTCAGATAGTCGACCTCTTCGATCAGAGGCCATGCATCTTAAGCCGTTTTGCGAGAGACGTGCCGTTCTGGTAATCCGTGCGTCGGAAGTGAGGGCATAGGCATGCAGGAAGATGACGGGAGCACCGTCAACCCAATCCTTGAAGTACAGACGAACCGTATCGGGAGTGTGAATATTGGCACAATCCGAGTATGGGAGCGAAGTCAATCGCGAGAAATTTATGGATAGCTGGGGACTGAATCAGGAACACATAGAACTGTGAGGCGGCGAGGCTTCGCACCGGTATAAGGCTGACACGCCACTCTATTGCGAACTTCGGGACTGCCCCAACGTGCCCAGCGTGCTGAGTCGCATCCCGCAAGACAACCGCGCCGGTCACCCCGACCGTGCTATGCCCACTGCCCCCAACGCATTGCGCAAATCGCCATACCGGAGGTCTTGCGAGCTTTGACACGGTTGGATATTTTTCATATGCAATAAAGAGAAACTGTATCGCGTTGAAGACGCACGGTGGACGGCCGAATCCTCGCCTGATAGCGTATGTGGACGGCGTCCACTTGATCTGGAGCGCCGCCGCGGTTATCGGAAGGAAACTTTCGTGAAAAACTTGTTTGAACCGTCCTCAATCTCCGAAGTTAAGAATCGGATTAGACGCTTGACACCTGAAAGTGAAAGACAATGGGGCTCGATGACCGTGGCGCAAATGCTTGCGCACTGTTCTGCCTGGATGGAGATGGCAACCGGCCAGATCAAGACGCCGCGTAGTATCCTGGGACGCATCTTCGGCAAGATAGCGAAGAAGTCAATCTTCGCGGAAGGCCCTCTCAGAAAGAGCATGCCGACGGATAAGAGTCTGCTTGTTGCAGGTGATCGGGACTTCGCAATCGAACAGCGACGACTACTCGACTGGTTAGATCGCTTTCCGACCTTGTGCATTGCCGCCGCACCCCACAGCTTCTTTGAGACCTACTCGCAGCTCCCAAAACTCGCAACGCTGTTGCGAGAATTGTCCTGGTCCAAGCATCTCCTCCTGCTTTCACAATGCAAATCCGAGGAGGAGAAGGAGTTCTACCTGCTTTCCGCCACCCGCGGACGATGGTCGCACCGCGAACTCGAAAGGC
Organism: Acidisarcina polymorpha; assembly: GCF_003330725.1. Taxonomy (NCBI): domain Bacteria; kingdom Pseudomonadati; phylum Acidobacteriota; class Terriglobia; order Terriglobales; family Acidobacteriaceae; genus Acidisarcina; species Acidisarcina polymorpha. Next base: position 5,130,870 of record NZ_CP030840.1, on the reverse strand, counting down.
AAATCAAGAACTCAGCGTTTGAACGGACAATGCTCTCCGATCTAAAACTCGCAACAGTGTCGCGAGTTTTGCCGGATAACGCCACAGGGGTCTTCAAAGACAGCTATCTCCTGGACCTCCTTGCTCTTCCGGCTACCCACAGTGAGGCAGACCACCAAGCTGGGCTTCTCAGGAACCTGAGGAAGTTTTTGATGGAGCTGGGAGACGGCTTCGCCTTCGTTGGGGAAAAAGTGAGAGTTCAGGTCGGCAATCAGGATTTCGAACTAGACCTCCTCTTTTATCATCGAGACCTTCAGTGCCTCGTAGCCTTCGAATTAAAAGCCGGGCGCTTTGAACCGGAGCATATGGGCAAACTTGCCTTCTACCTGGAGGCCCTTGATCGCGACCGGAGGCGCCCGCATGAGAATCCCAGCGTGGGGGTTCTTCTCTGCAGAACAAAGGATGACGAAGTCGTGGAGTACGCCATGAGCAGGCATCTCTCGCCTGCGCTTGTGGCGAAGTACGAAACGCAAATGATTCCGAAGGCGCTCCTTCAGAGAAAGCTTCATGAATGGAGCCTGCTGCTACAAAATTCGAGTCCCGATGAGGCATAACGCTGATACCTCGGTGAACGAAAATGCGGAATTCAAACACAGCGGGTAAGGACATTCCCGATTCAGCTGATGGACGCTATCTTAGCTTAGAGCAGGAGATTACGGTCGCGATCAATCACAACCCGTTATCCTACGGTTATGACACTTGGTGTGGTGAGGCCATGTACATCGGGATGGTTGGGGGCAGTGTTGGAGCACCGCCCCCTTTGGACGACTGCTGATTACGCGTAAGTTGCCGTGACCTCCTGTGATGTCATTTCGTCTTCCGCATCTTTCAGCCTTCGCTACGCGGTCGATCTGCGAAGCATAGACCTCGTACCGAACGAGCTTGAGGTTTCGCCGCCAAGGGTTTTCTCCCATTTGCTGGTTCGCAGCTCGCCTTCGAGGTACACGCGATCGCCCTTCTTGAGCTTGGCCGCAAACCTTGAGAGTTTGTTGAAGACGACAATGTTGTGCCAATCCGTGCGGCTTTGGCGTTGGGCCGCCTTGTCGATCCAGCGGGCAGTGGTGGCGATGCTGAAGGTGATGGGAGCGTCGGGGTTCTTGTCTTTGGTGGCATCAGCGCCGGGATGACCCATCAGAACTACACGGTTAAGATCGCTAATCATGGTTGTTCATTCTCCTGACTTGGTTTGGCTTACATTTTGTTGGCAGTTGAGACTGCGGTTTACTTGGCGCGTTGAGCACTGAGGTTGTGGATCCTCGGCGAGTTTCATTCCCGGAACCCGTATGCATGGCCTACGGATTTGTGTCCGGTCGGTTGCTGTTGCTTTTGCGTGTCGTGGAACACGGCATGTGCATACATGCCGAACGCCCACTGGCGAAGGCGGGGGTAGCAAACGGAAAGGTCTTCGAGCGCAGCTTTTTGGGGGGACCGCGGCTGCGTCCCTTGCCAGCCGTGGGGGAGCCAAAACCCGGAGGGGCGAATGGCCTTGCAGAGCGCGAGGGGCTGGCCCATAGTAGGTACCGGGGACATGGTTTACACGCAAGACCGGAGACAGGGTTTACAGATATGGGAGGAGTGGCTCTTCAACGAAGGACGTAACGCAGGAAGATGCGTTTATGCCTTGGAGAGAGAGTCGTATTGTGGATCAACGCTTGCAGTTCTTATCGAGTTATCAGAAGGCAGAGATGTCTGTGACGGACTTGTGCCATGAGTACGGCATCTCACGCCCAACCGCCTATAAGTGGATCAAGCGATATAACGAAGTTGGCCCGGAAGGCTTGCTGGATATTTCGCGCAGACCCCACGGTTGTTCTCATGCAACCTCTATGGAGATCGAAAACGAGATACTTGCTCTTCGGAAGCGTTTTCCTTCCTGGGGAGCGCGGAAGTTGAAGGCGCGTTTGGAGAAGATGAACCCGAACGTTGTATGGCCAGCAGCTAGCACCATTGGCCAGATTCTTCGCCGGGCCGGACTCACGAACCCTGTTCGCAAGAGACGCAGAACCACTCCATACTCAGAACCCTTCGCTGAGGTCACCGCACCGAACCAGCTATGGTGCATGGACTTCAAGGGCTGGTTCCGCACAGGAGATGGGCACCGATGCGATCCGTTCACCATTACAGATGCCTACAGTCGCTATCTGATCCGCTGTCAGGCCATAACCCGGATGGATACGGCGCATGTACTCGCGATCTGCGAGGCAGCGATGCGCGAGTATGGTGTTCCTGACAGGATTCGTACGGACAACGGATGCCCATTCTCTGGACATGCCTTGCTGGGACTGTCCCAGTTGTCACTTAACTGGGTGCGCCTCGGGATCGTGCATGAACGCATTCAGCCGGGTAAACCGCAGCAGAACGGTCGACACGAACGGATGCATCGCACACTCAAGCAGGACACAACGAACCCGTCCGCGAAGACGCTCCAGGCACAGCAAAAACGGTTCGATGAGTTTCGCCGGGTCTATAACCATGAGCGTCCGCACGAAGCCTTGGGGAACGAAACACCCGGCAACATCTATGTGCCCAGCTCGCGGCTTCTGCCACGGTACACGAAGGCATATCAGTATCCTGCTCACTTCCAGACGCGGCGTGTCAACGACTCAGGAGATATTAGCTGGCATAAGGGCCGGGTATTCATCAGCCAAGTCTTTCGCGGCCAGGATATAGCACTCGAAAAAGTCCAGGACGCCTTCTATCGAGTCTACTTCTGCTCTTTGGAAGTTGGTGCGTTCGATGTCAACGAAATGCGGTTTCTACCGGCGCTTCGTCCCTAAAACAAGCGTTGGAAATGACGAGGAGTGGAAAGCATGGAAAACCATAAAGCCGGTTTTCCACCCGTCCCACTCCTCTTGGAAATCCCTTCGGGATTCCCACATTCCCAACGCTTCGACGGCGGGAGATATTCTTATTACAGACCGGGCTCGGCCAGCCTTTACCCAGAACCAGAGCCAATTTCCCCGCAAGGGCCTTGTAAACTCTCTTCCCGGTACGAAACGTAAACCATCTCCCGGTGCTCTCACCATTAGGGGCTTGTCTACCGAAATACGGCGCGGTCACGCGCTATGATTGGATGTTCGTCAGCTTGTTGAACGTGGAGCTACCCACGAAAAGGGGTGAAATGGAGGGTCGGGAAGCTACTGTCTTCCGATCACAGCTACTACAACATAAAGGACGTTATGTTCGGTCGAACATATATCCATTTCAGGGTGTTGACCAGAGTACGCTTTATGAAATAACCATTTGTCACCAACGGGATTAACCATGGATGTCACGAACGAAGCGAAAGCTATACAGAGAGAATCGAAACACTCGCGAAAGCGAATCAAGTTCTTTTCACCTTCCATCAGCGGCGTCGCCGTGATGTTGAAGATGGGAAGACTCCGACTGTTCAACAGTCGTTGCTGGCGATGGGAGCCTGACGCTCCCAGGGGGCTGCTCGCAGCGAACTAACTAATGTCTGGCGGAAGCGCGTGTGAGTCGAACACACCGTCGCCCGTTAAGAACGACCACCGGTTTTGAAGACCGGGAGGACCACCGGAGCCTAAGCGCTTCCTAAACCAACAACGACAACCCGGCGAAACACTATGCTATCTCAAGATTAGGAGATTGGATTGGATACAGCGACGGTGAGATTGACGCAGCAGGTGAAGGCCGGGGGGTGCGCGAGCAAGCTTGCGCCCGGGTCGCTTGCGGCCGTGCTGTCGAGGCTTCCAAAACAAGTCGACCCAAACTTGCTTGTCGGTTTCGAAACGTCGGATGACGCCGGCATTTACCGCATAGCGCCCGACCTGGCGCTTGTTCAGACCGTGGATTTCTTTACCCCACTTGTCGATAATCCATTCACCTTCGGGCAGATCGCGGCAACCAATGCTCTAAGCGACATCTACGCCATGGGAGGCCGTCCGGTAACGGCGCTTTCCATTGTGTGCTTCCCTCAGGATGGCGGCCTCGATGTGCTTGAGCAGATCATGCGCGGCGGTCTCACTAAGATGGACGAAGCCGGCTGTGTCGTCGTCGGCGGCCACAGCGTTCGCGATGCGGAGATCAAATTTGGCTATGCAGTCAGCGGTCTGATTGACCCCGCGCGAGTGTTCACCAACACCGGTGCGATTTCGGGCGATACACTCGTTCTCACTAAGCCCATTGGAACTGGCGTGATTACGACCGCATTGAAGCGAGGCATCGCGGAGGAGTCCTGGGTTTCGGAGGCAGTTCGATCGATGACGACGCTCAATCGAGCGGCGTCTGAGACTGCGGCGAAGACGCCCGGCGTTCATGCGATGACCGATGTGACTGGATTTGGTCTGATGGGCCATGGACGCGAGTTGGCGCTCGGCAGCGGTGTGACGATTGAAATCGAAGCAGATAAGGTTCCACGTATCAACGGCGCGCTCGACGCCATCGCTCTAGGGGCAATCCCCGCCGGACTGTTGGCGAACCGCGAGTTCGCCGAGTGTGAGAGCGCAGATCACGAGGGCGCGGCGATTTCTGATGATCTGCGCAGCTTGTTGTATGACCCGCAGACGGCTGGCGGTCTGCTGATCTCGGTTGCATCGGAAAGCGCAGACTTGCTGTTACACGCTCTGCGCGAGGCAGACTTAAACCCCGCAAGGATTGGCACGGTGCTTGGCCATTATGTGGCTGGGCGGGGAAAACCGGCGATTGTCCTGAGATAGCCATGCAAACGAAGCAATACAATCAGACCTGCTCGGGTGAGGCGATGAAGACTTTGGAGCAGGCGACGAACGGTAACGAAACGAACAGCTTATACAGACTGCTGCCTTCGATCGGCGATCTGCTCCTGACCCAGCCGTTTGCGGCGATGCTGCAGTCCCACTCCCACGATGCTGTTGTGCAAGCGGCCAGGGCCGTGCTCCGTCGTATGAAAGAGCAGGTCACAGCAGGTAAGTACACGCATGCCAGCTTGACTCACCGGCTTGACTCTTTGGACAGCGATATCGCCGCCGAGCTTATTCAGAACGCGAGCTATTCCCTGAGACGAGTGATCAATGCGACGGGCGTCGTCCTCCATACCAACCTTGGGCGTTCTCCTTTGAGCCAGGCCGCAATCGATCACATAGCTGAGGTCGCAAAGGGCTACTCCAATCTTGAGCTCGACCTGGAGAGCGGAGAGCGTAGTCGCCGCGATGTTCATGCAGAAAGCCTTTTGCTGCGTCTGCTCAACCTTAAGAGTGGCACGCAGGAAGATACCCCTTCGCGACGGGCGATCGTGGTGAACAATTGTGCCGCCGCAACCTTTCTCGCACTGCACTCGATCGCCGAAGACGCTGAAGTAATCATTTCACGCGGCGAACTTGTCGAGATCGGTGGCGGCTTTCGAATTCCTGAAATCCTCGCGAAGTCCGGGGCCCGCCTCCGTGAAGTTGGCACAACCAACAGAACCCGGCTCGCCGACTACGAGAACGCCATCACACCCGAGACTGGCTTGGTTCTCCGCGTTCACCAATCGAACTTCAGCATGGAAGGGTTCACGGAACGACCCGCACTGTCCGATCTGATTTCCCTCTGCAAGAGTCACGGTGTGCCTTTCTTCGATGACCAGGGCACGGGGCTTGTCATGCCTTTGGATGAACTGGGCATTCGCGCCGAGCCAACATTAACCGGAAGCTATAGCCTGGGCTCTGACCTCATGGCCGCCAGCGGGGACAAGCTGCTCGGTGGCCCTCAGTGTGGGTTGCTCATCGGCAGGGCTGATCTTATCGAGCGTATTCGCAAAAACCCGCTCTTCCGGGCGTTTCGGGTTGATAAGCTGACGTACGCTGCCCTTGAAGCAACACTGATGGACTACTTACTGGGGCGACAAAATGCAATTCCAATCATGAGATTGCTTCACATTCCGCCTGCCGAACTGGCTGAGAGATGCAAGCGACTTGTAAATCAGATCACTTCCGCCGAACTTTCCGCGGAGGTGGTTCCCGCGCTCAGCTTGATTGGCGGTGGTACGGCGCCATCAGCGCGCCTCGATAGTTGGGCGATCGCACTGCGGCATGCGGCGGTACAACCGCAGTCACTCCTATTTGCATTGCGGCAACTAAACCCTCCCATCATTGCCCGGATCAGCGAGGAGCGCCTGCTTCTCGACCTTCGAACCGTGGAGCCGGAGTTCGATTCATCTCTGCCAAGTCTCCTGACGCAGGCCGCACGCAGCAGCGTTGGCGCTCGTGAGCCTGGCGCCAGTTGAGCGGCCACCTGAGCCCGCACGAAACTCCCGCCATGACCCCACCGCTCAAATCCATTGTTATTGGTACCGCCGGCCACATCGATCACGGAAAGACAGCCTTGATACACGCGCTTACCGGAGTCGACGCCGACCGGCTGCCTGAGGAAAAGCGCCGAGGCATCACCATCGATCTCGGCTTTGCCTCTCTCGACGAGACGGCGCCCGACGGAACGCCTCTCCGCATCAGTTTCGTTGACGTTCCCGGTCACGCGCTCTTCATCCGAAACATGCTGGCTGGCGCGGGCGGCGTGGATGCCGTCCTGCTTGTCATCGCGGCCAACGAAGGCGTCAAGCCGCAGACCCGGGAGCATCTCGCAATCTGCGGACTTCTCGGAGTGCGTCGTGGAATCACTACGATCAGCAAGGTCGATGCTGTTAGTCCTGAGCGCCTAGATCAGGTTCTAACCGCAGTAAGAGCGTTTCTCCGCGGAACGTTTCTCGATGCAAGCGAGTCCAGAATTTTGCCTGTGAGCGCAAAGAATGGCGAAGGCTTGGCGGAGTTGCGCCATGAACTGCGCGCCCTGGCGGTGGACACGAAAGTCCGTCAACCCGACCATGTGTCGAGGCTGCCAATCGACCGGGCTTTCATGATGAAGGGATTTGGCACGGTTGTCACTGGCACGCTGCTCTCAGGAACAGTCTTCGCTGGTGAATCGCTCGCTCTGGAACCCGGCGGTCGCACGGTACGAGTAAGGGGACTACAGACGCATGGCCATTCCGAGGCGCGCGTCTCCGCCGGTTCGCGGGTTGCTTTGAACCTTACCGGCATTGAAGTATCCAAGATAAGTCGGGGACAAACGTTCGTCGAGCCGGAGATGCTAACGGCCACATCGACCATCGACGCGGAGGTCATGCTGCTGCCCGGCGTCGCCGCACTGAAGCATCGCGAGCGGCTCCATTTCCACGCCTTCACCACCGAGACGCTTGCCTCGGTTTCGCTTTATGGCTACAACTCTGTCGAACCGGGCGCGAAGCGAATCGTGCGGTTGAAGCTTAATGATCCGGTGCTACTTCTGCCTGGAGACCGATTTGTACTCCGGCAGCTGTCGCCTGCGGCAACCATCGGCGGCGGGCGTGTGCTCGACGCGCAGCCGATCGAGAAACTCAAGAAGGCCGAGTGCCTCGCGTGGCTCGAATCGATGGGGAATGCGAGTCTCGAAGAACAAGTGAAGCTCCGCATTGGCCGACGCAAAACTCGGGGCGTCTCTTTGCGGGAGTTGGTTCGCGAAACTGGCCTCACCCCAGAAGCTATGATTCGGCATCTCAATATTCTCGTCAGCCGCAACAATCTCGGCCGCTTTGCTGGCGACCTCTTTTTGACGAAAGACGCCGTGGAAGCCGCCGCCGAAGCTGTCCTGCTTCGACTGGAGATGAAATCCAACCAGAAAGGTATCAAGCTTTCTGAACTGAAGAGTCAGATCGGTTTGAGCGGGGAAGTATTCGAATATCTGGTTGAAGGCTTGTTTGCCGAGCAGAAGCTTTGCAGGCAAGGCGAAATGGTCTTTTCTCGCGGAGCGGCCCCTCAACCATCCGGAGAGGACGATCCGATTCAATCTAAGATAGAGGGAATCTACAAGAATGCCGGCCTCGCTTCGCCATCGACCAACGAAGTCGCAACAGTCCTCGGAATCACAGACGACCAGATGCGCCGATCCATGACAATGCTCTTGCGCGACAAAACAATGGTCAGGATGGGAACCGATCCGGTCTACATCCATCGCCAGGCACTTGACGAATTGCGGGCGCAGTTCAAGGGATTTCGCGGCCAGACCATCGATGTCGCACGCTTCAAGCAGATCACCGGACTGTCGAGGAAATATGCTATCCCTCTCCTGGAATATCTCGACCGCGAAAGAGTGACCCGCAAGGAGGGCGACCGGCGTCTGGTGCTCTGATTTCTGCGGCCGCCAAATATGCTAGATTTTACGTGGAGCGATTGAGGAATCATGGCAGACTCCAAAACAAAGATCGAACTGATTGAAGATGCGGACGCCACCGGCGAAATCGCCAAGGTCTATGACGAATGGCGCGCCCGCTCGGGTCGACAGAACGTCTCCGGCATTCTCAAATGTTTTAGCCATCGCCCGGATTTCCTGCGCGAGGTCATGAGCTTCAGCAACACCGTGCACTTTTCCGAGGGCCATCTGACGCGCCGGATGAAGGAAGCCATCGCGAGCTGGGTCTCCAGGCTTAATCACTGCCCATATTGACTGGACTCACATGCATACTTCCTGCGGGTTCAGGGAGCGGATGAGAAGACGGTGCAGGCGTTGGCAGCGGGCAAGCTCGAAGAAGCGGAGCTAAGCGACGCGGAGCGTGCTCTCCTGGAGTACGCAGGCAAGGTGACGGAAGCCGCCTACAAAACCACCGCGGAGGATGTTCAGCTGCTACGCGATAACGGTTGGACCGACCCTCAAATTGCCGAGGCGGTTTACATAACCGCGCTCTTCGCATTTTTCAACCGGGTCGCCGATGCTTTTGGGATTCCACCACAGAACTATCTTGAAATGAACAAACTGACGGATTAAGCCCGATACGATGAAGATGAAGATCAGGTTGAGCGACAGGACAAAACGACGTCTAGGCGGAGCCGCGGCAATACTCTTCGCCCTATGGGTCGGCTTTGTCGGTTACATCTATCGGGCGATGCGGCAGCCGCCAGAGGTCTTCGGGCATGTCATGGCCAGGATGCCGATGCCCGCCTATTTTCTCTTCCCCTTCGAGACAATGTGGACGCATGCGCGCAGAGGGACCATCCAGGCCGGCGATATTGCGCCGAGTCTGACCGTCAAGAAGCTTGAAGACAAATCCCCAATAGAACTCGGTTCCCTATGGGCGGAACGACCTGTGGTGCTGGTTTTCGGGAGCTATACTTGACCGCCCTTTCGGCGGGAGGTTCCCGCCCTGAACAAGCTGTCGGAGCAGTACAAAGGCAAGGCGGATTTTTACGCGGTCTACATTCTAGAGGCCCATCCCACGGATGTCTGGGAGATGCAAAGCAATGTCCGCGATAAGGTGCTCTTCGCCAGCCCGAAGGACGAGGCTGAACGCGCCTCAGTCGCGGGAACCTGCGTGCGAAAACTCGGCATCAAGTTTCCCGCAGTAATCGACGGCTTCGATAATCAGGTTGAGACTGCATACACCGGCTGGCCTGACCGGCTTTACCTGATTGGGACTGACGGTCATGTTCTATACAAGAGTAAGCCGGGGCCATTCGGATTTCATCCGCCGGATTTGGCAGCGGCACTTCAGAAAAACTTAGGAACAAACTGAAACGGTTGAGCTGCATTGCTCAGGCGTCGCAGCCGGGGGTTTTTAGACGCGCGCGTCCGTTATTCCGAAAAAAACGCAAGAATCTGATTATGCATCGGTGGCCTCAAAAATCTTTATGCACCCACTCAAGCCGTAGCTCTTGTTGGCAGGGAAGGCTGCAATCGGCTACATAACCAGTGGAAGGCGCCGAGGGAAAATCTGAGCGTTGCGAGTAATAGACAAAATAGAGATGTTTTTATGAATCCCTGGGGGCGCAAGCGGGAGTAGACCACGTTAATGCTCCACGCAGGAATCGTATACAAATCGCCGGCATTGAATGGACCAATACGATTTCTGACCGGTGCATCGTAGAGGATATTCTCAATAGAGCTGTTAAAGAATTTTGCAAGGCTCACGATCCGCTGACTGTACATTGCCGCCATCGGGCGCGGAATTGCTTTGCGGTCCTTATATCGAATAATCAGCCTCGATGCCTCTGCGGCGTGTCTCAAAGCGGCCGTCACCCCGTTCGAGGTCATTGGATCTACCATGGCTGCGGCTTCGCCGGCGACGAGCCAGTTGGGGCCAGCGGTCTTGGCGAAAGCGCGGCAACGAAAGGATGTCGTGCGCGGCGGCTCCTTCAACGGGCCGTACAGCAATCCATGCAAGGCTGGCAAGTGTTTGAGTTTTGCCTCAAAGATCTGCTGAACACTGAGCTCTTGTTGCCGCTTCTCTTTAATTGCGTCCCCTGGCGCCACGTAGCCGACACTGATGGTGTTGGGATGAATTGGTATCTGCCAAACCCATTCCATATACAAGGGGCCTGCACCGTCCGCGTGCAAAGTTGTTCCCTCTATAGATTCAGGCACAGTGAAATAGTCCCATATGGCCACCTTGTGCGGGCCATATTCATAGACGGGTAGCTCGAATATACGGGGAAGCAGGGTTGAACCGGATCCAGATGCATCGATAAACCATCGAGAGGCGATCCGTTCGCCTTCGCCAGTGACAACGGCTTTGACCATTCTGCCAGCAGTCTCGACATGTACGACCCGGTCATTCGCCAACCGAATCCCCTTGCTGTGAAATATCTGACGAAGTGCCTGGTTCAGCTCGCCACGATCGACATGGAGTGTCCGAAGGTCGACATTATACGGAGGCTTCCCGAGCCATTCCCTCGGAATATAGTGCCGTTCGGACCCGTCTCTCAGCTTCAGAACGGCGTGGCGTTTGAAAGTAGCGATTCCTTGCTCAATGAGATAGTCAATTTGCAGCCCAAGGGTCTTCAGCAAATCGGGATCTGACCAGTCTAATGACTCGCCAACTGGATCTCTATTGAGGGAATCCGGCTCGACGCATAAAACCCGAAGTCCCGCAGCGGCGAGATGAATGGCGGCGGTCATCCCTGCGAGGCCGCCGCCCATCACGGTTACATCGACTGATCATTGTCGTTTTGCATTAGCGATTGAATTAAGCATATCGATTCATAAAGATGTATTTTCAACATCGCTTTACCGTGATTTAGCCTGTGTCACCTTCGCTGCGGCGATGGCCAAAACTTGATCATGAGGGCGGGCTGTCTCGCAGGCATACCTCAGAGCCACAATGACTTCATCCTGCGCCGAAGGCAAAGTCGCTTATGGGCCTTGGCCGAATGTGCCCGAAGCTTTACGTAAACCCAAGTACCGGCTGACTACGACTGGACTCCACCGAAGGATTGATAAAACTATCCATCGAATTGTTCAAGACAGTGCAACGACCTGGCTAGTAGCGTCCATCCGTGCAGCCCACCAAAGCGATTTCTTCCCCAGAATATGGGCGCCCCCCGCTGTCGGTGTTCCCCACCCAAAATCTCTAGTTAGCGGAGTTCTTTGACGATGCTCTACGTTCTTTTGCGCACGTGCACGGCGATACAAGGCATACGGAGTGTCGCGCGAACCAGCGACGTCGCTTTTGTCGCAGGGTTAAGTCTTCACGGAAGGCTCAAAAACAATATGAACATTGTTCGCAATGTGCTGGCACTTGTGGTGCTGTCTTGTCTCAGTGTGTCTGCTCAGCAGATCACCGGAAACATTCGCGGTGTAGTTACAGATCCGACAGGTGCTGTCATTCAAGGCGCCTCGGTTACGGCGCGGCAGGCGGAAACGGGTCTGTCGCGGACTACGACAACCGATCGGGAGGGCAGCTATGTTCTTCTGGAACTCCCAGTCGGGCACTACAGCCTGCAGGTGACAGCGAAGGGTTTCCAGGAATATTTGCAGGACGGCATCACTCTCAACGTGAATGAGACAGCTTCAGTCTCGCCTCATCTCGCGGTCGGATCCGAAAAGCAACAAGTGCTGGTCAGCGGCGACGCTCCGCTGATTGAGCCGACCGTCACTAGTATGGGCAAGGTAGTCCAACAGCGCGAGATGGAGGATCTGCCCCTGAACGGACGCAACTTCTCGCAACTTGGTCTGCTGCAGCCTGGAGTCGTTCCGCTAACGCCTGGGTTAGCCGAAGCGGGAGGTGGGCTGCGCGACGGACAGGCTTATGCGGTCAACGGCCAGCGACCCGAATCGAACAACTTTCTCATTGACGGCGCGAATAACTTCAACGGAGTTGACGGCGGATTCGTCCTCAAGCCGCCGGTAGACGCGATCAACGAGTTCCGCATTATCACGCATAGCGCAAATGCTGAATTCGGAGGCTCTCTAGGATCGACAACGAACATCATCACTCGGTCAGGCACAAACCAGCTTCACGGAACACTATGGGAGTTCCTGCGCAACGACGCAGTCGATGCGAACAACTATTTCGCGCCGACCAAAGAGCCACTGAAGCAAAACCAGTTTGGCGCCGCGGCTGGTGGGCCGATCAAAAAGGACAAAACGTTCATTTTCGGATTCTATGAAGGCTTCCGTAACAACCAGGGCGTGTCAGGGCAGACCACAGTGCCGTCGCTGAAGGAGCGTGGCGGCGACTTCTCAGCACTCTGCCCGGAGGGCTTTACGCAGGGCTTCTGCAACAACCCTGCGAATCAGCTTTTCAACGTCCTCGCCAATGCACCGTACCTGGACAACCTGGTGCCGCGGGCCCAGTTGGACCCGGTTTCAGAAAACCTGCTGAGTTTCTTCCCGCTCCCCAACGCCGGCACGAACCTGTTCTCCACAACTCAGATCTTGACCAACGATACCGATCAGGCCGGCATCAAGGTGGATGATTACCTCGATCCGCGCGACACGCTGAGCTTCCGTTACGTGTTTTACCAACTCTCTCAGGTCGATCCGCTATCGCCAGGCGGCGCAAGCGTGCCTGGGTTCCCGGTCGGCGAAAACCAGCGCGCACAGAGCTTTGTCGCGGACGAAACGCACACGTTTTCGCCGACCCTCATCGCGGTGGGCCGGTTCTCGTTTCTGCGCAACAAACTCCTCTTCGGCCAGAGTGAAAACCACCAGCCCCCCTCAAGCGTTGGGTTCCAATACCAACCGAGTCTCGAAGCCGCCACCGGACTGCCATTCATCCAGGTGAGTGGCTATGCCGATGTTGGTAATCCGATCACCGGCCCGCGTAACACCTACGAAAATGTCTTTGATTACTCTGGGTCGCTGAGCTGGGTTCATGGCCAGCACACGCTGAAATTTGGCGGCGGATACCAATATCAGCAGATCAACGTGCTGCAAGGAATTGCGACCAACGGCTTCTTCGTATTTGCGCCGTTCCCTGTAACGGACGCGTTCGCCAGTTTTCTCACCGGGCAGCCGGTGGTCTTCCTGCAAGGTATCGGCAATTTTTCGCGCCATATTCGGGGCAACAGTGGAAATGCCTATGTGCAGGACACCTACAAGGTCACACCGCGTCTCACGGTCAATGCCGGCCTGCGGTATGAGTTACCCTTCCCGTACACCGAAACGAATAATTTGCTCTCGCTGTTTGCGCCGGGAAAGCAATCCCGGGTGATACCGAACGCGCCGGTGGGGTTGTTGTATCCCGGCGATCCCGGCGTGACGGCAGGCCTGATCCCCACCGATTACAAGGCATTTGCGCCGCGCTTCGGCATCGCGTGGGACCCGACCGGTAACGGCAAGCTGTTGATTACTTCGGCGTACGGTATCTTCTACGAGCCTTATTACACCGGACAGGGTGGGCCTTTGCAGGCCCCGATCAGTGCGCCTCCGTTCCTGGGAACCCCGCAGGTGAGCCTCCCGGACTTCGCAGATCCGTTCAACGGCGATCCTCCTGCCCCGGGGACGTTTTCTAAGCCACTCACGAACCTGACCCTGTCGCCGACGTTAAGACTTCCTTATGCGCAGGATTGGGACTTGAACCTACAGCAGACGTTCGGATCTAATTATTTGTTCGAGATCGGATACGTCGGCACCAAGGGAACCCGCCTGCCCCGCTTTATCGAAGCGAACCCAGCGGTATTCGTTCCTGGATACGTGGACGGCCAGCCAATCTCCAATTCCAGCAACGCTGATCAACGGCGGCTCTTTTCCGGCTGCACACTCGCCGATCCGCCGAGCAGTTGCCAGTTTTCATCGACCGGCGAGATCGCGGGCATCGCCAATTCGTCGTATAACGCACTGGAAACCTCGCTGCGGAAGCAGTACAGCCGTGGGCTGTCATTCCTACTCTCGTATACGTGGTCGAAGGTGATCGACGATGTTTCGTCGTTCAACATAACGGGCTCAGAGGCGAAGCCAGTCGCAGGAGAAAACGACCTCGCCCAGGATCCGTTCAATCTTGCAGCCGAGCGTGGGCCCTCGCTGTTCGACGCTCGCAACCGATTCGTTGCGAGCTATGTATGGGATCTTCCGTTCTGGAATCATCCGCAGAACTGGTATCAGACGGTGTTGGGCGCATGGCAGTTGAATGGCATAGCAACGTTGATGAGCGGCACGCCATTCACGGTGTTTGACTCGAACGACGTCGCGGCGCAAGGCAGCGCGCCGGAGATCACCGGCTTCTCCGCCCAGCGACCCAACCTCGTCGGCAGCCCCAATAACGGGCCGCGCCAGGTGCGCGCATGGCTCAACGCCAGCGCTTACCAGCAACTCAATACCGTAACCAATGCGGGTCAGTTTGGCACAGAAGGTCGCAACGTGAATGTCGGCCCGGCTTATGCCGACTGGGACTTCGGTGCACTTAAGAATTTCAAGGTGACAGAATCAATGCAGATCCAGTTCCGCGCGGAGCTGTTTAACATCCTGAATCGCACGAACTTTCATCTGCCCGACAGCGACATCAGCTCGCCGACATTCAACTATATCCTTGAGGCAAATCCTCCGCGCCAGGTGCAGTTTGCGTTGAAGTTTATGTTTTAGCACACATAAACGAGTAGGTGGGAATGCGAGCAGAAAGGCGCTGTTAGGTACTCCTCAACACGCTGCAAATATCGTCGCATTTCTATTGTCGCCTGCTGGTTCTTGGATTAACGGCCAGCTCATAAAGCCCGACGGCGGCTTTTCCGCATAACCACCAATCTACGGATGAGAGACCGTTGAAAGAGTAGCTAAACGATCTTATTAGGTACACTTATGCCGGACGAGCCACTCTGGTGACCGATGAAAATGGTGTCAGCCGTATCACCCAGGTCGATGGATTAGGCCGGGTCACGTCGGCCTGCGAGGTCTCCTCTTCCACACTAAAGGGGGTTGCTCCGGTTGCCTGCGGCCAGGATATCCCCGCCACGGGCTTTCTGACCTCCTACTCCTACCCCACGGCTAGCGGTGGCAATCAGGTGACAATGGTCGCCCAAGGCTCGCAGACCCGCACATTCATTACCGATTCCCTGGGTCGCCCTGTGTCGGTCACCGAGCCGGAGCGAGGCGCGACGAATTACCAGTATGCCTACAACGCTACAGGACTCAAGGTAACCCGGACTCGACCAGAAGCGAACCAAACCAACCCGGCCATCCTAACAACGACGACGACCCAGTACGATGCGCTTGGACGGGTGGTTTCTATTGGGTATGCGGACAACGATGTTCCATCCGCATCTACATCAAACAAGAGTTTCGTTTACGACACGATTTGCTGCACGACGAACAATCTGCAGTATGTTAGGGGCCGGCTGGCCGTCATGGGCGCCTTTAGGGGACCAACGGCGGAGATCAATCCTACCACTTCCGAATTCAGCTATAACGTGAGGGGCCAGATAGTGAATATGTGGAACTGTGCTCCGTCGACGTGTGGCACGGCGAAGCAGGAGTCGCGTCCGCTGGGCTTTACCTACGATTGGGCGGGTAACCTGACCTCCGAAGGAGACGCTGTCAGTGGACAAGTCGCCTACACTCGCTCCCCGGCGGGCGAAGTGACCTCGATCAACAACAACAGCTATAACCTGACCGGTGGAACCGGCGGATCGACACCCATCGCCTCAAACATCATCAATGGACCAAACGGCCCGGTCAGCTACACTTTGGGTAACGGCCTTAATCTTTACAAAGGCTACGACTTCATGGGGCGGCCAGACGGGCAGTGGCTGTGCAGAGGAGGCCCGGCGGCCGCATACTGTGCCAGCGGGGGGACACAAGCCTTCGGTCAGGGCGAGACCATCAAGGGCTCGCAGGTCTCCTACGTGGGCGATACCGTTCTGGGTCTCTCTACCAATTACTCCTATGACGAGTTCAACCGGCTCACCTCCCGTACCGTGACGAATGGAGTCGCCAATCAGAACTACACCTACAGCTATGACCGGTATGGCAACCGGTGGTCGCAAAACGGGGCACCTTCCTTCAGCGCCTCCTTCGACCCGACGAGTAACAAAATTAATAGCGGCGGCTATACTTATGACGCGGCCGGTAACATGACCAAAGACGGGTATCATAGCTACACTTACGACGCGGAGGGCAACATTGTGAGCGTCGATGGCGGCTCAACCGCGTCCTACACCTACGACGCACTGAACCGACGGGTGAGCGTGGCGACGCCGGCAGGAACCAGTGAATATTCCTATGACTATGCGGGAAGGCGCATCTCCACCTGGAATGCAGCCACGAACAATGGCACCGATGGCCGCATGTATTGGGACGGGCAGCAGATCGCCTTTCGTTCCTCCGACAACGCTACCTACTTTGAGAACCAGGATTATATCGGCACCGAGCGCATACGGACTGACCATAACGGCACGACTTCTGCAACCTACAAGTCTCTGCCCTGGGGTGATGGCTACGTAGCCAGTATCCTCAATACCGAGACCGATGTAGACAACTTCCACTTCGCCGACATGGAGCAGGACAGCAACGACGCCGGCGCACCTATGTCCGAACACGCTCAGTTCCGTAACTACTCCTTCTACCAGGGGCGCTGGCTCTCGCCCGACCCCTACGTGGGTTCTTACGACATCACCAATCCAGAGAGCTTGAACCGCTATGCCTATGTTCTGAATAACCCGCTGAGCTTCTTGGATCCAAGCGGGCTGGACCCTTGCTCGTTGCCTGAATACGACGGAAATCCGTGTATCTTCCAAAATCCCCCGCCCCCTCCCTCCTGTGATGAAAATCCTTTGGCTTGCTTTGGCTATGGTGGGAATGGATATTGCTGGTATTTCGGACTGTGCGGTTCTCCTCCCAGTAACGGGGGAACCGGTGGGGGTAGCGGGGCGCCATCGCTGGGGCTCTGTTGCATTAACTTCACAGGTCGCAGTTCACTCGGTGCGCTGCTCGATCAGGCAGCGACAGCGAAGATGTCGAATAGCTTGTTTACGAATCGGATCTCCTCTTTGACGTGCGGCTTACAGGTGAGGCAATGCCCTCGACGGATCATACGCATCACTTCAAAACCCTTGATCGTAGCAGGCGCGGTCCTCATCGTCTGAAAGCCTCGAGTGGGTCGGATGACGCGCTTGAGGGCGCCATGGTCGGCTTCGATGATGTTGTTCAGGTATTTGCAGGTCCGATGTTTTGTGTCGGCAGACAGCTTGCCCTCGCGCTGTAGTCGGCGGATTGCTTTTGGGTAGGAACCGAGTTGGTCGGTGGTGATCGAGCACGGCGGCCAGTGGTGCATGGTCTTCAACGCTTTTCCCAAGAAACGATGGGCTGCCCGAGTATTGCGGCGATCTGCCAACATGAAATCAACCAAGCGGCCATGCTTGTCGACGGCCCGAAACAGGTACTTCCACCGACCGCCGACCTTCACATACGTCTCGTCTACGCGCCAGGAACTGGTTCGGTAGCCTTGGTACCAGCGCACCCGTTTCTCCAATTCAGGCGCATAACGATGCACCCAGCGCATAATCGTAGACGGGTCTAGTTCCACGCCACGCTCCTGCATCATCTCCACGAGATCCCGATAGCTGATGCCGTACTTGCAATACCAGCGCACACAAAGCAGGATGATCTCAACGGGGAACCGCCGGCGTTTGAACATGACTCATCCTACCGCCTCCGTCCCGACTTGGCCTTCACAGCCATACTTAATGCAACAGAGCCCCCAGCGGTATCTGAACGCGTAGTCGACTGCACGGCAAGTTGGCCCGATCTACAGCGTCCGTGAGAAAGTAGGCGATTTGCCGCCGACCGAGAAGACTAGCCGTGGCGATAAAATCATTGGATGCAAGGACCTCCATCGAGCGGCGGTTTCGGGGCCGAGCCACAGGGACCTGCGCCGGATGAGGCAGCGTCGCTGGAGCTGATCGTCTCGATCGGCAGAGCGTTCAAGTTTGTCGACGATTATGTGCGCCCGCGAATGCAGAAGCATGGCCTGACCATGACTGAATTCTCGGTGTTGATGGTGCTTTGGCAACACGGCCCCACCCCGCTCGGTGAGTTAAGCGAGCGGATTCTGCTCACCGGTGCAAGCACGACCTATACTGTCAAGAAGCTGGAAAAGCGCGGGTTGATTGCCCGCGAGTCGCGAAGCGAGGACAAGCGCGTGGTGACGGGAGTCATCACCGAAAAAGGTCGAACGCTGGCGAGGAAGATTGCCCCATTACATGCGACCGAGCTTGCGGAAGCAATGCATCGCCTTTCCACCGAAGAAAAGAAGACTGCGGCCAAGCTCCTGAGCAAGCTGCGTGGCCTGGGGCCTAATGAGCGCTAAGCATCTGATGCAGGAGAACCGCCGTTGCGGCTAGCCGGACAGAATCCGCGGCTTTTCTGATCCAATCGGAATGGAGTAGCCCCCGCATGAGTTCAGGCGAGTAGCCGCTCCGGTTGAATGCTGCGTGGACCGGAAGCTGAAGCATTACAGTGGAGACCGCCCCAGCTGCGGATGCAACGACCATCGCCCAGACGACCCGTGGGTCGACGCCGGAAGGCACCCTGCAAGCCAACCAGACCTGGAGCACGAACCCAAGGAACATCGGCGCTACTACAAAGGCCTGGATCAGCGGCTGTTGCGCCCTGTGATACGCCTTGAAGGCGTCGGTGGGGATGAGATTCCAGGTCTGATAGTTGACGAAGCGCTCCACGCAATTGGCCCCAGAACAGTATGGGTTGAGCAGAACGATTGCGAGGACGAGTGCTTGCTGAAGAGGTGTTTGCATGGCAGAATTCCGGCGCGGGTTAGAAGTTGTAAGCCAATTGAGGAGAGATGAAGTTGAGGCTGTGGCCAGGGGGGCTTTGCTTGAGGAATTCGCCGGCGAAGAAGTGCTCGTAAGCCAACGAGCCGCTGAGATGCCGGGTGAATGCGTAATCGATCTCCTGCTGGATCTGTGCGCCGATAAACCGGGCGGTTGAGTTGGCTGGAGCATGGGTAAGAATGCCGGCGATGTTGTAGACGCCGTCCTCTGTGGCCTGGCGCCACAAGAGTTCGAAGTTGGTGTTCGTCGTGGCTTTGCGGGTCAGGGCTGTCTTGAAGGTGGGACGCACGATGATGAGGTTGAGGGGGCCGAGCAGAATGCTCTGACTAAGGAAATTGCCGTTTGGAAAGAGTGGATTGAATGTGCCGAGCGTGTTGTCGTGGGCATTGTGATCACCGCTCAGGACGCCTCCGTCCAGTTCCGGGTGTGGGGCGAAGCGGGCGCGATTGAAGGTGTAGCCCAGGTGATACCCCGTGCCCCAGGCTCGGATGTTGCCGGTGTTGAAGCGCCCAAACTGAGCGGTGTATTCGAAGTCGTAGTCCCACGCCGGAGTGTGGGACCAGACGCGGGCGCCGACCGTTTCGCGTTGCTCCGGCCCCGTGCTCTGCGTGTAGCGAACCGACTTGTGGTCATAGCCCAGGTAATAGAGATCGACGTTGGTATGCAATGGCAGAAGAGGCCGGCTCAGGTAGAGCCCCCACAGCTCTTCAGCGGAATTCGGTTCGTTGTCGAATATACCGGTCTTGATCTCCGTTGGGCGGACGGCAAGTCCATCGGCGCTCCATTGCCCGGCGTGGAGCATAAGACGGAAGCCATCGAAGGGCTGTTCGACATTGAGGCCAGCTCCGGTAGCGATGAGGCGTGTCGAACCTAATGAGATAAGCTGGCGGCCGGCCCGAACAGTGAGGGAATGGTCCGACGATTTAGAGAGAGTGAAATCAACAAAGCCCTGATTGAAATCAAGCTTATCCTCGTCGACGCCGGGGCGCGGTCCACCGTCACGAAAGTCGACCAGGCCGCTGTCGAATTGGATGAAGGTGCGAAAATGCGTGTTCAGGTGGAGGTCGGAGCTGATCAGGTAGCGCTGCATGAAGTAGCCGTTATTCGGGGGCTGCGCGCCGACGGCGGGGTAGTCCTGGTACTCGCCACGCTCGCGGATCTGCCCGGTGATCGAGAGGAAGCGGTTGTTGCCCAGAGAGATGTAGTGGAAGCGGTCGGTCCAGTCTGGCTCAGATGCCCCGGCTGCGGCGGGCTGGGCGAGATACGACCAGTCGATATCCCACACCGGTGGTGTGTACGGCGGCGGGTTCACAGTCTGCGCGGTGAGCCGGAGGCCTGCGCCAAGTGCCGCCAGAGCAAATATCGTCGCGATGTAAAGAGAGGCTCGAGCGCTTAACACTGGACCTTTCTGAAAGGCCTCGCCCAGAGCGTTCACTTCGGGCGAGGCAATGATGGAAACACTAATTCAGCTTGGAGATGACTTCGTCGGAGAGGATTTGCTGGGCTTTGAGGCCATCAGTACTGCCGAAGTCGTTTTCGAGCTCGGTGACGATCTGGTTGACGACACTGACCGTGACGCCGAGGCCACGAAGCCGATCAAAAGTCGTGTCGTCGCCGATTGTGGACATGGTGCCACAGGCATCGGCGATGACATTGACGTTGTAGCCGAGGCGAACGGCGTCCCGGGCCGCCCAGAACAGACAGATGTCGGTGGTAAGGCCCGCCAGAATCAGGTTGGTGCGGCCTGTGGCTTTGAGTGCGGCGACGAGTTCAGGCTGGTCGAAGCAGCTTAGGATGCCGCCGCGCTTGAAGCGCGCGGCAAAGGCGCCGGACGCGACCTCCTGGATCTCGGGCAGCGTCGGCCCGACATACTCCTCCATTGTGGTCGTAAGGAAGAGCGGCATGGAGAAGGTGACGCCCATACGGGCGAGTACGCGGCAGCTGGCTATGACGGTGGTCTTCGGCAGGCTCTTAACCCAATCGATGGTCATGGTCTGGTGGTCGACAAGCAGGATGATGCTGTCGGAGGGTGAGAAACGAGGTGCGACGTGCGCCATGGAGGTCTCCTCAGTGAGTTGGTTGCAACTGCTTAGAATGCTAAATGAATTCTAAGCAGTTGTCTCAAGAGCAGATGAAGAGATGAAGGCTTTCTTCACGACCAGCCAGTCCTATCAACCGCGAAATGGCGTGGCAGAGTTGTCTGGTGCAGAAGTGCGAATGCCATCGGAGAGCTTCGAACAGGGGTAGGATAAAACCCGAGAGTTGTCTGGACGATAAATGGCCAATGCGCTCATCGAGCCAGTCGGTTCAGTCGTACTCGGCAAGTGGCCGATAAACGTCAGTACTCTATCGGAGCTGCTCCGCGGGCGCGAGTTTGTAGTGCAGCAGCGGTCTAAGGGCGGAGCGGGTCGGATAGAGCGGTTTGAAGGAAGGCGCTGGTGCGGTCGGGAGAGGATGTTGGCTATGGGTTTTTAATGCCTATGGGCTGGGTCGACGCGATGGATGAGGTCCGGCAAGTGGAGCGAAGCCTTCTCAGTAGCCACCCGCATTTGGATACGGGGAGGATGCAGCGGGGGTCGTAGAGCGAATAAGAGGCGCTGTTTTGGGCCGTGAGACACACCTCCAGTAAGCATGCTGCGAAGCACACGATGATCGCCGCTTTGACCTGGCGGCTAGGAAGAGTCAAGCTGATATGCCTCCTTTGCTTCCGCGAAGAATATCTGTGCGGCCGAGAGCCGTGCGACAAGGTGCATGCGTCCATGACAGTGCGGACACTCCCATTGTGTGGGCCTTGCGATAACAGGCGTTTCAGTTGGAGGAGGCTGGCTGAGCAGAGCGCGGCAGAGTGGCAGTATGCGGGCTCGTCTTCGGTTGGCGAGGAAGCCGAAGTAGCGGATGCGGGGAAGGCCTCTGGGCAGGACATGCTGTACGAAGCGGCGCAGAAACTCTGCGGAAGCCAGGTATCGCTGATAACGCCGCAGGTGCTCAGCGCCCAGTTGCTCCGGCGAGCAATGGAAATGTTCGGCAAACTGTCGCACCGCACCGAGGTAGCCGCGGATCGTAGAAGGTGAATAGTTGCGCCGCTCAAGCTCGTGCAGCATGCGCTCGCGAAGTTGGGTCATAAAAAATCTCCTTCCTATGACCCCTCACCCTAACCCTGCAGGACTCCCTTCGCTACACCACGACTCTCAGTCCGCCGCGCCAGAGGCTTCGTTCAAACCGGCTAATCGGACAAAAGCTGTTCTGCTCATTTGGTGCACAATCGCCGAGTCACTCAGTGAGACCCTCTCAGAGTGCGTTGCACAAACGAACGTTTATGCAAGCCGATGCCTGGTGGTTTGAATCACAGCATTCCGTGATGCAAAAAGCTATTGCGCATGCTTTTCGGATGGCGATAGGTTTGCGTTCGAGGACTTAGCCGTACGATTACGCGTGGCAGACGAATCCCTTCCAAACGTTAATTCAGGTAGGCGGGCCAGCGCGGCGAGCCGTATTACGAAAACGTCGCGCATCTGAGTAGCCTACTCAGACATCGTCAAGCGTCACTCGCCTACCTACCAGGCCTAGGCTAGCACTGCATCGAGAGAATAGCGATCTACAACTGTTCGATCCCGCTAGTTACAACAAGAGAGACATCACCGAGGTAACTGCCCCAGACCTAACCGTTCTAGGGATGAGCGGCCAAATCATCCCGATCTGACTCTCACCCCAACACTGGTTGGAGTACATCAGGCAAGAGCCCGTTCACCAGACGGCTATTTATTGCCAAGCAAAACGGGCAAGTTCTCGATGATCCGTGAGGGATTTCACAACTCAGTTGAAAGGGGCGCAACACGGAGATAGCTGCCCTGGACAAGATCGAACACGTCGCCCCAATCAATGGCTGAGCGGTCCAAACGAAGACCGAGCCAGCCGTTCAACGCTCCGCTGGTTGGATTGAACCATGGCGACATGGCGCTCAGCACGGGTTTGGGTGTCTTTCCAGAGCGGAGTCTGCAGCACACTCCAGTAATCCCATTCCCCCGGTAGTCGGAAAGATAGTAGGCAAAGGTCCGTCCGTCGACCAGAAAGGTTGCGCTATTTCCGATATTCTCAGTTCGAACTCCCGGAAGTGCAAGGCAGATCTTCGTTAGTCTTTCGAAGCGGGCCGTTCGCAGGTAGGTCTGCGCCGAACCGATGCTGATGACCACTGAAGAGCGCTTCGTCTTGGGCGCATGCTGGACCAACGTGCCCAGCGTGGCTCTTACGGATTTATCCGCCTCCTCGATCAGTGGCGACAGTTGACGAGGATCGGCAATCGGCTGAAGCATCCGATCCTGTATGTTGATCACCTCACTCAATTGAGGTGTCACTTTATTCCTGAGCTCTGAACCCGACATCTTTGTAGCTCCCATAGGCACCTCCGCCGTTAAGTCGATGGCCTTGGAGCAATTGCTGTTGTTTGCTACACCCCGCCGCTATAGTACGCAAGTAACCTACCTTTCTCCTCCTTCGCCGGCAGTTCCTCGACAAGACCCAAATTCCTGGAAGACCCGTCGGCGGTTCTCAGTACCCCGCGCCCGGTTACCATCACAGACAAGTATCCAGCCATGATCAGAAGCATGCGGGAGTATGCCGGGCGACGCGGGCGGCAGATCGTCGCCGAGATCAAGGAAGTAGGTTCCGATGCCCTGCAGCTCTGCAGCGGCCTAAGCGCGAGAGTCGCCAACATGCAACGTGGACGCGATTGTCGTCTGGCGGCTCGACTGCTGGGGAGGTTCGCTTTCCGATCTCATCCTGACACTGATGAGTTGGCGGAGCTGAGCATCGGCTTCGTCTCGCTCCTCGAAGCGTTCGACAATGACCACACTCGATGCGGCGCTCCATCAGATTGCGACAGCCAAATGTCGAACGGTTTAAGAGCGCCATGCCGAAACATCAAAAGCAAAAGGGATCGATCTCGGATCTATTTGCGGCTTCCCTTAGTGCCTTCGATCAGCCGTCCAACCTCGCGCCCGGTGAGGTGCTTGCAGCCGCTGTCATCCCGCTAGTGATTTAGGTTTTCATCGCTTGTCGAGAGTTTTCATGGCGAGCGTAAGTAGAACGCCATAGACTTCTCTACGGCAACAGGTGGGACTTAACTGAGACGTTAGAAGACGTGGATCCAGATAGCTGGGGCGGCATCTCGGTGAACTTCTGACCATCATCCTTTTATACCCAAATGACTTTGTTTAGCTCGTAAGATCTCTTACCTGGTCCTACCTCTGCTAGTGCCTAGGCACATCGGCTGGTAAAGAACTATGCCGATTCTTCAGCCAATCTAAAGTTACGGCTTCTTGCACTTTTTTTGGCGAAACCACGTTCGCATCCGGCATAAATATCTCTAGACCGGCTCCAGTAGTGATGCGACTATAACCTTGCACGAGCTGGGCCTGATAGTTCACCAGATCAAGATCAAACCAAGGATCTTGAGAAGCATCAATCATTGTAAGGTCGACATCGTTCATTGTAATTTTTCCAAAATTTAGCGAGCCCCCACTAAATTTGAGAAAGTTGTGCCATTCGGAAAGCTGTGCATCGCTTTCAGGAGCGTTGCCATAGAAAACACGTATTTGGTCCGAGGAGAGGACGACTTTGGTCATCTGCCCATGAATGTGGGGAGGAGGAAGCAAGCGCTGCGTGTCAAAGTCGAAATCGTTACCAGC
This sequence comes from Acidisarcina polymorpha, assembly GCF_003330725.1. NCBI lineage: Bacteria > Pseudomonadati > Acidobacteriota > Terriglobia > Terriglobales > Acidobacteriaceae > Acidisarcina > Acidisarcina polymorpha. Next base: position 5,106,146 of record NZ_CP030840.1, on the reverse strand, counting down.
GATCATGATTCCAGGGGTCTGACTCTTAGGCGTCAGATCGGCCAAGCTGAGATGAAATCCCCCAAGCAGCCCCTTCAACGGAAGTCTTAGCACACTGAAACTCAGAATGTGGAACTGTATTCTGCCGTCTGGTAGTGGGGCGAGCGTTCCGACAATTGTCACCGGCAAAGGGATGATCTTATGGGCGGTGCCATGTATTTTGATTTGATCGCCTTTGGTCTCGATAGAAACATTCGTCAGAGCTCCCACTCCACCCGTTGCTCCTGCGTTGAGAAAGCCGGCGAGATCTGAAAGCCGGACACTTATGAGCCCCTTTTGGATCATCAAAACGAAGGATTCTGGATCGTCAAAGGAGGGATTTTTGTCCTGCCGTGTCCGTACCATCTGACCTTGAATCCAGCGAATGTAGATGCTAAAGTGAGGACCCTTCCGCAAAAGAAGATTGTGCGCATAAATATTAGTAGGTGCGGCTTCACCTACCCTAACGAATGGCGGGGGAGTGTCGTCCCGTTGCGGCGAAACTTTTGGAGAGCGAATGGCCACATGGCGGCCCCAAAAGAAAGAAGCGCTGCTCGTAAGTATCAGCATGAGGGCTGCTACCAGTGGGATTAGGCGCTTCGTCATTGCAAAAACCCCGTCTCTACTAAAAGGTGACTGTTAGCGCACACTCTCGCCCCTACAAATTTGTTTTGAGCGCGAGGTCGTTTTCGCTTTAAAATCCGCCCCCGTTTGTCATTTGGATGCCACTTTAGGCACGTGCGCTAATGTTCCAATTCAGCGGTCGCGCCTGTCGGGCACTTGCCCACCAGATTAACTGCCTTCTCCTTAACCTAGGCCGCCGCTCCTGCGCCTTGTTGAGCGTCACGGGAACATCAGTACTAGGCTCCCACTTATGACCCGCGCAAGCCTCTGAAAACGGGGGGGCAGAGAAGTCGTGGGTCAATACTTAACCTTATGTCACCCGAGTAATGCCAAAAAGCAGTCGGTATTGTCGTCTGACTCCCAGCTTGTCAGGCTGGCAAAGGAGAGCAGAACAATTAGTTGTCTCTACCGAGTAGAAGGAGGTTCAGTGTTCGAAAACTACACGGAAAAGGCACGTAGGACGATCTTCCACGCCGACACAAACGTTAAACTCGTACGCTTGGCAAAAGCTTAGCTGATCGTTCTTGAGTTTGGGAGGCTCTTACTACCCTAAGGTTTGCAAAGCTTTCTCGGTCGCATCAGACCATTGAATCAGCGCTTGGCTGACTGCCTGCCCGTAGGAGAGCGTCGCCCACAGGTACACTCTCCGCTTGTCGGTGCTTGGACCTGTCATGATGCGTCTCTCAATCGCTTTAAGCCTTTCGAGTAAAGCAACGTGATGATCTCGATGAGCCCTGACTAAGGCAAGCGATTCTCCTGGAGACATCATCGCGCCGAAAAACAGCTTCAGCAGCAGTTCGTTGTCTTCGGATCGCTCCGCCACCGGCCGTCGGAACCATTGCTTTAGTGACTCCCTCCCTTTCTCGGTGATGCTGTAAAGCTGCTTCGGTCTCTTGGTGGCTGCGGCCTTGTCGTTCTCTTCTTGGATCGAACCCTCCTCAAGCAGCTTTTTCAAGGTTGGATAGATGTTGCCATAGCTTTCGCTCCAGAAGTTGGCTGTGCTCGCAGCAATCGCTTTCTTGAGGTCGTAGCCCGACTTCTTCTTGCCAAAAGTGAGCATTCCCAGGATCGCAAATCGGCTCGCTTTTTCGCGCGTCTGCCGGATATCTGCAGGGGCTGAAGGTGAAGGCTCCCTTGCATTCTTGTTAACTGCGGTAGCCGTTTGATTTGAGCTCATGTACGGAGTATATATCGAAATGATATATTGAGTCGGTGGATGGAGGCGTTATATCGGTTCTCTTTATGTGCCTTATCGTACTGCAGTTCCTAATCATCGTCGGCCATCATCTGATCGATCTTCCGGGTTGGATTCACGGCTCTCAAGTACAGGCACAGATTGGAAAACGGAAGGTCTGGCTTGCCACCCTCGCCAACACTGTCATGGTGGAAGGATAATGGCGCGCAGCCGAGTAACTCCGGGAAAGAGTGGAACCGTCTTCAGAATCTCGCTTCCGGCGTAACAACCCTGCTACCAAGTTGTCGCTGGCAGATTGCTTGCAACCGCGTTATCGACAAAAGCAGGCTACTCGCGGTGGCTGGGATCGTCGTCTGCACTTGTCATTTCCCTTCACGTCTCTTTCTCGGCGCCGATAAACGTTAGGACCCTATCATGGCTGTCTGACTTCGTGCTCCTTTGCTCCCACAATCAGCAGCCAGAGCATCGCGACGATCTCGGCAAAGAATATCGGTTGCAGGTAGTGGAACATTGCGTTAGCCCAATCAGGAGAAAAGAACCATGTCACCCCGACGACAGCCCACGCGACACCGTCAAGTAGAAGCCAGTATCCAAGCCAGCGTGGTAAGAAGCGCGACCTAACGACCAGCCATCCGAAAGGCAGCAGCCATAGTCCCCAAAATATCTGGTTGATGCCATTCGCCTGGCCATGCATTCGGATGAGAATCATGGCGATTGCTTCGCGTGTGTGTACGTCAAGGCTATTGAAACCGTCGCCTCCGCGAAAGACGAGGAGTGCTGCCGCGTTAAAAGCAAGAGCGACTAAACTTAATGCGGCCGAAACCAGCACGAGAGCCACCATTTGTCGCGCCCGGTGGCGGTCTACGCTCTCAAGAAGTCTATAGAGCGCAAGACTCAGGCCGATGAAGATCACGACACCGAGTGATTCGGCAAGCATGCTCCAGCGGAAGAGCGTTTCATGCGCGAGTATCCGGGCCGCAGTTGCTGCGGCATCGTTCAGCACGACTGTCTTTGAGGGAACATACAACAGGTAGAACGGTCCAAAGGTGAAGCCGAGGTACCAAACGCCGGCGATGCGGGCCGTTCTCTTCAGAGACGTCACAAGAACCTCCGTTTTCAGAGGCTACGTGATGGAGTGCCTGATTGTTCCAGGATCAGTAACGATACGTCTGCTTGGGCATGGAGACGAACTGTGGGGGCGATTTTGGAGGGACGCCGGCCTTCTTCGGCTCGGGCGATCCCAATCTGCATGTGCCGTTGGAGCGCTCCAACAGTCCGCGATTTCGAACAAGAAAGACTGCAGCACTTGTGATAGGAGGATCGACAGTGGAACGCGGATGAAGACACCACCGCCCATCAATCTGAAACGTCTTCGAACCCCGAAGGTAGACGGTGCTGGAAGCGGCCCCAACGCTTGGAGTCAGCGTGAGGATGTCGGTATGGGAGCCAGGTCCGGCCGGGTTAAATTGCACCTGCAAAGTGCAGGTGCCGGCAGTCGTCACTCCCGCAGAACACGTGCTGCCGACAAGGTCGAAGCTTGGGCCGTTAATGCGGGAGCTTACCGTGACCTTACCCGGCACGCCAAAGTTGTAAATTGTGATTGGCATAACTGTATAGGGATCACCCTGTCCTTGCTCGTAGGTGGGAAATTGGATTATCTTCTCAGACTCAAGCGCACCGACTCCGGTAGCGAGCCCCTGAGAGCAACGGTGACACTTGTTGGCCCATTGTTGAGGGAACCATTGGTCGCCAGGGTCAGGATGTCATTGTGGTTCCCGACCGAACCCGGAGCATAGTCCAACTGCAGTGTGCAGCTTTTGCCCGCAGGCACTCCTGTCGAGCGCGATAGTATAGCTTGGTCCGTTGATTGAGGGCGCAAGCGTCAGCGTGCCACCGCCGACGTTGGTGATGGTCAAAGGAAGCGTCTTGCTGCTGGCGTATGCGACGTCCCCATACTGCAATGTCGTCGCCGATAGCTTGGCCAGCGGCGCGGCGCCAACGGTTCCCGACAACTCAATGACCTGGATCGCGCCACTCTTGTTCAGCGCGTTGTCCGTGAGCGTAACCGAGCCGGTCATCACGGCTTCCGATTCCGGCTTGAAGGTGATGCGGAGGTCGCATCGCGACCAGGCGGGAGAGAAGAACCGTTTGTGCAATCCGAGGAAGTGCTCCACATCGTAGCAAACGGTCCGCTCGTAGTGATGCTACTGAGCGAGAGTGATGCATTACCGGTGTTCTGAATACTTATTGAGAGCGGGATGGTGGTTCCTACCGCGGTTTCCGGAAAACTGAGTTGCGGTGGTTGCGACCGATGAAGTTTGACGAGGTCGCCGCTAGGCAAGACGGAAAAAACATCGCCGGCAGGATTGACAGCGACGTTCGGAGCGTACGAGTGTTTAGGCGTTGGAAAAGCGCTGATCGTAACAGCCGAGCTGGCGCCGGCCGGAATTTCCTCTATCTGAGGAGCGTTGCCAACAAATAAATCGTCGGCAGCGTCTGCTGCCATGTATCCTCCGTCGGAGCTAAAGGTCGGTGGGAGCACCACTTGACCGCCGCCACGGGCCGGCACTTCGTATACCTGCCAGGTGAAGTCAGGGGGAGAAATAAATAGCACGAAAACATTGCCCAGATTATCCAACGTGAGTGACTTTGCGGAGGCCCGCTCGTCGACCGGGAAGGCGAACGCAAGGGTAATCTCAGGGCCGCCCCCCGCCGGAAGTTCCGCGACCGCGAACATTTGATTTCCCGAAACATAATGCTGGTACAAAACGAAGAGATTCCCAGACCCGTCGACGGCGATGTCCAATGGCTCATCGAGGCCATTACCGAGGGGGAGGGTGATAGGGTCACCGCCGCTGGCTGGCAACTCGACGAAGTCTAGATTGCCTCCCTTTACAAAAAGATTGCCCGCGCCATCCAACGCCGACGGAGCGCCCACGTCCAATCCTGCGGTGTTCAAAATGGTCGGAGTTCCACCGTCAGGAGGAATTTTGGCTATACCGTCGATCAAGTCAATAGCGTAGTCAGTGTACGGGACGTAGAAATATCCCGATTCATCGATCACAAAAGAGGGCAGCCGCGGTAACGGTCGTCTGTGCGGCGGGATCGAATGCAATTTGCGGGGCTACACCTATCCCATAGATCAATGTCGTTGCTAGTAATTTACCGCTTGCGTCCACGATCTCGACCGCGCCCTTGCGCAATCCCGAGAAGCGGGGCGCGAGCTTGACTTTCACCTTGCACGACGTGCCCTGTGTCACCAAGCCGGTACACGTGCTGCCGCTGGCCAGCGTGTAGTCGAGGTCCGGCGTGCCTTTGGTGACGGCTCTTGGCGTGTCCAGGGTCCCCGTCGCCGTGACCTTGTATGTCAAAGTCAGCGTCTTGCTGCACGTCGCAGGCGTCACCCCTCCCGAAGAGCAGACGTTGATATTGCCAAAGTTAAGCGCCGGCGAAGTTCCTGTGGATACCACAGATTGACCGAGCAGGACACTTGAGGCCCGAAAACACCGGTCCGGCAAAGCAGAGCAAAGCAAATGGACGCAGAACAAAGCGTAGGCAGAGAACCCATTTCAGGAGTTATTCCTCGATGCCAATAGGACACATTTGGTGTCTTACTCGAGCCACCCGATGATACCCCCAAATCTCGGCATTAACCAGTTATTAAGACGAATGATTAGCGCAGCAAAAGGGATTACATCCAGCGAAGATTGGCCATTCAAAGCGATAAGCTTCTTCAGTCGGTCCCCCAAAGACTGATTTGAGGAAAACAAATGGTCAAATTTGACCAACATCTACTCGAATCGTGGGTTATCCTCAGTCACGCTGAAATCCAACTTGTTCGCTTGGTGAAATGTAGGATCGCCCATTGCAAAGTCATCCAAGTGTCGCCGATATCCTCGAGAGGGAAACCGATAGTACGATTCCCTTGTGGCTCGAACGGGTGAACGCGGAGCCGGACATAATCACGATTTCGCTGTCCGAGGAAGACCGGGGAGCTCACCTCCCGGCGATGTTCCGCGACGTAATTACCCGCCTTCGTGCCTCACTTACGCTAGGCACACGCTCTTTGACTTCCGACTCCGCGTATGAACACGGGATCCTACGACATGCGCAAGGCTATACCGGTGCCATGATGATAGAGGAATCTCGGATACTACAGGTCTCGATCTTTGAAACGCTGCAGATGAACGTGTCAGGAATAGACTCCGACGTGTTGATGTTGGATGTGATGGCGATAACTGATGAGGTCGACTCACAGTTAGCTCAGGCCATGTCGAGTTTCACTATCTCGGCGGAGACCATGGCAACCGGACAGTCAGTTTCTTACCTCGATCCCGATGCCTTGCCGAATGCTTGAACATAGCTCGAGCCTAAGTCTTCATTACGCAATTGTAGCCACAGTGAGACACGACAAACATCGAAGACATTCTCGACGCAATCTACGCCATCGGGCATCCCCAAGCTTCAACAGCAGTCATCTAGTAGCAATTCGACGTTTGGTGAATCGGGACGGCGTCCTGCCAGAAAAAGAGGCATAACTGTGATCGACCAGTCTATGGTTCCGTACCTGACCGCGATCGTGGAGTCAATAGAGGACGCTGTCCTGGCCAAGACTTTCGCAGGGATCATCACATACTGGAACCCCGGAGCCGAGGTTTTGTACGGATATTCAGCATCCGAGATGGTCGGAAGACACATCTCGCTTCTATTTCCCGCCGGCCTCCCGAGAGAGTTCAATGCCATCATGCGACGCTTGGAGCATGGCGAACGCATCAAGCATTTTGAGACCGTGCTGGTTGCGAAATCCGGTAAACGCATCGACGTGTCCCTAACGATCTCACCACTCTTTAGCCGACGGGGTGAGCTCATCGGGGCGTTGACGATTGCGCGGGACAATAGCGATCGGAGACGAGCTGAACACCAACTATCGTTGCATGTCGAACGCCTCGCGCTTGCGACGGCGGTTGCCAGGATAGGCGTTTGGGAATGGGAGTTGTCGACGGATCAACTCACTTGGGATGCCACGATGTTGGCAATGTATGGTTTCGAGCCAACCGATCGGATCACTTACGAGAATTGGGCCGCCTGCGTTCATTCTGAGGACCTGCCCGGACGCGAAGCGTCCCTACGCAGGGTAGTAGAGCAAAACCTTGACGGTTCTGGGGAGTTTCGGATTGTGTCGGCTGACGGCGGTGTGAAAATTATCTCTTTTACAGAGCGAGCAGTTCTCGACGGGGCTGCGAATGTTGTACGAGTGGTCGGCGTCAATGTAGACGTCACCGAACGCAGAGCGGTCGAGGCGGCGTTGCGGAAGAGCCAAGAGCAGATGAAATACTTGGCCGAACATGATTTTCTAACCGGCCTGCCCAATCAAAGGATCCTGAACGACCGAATTGGTCAAGCCATCGAACTCGGAAGCCGTACCGGAAGAACTGTTGCACTGCTCTTTCTAGATATGGACGGCTTCAAGCACATCAACGACTCTCTAGGCCATCCTGCTGGGGACAAGCTCATTCAGTCGATATCCAAACGCCTGCTGGATTGTGTGCGTTCCTCAGACACGGTAAGCCGGCAAGGAGGAGATGAATTTATTGTTTTGCTTCCAGAAGTAAACCACCCGGAGGATACCGCGATTGCGGCGAGAAGAATGCTTGAGGCCGTAGCCGCGGTGCATTCCGTTGACGAGCACGAACTGCAAATTACAGCGTGCATTGGGATCAGCATCTATCCGGATGACGGCCTGGATGCCGAAACGCTCATCAAGAATGCCGATACTGCTATGTACAATGCAAAGGACAATGGTACTCGTGGGTACGAGTTTTTTCAGCCAGCCATGAATCTTCGAGCGGTGGAACGGCAATTTCTTGAAGAAGGTATGCGTCAGGCTCTTGAACGCGCGGAATTTGTGCTGCACTACCAGCCAAAGATCGACCTCAGAACTGGTGCTATTACTGGAGCGGAAGCTCTGATACGCTGGATGCATCCTACTCGAGGCTTGTTATATCCAGGGAACTTCATTCCTATTGCCGAAGCGTCCGGTCTTATTATTCCGATTGGGGCCTGGGTACTCCGGCAAGCGTGTATTCAAGCCCAGTCCTGGATAGGCAAAGGCCTGCCGCCCATAACCATGGCCGTAAATGTCTCCCCGGTCCGGTTTGAGAGCGAGGGCTTTCTTGAAGGCCTGTTCGCAATTCTCAACGAAACCGGCCTCGATAAAAAATCTGTTGAGATCGAGGTTACCGAAACTCTTCTCATAAGACGCCCCGAGCTAACGGCATCCATTCTCCGAACCCTGCGCGAAACTGGAGTACGGATTGCCATGGACGATTTGGGGACAGGCTACTCCAGCTTGAGCTACCTACATAATCTTCCTCTTGATGCCCTCAAGATCGACCAATCGTTTGTCCGACAGATCAGCATGGCTCCCAATCAGATCGGTATCGTAAGCGCCATCATCCTTATGGGCAAGAGTCTTAACCTGAAACTCATAGCTGAGGGAATTGAAACTGCCGAAGAACTGAAATTTCTTCAAGATCTAAATTGCGACGAAGGCCAAGGGTACTACTTCAGCCCACCCGTCCTTCCCGAGCAGTTCGCAAGACTTCACAACACTGGTGGATTTCGGATCTTTGGTGACGCCGCGAGAACTCGATCTCCGTTGAATTCATGCGACCAGATTGCGCGGGAACAGGAGCGTGATCGCAGACGCCTCAGCTAAACCTCCGCAAGTACAATATGCCTTTCACTAACGAGGCCCATAGACGGAAGAATGGTGTATCGGTACACCCAGCGTTAGAGATTTACTTGAAGAACATGGGATGGTCGCCGAACGAGACCCACGCTGAAATTACGGGAATGTTTGCCTTCGACACCATCCCGCGTATTCAGCGATTAAGTTCGTGAATGGTGTCGGCGACAGCATGGGCAGCCTGACCGGCTGCGTCCTGGACGGTGCCCGCGACTTGATCCACAACGCCCTCCGTTTCGAGTTGGTCATCGCCGGTGGCACGACCCACACCCTCTTTCAGCTTTCCGACCAAATCTCCGCCGGTTCCCTTGACTCGCTGTTTTGAACCCCAGAACGCGGTCTTCCCTGCTGCATCTTCGATATCGTCGTTGCCAGTCGCATACTGCGGACCAGGTTGGTTCAAAACAAAATAGGCGGCCAAACCGAGGCCGACACCGGCAATGAGCCAAGGAAGTGCTTTCATGATGAATTCTCCTCAACAGTGGGATGCATCTTCGAATCGTCAGCAAGCCGTTGGAGCTCTTTAAGTAGATGGTGATGGAATTGAACCTCGCTTGTGAATCACTTTGGCCAGCGTACAGTCAACGCATTAGACTTCCTGGGTGCCGATGTTGCGAGTGAATATCGGCGATCCATCGGGCGCAATGTCGCTGTCGCCAACCCATCCGAAATTCTGCGCCCGGCTCGGCTATTTCAGCCTCGTGAGCATCTCGATCTTGCGATCGGCGAATCGCAACCCCCAAGTATCGGCCATCCGGAGTGACTGGATAGGATGATTTCAATGTCCTAGCGCTTTAATTCAACACAAGCAGAAGTGAGGAATATATGTAGAAGCCATCTCAGCGGATATGGACGTTTGGCTCCGATTGATTTATCAAGCAACGGTATTAAAGATCCAAAACAAAATCCCCGAAAGGACCGCTGCCGCAGGAAGGGTGAAAACCCATGCAATAGCGATATTTCGGAGAGTAGACATTTGAAGGCCACTTCCATTCGCCGCCATCGTGCCGGCCACGCCGGACGAGAGGACATGGGTGGTTGAAACGGGCATGCCGAAGCTGTCGGCACCAAGAATGGTCACCATGGCCACCAGCTCAGCGGACGCGCCCTGCGCGTAGGTCAGGTGAGTCTTACCGATTTTTTCTCCCACGGTGACGACGATGCGCTTCCAGCCAACCATGGTTCCCAAACCCAGTGCAAGAGCTACGGCAACCTTTACCCAGGACGGAATGTATTTCGTCGACTTGTCAAGGAACCCTTTGTAATTGGTAAGCGGCTTGATATCGTCTTCAGACATTTTCGGCCCGTACTTTGGAAGCAAGCGCATTGTCTCGCTCGTGAGGTACATCTGGTTGCGAACGTTGGCTTGCATATTGGAGGGAACGCTTCCGAGAGAGCCATAGCTGACGGCCTCGTCCCGAATATCGGTGACCATTTTCTGGAGTGCGACCATCGTCGTAGGCTGAAAATCGTGGGAGGAGACAAATTTTTCAAGCTCCTGTTGAGCGTTCTGCGCTTTCGCGTTCTTATCTGTGTAGTTGCCAATTGCACCAGCTACCTGCGTTGACACTGCGGCAAAGGTCTCTACTGATCCTTTGTCTATGGTGTGATTCAGCGCGTAGGCAGTGGGAACAGTGCCAACCAGTACAAGCATGATCAGTCCCATGCCCTTTTGTCCGTCGTTGGAACCGTGAGCGAAGGACACGCCCGTGCAGGTGAGGACAAGGAGCGCCCGGATATAAAAGGGTGGCGGCTCAGCGCCTTTCGGAGCTTCATAGAGGCGAGGGTCCTTCATCACTAGTTTGAAACCGTAAAAAAGCAACGCAGCAAGGACAAAACCGATGATGGGTGAAATGATCAGGGCCTCGAAGACCTTCGTCACCTGAGTCCAGTCGACTCCATCAACACCGTTCCTGCCGTTAATGAATTGATTGGCAAGACCGACGCCGAGAATGGAGCCAATCATGGTGTGCGAACTCGATACAGGAAGGCCTCGCCACCAGGTTGCAAGATTCCAGAGTACGGAAGCAACTAACAGAGCAAAGACCATTGAGAAGCCGGAGCCCTTCGATACCTTGAGGATCAACTCGACGGGTAGAAGAGAAACGATCGAAAACGCAACCGTTCCAGAGCTGGTCAACACTCCAATGAAGTTCCACAATCCGGACCATACAACGGCGACATGGGGTTCGAGAGAATGGGTGTAAATGACGGTTGCGACTGCGTTCGCCGTGTCGTGGAAGCCATTGACAAACTCGAACCCGAGCGCAATTAAAAGAGCGATGCCAAGCAGAACATAGGGGAAGATGCTGGCTTGGTGGACTGGAGAAAGATCGATGGAGAGGCGCGTTACGATGTAGATCACACCGCCCACGAGCACGAGAGCGAATATGCCGAACCCCCATTTTGCCGGAGGGTTGTCCTTCAACTTTTGATCGAGAATGGAAGCTTGCGCTGGAGCTGCGGTTGCCATCTGAGTGAGCCCTCACTCGAGAGATGCAATCGAGAGACGGAGTTAGAGCGAGGCGTGTTAACAAGGTGTGAATTTAAGTCATCAGCCCCTCTAGCTGGATGACAGAATTCACTCTCCTTAGGATGCTCTGAGAGCCTGATTGCTCCACGACTGGGGTGGTTTCCGATTAGATAGTTCCGGCAAGGACTCGCCCAGAACCATCACCGTCATTGACCCATCGGGCGTTCGGCGGATAGCGTGCCACTTCCCTACTTCAAAGGCATTGCAGTCTAGCTTATCCGCAATCCGCTCCAGGTCGGGTCTGTACCTGCCAGCCGTTTCGACCTCAAACTGGCCGCCTGCGCCGATAGAATGAAGAAAAAAGAGGATGGGCTCCTGCATGGCTTTTCCAGTTTAATCCCGTTCCTTGACTGATGAACGCTTCGTTAGCAAATCTTTTGTTAAAGGACGATGAAAGACGTCCAGAAAGATGAACGATATAGGCGTGAAATAATCCGCGGGCATCACATACCGCTAGGAGATGCGGCATGGCAAACAAAGAGCTCAAGTCCAACGAGGTTATAGCTGCAGATGTCCTGATTAACGATGTGCTTGCATTGCTTCCCCACAGGCAACCTCAGAATCACTGTCAGCCTCTGCTTATCCGAAATCCAACTAACCCGAATGGCTCTACAGCGAATCTTAAGTAACCTGATCGGCAAAGCAATCAAGCATCACGACAGGCTTGATATGCGCATCGAATTGACAGTGAATCAGAGAGGCGACTCCTACGAATTCGCGGTCCACGACGATGATCCCGGCATTCCCACCTAGTTCCATGAACAGATCTTAAAAATGTTGCAGACGCTGCGACCCAGGGACCGGGTAGAGGGAAGGGGCATGGGCCTTCCCTTGTACCGCAAGACCGTCAAATCCTATGGCGGAGAGCTGAAGGTTGAATCAGCTGAAGGCCAGAGATGCACCTTCTGCTTTACCTGGCCGAAAGACCGGCGGTCAGGAAGAGAGGCGTGGTCGGGTGAAGATCTTGATAACACATAGCCAAAGACCGCTGAACATACTACTGCTTGAGGATGATGACGGAGATGCCCAGGCGCTTCAGCGCGCCTTTCAGAGTGCCGGCCTCAGCAATACAATCATCCGAGCGGTGGACGGGATCGAAGCGCTTGACACGTTGCGAGGGACCAACGCAAAAAGCGAAAATCATGCTGCCTAATCTGTTGCTTGTCGACCTGACCATGCCCAGGATGAATAGAATTCAGTTTATCAAGGCCTTACGCGAAGATGCGGAGCTGCATCCGTCGATCATCTTTGTCCTGACAACTTCGAAACTCGACAAGGATCGAGTAGCCGCCTACCAGTTTAATGTTGCGGGTTATATCATCAAGGACAAGGTAGCGCAGGACTTCCTCAGCCTTGTCACCCTCGTGAGTATTTACAAACGGATTGTTGAGTTTCCTTAGTGACCGCTAAAACTCTCGCCAGTTGGGGACTCGGAAACCGCTGCAATACATGCCACCAACGAATCACTCATTCGAAGCTGATGACAAAACCGCCCTGCTGAGTTAAGCATCTTTACAACAAGGTGGACGCAATGGCTCAAGTTGGTGAGTTCCGTGCTTCAAATATAGCCAGACTGGTGCTCAGCGTAGTCATATTAGTTGGCATACTGCTCGGCGCCGTAGTTTTTATTTTCTACTCGGCAGGAAATGGCCGTCTGATCGATCAGCATCCTCAAAGTATTGTGCCCTCCAAATGAGGGAGCCCTGATTCAAATGCCGTAAGGGGGAGCATATAGTCGAGAAAATGCAATTGGAACTAGTCGCCGTGGATCATGTGAGCTGTAATCAGGTCGCGGAATATTTCTCAGATGGCACCATGGCGATCTTTACGGCCAAAGAACTCGCGGCATTTTCGCTGAATAGGCTCGAGGCAGAATGCACGGCTAATTAGTACTTGAAAGTAAAGGGCCGGCGGGACGTCGCTCCTTAGGGTCACGGTTGACACGTAGGGAGCGAAAAAGTGCTAGCGACACCGTTCGTGTTGCCCGGTGTAGCAGGAAGTAACACAACCTCCCCTGACTCAGTCCCTCGCCTTGGATATAGCTCATGAATAAATGCCCTCGCTCCGAAGGCATCTTCTCATCTACCCCAGGTTAGAAAGCGAACCATTTAGCAGACTTCACGGCGCCTTTACTATCCCCCTTCTTGTCTGTGCCAACACTGCGGCAGGAGGTTGATGCGATATCTGAGTTTGTTGCGGTTCGCTGAGGCTTTGCTCCGATAGGTTTACTTTTCGATTGCAGTTGTGGAACTCAGGAGGCAACGGCTTTGAAGTATGTTCGGGTGGCTCTTGGCCCAGCCCCTTTCCGCGAAGACGGTACCGAATGGTGGCGGCGATGAAGCTTAGGAACGATGCCGCGTCTAAAAGACTATGCCGCCGTCGAGCAGGTCTGAGTCGCCGTCCTTAAAGCTCGGATAGGTGAGGATACTGGGCTGGAAGAACAGCACAGCAGCGGGAAAGACTAGATAGTGCAGGCGTCTGAGGACAGCCGAGGGAATAAACACGCTTCAATCCAGTTTCATATACAGACAGTAGGATCAGGTTCTACAAGTTATGCGAGGGTGTGTGCCACAAACAACAAAGGTTTTGATTCTCGGTGCTGGCTTCGCTGGAATTCACGTCGCAATGAAACTCGAGCGGTTGTTTCACGGAGATAGCAATGTTGAAATAACGCTGGTAAGCCGAGATAATTTTGTATTGTTCACACCCATGCTCCACGAAGTTGCAGCCAGTGATCTCGATATGACGGCTATCGTCAATCCAGTTCGAAAGATGCTGCGCCGCACACAATTTATTGCGTCGGATGTCGAATCTATAAATCTCGAAAAAAAACAGGTCACCGTATCGCATGGCCTTTGCCGGCACAAGCACGCCATCGACTACGACCATCTAGTGCTGGCTCTCGGTTCCGTTACAAATTTCTTTGGACTTGAAGGCCTTGAGGCTAGAGCCTTGACGATGAAGTCCCTCGAAGACGCTACAAAACTACGAAGTCGGATGCTTGCTCACCTTGAGGAAGCTGACCCGCCTTGTTCCGAGGTACCCCGCGCCTCGTTACTTACGTTGGTAGTAGCTGGCGGCGGCTTTGCCGGTGTGGAGACGGTTGGAGGCATGTATGACTTCATGATGCATGCGATACGTTCGTACCCAAACCTCAAGCCGGAGATGGTGCGGATGGTGCTGGTCCATCCAGGGAAATACCTCTTGCCCGAACTAGGTGAACAATTGGGACGCTACACGCAGGAAAAACTAGCTAAGCGTGGGATTGAGGTTCGGAATGGAGTTAGAGTCACAAGCATTTCGGATGAAGGCGTTGTCCTGAGTGACGGAAGCTTCATTTCGACTATGTTCGTGGTGTGGACTGCGGGTACTTCGCCGTCGCCGCAAGTATCCTGTTTGCCGTGTCAGAAACATGGTGGCCGCGTCATTACGCAACCGACCTTTGAGTTGGAGGAGTGGCCGGGTGTTTGGGCGCTTGGCGATTGCGCCAGCGTTCCGGACGGGAAGGGTGGATTTCATCCGCCAACCGCGCAACATGCTTTGCGGCAGGCCCAGACTCTGGGAGGTAATATTGCCGCGGCAATCAAGGGGACGCAGAAAAAAGAGTTCTCTTTCAGCACGATCGGGCAATTAGCGACGATTGGCCGTCGGGTCGGTGTGGCGAGAATCTTCGGATTTCAATTTTCCGGCTTCCTGGCATGGTGGATGTGGAGAACTGTCTATCTCAGTAAATTGCCGCATTGGGAGAAGCGAGTGCATGTTGCCCTGGGCTGGACATTCGATCTATTGTTTTCCAAGGACACGGTGCAGTATGTTTCATTCCGCACTCCTGGCTCCATCATGCCATTGGCTGATAGCGTGTCGGTGTCCGATAGGGTAGATACGCGTCACGGCGTTCTGACCGGCGCTGAGAAGATCTAATGAATCCTTCTTGGTTGCTGGGGGCTGTGGGGGCCATCGCATGCGTTTTGCCTTCCTGGTTGTGCATAGCGCCGACACAGCTATTCCCGGAGTTCTCCACGACTCAAGCTGAACAAGAAACTTCGCCTCATTGCCCTAATAGCCTGAAAGCTCATGAGGCTTATCTGCCGCAGACTGCGGGAGAAGATGTGATTCGCGGGGAGGTGCAGGGGGCGATGGCTACGTTGTCGGAAGGTGAGAGCAAGCTGGGGCCTAAGGATATGGGCGAGGTGATGAAGGTGGTGCAGCAGAGGATTATGGCGGAGGGCTGCGGGCGGAGGGGAAGCTGGTGAGTGAGATGGTGAAGGGGGAGCTGGCGAAGTAGGTGAAGCTGTGTCGGATTGATCAGCATCACTGAAGACCGCTGGGAGGGATAGTTGAGTTCGACTACGTTTTCTGCTGTGAAGAAGATCGGTCCGTGACTTCCATCCGGTTCTTCCTGGCGTTTCAGGTGGCTGTGCGGCATACGATAGGCACCTTTATGCCTGGGGTGGATCCCACGGCGGCGTCAGGAACATTGCGAGGCTTTTTGTGGCGGCAGATTGTTGCGCCATCGTTTGCAGGGAGCTTCTTCTTTCTGTTGTCCGGCTATGTGCTTGCCCTGGTGTATCTGCGAGATGGGCAAGATGTGGCGAAGGGGCGATTTTTCGCGGCAAGGTTTGCGCGCGTGTACCCGCTCTACCTGGTGACTCTGCTTTGGGACATCCCGGGCCTCTTGGCGGACAGGGTGGCGAGGCTGGGATGGGCGGCTGCGCTAGGCAAAACAGCGGCGACGTTCACGGCGCACCTGGTGATGCTGCAGGCGTGGTATCCCACGCGTCTATCGGGACTGGATGCACCGAACTGGTCGCTTTCCGCCGAAACGTTTTTTTATCTTTGCTTTCCTGTGCTGGGCGTTGCGCTGTGGCGACTGAGCGGCACACAGATTTGGATCGCGGCCATCTGCTTATACGGGGGTGGGCAGATAGCGGTGTGGCTGGTGCAGCCTCATCTGCAGACAGAAATGGTGATGTACAGACCGGTGCTGCATCTTTCAACATTTGCGCTGGGAGTTCTGCTCGCACGGTGGCGGGCACTGCGTGCGGAACGGAGCGAGGTTGAGCCGGTCCGGGAATGGCAGGCGAATGCTGTGCGTCGCCTCGCTTGCCGCTCTGCTGCTGGTGAACCAGTTTCCGGCGCCCTTGCCTGAGTATGACTTCTGTTTTACGGGTCTGCTAGCACCGATCCTGATGGGAATCATTTGGGCTCTTTCATCGGCGCAGATGCTGACTGCACGGATGTTGAGCGCGAGATGGCTGGTAGTACTGGGCGAAAGCAGTTATGCCTTGTACCTGATTCATATTCCGATGTTCCACATGTTTAAATTCTTGCGACTGGAGACACATCTGGCGCTTTATCCGGTGTATCTGGCATTGTGCGTAGGGCTGAGCGTGTTGAGCTTTTACTATCTGGAAATGCCGGCTCGGCGGTGGTTGATGGAGAGGTTTCACACGGGTTTCACTTCCGGTAAGGATTCGTGGCGGATTGTCACACAGTCGGCCCGATAGCGCCAATAGGGCAACTGGCCCTTCATGTGCGCCCGCTTCAGACGGCCGCCCAGGGTCATATCCGCAATTTAGGCACGGACAACCGGCAATTAAGGCTTCCGGTGGAGATTGATAGGTAGCCCCGTCTCGGGTATGGCAACGATCCGGTACAAGGGCTGTTAGCACCCGAAGTCGGCTGGAACGATGGAAATCGAACACGCGGCAACTACGAAGAGACGATATTTTGATCGTTGCTCCATACAATGCGCAAGTGGTCGACCTTGCTGAGCGGCTTCCTGAAGGCAGCAGAATCGGGCTCTGTCGCATTAACTTCACTGGTCGCAGTTCACTTGGTGGGCCGCTCGATCAGGCAGCGACAGCGAAGATGTGGAACAGCTTGTTTACGAAACGGATCTCCTCTTTGACGCGCGGCTTACAGGTGAGGCAATGCCCTCGACGGATCATACGCATCACTTCAAAGCCCTTGATCGTAGCAGCCGCGGTCCTCATCGTCTGAAAGCCTCGGGTGGGTCGGATGAGGCGCTTAAGAGCGCCATGGTCGACTTCGATGATGTTGTTCAGGTATTTGCAGGTCCGATGTTTTGTGTCTGCAGACAGCTTGACCTCGCGCTGTAGTCGGCGGATTGCTTTCGGGTAGGAACCGAGTTGGTCGGTGGTGATCGAGGACGGTGGCCAGTGGCGCATGGTCGTCAGCGCTTTTCCCAAGAAACGATGGGCTGCCCGAGTATTGCGGCGATCTGCCAACATGAAATCAATCAAGCGGCCATGCTTGTCGACGGCCCGAAACAGGTACTTCCACCGACCGCCGACCTTCACATACGTCTCGTCTACGCGCCAGGAGCTGGTTCGGTAGCCTTGGTACCAGCGCACATGCTGATCGCCTTCAGTCCCGCAGGCAAGATGGAGGCCTGCTTTGGGGACCCTAACGGTCCAGCCTCCCTACTGAAGAGCCGCGTCCTTCCGCCACTATGGCATGGAGTACGTTGGACCTTCGCCGTTCAGGAAGTGGTAGGCGTCTCCGTTATCGAAGCGCGTCCCTATAGTGAACCGCTGCCGAAAGCCGAAGTCGTGTTACTGGACCTGCTTTTGCCGCCAGATTGGGCGCCCGAGAGATGGGTTTGAGCGACACGAAACGCCAACGTGGAACAATACGAGGATGGTACCGAAGCCCAAACCGTCTAAGCGTGACTCCATCCTCGACGCGATGCTCGATCTCGTCGTCGAGCGCGGCTTTCACGATGCTCCCATGTCTCTCCTGTCAAAGAGATCCGGTGCCAGCCCTGGCGTCATCTACCACTATTTCGGGAGTAAAGAACAAATCATCCAGGCGCTCTACGAACGTATCCGCGCACTCAAGATTCAGGCGTTCCTCGGCGGTTTCTCGCCCGACCAAGATCCCCACAATACCTTTCTAAGAGGTTGCCTTAACATCTATAACTTCTATCGTAAACACAAGCGGGAAATGCGCTTTTACGAGCAGTATGAGCACGCGGGCTTCGCCTGTACCCATGATGCCAAGCAGGAGGATGAGCGTGCGAAAGCCTACGCTCGATGCTTTTCCAGCAAGTCCAAGGGCGGCGTCCTTAACGAATGGCCTGCAGAGGTTGTCCAGGAGATGACCCTCAACCTGGTCATACGTCTCGCCAGCCAGCCTCGCAAACTCCCCGAGCCCCTCTTATTGGAGATCGCCGAAGGCATGTGGCAGATAGTGAAATCCAAAGAATAGAACGAACGTTCGATCTATTATGTATACTTTACCCATGAGTCAAGATCTCATTCTAGTTACCGGCGGCTCGGGCTTCGTCGCCATCCATTGCATTGACCAACTACTTCGCGCTGGATACGACGTCCGCACTACAGTTCGGTCGCTTACACGCGAGCCCGAAGTCCGCGATATGCTAGAAAATGCGGGCAGTCCGCGGCGCGACGCCCTGCGCTTCGTTGAAGCCGACCTCACTCACGACAAAGGCTGGGTCGAAGCCGTCATTGGCTGCCGCTTCGTTCTCCACGTCGCCTCGCCCTTTCCGCCGTCGGCTCCCAACCATGAAGACGACCTCATCATCCCAGCCCGCGAAGGAGCCCTTCGCGTCCTGCGCGCCGCCCGCGACGCCAGTGTCGAACGTGTCGTCCTGACATCCTCATTCGCCGCCATTGGATACGGCCACATGCCGCAGACCGCTCCTTTTGACGAAACTACTTGGACGAATGTCGACGCGCCCGGTATCAGCGCTTACGCCAAGTCGAAGACTCTCGCAGAGCGCGCAGCCTGGGACTTTATCAAGCATGAAGGCGGTAACCTGGAGCTTTCTGTGGTGAACCCCGTCGGCGTTTTCGGACCTACCTTCGGCCCTGACTATTCAACTTCTATCCTTATCGTGCAGCGCCTCCTCGACGGAGCCATTCCAGTCTGTCCGCGAATCGGTTTCGGTGCTGTGGATGTCCGAGATGTGGCCGACCTGCATCTCCGCGCTATGACCAACCAGGCTGCAAGAGGCGAACGCTTTCTGGCTGTTGCCGGGAAGTCCCTCTCCCTACTCGACGTGGCAAGGATTCTTAAGATTCATATGGGCCCAGTCGCGCGTCGAGTTCCCACACGCGAGCTTCCCGACTGGATTGTGCGCTTTTCCTCTCTTTTCATCCCAGATATGAA
Organism: Acidisarcina polymorpha; assembly: GCF_003330725.1. Classification (NCBI taxonomy): domain Bacteria; kingdom Pseudomonadati; phylum Acidobacteriota; class Terriglobia; order Terriglobales; family Acidobacteriaceae; genus Acidisarcina; species Acidisarcina polymorpha. The sequence continues at coordinate 5,086,871 of NZ_CP030840.1, read as the reverse complement.
GGCCATCGCCCCCGAGTTGGGAAATAGGAAGAACGTCTCCAATGAGAAAGCGAAGCGCATCTTGGGTTGGATTCCCCGCACTAACGAGGAAGCGATCACCGCCAGTGGAGAAAGCCTTGCCAGCCTCGGCCTAGTGAAGACGTAATTCAGTCTTCTGCGTCCACCGCTTCGACCTGCTCGCGAAGCCGGCTTAGTGCAAATTGCCAATGTACTTATTAACTAGCGATGAGCAACGACGAGCATTACGTGGCAAGTGCAGCGTTGCAGCGGCAGCGGCATATCGGTTTATCCAGCATGTGTCGGACGGAAATGTTGTCGTCAGTGGTTCTTCGGTCGAGCGACGGGTGGAACCTCCCTCCAGCGTCGGGAATAGGACTGCACCTGGCAATGCCAATAAGTTCCTTATCAAGGATACGATGGATCGGATGGGCCGCAACCTCGATGATCTTCGCAAGATCCTGTTGGGCTTGACGGAACGCGGTGTACGAGTGGAGTTCGTGAAAGAGAGCCTGACCTTCACAGGGCAGGACTCCGCAATGTCCAAACTACTTTTGAGTGTCATGGGAGCATTCGCGGAGTTCGAGCGTGAGCTGATACGTGAGCGCCAGCGAGAGGGAATTGCGCTGGCGAAGCGCGCGGGCGTCTACAAAGGCCGGAAACGAAGCCTGCCGGTCGACAAGGCGGCCGAGTTGAGACAACGTGCGGCGGCAGGCGAACAAAAGGCCGCCCTGGCCCGCGAGTTCGGCGTGGATCGAGCGACCGTCTACCGGTATCTCAAGAGAGCACAGCGATGAAAAAGCCGAAACAAGTTGCGATGCACTGCCGCTGTGGGAATCCAAAGATTCTCGCTCGGGGCCTCTGTTCTACGTGCTACACGCTGAAGCGGCAAGATGCCGAATACTTCGGCGGTCTCCGTGAACAGGTACTGCAGCGGGACGACTACCGGTGCCGGGCTGCGGGGCGTCGGGAAGGCGGAAGCGCTCTATTGTTGTGCACCATCGTAAACCGGGGATCTCAGAGCTGGACCTGATGATTTCTCTTTGTCCGAGCTGTCATGCGAAAGTGGAGCGCACACAGATCGTACTCAGCGGGATGACGCCGCTGCTGTTGGAGCTGTGCGCTCCTCGCGGGATCACTCATTTTCTGTCTTGCCCGATGCGTAGCTTGGTTTCTATCGCCAACTTTAGAAAGGCTCTAATCCGCCGCATCCCTGCTCTCGAAATTGGTGTCCCACAAAGGGTAAGTTTTGACCCATCGCATCCTGCCCTGTTTTCAATGCTGCGCATCATTTGCGAGCGTGGTGGCGCAGTTTCCCGAAATGAGTTGCACTGCTGTCAGGCCCTCAACAAAATTACTGCCGTCCATCTCGACGCTGCGCTATCACCACTCCACGGGGCGTTGAGAGAAGTACCGCCGAAATCAGCCCTTCCGCTTCCATCCGCAGTGCTGCTTCGGGCACCAGCTTGAAATGCGAACTTGCGTCATGGATCACCAACACCCCGCGTGGATCGAGTTGCGGCAACAGTCGTTGTATCTCCGCCTCGCGATTCGCCAGATGGCTGTCGCTGTAGAGCAGATCGATGCTCCCGTCGATGACGGTTTCCAAGCTCGATTCCAGCCGCGATTCAATCCAAGGCGCCAAACCGGAATCCTCAAACCGCTTCACGGCCCGCGCATGAATTGACGCGTCAAACTCGACTGTAATCACTTTTCCAAAGCCATTTTCCTTCACGCCCTCAGCAAGTTTGACCGTCCCATGCCCCAGGAAGGTACCGGTTTCAACTACCAGCTTCGGCTTCAGCGTCGTGACCAGTGTCTTTAGAAGTTCCAGCACCTCGACTTCCGTCGTTTGCGAGTCCAGCATCTTCCACAACTCCGGCTGCGGACACTCAGGTGTCGCCGGCGTGTATTCAGGCTGCGTAAATTGTTCATCATCCGCTACCCGCTCCAATATGCGCAGCCCTTCATACCTTTTTATAAAGGGCGGTACTATCGTAAGGACGATCCCGGCCCCGGCGACCAGCGCGGTAAGCAGATAAAAGTGGTCGTTACCTCCACGATTTTGCTTTATGAACTCAGTCGCCAAAACTATTATTCAACAACACGAACTCGTGCCAAGACTGTCCTTCCAATAGCACGTCGTAGATGGATATTCCTTCGGTGAGGTAGCCCTGAGGAGAAACATTCATCAACTCGACCCCCAGAACTGAAATCTCGTGCTGAGTACACAAAACGAGAGCATCCAAAACCTCCGGGAACAGAAACATTGGTTCATCCCTACAGTGTTGCCGCAGGCTAAGCCTAGTACCGGTTCGAGCGTCTTAAAATCGTTGGTCATGGTTGTACCAAGCTACGCTCTAATGGCTAGGATGAGCCTTGCCCGGCTTGCCGGCCGGTTTGGTCTCGGGAGCCGGAGCGGGTGTGGCGATCTGCTGCTGAATAGTTTCCAGTCGATCATCGATGTTGCCGAGATCCCGAATAAACAAGAAGTAGCTGCCGGTCACGCCGAGGGCAATCCCCATGACGAGCACGACTGCGACCGTGGTCCAGCCTTGAAGCTTTGCCGTGCTGCGTACCTCCCTCATGACACTCTGAGCCTGAATGGTCGCGTAACGTAGATCCTCGATCGGCTTCTTAAATGCATCCTCGACGGGCCACTTGAGGTCTTCTTTGATGGACGCATGTACTCCCCTTTGGGGACACTTCAAGAAAGGGAAATTTACGTACTCTAAGGATTTGCCCGCGCTGAACCTAAACAGCTTACAGTGTTCATCTTCCTGCTGTTGTAGCCAAAACGAGAGTTTTCAGGACGAACCTCAAATACCCTTAGGATGACAATTTTTGGCCCAAAAGCGTCCCATAACCCATCCGAAATTCAATGTCCGGATAAGGGAGCCTTCCAGGATCGCGCTTCGTTCCCTCGGCAGACCTAAACGTACATAAAATTCCCTATCTTGAGGCGTCCCCAATTGAGGCAAAGCGGGCAAACTGGCGAGGAAGGCATTTATAGAGACCCAAACGTCAGAAAGGATTACCCGCAAGCCTACGAGGGACCCCAGCTGAACGAGATTGGTGCGTCTACGTTAAGAATGTTGTGGACAGGACAAGCATGAGCTGCTGTTTCCAACTTGCGCTGGTGATCGTCCTCAAAGACACGGGGGACGTTCACATGAACTGAAATCTTGACGATCCTGCGCGGTGCGTTCGCCATTTCCTTCTCTATGCTAGCCGTCGCTCCAGTGAGGTCGATATCAAGCGAACGCGCCATGATGCCCATAATGCTCAAAATGCAACTTCCTAGAGACACAGACAACAATTCACTCGGCGAGAAGCTCGTACCGTCCCCATGATTGTCTTTAGGGGCATCCGTTACAACAATGACGCCTGACTCCCTATGTTTAGCGCTGCAGCGTAAAAAACCCTCGTACTCCACAGTTGTTTCGCTCACTTGCCAAGTCCCTCAGAGTTTTCGCTTTTTCAGACGTATAGGTAAGGCGCCGAGGAACATCGTCGCATTTGGGTATACGCAATTAGTACATGTTGATTGCAGCTCTTTAGCGTCCTAATAGGATCACTTCTGGAATATTATGACGGGTAGTGAAGAGAAGTCTTAATCTATTAGGACGAAAGCTGAGGAGGTGCCTGCAAGGAAGGGCCTCCAGGTGGGCTACGTCCGTGTGAGCGCTCTCGACCAAAAGGAAGTCCGCCGCCACCTTCCACTTTACTGCCCGACACGGTTGGCTCCATCACAACTCTCCCAGAGGCCTCGCGGTAACGTCTTGCTGCAGGGCGCGGCCTAGGGTAGCGCCCGACAGACAGACGTTGACGCTGCCAAAGTTGTATTTAATGTACCTTTGGGAGCCGAAAGCTGCTATATATGTGACGTCTTTCTCACGCTTCGCGCCAAGTTTTGAGCGGCAACGATTGGAGAGGCGATTTCGGCCTTTCAGAGGTGAGTGCCTTGGATATAGAACAGCGTCTTGCAGTCTACGACCTGACAGAAAAGCAACTTTTAACCGATCGGATCGTTGTGCCCTCCGGCGTAAAGCTTACGCTGTATGCTCCGAGTCACCATGAGCACGCCCGCGAAGGCAACGAGCAGCACGGCTCGGGATACAACCGCTTGTTCCCGAAGAGCATGGAAGACGTGAAACGTTGGGTGGGAGTTTCGGATGAGGTGGGCCGGCTGTCCAAGAATTGCTGCCAAAGTTTGTCCGATGTTGCATTCGTAGATTCGCCCCAGGCCGTGAAGGATCTAAGCCCTAGCCAACGCCAGACGCTGTTCAACATCGCGAGGACCTATGTTTATGGGGATTCAACGACCGTTAGCAGCTATCTTCCCTCAATCAACCATTTGATCGCGAAATTTAATAGATACGGCCTCGCAGGACTGTTTGTAGGCCACGATATCGATGTCCTTCCCAGGGGAATTCTGCAAATCTCAGCGAGTATCAAGGTCTTGTTCGCCGACAAGATTCGCATATGGCGAGGTGGCGCGATCTATCTGGACAGTTCGACCAAAATTGATTGCGCAAGTATCGTAGGCAACTATCACGAAATTCATATCCCCCAAGTAAGCAGCGCTTCGCTGCTGAACTACTTGGGTAAGACCGAAGTAGTAGCGGAGGGCTCCCATGTCTAGCGTCAATATTATGCCTACTCCCGGGTCGCTGGTGGGCGGTGCTGGCCAAAATGGGCGCGACGGCACGGGAGCCGTTGGCGTTGGTTTTAGCGGAAGGAACGCGCAGGACAATACCTGGTCGAGCGATGTGTCCTCCGAGCCTGGGGGACCCGGACCGGCCGGCGGCGATGCATCACCGGGAAATGTGGGTCAGCCGGGGGGTGGCGGTGTGGACCTGGTATTACAAGTCACCGAGTTGCTGGGCGGCCTCAATATCGACTGTTCAGGTGGAACAGGTGGAACGGGTGGCAATGGCGGAAATGGTGGCGTAGGTGGACCGGGCGGTACCGGGGGCAACGGCGATGACGAACTAGCGCCTTCCGACGGTGGCCCAGGGGGGCCGGGAGGCCGGGGTGGCGACGGCGGGGCAGGCGGACCTGGTGGGCCGGGAGGAGACGTAGTCGTTACCTATACGAGCATCACTCTTGGCAGTCCCAGTTCCTATAAGTCCAATGGCGGCCAGGGAGGAGCGGGCGGCGTTGGCGGCGTCGGCGGCATTGGAGGGCCGGGCGGGGGCGGCGGTGACGGCGGCGGGGGAAGCGCCGGCGCGGTGGGAGGAAATGGTCTACCGGGCGCAATCGGACCTTCGGGCACACCCGGGGGTATCACAGTTGCGAAGGCGATGTAGCCCAGGAAGAGAGCGTGGAATCGCAGAACTTGCGTGCCTCTAAATGCGCACTTTACATGACTCGGTAGTTCCAGTACTTGAACGAATGTTAGCGGACGATCGGATCGTTGGTGAACGCAGGACGCAGTTTTGGTGCTTATTCAATCTATTCACCCAAGAGTCCCTGCAGTATCCGGTCGAAGGTACCCCCCCCAGGTTTTCCTCTATCTGCGATGACGGGTCCCCCTGGGAGTATTGCGTTTCCTTAGGCCCAGGCGGTTCGGGAGATGTTCGATATCTAACGGAAGTCGGCTCCCCTTTCAATTCGCTGTCGTCGCGAACGGATCTGAGCCTCATCAGAATTAAACAGGCCCTTCAAGTAGTGGGCCTCCCCCCATCAGCGGAGGCTTTTATCACTTGTCTGCTCAAGTCGTTGCCCGATTCGGCCGAGGTCCTTGATCAGCTCCCAGCCGGCTTTTGGATTTCTGTGGGCTGTGCGGGCGATTCTGCTCCCATCATTCAGGTGTACGCAAATAATGATTGGGGAGAGGAGCTCCAGAAGTGGGTCCGTTTGACATCCGTACTGCGCGAATCGAGGGCGCTCGGTCTGGCCGCCCGTCTTCGCGATCTCGCTCCGCTGCTGGCGCCATTCTTCAGCCCGGCCGGAATTGCAGTTACGTTTAAGGAGCAACCTTTACTGAAGGTGTATTTTCGCCCGAAGCGCGGCGCCGCATGGGAGGCCACTCGGGAGTTAGTGAGTGTAATAGAGCCTGAGTTCCTTGGCCCGATGAGTGTCCTCGAGCAACTCCTATCGCCAGCATTATCCACCCTACCCGACCGCGCTTTGCTGTTTTCAATTGCACAAAGCGCGACGGCTGAGACACTTTCGATCAAGGTAGATATCAATGCTCGCTACCTGTTCCAGTCGAACACGGAAGCTACCGCCGCCATCGAAACCCTGGCGTCGGAGATTGGCGTGAGTCCCCAAAAATATCATGAGGCGTTGGCACTGATAGACCCGGCCGCGCCAGCAAGTCTTAGCCCTTCGCATGACTTCATTGGTATGGGCACAGGACCAAGCGGTCCCCGGTTGAACATTTATCTGAGGGACAATACACGACCTTCTGCGGTTCCGAAGCAGGCAAATAGAGGCACTCGCACTTACGATTCTGCCGCTGCGCTGGAAGGCGCGGTTGGGTACATTCTTAACCAGCAGCATAAAAGCGGTGAGTGGACCGATTTTTCCTTGCCGATCGTCGGGGCCTCAAACGTTTGGGTGACAGCTGTCGTTGGGGACGCGCTGTTCAAGACTTTATGTTCTTCTGAGGCCGAAGCATCTATTCACTCGGCGATCGCGACCGCCATCCCGTGGCTATTATCGAAGACTCGGCACAGTGGCTGGAGCTTTAACGAGAGAGCGCAAACCGATGCCGACTCGACTGCAATGAGCCTTCTCCTGCTTCGCCAACTCGGGATCGATATAACGCCATACCGGGCAACGCTGCGGGCCTATGCAATCGAGAGTGGGGAGTACGGGACCTTTCAAGTCGCAGATTACCCAAATTGCTGGAGCCATGCGCATGCCGACGTATTTCCGACGGTCTTGCGTGCGCTGGGAAGCTATAGTCCGACCGCCTTTGAAAGAGTCCTGAAGCTAAGAGACTCGGCCGGAGCCTGGAGAAGTTACTGGTGGGAAACCGATCTCTACGCTACACTTGCGGCGCTGGATTACTTCGCCGCTTGCTCTCAATATCCGGAGATTCAGCAGACGGAATCTTGGGTCCTTTTACAGACCGGGCAGTCCTTTGGCGCATTTGAGAAGGCCCTTTGCCTGCAGGCGCTTCAGCACTTCAAGAGAAATCGCGACATTATAGAGGCCTCCACTGGTCTGGTTACAGAACTCCTTCAGTCTCAGCTTCCAGATGGCAGCTGGGCAAGAAGCGCGATGCTGAGGGTGCCACAAACCGATTGTGAACAACCATGGATCGATGGGGGCAGTAGTGCTGTGTATGCGGACAGTGGCTTGTTCACTACGGCCACAGTATGCAAGGCGCTTAGCGTGCATGGAAGACTTCAGGGCCTGGATCGTCGGAGCTCCTGAGTTGAGTAATTGCCCCTGCGGTTCTCACGGCACTTCCGCGACGAGTGCGGCGAATGACGGCTGCCGATTACTGTACGACCCGCCCTGAAGGACCTTGTGCAGCCGGCCGAGCGTGGTGTCGCTTGAGATTAGCCTCCAGATCGGCGGCACAAATGGGATTGTTAGGTGCCGAGATTGACACGAGACCTGTATGGGCTACAAAAACAACGGTATATGCTTTTGTCATGCCGGATCATCTATCGCAGGGAGTGCTGGCTCAGGCAAAGGACGTTTAGGACATTGTCACCCATTTTATCGGTAACGTCATAGCCCTAGTCGCCGCAGGCATCTGAGGCTACTTCAATTTTGTTAAGAGCAGAGTGTATTGCCCACGCATGGAATTATCGGTGTCGGGAGAGATCCACACGAAGGGAACCCAAATCCTTCTGGTTCCGCGGATAAATCTTAAAAATATTGGAATGGCAAAAGTAGAGCTCATTCATAGAGGCAGCGGCTACAAGATATGGTTTGCTACCGGTGAGCTTAAGGGTGCAGGACACCTGAAGTGGTTTGGTGGAGATATCACGTGTCAGCTCTTCAGGATCATGCATGCGTTTAACCGCGACGACTCCTAGTGTGGTGAGCGCGTGAGTGCGCTCACCACATATAGAGATGTTGGCTGGCAGGATCGCCCGCAGCGTGACCCCGATTGCTTCGAGCGAGAAAGCTTTGTAGCGTGGTCGCGGAGATTCCGGCCTCGCGGAGTTGGGCCGCCGACCGCGACGAGGGAGCGAAGCCAACAACCGCATATCCTGCACTCTCGGCGCCCTCGCGGATACTTGAAAGAACGGTTGTCTTGCCCGTACCGGCGAGCCCCTGCAGGCCGTGGATGCGGTCGGGAGAGGTGAGCACCTCCTGAATCACGGCCCGCTGCGAAGAGTTGAGGAAGCTCTTGCGGGAGGCCTGGGCAAGTGCTCCATCCTCGTCCATCATCGGTTCTACCAGTTGCTGGCCGCGCATGACATAGGCCACGTTCGCGCGTTCGCTGGCGATGGTCTCTGGCGTAGTAAATTTGGGTCCTGAATCGTACTTGTCACCCTCGATACGGACAAAGTCGCCGCGGTTCCGGCATGCTCAAACCAGCGCTTGGCGAGGGCCGACCGCAGATTTTGGTCTTGGGAGTCAGTGGGAGCGAATCTGGAGGAGAAGCCAATCGAAAAACTCTGGCAAGTCGTAATTTGATTGGTTGCGGGGGCTGGATTTGAACCAGCGACCTTTGGGTTATGAGCGACCGGGCGCTCGCGTAAGTTACAGACTTTGCAGCACTTCTAGCCACCCCGGAGTACGGAAAAGTACGGCCCAGACAGCCTGTTGGGAGTCTATTGGGAGTTTGTGAGAACAGACTTCCAAAAGCGTCTAGAGGCGAATACCGGGCGAATGTGAAAGCGATGAAAATACGAAATTCAGACTCCCTAGACCGCGCTCACCGTTGGGTAAAAAACCCAAGGGGCTGCGCTTCCATGTCGCAAGAGAGCTGGGAGTCTGTCGGGAGTGCATTCTTATCGGGAGTATTTGGGAGTTTGTCGCACCGCGTCCGATCTCTGGCATCCTCGTCGTTGCTAGCTGAATCGCGCCCGTACCACTGTCAACCATTGGTTTATCAGTGCCAAGGGCACTGGCCTACTATCGCCAGCTACAAAGCGGTGCTTCCTCCCGCAATGCCCATATCGCAGGTTATTGAGAGTCTATCTGTAACTTCTTTCGCCTCTTGGGTCTTGACCATCGGATCCAAGGTTGCCTTTTAGCACGAATCGATGTAGCTACGTGTCACAGAATCACTCAGACTGAATGAATCATTTGGCTGACTGCTCTGGCCTGGTGGCATCAGCCGAGCCTGGAAAGGTGCGGCTCACCGGCCTCCGTGAGTCCTTCCGTGGGACGGGCCTGGACAGACCCACGGACAAGTCTGTGCATAATGGCGTCGATATGTGTACGTGCTCCGTCGATATGAGGGAAATCAGTGTTCTCGGGAGTAAAAACAAACGAGAGATCGGTTCCAGCAAGGAGAATCGCATCCAGCTGTTCTCGCTCGATCAAGTTGTGAGCCAAGGCGCGCAACTTTGCGTACTCCTCGGAAGAGGCCCCCTCCTCTTCCACAATCCGCTGGTAGATGCCGCTCACTGCGTCAATCTCGCTTGGTTTGGGCGCGACGACGTCCCTGTCCTTTAGTTTGCCGAACAGAGCGGTTTCCATCGTTACGCGGGCACCGAAGATGGAAAGACGCTGGATCTTTCTGCGATCAACTTCGGCGACGATGGCATCCAGAAGATCGATAAGCGGAAGTGGAGTAATCTCAGCCAGTTCCCGGGCGCATATCTGAGGCGAAAACGCCGGGATGGCTGCGGTGTCTGCTCCGCCGTCGGCAAGTTGGCGGAGCAGTAAGCAAAGGTACGCCGCGAGTTCCTCAGTCTCGCGGGCGGCAGCATGTGCCATAACCTTACGAACATCCGCGTGAACCATGAGAATACTGGGCGATAAGCCCGCAGCGAGGTGAGCTTTGACCAGGGATCGGTAGTAGAAGATCCCTGCACCAACGCCTAAACCAGCTATGAGTCCAAACCTGCAGGCTTTTTGTTGATCTGACATCGGCAGAAATTATAAACTAGAGTTCAGACATTCACGGCACCGCAGAGCAGGTATCCTGACATGGCAAAGCTTCGCCCGTATGTAGTATCGATGAGCGCGTATTCGCCAACGCACGTTTTCGAAGACCACGATGTGGAAACGCGCATTAGCCTGTTGTCACCAGTTGAGAAAGGTCTGAACCGATGACTTCCGCTAATGCGACATATCGGGACTCGTTCGGCGTCGGTGAGGTCGCGGTAGGGACGATCATTACTGATCGCCCCCCGCACAGATCCGCACGAGCGCTCCTTAGCGCATGCGGCTCCTATCTCGGATGAGTGGCGGCGAAGCGGTCAAGGGGCCAAGGATGCATCACGCGAGGTGTAGGAAGCCATTGTGCGGCCAGTTTGAGACGACGCGCCCAGGCGTACCGGTGTCTCTGACTACGGCGCTTCAGCGCTTGCCCCCAGTAGCGGAGCACGCGTTCCCGGAAAAGCCCGAGGCTATCGAGATTTCCGGGCACAGCGTAGTAGTGGAAGTACCCCTGTACAACTGACCTGAGCCACGCGCCGGTCTCAGGCACGGGATCATGCATGCGCATCCTGAGTTGCTGCTTGATCTCTTGCAGCTTCTTTCGCATGCGCTTGCGGATCGTCATGCGCCGCACGGCATAAGACCCGTTCCCATTCTTCCCGCTGATATGCGTGAAGCCAAGGAAGTCGAAGGTCTCCGGCTTGCCTTCTCCTCTTCGTTTCCGGTTCTGTTCGGCATACCGCCCGAATTCGATCCGGCGCGTCTTTTCCGGGTGCAGCTCCAGTCTGAACTTCCCCAGCCGTTCTTCCAAGCTCTTGCGGAAACGGTCTGCGTCCGTACCCCACTGGAAGCCGAGGACGATGTCGTCCGCATAGCGGAGAACGATCACCTCGCCTCGCGCACACTTCTTGCGCCAGACGTCCACCCAGAGATCGAACACATAGTGGAGATAGATGTTGGCAAGGAGCGGTGAGATCACCGACCCCTGCGGAGTACCTGTCTCCGTGTCCGACCATTTCCCGTCCTCCATCACCCCGGCCTTGAGCCATTTCTGGATCAGGCGCAGGATGCGTCGGTCGGCGACGCGATGCTCGACGAACTTGATCATCCACGCTTTGTCGAGGTTATCGAAGAAGCCCTGGATGTCGGCATCAAGTACGTAGTTCACCTTCCTCTTCACGAGCGCATAAAACAACGCATCCAGCGCCTTATGCTGGCTGCGTCCCGGACGAAAACCGTACGAGAAGCCGAGGAAGTCCTCCTCATAAATCTGGTTGAGGATGGTGACCACTGCGTGCTGGACGATCTTGTCCTCCACTGCCGCGATCCCGAGCGGACGTTTCCGTCCGTCGCCTTTCTCGATGTAAACCCTTCTCGATGGAAGCGCCCGATACGCGCCGCGATGCACCCGGCTGTGCAGATCGGCAAGCCGACCCTCCAGCCCAGCTTCATACTCCTGCCACGTCATCCCATCCACGCCGGGTGCAGCCTTGCGCTTCAGAGAACCGAAGCTGTCCCTTAGCAGATCGACTGTGACGTGGTGAAGCAGAGTGGTGAACTTCCTCTCCTTGTGTTCCCTTGCTGCTTTCCGCACACCCGCCAGCCCCTGTGACACGCGTGCCCCGCTCTGTGTCGGGCGCGTGCTGGACTGATGGATGTTCTCCTTGATCAGCGGCCTTCCCTCCTCACTCTCCGCCATCGACTGCTCGATTTTGTTCGAATGATTCATAGGTAATACGCCGCTGTCCGACTCCTCGGGGACGTTCATGCGGGCCTTACGGCCTGAGCCTTTACCCGCCGTCCTGCTACTGTTGCCAGCAGGAGCCTCCGAGGTCTCCCGGTTCTCGTGCATGAAGCTTCCAGGCGTGTCTGGGGTCTACGACTACGCAGGATCGGTCAGGAACTCGCGATATCGCTCCCTCCCGTGTTGCCTTCCGCCAATGCAAAAGCGTCAGCGTCCTGATTGCATCTTTTCGAAGCTCAATACCCAGCCCACCTGTACCCCTGTTTACGCTTCGCCGAGCACCTCGCGGTGCGCAACGCAAAACTCGGGGCCGAGCGGTTCGCTACTCCTTTCTCGTAGGACTCTTGCATTCCCTGCTTCATGCCGGTTTATCCCGGCGCACTGCATTGGCGGTTTGGCATAAATTCAGAAGCATTCGGGGCACTATGGCCGAGCAATTTGGGCAAGAGCATTGCTTAACCTCTATTCAAACAAAGCATTTGACTGCAGGCGCCGCCAAGGGGATCTCAGAGCTATCTTAATTGCAATAGAGTTCACCGCTACAATAAGCAAATGCTGGACAGACATCTCCTGGCTCTCTTCCTCGCAGCTGCGACGCTGCTCGCTATCACTCCCGGCCCCGGCATACTCTATGTCCTCGCGCGCACTCTCTCCGGAGGCAAGCGAGAGGGCGTGCTTTCGGCCCTTGGCACCCTCGTCGGAGGATCGATCCACGTTCTCGCGGCCGGTTTCGGCCTTTCCGCCGTGTTGGCTGCATCCGCCACGGCATTCTCCCTGGTAAAGTATGCCGGAGCCATTTACCTCGTCTGGTTGGGATTCCGTATGATTCGCGCCCGCAACGTGCCGGACGAACTCTCTGAGACCGGCACGTTGAATCATGGATTCCGACAAGGTATTGTGACCGAGGTTCTAAACCCAAAGACGGCGCTCTTTTTCCTCTCCTTCCTTCCCCAGTTTGTTAACCCGGCTCTTGGACATGTCGTGGTGCAGTTTGTGCTACTAGGCGCCATGTCTGTCTCGTTGAACACGACTGCCGACCTCCTCGTCGTCGCCTTCGCTGCCCCGCTCGGCGCACGCCTCCGATCCAGTACCCGTTTCCGCCGCAATCAGCGAGTAGCCTCCGGCGTCGGCATGATCGGGCTCGGTGCTTTTTTAGCCTTCGGCGAAAAATAGCCCGACTCCATGCTGATTCCGCCTGCGGGCCGCATCTGAGAACCTCCTGGGTCTGAATAGACGTATCATCAGCAATGCGCTCGTAGAAGACGAACGGTCCTCAAATGTCGGCTAGCCTCTAGTGATCCGTACCCGTTCGGGACTTCAGATGTTGCCTCCAGGCCAATGCACTCATCGAACTGGGTTTTTTCGTCGCCCTCCCGCAACATAGGTCGTGAGAAACGCCTCCCACGCCAGTTTGCCCGTTCTGCCTCGACTAACTAGCGTACGATTGTTGACGTTTGGTGTAGGTACCCCTACACGACCATTGGACACCTCAGCCAGCGAAGGAAAGGAATGGAAACTACAAGGTCCTCGATTAGCGTATTGGTAAAAGCTTCCTTAGTAGCAGAGGCGCGTGTAAATGCCTTGCTTAGGAGCGCTCGCACTTTAGGGTATCTGCACGAGCTGCGTTATGCCCCGAACGATCTCGGTGGCCTGGGCGCGTGTGACTGGCTGGTTCGTATGAACAGCCTCGTTTCGGATGCGAAGCCAGCCCATGATGTTCGGCGTGCTGACGTTATTCAGCAGCCCTTCCGCTTGTGCCTTCTCTACCATCTCTCACAGCTGCATTGGCCTCGAATAGGATGCTGAGGTCTGCGTCTTGTATCGCTCTCGCAGCGTGGCCTCCAGGAGCGTGACGGCGGCGATCAGGGAAGCGCGGTAATCTCGGCCTGAAACAAGCGCGTTGGCTCGTCCGTCAACGTCGGTGCGTAGAGTTGTTCAGCTTGCGCGAGCCAATCGCGCAGTGCTGCGAGAAAATTCTCGGGCTCGCTGGAAGAGATGTCCGGCGCTTTAGAACCACCTTCAGCGTCAAGCCGGTGGATGGCGATACGTTCTTCTCGGAATCCATGCATCAAGAGTGCATCACATCCGTCATCGCACCCACGCGCTCACCACTCCCCGCTCGTAGCAAACTGACCAACCCTGTAGCGAGTGACATTTTTTTTTAATCCCTGCGGTCGGTACATGGCCAGTCACAGCAGTGATTTGTGCAGTAGGGACCACGATCGGAAGAGCCGCTTAAAAGTTTGGAGGGGTTGCATTTCGCCTGATGCGACCTTGAAATGGTTTCATCGGCCGCCGCAGGTAAGGTTGCTTCCAAGCCGTTTATTAATGTTGGCTAACGATCTCAATCGCCTAAAATCGTATGATGCGACCCTCGAAACTGCTTTATGGTGGCTTCTGTCCGGCTTATCTAGTGATCTGCGCGGCTGTGGTACAAGCGCAGGAGGGCCGAATCTCCGGTGTGGTTACAGACCAACAGGGGCGCGTGGTGCCTAGGGCTTCTGTATACCTAACGCAAGAGAGCACCAATCTGTCCCGCGACGTACTCACCAATGGCAGCGGCGAGTACACGGCAACCTTCCTGCCTATCGGATCGTATGACGCGAAGGTCAGCGCAGCCGGATTCGCCAACAGCCAGCAATTGCATATCGCGGTTCAAACAGGACAGCAGATACGGGTAAACTTCACGCTTAGAGTGGGTCAGGCTACCGAGACAGTGAACGTCTCGGGGAATGCGGAATTGGTACAGACGCAGTCGGCTGCGGTAAGTACCGTCATCGATCGCGCTTTCGCGAATAATCTCCCACTTAACGGACGCAGCTTCGATACTCTCTTTCTACTCACGCCCGGTGTTACGCCATCGCCGACGAACAACCAAGGGAGCTATGCCGTCAACGGTCAGCGCACTGAAGGCAATCAGTATTACATCGACGGCGTCAGCGCGAACATCTCCGCCAGCAACACCGCAGCAAATCGCTCCGGAGGGATCTTCGGGCTGGGCGGCACGAGTTCAACAGGCGGTACGAACGCTCTTCTTTCCACCGACGCCCTACAAGAGTTCCAAGTGCAAACAGCCACCTATGCTCCAGAGTATGGCCGAACACCCGGCGGCGAGTTCGAGATTACGTCTCGCAGCGGCACCAACCGCTTTCATGGAACGGCCTACGACTATCTTCGTAATAACGCGCTGGACGCGAACAACTGGATTAACAACAACCTCGGTATCGCGCGTCAGCCGGAACGACAGAACGACTTCGGCGGCGTGCTGGGTGGTCCTCTCTGGCGCAACCATTCCTTTTTCTTCTTTTCTTACGAGGGTCTTCGTTTGGTGCAACCGGAGACTACGGTCACGTCCACACCCTCGGTCGCGACGCGCGCACAAGCGGTCCGCAGCATCCAGCCACTGCTCTCTCTCTTTCCCTTGCCGAACGGACCCGAACTGAGCACCACGGGTGTACCACTTTCCTCTTGCGGCGCGGCTCCGAACTGCGTTGCATCGGGCTTCGCGCAGTTGAACAGCGTCAGTTCCAACCCGAGCAAAATCGATACCTCCGCCCTTCGGGTTGACCACCAGTTCGGCGATAAGCTCCGCATCTTTGTGCGTTACGATTACGCGCCCAACAGTGGCACCAATCCCAACGGACTATCGCCGCAAGCGCGTCAATATAAGCTCGATAGCCTTACAGCTGGAGCAACGTACCTTGTCCGGTCAAATATCACCAACGACCTGCGATACAACTACAGCAGGAGCGCTGCCACGACGCTCGAATTGCTGCCCACCGGCGTCAGCGTGCCTGACAGTCAGTTCGGCAGCTTCCTGCCGGGCCGCACGACAGCAAACGGTTATGTCCAGACGATCCTCTCCTTCAACAATCAGTTTACCTACGTCGTCTGGGGAACAAACTCGGCAAACGAGCAAACGCAATGGAACGCAGTCGATAAGTTGACGTGGTCCGCAGGCAAGCACCAGTTCGGGTTTGGTGTGGATTACCGCAGTCTGACAAGCAACGAGATCGGCACCCCCGGTTTGGAAGGTTTCACTATCACCAGCCTCAACGACCTCACTTCCGGCACTCTCTCCTCAACGGAATTGCTTGCTAGTGCGGGGAATGTCTTCCGATTTCCGGCACTTGGTCTCTATGCCGAAGACACATGGCGAGCATTCCCAGCGTTGGTGTTGACCTATGGAGCGCGCTGGGATTATGCGGGTGCCCCGGACTTCATCTCGGGGCCCAGCCCTTTTGCCGTCACCGGCTTTTCTAGCCCCGCCACGATCGCACTCGCACCCGCAGGCACACCACTCTACTCATCGCAGAAAATGAACGTGTCTCCGCGAGTCGGTCTCGCTTACACAACACGCCCTGATTCGAGAGCTGCCACGGTTTTGCGGCTCGGCTTTGGCAGCTTCTATGACGTTCAGGGTTCGGCGCAAAACACCCTCTCGCTGGGGAACCGCAGTGCTACGACGACAGCCGGACTGAAGTTTCCCCTCACCGCTGCTGAGGCTGTTTTTCCCAACCCCGCTGCGCCCATTGCACCCTACACCAATCAGACCATCGTCGATCCCGGTCTGCTGTCGCCGCGCACCTATCAGTGGTCGGCTGCTGTGGAACAGCAGCTTGGCATCGAGCAGTCTCTCACCGCAACCTACGTTGGGTCTGAAGGAAGGCAGCTGCTGCGCACCCTCCTAATTCCCAACCTTAGCCCGACCTTTCAGGGCGTCACGCAGGTGCTCAACAATCAAAGCAGCTCTAATTACCAGGCTTTGCAGGTGAAGTACAACCGGCGCCTAAGTCATGGACTGCAGGTGCTGTCGTCTTATACTTGGGCGCATTCACTCGACAACGCCTCAAGCTATCTTTACAGCACCGGGCCCGTATCGAATTACAATCCGTTTCTGGATCGAGGTCCATCGGACTTCGATGTACGCAATACATTCTCTCTGGGGGGGCACTATGAAGTTCCTACGCTGCCCAATTCCTCGGCGGTCGTCCGTACCATTGCGGAAGGATGGTCCCTCGACCCGCTGGTGTACCTACAAAGCGCGCCGCCGGTGGATGCTTCTGTGATCGTGACGGTACAGGGCCAACGCACAACGCTCCGGCCGGATCGCGTTCCCGGCCAATCTCTCACGATCCGTGCTCCAGGCGTGCCGCGAGGCTTTGAGTTGAACGCGGCGGCCCTGTCCAACTTCGCCGCGGCTTATGACTCCACTACGCCGCTCAGCGCGGTCCGCCAGGGTACGCTCGGCCGAAATACCTTTCGCGGTTACAACCTGATTGAGCCGGACCTGTCTGTTGCGCGCCGCTTTCCGATCCATGAGAATCTCCATCTTCTGTTCCGGGCCGATTCGTTCAATCTCGCCAACCATCCCAACTTTGCCCAGCCTAACTCGCAGCTCAACGCGCCGTTCTTCGGCACATCAACATCTACC
The DNA here is from genome assembly GCF_003330725.1 of Acidisarcina polymorpha. Classification (NCBI taxonomy): domain Bacteria; kingdom Pseudomonadati; phylum Acidobacteriota; class Terriglobia; order Terriglobales; family Acidobacteriaceae; genus Acidisarcina; species Acidisarcina polymorpha. The sequence continues at coordinate 5,069,667 of NZ_CP030840.1, read as the reverse complement.
GTGATCGGCAACGCGACCAACACCTTCGGCAACCTGATCCCCCTCTACCACGCAGGGGGTCCACGGTCCTTGCAGGTCGCCTTGAAGCTGGAGTTCTGATGGAGCGTAGCGCAATCGTGAGCTCTCTGCTGCTGCTTGCGCTCTGTGCCTGCAAGTTACCGACTACCCCGGCCGTGGAACACGGGCTTCCGCAGAACCCGTACCGGGTCGTCTCAGTGGCGCCGCAAACTTTCGAAGATATCGTCGCACTCGGCATTGCTCCGGTAGGCGCTTACCGGGTCTACACCGACCAGGCGCTGATGTCCGCGGATACCTGGCAGTCGATCCATCCGCTGACCGCCCCCCCGAACGTGGAGCAGGTGCTCTCGCTCAGGCCGGATGTGATCTTTACGGTAGGACCGAATGCGGCTGAGTCTTTGAGTCGGATCGCGCCGACGATCAACATCAAAGATTTCACAAACTTCTCCGATTGGCGCACGCGTCACCGTGAAGTTGCCAGGCTGCTTCATCGCGAACCCCAAGCCGAGGCAGGGATCGCCGATACGGATCGCAAAATAGACCAGGTGCGCGCAGATTTCGCGAGACATCCTTTCCGCGTTCTCATGGGCCACGTGTCGGCCAACACCCGATCCATGGTCATCTTCCCCGACAATCAGAACACAGCGAAACTGATGAAGGCTATCGGCCTTCGATATGGAAAGCTGCACAACCAGAATCTCTCCGACTCGCACGGGACCACCGTCTCATGGGAGCGGGTCGATGACCTGGATTGCGATGCCTTCTTTGTGACACCCGCTCCGTATGAGAACTTAGCGGAACGCGATAAAGTGGCGCAGCAACTGGCCTTGCTGGCGGCCCAGCCATTGTGGAACCGGCTGTCGTTCGTCAAGGCTGGCCACGTCTTCTACATGGATAGCTACTGGCAGATGATTACGCCCATCACGGCTGATCGAGTTATGGAGGACCTGGAGCGCGATCTGCTTGGACGCGATCTCGATTCCCAGTGGCATATACGTCTTCCCCTAAGTAGCAGCTCTGGCTCGTAATCACGGCCTTATTACGCGAAGAGGGACACATGTTGGCTTACCATTCTCCGTGTCAAGCCGCAGCTCTACTTCTACGTCAAAGACCTGCGCGATTCGCTCGACAGTCATGATCTCCGCTGGGCTGCCCTCAACCACGATCACTCCATCTCGCATCAACACGAGGTGATCGGCCAATCTCGCTGCGTGGTTTAGATCGTGCAGCACAATCACGATAGTTTTCCCTTGTTGACGATTCAATTGCTCCAACAGCTCTAGCACATCGAGTTGATGAGCCATATCAAGATACGTCGTGGGCTCATCCAATAAGAGGATAGAGGTCTGTTGTGCCAGAACCATACCTATCCAAGCACGCTGGCGTTCGCCGCCGGAGAGCGATTCGGCTGTGCGCTCGGCTAATGCGAGCACGCCGGCGAGTCTCATAGCATCGAGTACAAGCGACCCGTCTTCAGCCGAGGCGGTCTGCCACCAGTGTTGGAAGGGGTAGCGTCCTAACGCAACCAGTTCCCGCACCAACATACCCTCCGGTGCCGCTGCTCCCTGCGGAAGCATCCCAAGACGTTGTGCCATTTCAATCGAGGTCAGCTGCTGAACATCGGTTCCATCCAGCAGCACAGCCCCATTTGCAGGTCTTATCAATCGTGCGAGTGCGCGCAGCAGCGTCGATTTGCCGCATCCATTCGGGCCAGCGATAACGACGATCTTGCCATCAGGAATGGAAATTGAAAGCGATTTCAATGCGGCGGGCCGGCTTGGAAAGCCCACGGACAAGTCCGCCGCGACAAGTCGCTTCGAAACAGTTGGCTTCTTAATCATGCGATTCGCCGTCTTCGTATCAGAAAATACAGCAGGTAGGGCGCACCCAGGATAATCGTAATGAGACCGTACGGAATCTCAAGCGGGGCGACAATGCTCCGACCCAGCAAATCGGCACCTAGTACCAATGCGCCGCCAAGCATGCCTGATTGCAGCAGCGAACTAACGCTCATGGTGCCGTGCCACCTTCGCATAATATTCGGCACGAGCAATCCTATAAAGGCAACAGGACCAGCAACGGCGACCGCCGTGCCTACTAGTGCGGCGCTAGTTAGCAGTAGCCATCCTCGTTCGCGCGCGGCGTGGGCACCTAGGCTCCGCGCGCGCTCTTCGCCCATAGTGTGGACGCGCAGCGTACGGGCGGACAGAAGCACGACAGGCATCAGCAGAGGAAGGATCACAAGGATCGGCCAAGCCCGCCCCCAGCCCACATCGGCCAGGCTGCCGGTTGTCCAGCGCATTACCTCATTGAGCTGAAACATTTGCCCATAATTCACTACGGCCAAAGTGCCTGCTGAGAAGACCACGCTCACCATCACGCCGCTCAGCACCAACCGCATGGAGTTGTAATCGAGCGCTTCCCGACGCCGAAACCCGCGCGCCAAGCTCATTACAGCTACGCCAGTCCCCAGGGCGCCCAGAAAAGCTGCCAGCGGTAGCAGAGTCTGCGATATGTGCAGCACGGTCAGCGAAAATAGCGCCATAAAAGAAGCACCTGCACTAATGCCGAGCACGCTGGGTTCGGCGAGGGGATTCTGGAGCAGCGATTGAGTTACGCTACCCGCCAAAGCCATAGCGGCGCCCACCGAAAGCGCCGCAAGCAGGCGGGGCAAACGAAGCACAAGAATTACATACGTTGCAAGCGGGTCGGCGTTCTGAGTGTGCAAGGCGGCTGAGGTCAGGTCGCGGAGATGAACAGGATAGTAGCCCACTAAAGCAGCAGCCACCGCGAGCAGGAGCACAAGTCCGCCCAAGCCGACGAACTTGAGAAGCTGCTTTTCATGTTGATACAGGTGGTTCAGCGGTCGGTCCCTCACGTTGCGTACACCCTTCTGCGCTGTAGGAGAAACAGCAGCAGGGGTGCGCCGAAACAAGCAGTTACCAAGCCCACCGGAACTTCGTCATAGGAAACCCAGAGACGTGTGCGTGCCAGGAAATCACAGAGCAGCAGGAATGACGAACCAGCGATCGCTGATCCTGGAAGTACCTTGCGATAATCAAGCCCGACAACGCTCCTCACGATGTGCGCCACAAGCAGCCCAACAAACCCTATCGGTCCAGTTGACGCCACCGCCGCAGCCGTCAATAGAAGGATCGCCAGCGTTCCCCACGCTCGCGTGCGCGTCATATCAACACCGAGTGCCTGGGCGACATCCTCTCCTAAGCGTAGAGCGTTAAGTCTGCCGGCGAGTGTGAGGCTGAGTGCCAGGCCAGCAAGAATCAAAGGCAGAACCATCAGCACGTTTGGCCAGTCAGAGCCGTTCAACGATCCTACCAGCCAATACATAATGTTAGTGACATCGTGACCTGTGGACAGCAGAAGAGTCGTCGTGAGCGATGCCGTCAAGCCGGCGACGACTGCCCCGAGAATGACCAGTGAAGAAAGACCTCCGGCAGAGAGTAGAGTGCTCATGCTGTAAACCATCAGCAGCGCTGTTGCTGATCCAACGAAAGCGATCGGGCAGCGCCACGCAAGGGAGGTGCCATGAAAGCAAGTGGACGTGATCACCAACGCCAGCGAGGCGCCTCCGTTGATGCCGAGTACGGCCGGATCCGCCAGCGGATTCCGCGTGAGCCCCTGGATCACAGCGCCTCCAACCCCCAGAGCCGCACCCACCAGCAAGCCTTGCAGAACACGAGGAAACCGCAGATAGATCACCACTACATCGTTCGCTGAACCATTGAAGTGAAAGATTCCGTGAATAAGCCCATCTAAGCCAATCGGCCTTGCCCCCACAGACAAACAAAGCAAAATGAGGAGGACAAAGCCGATCAGTGTCAAAACTAGGCGAGTATAGCTACTCACTGTGTCCTCCTTTGAAGTTTCCGTCAGAAGCAAATGAATCATGCTAAGGGCGGGTCGAGGCGGGAACCCACCGATACAGAGTAGGGACGGGAACTCCGAGATTGCCGGCCACCTCGCGAGGCGGAACACCGCTGGCGAGCAGTTTCTTGGCAAAACTTAATCCTTCTTTCGGTCATCTGGCGTTTGCGTCCGCACTTACGTCCGAGCTGTCGAGCAACTTCGAGACCGGCGCGGGTACGTTCAACGGTGACTTCCCGTTCCATCTCGGCAAGATTGGCAATCACGTGGAAGAAGAAGCGTCCCTGGGGTGTTCCAGTCTCGAGTGCGTCGGCGAGGCTTTTGAACTGCACGCCCAGATGGTGAATTTCGCCAACCAGGTTCACGAGATGCTTGAAGCTACGGCCTAACCGACCGAGCTTCCAGACGACCACGGTGTCGCCCTCCCGTAAAACTTCCTGCGCTTGGGTCAGGCCGGGCTGTTCGGCACGACTGTCACTGAGCTTATCGGAGAAGATCTTCCTGCCCCCAGCTCTGGTGAGCGCTTCGGTTTGGAGTTCGAGGTTCTGATCCTGGGTGGACACCCGAGCGGAGCCGATTAGCATGGAAAGGCTTCTCCTGTGTTCTCGGAACCGAGCATAGCGAATACCCTTTGAGAACTGTTTGCGAGAACGAAAAAAACTCAGGTCCGGTGATGTACCAATCAAGCGAACCGTCGTTTTCATATTATCCGTTTGCAAGAGCAGCATCATGCCCCGTCTTTCGATCTTTTCTCCCGCCGAACGCGAGACTTTATTGGCTCTGCCAGACTTCGGCTTCGCGCTTTTCACGACTCCTCACCACAAGCACGCTGTCCAGGAGCCGACACGGACCGCAATGCAGACCGACAAAGGCGTTGTGCTTGTGAGCAGCCTGATCGAGAAAGTGCGGCAACACGTGATTCTTCTTTCCTAATTTTACGTAATCGAACGTGTCCGCGAGGCAATTAGAGCCGCCGCGTTCACGCAGGTCTCAACAAGGGGAAGCCCAAAACGCGCTCGCCAGAGCCATCTCCCTCTGCCGCTTTCGGAGAGATCAGACCGCAGCTTCGAGCAGCAGCGATACCGGGCAAGCGGCCTGGCTCTCGGCACAGCCATGATCCCGCTCTGGAATACCGTCTACATGGAGAGGGCGGTCCAAGCCTCACCCGAAAAGGACTAATCCTCGCTCCTGCGCTGTTGAGGTGCCTTTCCTCGCTCGCTTGGGAGCACATCGACCTCATCGGAGACCCAATGGAAACGATTCAGGCTCAAACAAGGCAGATTTAGGCCTCTCCGGTCTCCAAACCCTCGCTAACATGCTCTGTTGTGCGTTTTTTGGAGACCTCCTAGCGGACGGCGAGTTCCGACGAGCGAAACTTCCCATTGATTATGCGATACGCAAGAGTGCATGCGTGATAATGTATATCGCAGAGGTTCTTGATGATGGTTCAGCAGAAGCGCAGCGTGGCATGGGATGTCAGAGAAGGAAGTTCCGCTGACATCGCATCGGGCCTCCAAACCGAGCATGCCCAGGTACTTGCCTTCGTCGTCGCGGGTGAAGACGACGTAACCAGACAGAAGAAGTTTGCAATGCTTAAACAGGTAGCGGTCTTGATGGACGATCTCATTGACGTGCGGCGAACTGAAAAGTGGAACGCGGTAGTAGAGGCGTTGACGCCGGAACTCGAACTTTCCCCGACAAAGCTCCGAGAAGCCAAAATGATGAGCGCAGCCCGCTCGATGGTTCTTGAGAGCGGCGACTTCGCGCCAGCGACGGCTATCGCAGAATTAGGCTCATTCAGCGTCAAGAATCCGAGTTCCCAGCCGAATCGTTGGAAACAGGGGCGACTGATCTTCGCCATTACCAATAAGGGCATCGACCTCTATCCGTTGTACGCCCTAAGCACACGGGACGCAGTCCGACCGTTACCTGTTATCGCGGAAATACTGCATGTCCTTGAAGCGAGGAGTGGATGGGAGATCGCGTTTTGGTTTGCCGGCGTGAACAGCTATCTGGGTGGGCACGCGCCGAAAGAGATTGTTGGGAGCCAACCAGAGGCTGTTCTAAGGGCTGCGATGACCGAGGCGACTGGTCTGCAGCATGGCTAAGGGTGCTCAGCCTCCTTCCACAGGAACGCTTCGGACGACACTGATCCAATGGGGCGAAGGTCAGACGCTCCACCGGGTTCATTCGTCGCTCTATCAACCAGACCAGTTCAATCCCTCCAATACGGGCGACGCCCGCTTCAGTCCTCTATTGGATAACAGCGGCACTTTGGTCCCTACGCTCTATGCAGGAACCACTCTGGACTGCGCTCTGATGGAGACTGTCTTCCATGATGTTCCATTCCATGCCGGATTCAAGACTCTGTCGAAGGTTTCCCACGTTGATGGCCAGGTGTCTTCGGCTATCCGTTCTCCCCGGCACCTCCGTTTGATAGACCTCACTTCGATTGCTTTGAAGAAACTTGGCGTGCGTCGGTGCGATCTAATCGATACCGAGGCTGCCGAGTATCCGATCACCAGGAAGTGGGCAGCTCGTTTCTACGGTGACCACTCAAACGCGGATGGATTGCTTTGGACATCACGCCAGGACGATCGGGCTCAGGCGGTTGTTCTATTCGAGCCGCGCCTCAAGGGATTGTCCTTCATCCCGGTCAGCGGACCTGAATCACTCCTGTTAGCAGACGGCAGTGCCCGGCCGGAGGTCTTGAATTTGGCGGATCGTCTGGACGTTGTGCTGGTGTGAAAGCAGTTCGCAGCCCCTTCAATCCAGAAAGAATTGAAGAGGCTTGCCGTAGATTTGGGCAAGCTGTAAAAATTCCATTACGTCCACCCGACGATCGCCAATTTCACACTTCGAGAGAAAGGAGTGCGGCATTCCCATGCGCTCACACACGTCACGCTGACTCAATCCCAATTCTTCTCTCGCTATAATGAGCCGCTGTAGGAAAATGTCGTATGTTTCTTGATGGGCAGCCGTCCTGGCCTTCCGTGATTTGCGGGTTTCGGCAGGATTCGGCTTGCTCACCCTTCAAGTCTGTGGAAGCCTTGACGATTTCCCTAATAAGGGACAAAGTGGTAGTTGCCGGAGGGGTGAAAGCGGTATGAGTTCAGATAGAGATCCTGTCGAGTGTCCTCAAGTCATTGGCAAGACGATCCAGGCACTAAGGATCTTTCGCGACCCCACGGAGGGCACCGAAATCCAGATCGATTTCGAGGATGGCACGAGCCTCTCGTGCTGTGTTGTCGGCCGCCAGACAACCGAGGCAAGTCTGATGATTCTTGGTGGCGCTGGAGAGCCAGAAGTGCTCCATCGTTTGCCCTTGGATTAACTTCGGATAGTCCTCCGCAACGATGACTGTATAACCCCACGGAATAATGCTCATCCTCCAAGGAATTGGACGGGCGGTTTGAAACGGAATTAACTTTGCGCCATAGCTGACGAACGCCAAGTCAGCGGAGGTGCAAAGTGAACGAATCCCACCGTCGAGTCCGATTGGCCAAGAGTTCCAATCGGTTGTCTTGCCAGACCGCCGTCCGGCAGGTCCAACCCTCTTTCAAGTCACGCCTCGCCCAGGCCACTCGCGTGATGGCTCCGACCCTCTTTGCGCTCACATTCGCGAGCGTAGCTCATGCTCAGGGAACGATGGACTTCTCAGGTGCTCAGACGCTCATGGGAACGTTCAAAACTTTTGCGATTTATGCGGGTGCCGTCATCTGTTTCGGCGGTTTGATCTTCGCTGGAATCCGGATGTTGAGTGGACGTTTCCAAGATGCAATTCCAGGCTTATTCGGTGCGCTATTCGGTGCAGGCGTACTCGGATGGGGTGCTGGCTGGATTGGTTCACTGACCGGCCAATCGATGTGACGTAGCCATGCACACTACGAAGCGGGGAGAACCGTTACCAATCAATGGCGCACTGAATCGACCCAGGACCAAATTAGGTCTCGAACTGTCAGCGTGGATGTCCATTGTTTTCGTCACGGTGACGGTTTTCCTCGCCGGTTTCAAATGGCTCGCTATCTTCAGCTTTCCGGCGCTGTTACTTGGAGCGTGGCTCATCGTTCGCAAGCACCCCAAGATGTTTCAACTTTGGTCTCTGAGCCTAAAACAGAGGAGCTACTATGACCCTCGCAAATAACGCACCGTGGTTTACCAAGGCTGGCGCAGCGAGCAGCATTGTGCCAATCTCGCACTTTGTCGGCAATAGCATTTTCGCGCTCAAAGCCGGAGGCTACGGATGCCTTTTCTCGCTTGATGGTATCGATGCGGAAAGCCGGACGGATGAAGACTTATACGCCAGGGTGCGCGGCGTGGAAGGTTCGCTCCGAGGGCTTCCTCAAGGAGCCTGCCTATATCAGTACACTCGCGTCCGGGCGGGTTTCTCTCTCCCTCGGCAAACAAAGTATCCGGACGCCGTCACCCAAGCATTCGCGGATGACCGCATCAACTTTCTGAACCGGGCAGCCCGGTTCCGTCGGATCGACTTGCACTGGTGCCTCACAATCGAGCCTGATGTCAGCAACCCGCTAAGCCGCAAGCCGAAAGATCAAAGCATCGCGACTGACCGACAGCTCTTTGAACTCGAAAAAGCGGCAACAATCCTTGAGTCGCACCTGAGCGAATCAGTCGGCCTGAAGCTCCTTGGCAAGGAGCAAGCCTTTCAGTTTTTCAGCTATCTCTTCAACCTTGAAGAATGGGCATCCGATGTCCATCTGCGCTCGGATGCTGGTGCAGACCGGCAGATCGTGAGGTCCCCAGTTGAGTGGCACAGCGAGCACCTCCGCATCGGACGCCGCTTTGTCCAGATGTTCCCGTTGACCGGTACGCCGGAGATCTCTCGTCCCTGTCTGTTTATGGGCCTCATGGAGCTCGATTGCGACAGCATTCTATGTTCTGTGTGGCGGCCCCAGTCGGACAGTGCCACACGTAAGGAAGTGACAAGCCAAGAGAAGTTTCTAGAATTCTTCAAGCTTTCTCCTTTACAACGTCTGATGAGCGGAAGAAATGCTGCCCCGCTCGAGACCACGGCTACAGCGAAAGCTGTTTCCAGCAATGTCGACAACCTCAGCGAAGTCGTTTCATCGCTCGACAAGCTTGGTCAGGGCGATTACGCCTTGCGGCTGTTGCTTTCGGCGGGGTCCGCCTCAGAGCTACGCGCTGCAACGCCTGCTGTCCATCGGCTCTTCGTGGACGCCCGTGCTCCCATCATGGAAGAGACCTACGGCAATCTCTCCGCCTTCTACGCGATGTTTCCGGGCAATCGGCAGTTCAACGTGTATCCACTCTGGCTGCGGGAAGATCATCACGCACGGCTGTCCAGCATTTTCGCGCCCCACTTGGGTCACACGCATTCTGATGACCTCGACGCTGAGTACCTGAACATCTTCGAGACCCGGACCCGGACACCCTTTTTCCAGGACACCTATGTGAACGGTGTACGCGTTCAGCTCATCATCGGCCCAACAGGAACCGGCAAGAGCGTCCATGCCTGCCAGATGCTCAGCCTGGAGCAAAAGTATGGCGGCTTTACCTTCATTTTTGATATCGGCGGCAGCTACGAGAGCGTGGTCGAACTCTACGGAGGTCGGATCGATCGGGTCGGCAAAGACGGTCCAAGGATTAATCCGTTTGCACTTGAGCCAACCGAAACGAATATCGCGTTCCTTCATTCCTTCGTTAAGTTGCTGCTCACCAACTCGGGGGCGACGCTTGGCCCTGAGGACGATGACGATGTCTTCAAATCAGTAAGAGGCATTTACAACCTGCCGCAGGCCATGCGTAGGCTCGCCAATCTGACACTGCCCAAACACCTCGATCGTTACATGGCGAAGTGGAAGGATCAGGGCGTTTACCACGCGGTCTTTGACAACGCGGAGGATAGCCTGCGCATGGCGCGTTTGCAGTGCTTTGACTTCCAAGGTGTCAACAACAAGCAGTATGCCGACCTCATCGAACCGTTGATGGTCTGGATCTTGCGCCGTATCGACGATATTCTCTACGACCCGAGGAACCTAGGTGTTCCCAAGCATGTGCTCATTGAAGAGATCTTTTCCAACATGAAGAACAAGCATTTGCTTGAAGGGGCACTTGCTTCCATCAAGACGGTGCGGAAGAACCTCGGTGGCGTGACCATGATCGGGCAGTCTGCGAATGATTTAGGCGAGAACGCTGACTCCATCGTGAACTCGTGTACTTCGTTCCTGTTCCTACCCGACGCGACCTTCAACCGCAAGTTCTATGGCGAGCTCTTCAAGCTCAGCGAGCAGCAGTTGGATCTCTTTGAGAGCCTGCGTCCGCGCGAAGGGCTTTACGTCCGGCGTGACGGCATCACCAAAGTCATCACCCTCAATCTCGACAGCCGGAGTTACGCAAAGTTTTCGACGAAGCCGAAGGACAAGGTGCGGCGTTCGAAGCTGATCGAGATGTACGGACTTCATGAGGGCATTGAGCGTTTTGCGCAGGGCGAGTCGGCATAGCAGGCTAGGCAACACAAACCCGTTCAAAGGAGACGTTATGACTTCAAAGCTCTTTACCTTTGTGACCGCGGCCGCCATCGGCGCTGCGGGGAATGCACAGACTCCGCATCTTCAGCCAAGTGCGCCTCGCACTATCGTCACGGCGGATGCCGCCGCACCCCCAGTGGTCCGCGCCGCCCTTCTCCAATCAACACTGATCGAATTGCCTGCCGAGGAGAAGGTCGCGACCGTCTTCGGAGGCGACACGGTCAGTTGGGTCTTCGACGCCGGGCATGTGGCCAGTCGTTATATCTCCATCAAGCCCAAGGTTGCCGATAGCACCACGGACCTCCACATCGTTTCTGATCACGGCAATGAGTACACGATCGAACTGAAGGAGATCTCCACCGAGAAAGACAATCCTCATTTTGATTCGAAGGTTTACGTCACATCGAGCGACCCAAGAGCCGCGGAGAATATAGCGAAGTCACCTGTCTTCGTACCCGCCGCTGAGGCTGACGCGAAGGAAGCACAGCTGAAGAAGGAGGCTGACGATGCCCGCAAGGCTTTGGAGGCCGACCATAAGGCAGTCGCGACGGCAGCCGAGAGCTATAAGGCCACCTATCCCGGCACGTTGCACTTCGACTACACCTGGGACCAAAAGAAGGGCGCGGCACTTGGCGTCGAGCAGATATGGCGCGATGACAAGTTCACCTATTTACGAGGCAAGTTTCAGGAGACCCCTGCGCTCTATGAGCTAAAGGATGGCAAGGGCTCGCTCATCAACTACGACTTCGCCAATGGCCTCTATACGATTCCAAAGACCGTTGCTCAGGGATACCTCTCCATTGGCAAGCAGCGCGTCGACTTTCGGCAGATCAAGGCGGGGAGCTAGTCATGACCGAGACACCTGTTAGTCCTCCTGCAACCGTCCCCGAGCAACCAGAGGCCGGGACTCCTCTCAACAAGAAACAGCCCTTGCTAATCCTGTTGTTCATCATCTTGCTGATCTTTGTGGTATCGAGCGTCGTAAACGCTGGAAAGAGGGCTGCTCCGGCAAAGAGCCTGATGGCTGCTCGGCCGGCTGCCGCGAATCCGCAGCAAGTGAATAGCTTTGAGACCCAGCAGGAGCAAACCGCAAAGAAGGATCAGGAAGAGCAGCAGCAGCGTCTCGCAACTGCCGCTCTGCTCGCACAGATTCAGGGTGCAGAGGCGCCCGGACCGGAGTCTCCGAATGCTCCGCCGATGACCGCGGCACAGCGAGCAGCCCTTTACGGACCGAACAACCCGAACGCGCCACAGGCGACCTCGCAGATGTCCGAGCGTCAAGCCCAGGCGAAGCAAGCTGCACTAGCCCGTGAGAAGCAGCACCAGGATGCGCTCGACAGCGACACCGTCGCCGTTGACTTCGCCCGGCCAGCAGCCGAGAATGCTCCGACCCAGACACATCCTGCCTCAGCCCAGTTGCCTTCGGCAGCGCTCAGTGAGCATCTTGAGAAGCCCGGCACAGTTGAGGGAGTCGAGGACGCCGCAAACGGCAAGCCGCAGCCGAAAGACGCCGCGATCAGCAAATACGACTTCGATACCTTCGACGGCAAGCTCTATCGAGTGTTCGAAGGAAGTGTCTTCGAAGGCGTCGTCACCAACCACATCGACGGAGGCCTGTCCGGGCCGATCCTCCTCATGCTCACCACCGACTACTATTCGCATGATCACCAACAGCTATTGTTGCCACAAGGGACACGACTGGTAGGAAGCGTCCAGGCCGTGAACAGCAGCCAAGCGCGCAAGATGGTGGTCTCGTTTCACCGGGCAATATGCCCCGATGGGTTCTCCATCGACCTCGACAAGTTCGCTGGTCTTGACCCGCTTGGCACAACCGGCCTCGCGACCAAGGTAGATAATCGTTATCTACAAACGTTTGCCGTCGCCGCCACAATCGGCGGTTTGGGTGGCCTCGCCCAGGTCGGCAACACCAACATCCTCGATCCGTCGGCTCAGATTCGGAACGGAATCTCCTCACAATCCAGCGAGGAAGCCGAACAGATCCTCAACCACTTCCTCAATCGCCTTCCAATCATCACCCTCAAGGAAGGTTCCCGAGCTCGGGTCTACATCGGCCGTGATCTCCTCATCCCCTCTTACGCAGAACACCGCGTGGAACCAGCAATGTGACGTAAAGGAGCTAACCATGCAGCTACTTCTGACTAAGTACCGCAGCGGAGCCCTCGCGGCCCTCTTCCTCACGCTTACCGCACTGCCCGGCCATGCGCAATTTGGTGGCGTTGTCTTCGACCCTACGCAGTCTGCCCATGCCCTGCAACAGATCTACCAGAACGTGCAGAACAGTGTTACGTGGCAGCAGCAACTCGCCAATACGATTCAATTGCTGGCGACGGCTGACAAGGACTACCAGCAGGCCATCACGACCTACAACATGATCCATGGCAACCTGAAAAACTTCAGCAGCAAGTCGATCTGGCAAACCATCCAGTCGCAGCTGACTCTATCAAGCTTCGCCAACCAGTACGGGGAGACGAGTGGACTTCAGGCTGCCATGAACGGTCAAGCGCCGGGCACGTCGAGTTTGGTGTGGCGGCTCATGAATCTTGGCCTGAACTCGACTTCGTCGTCCTTCCTTCGCGGACAGGTTCTCGGGTCGAGTCATGCTCTGGCAACTCTCTCGCGAATGGAAGCCATGGACGGGGTCTCCAGCCAATGCCTTGGGTCGGTAGGCAATTACAACATGATGCGTAATGGAAACTTGCTGCCTCAGAGTTCGCTTACGCAGTCGCAGTTCGATACCACATCCTTCACGACGACGGAGCTTGAACAGCTCAATCTCCTGAACATGGCGAACGCTCACCATCTCAATGAGTCCCAAGCGCAAGGTGCGCTCCATGCCTGCGAAGCCGCTCAGGCGGCGGTGCAGAACATGGCGCAGCGAACAGCCGCAGCGGATGAGATCAACAATGCTGCGTTCGTTCAACAACAGCGTTCCGTCTTCTCTTCGGCGCCAGCCAATAGCTCCCATACTTGGGACACGTACCTGCCCTAACAAGGAGGGGCCATGCAGCAAGCACTTCGAACAAAGCTCTTGATCGGCATCCTTGCAGTTCTGACAGCGATAGGCACACTTCTAGCCCATGAGCTTCAGGTGAGCAAGGAGACGGCCGCATCGACAGCCAAGACCGCAGCCGAACGCGAGAAGGCAGCACAGATCGATCGCGACGACAAAGCGGCCATTCAGCGGATCCGTGAGCGCAATGCACAGAAAGCGGCCACGGCCCCGAATCACTAATCGCTACGCATCTTGGAACAGAGGAGTAACCACAAATGATCCTCCAGACGATGGCCTCCTCTGCTTTTTTCTTGCAGACCGGCACCGCCCCGGGCGTTGACTGGCTATACCAGTTCACCAACAACCTCACAAATCTGACCACTCAAAATGGAGACGCGCTTTCCTCTGTAGGTATGTCTCTCTTAGCCTTTGTGAGCCTCATGAAGCTCGTTCGCATGGTAATTCACTGGAACACCTCGACGATGACAATCAGCATGAGTGCCCAGCCTGTTCGCATCGGCGATCTAGTGGAATTCTTGCTTCAGCTCATCATCTGCCTGCTCATCATCAACTACTGGACGACACCATTCCCAGGGGCGAGCTTCGGCTTCAACCACTTGTTCTCGTACTTCGCGCAGGTCATCGTTGCGGCACTCGATCAGAACTCGCTGAATCAGTTGCAGCAGGCGCTCAGCAATGCGCTCAACAGCACACCTCAGCCCAGCTACCTGGCGCCCTTGGAGATCCTGACCTATCTGCTCGTATATGTCTTCGTTGGACTTGCCGGCGGAATCCTTTTTCTTATCAACTGCTCGTCCTTCATCTTTTATGGCGTGGCGGCACTCTTTGGACCAATCTTCGTACCTCTTCTAATGTCCCGTACCTTCCGGGGCAAGTTCTACAACTTCGTCGATGTGCTGCTCAGTTTCGCGATGATTCGGGCTGTCGCGGCTGCCTTTATATTCGTCTGGTCGGGGTTCATCGTGGCCTTTCTTCAACAAACGTTCAACGGCGATTATTCGCTCCCGATGTGGATCGCGAACCTGTACGGAGTGATCGCTGTATTCATCGCCTTCATCCTCAACATGACGATGGTGCCAACAATCACACAAACCCTCTTCGGCGGCGGATCGGGTGCTGCCGGAAGAGTGATGCAAGTGGCCGAAGCCTTGCTCATCAGGGCGGCGGCGATAGGAGCGGCCTGATGCTTGCACTGATCTATGCCTACCTCTGTGTACCTCGCGGCCTGAAGTTCATCGTTCGATGGCTCGCTATGCTCTTTGTCATCGCCGTCTTTGGTCTGGTGTGCCTCCTGTTCTACCGGATACTCATCACGATGCCGGATCACCCGGACGGATTCTTCCGTCGGGACTCACACTCACCGATGTCGCCGGACTCTATCCGCTACCATCCGCATCACGTTGTCACTTTGAGGAGGGTACGTGAAGACTGAAAGTCTAAGTCCCAACCAGGTCTTGCTCGTCGACGAGATTGCAAACGAGAAGTACGTCGGCTTTTATGCCGAACGCAAGCTGAGTCGGCTGGTTATCACGGCCGGAAGCTTGCTGCTCCTCGGATCGTTTGGCGTCATCGTTTCGCTTGCGCACCGACCGGTTCTGACGCGCTACATAAGAATCGATGAAATGGGTAAGGCAACTGCGATCCAGTATTCCGACCTGGCGTATTCCCCGCGCGAAGGCGAGGTTCGTACCTACCTAACGGATTGGGCGAATTACCGGTACACCATCAATCGGGAGACGATCTCGAAAAAGTATCCGATGAACTATTACTTCCTGTCGACGCAGCTTGCAAATCAATACATGGCTGAGGACAACGCGGTCCATTTGGTCTCGCAGGTTTTGGGCAACCAGATCGAGCAGAGCGACGTCGAGATCGACGGGGTCACCATCACGTCGATGTCTCAGGAGACGGTCAAGGACTCTCCAATTGCGCGTGGTACAGCCCTCGTGAACATTACAAAAATCTACTCTCCCCGCAACTCACGGCAACCTCGCAAAGAGCACTGGGTGCTGTCCGTGACGTACTACCTCAATCCTTCCCAAGTCAGTGCTGCAGCGCAGACCTTCCCTCAATTCGAGACAATCAATCCGCTGGGCCTTACGATTACCGAGTTCCATGAGAACAGGCTGTCGGTAGAACCGATCGATCCTGCGGCCTCTCCGCAGATCGCAACGGCTCCGGCGATGGGAGTTTCACCTACCGCTGCACGCTCGACAGGGGTAAGCCGATGAGTTGGGATCTCGTGCTTGGCTTCTTTCCGGAAGAGATGCAGGCGCTCATCCTCGACCCTTCGATCTCTGACCTCATGATCAATGGAACGACTGGGGTCTATGCCGACCGGAATGGATTGATGGAGCACATCCCGCTCACCGGTGGATTGACGACGGAGACTCTGCTTGCAGCGACCCAGCAGATCGCGCGAAAGCTGGGGCAGAACCTGTCCGATCAGAACCCTATCCTCAACACGCGACTCCCTGATGGCTCCCGGGTCGCCGTCGTCGGACCGCCTCCCTCGATCCATGGCATCACGATGACAATCCGCAAATTCAACCGCTGGTACACATCCGACGAGTTGATTGCGTCTGGGAGCTTACCACGAACCGTGCGGGACACCGTAGTCGGCCTCATGAACGATAAGAAAAACGGCATGATCAGCGGGGGAACTGGCTCGGGTAAGTCGACGCTCATGAAAGCGCTCCTTGATCACGTTCCTGCGAATGAACGCCTGGTTGTCATCGAGCAGCCGGCAGAGCTCAAGGTTTCCCATCCCAACGCCGTCCGCTGGGAGGCTGTGGAGGCGATTCCAGGCCAGGTTGCCATCACACCGAGCCAGCTTCTCGCCGCCGCTCTGCGTCATCGCCCCGACCGCATCATCATGGGTGAGATACGTGATGAGTGCGGCTATGACTTGCTGCAAGCCATGAACACCGGGCATGGTGGAACGCTCTCCACCATCCATGCAAAGTCCGCATGGGATGCCCTGAATAGGCTTTCTGATTTGGCCCTGAGTGCCAGGGCCAATCTCAACCACGCATTCATACGCTCGGAGACAGCAGAGGCCATCGACTTCGTTCTGTACTGCGAGCGCGATGCCACGGGCCGCCGCCGGGTGCGCGAGCTGATTACCGTGAACGGATACACCCACGCGGACCAGAGCTTCCAGACGGAGGACATCTATCGTGCTCCCGCCGCCTGAGCATCGGGCAAACAGCTAAAGAACCGAACCCGAATCGAGGTCACTTCGATGTACCGTCATGCTGCCAAATCGGCTGCACAGCCCAACTCGTCTCTAAAAGCGCCCAGTGTGGCATTTCGGCATAGCCGAGAACGCAACGGAGGGTGCTCTGAGCCCCCCTTCTATGGAGCCTTTGGAGCGATGAGAGGAGCTGCGGTCTGGGCGAACATTCAGCGCCGAGATCGAGAGTTTGACCTAGGTGCATCGGGGAGCCTTCCGCCTCGTATCCCGTCCTCTGCTCGGGGTCACGCTTCGGGGCCAAACCGGCGCCCTGCGGCTCGGCGTCGTTCTGCTTCGACTATGTCGCCCCTGCGGGGTCTCGGTTCCTCCCAAAAGAAGTTTGAAAGCCGCAGCAACGAACGCTGCTCAAACTTCTTTCGGGCCCCACCAAGAAAGCACTCCTTGGCACTTGGGAGCCGGGCCCACTCGCTGGCTTTGCCAAGTGTGACCCGAGCAGGATACGGGAAATTCAACGAAACGGAGATCACCACCATGTACTCAAACAAAGTCACCCTCATCGGATTCACCGGCGCTGATGCAGAAGTTCGCACCAACAACGACCGCAGCCTCACCACTCTCTCGCTGGCAACCAAGTCCTCCTACAAGAAGGACGGCAAGTACATCGAGCACACCGAATGGCACCGTTGCGTGGTCTTCGGCAAGCTCGGAGAGTTTGCAGCCACGCTCAAGAAGGGCGCTCATATCCAGGTCGAGGGCGAGCTGCGCAGCCGGAAGTATGACAGCAAGAAGACGAACTCGGAGCAGACCATCTGGGAGATCCGGGTGAACTCGATTCTCAAGCTGGATCGGGCTCAGAAAGCGGCGGCGGAAGACGAGGATGAATCCACCGAGGAAGAGGCCGCATAGGCCCTTCCTCCTGTCCGAAGGGTCCGGCATCGAGCCGGACTTCTTCGGCTGCTAAAGGCCCGTGGCATCGCGCTCGCAGTGCAGGTCGGATTGGAGGTATCGAGATGAATGGAACAGCCCAGGACTTTCTTACCCGTTGCTTCGCTCCGGGCGACACGATCGCTCTCTTGCTTCGCAACGAGAGCACCGCAAAAACACAGCAACGCATCGTTCCTTTGGAACGTGCGCTCGCGCCCCGTTACCGTGGCTGGCTCGCTCATGAAAACCACCATGGAGCGAATATCTATGTGGCTGCCAATCCGCTGCTTTCCGGCAGCCGGAAGCGCACCAAGGATTGCATCGCTTCGATTCGCCACCTGTACATCGACATCGACGTGAATGGAGAGTCCCGGCTCGCTGCGCTCCGGGCCTCAGAGCTTGTACCGGAGCCGAACGTGATCGTCTCCACATCAGCCGGCAAATACCAGGTGTTGTGGCGTGTGGAGGATTTCGACTTTTACACGCAGGAGATGACGCTCAAGCTCCTCGCGATGGCCTTCCACGGCGACATCTCCTGCACGGACTGCAACCGGGTTCTTCGTATCCCCGGATTCAAGAATTGCAAGTACGATCCCGCCCAGTTCGTCACCGTCGAATACCTCTCCGATGCAACCTACCAGCCGGATGACTTTCACCTGTATGTCCTGCGCGAAGCCTGCGTGATTCCGCCCATCCCGCAGCAGCCGATTCGCCGAGATATGCAGACCAACTCCGAGCACGATTGGGCTTGGGTCTCGCGCGAGCTTGCTCGCGGAAAAGATGCCGTGACGCTCACTCTGGAGCTTGCTTCGCGGCGCTCCGACAAGCCCAATCCCGCCTACTACGCCCAGCGCACAGTCGATATGTCCTCGGCCCGTCTCTGGCTGATGGAAGGTACATCCATCGCGGACGTAATCACCATGCTTGAGAGCCGCAGACAGCCTGAGATTCCCGCAGCACTTTGCTCCGCTCGGGCGCGGGAGATTGCGGCCACGGCGCAACGCATGATTGCACGCAACAAAGTCGCCTGAATTTATCACCCAAAGGAGAACAGCAATGCCATTACTCGAAGTCATTCAAACCCGCCAGGTCAGCGCCTCTATCCGGCTCACTGACTCAACCGCTACGCAGGTCGATCAGTACGCCGCTTTCATCCACGCATCGGCGGATGATGTGGTGGAACAGGCGCTCGCTTATGTGTTCCTGAAAGATCGCGACTTCCAGGACTTTCTGAAGACACCACAAGCGAAGCAGGCCTCTTCGACGCTTCGCATTCGCAGAGCGCCAGCTAATGATGCCGCGGAGCCCCCAGCAAGGAAGTCAGTATCCGCTGCCTCATCGCCAGCACATGCACCCGCACAACCAGCGGCATTTGTGGCGGGATCGAAAGCATGATCCCGCTGCTAATGCAGTGGCAGAGCCACTACGGTGCTGCGCACCGGAAGAAGGTTGACACTCCATCCCTCGAAGGATGTCGTCTCAGCCGAAAGTGGATTCCTATAGGAATCCGCCTTCTAATGAATCACTTACCAGGCATTGGATTCCTATAGGAACTCGCAGATTCCTATAGGAATCCAGCATTTCCGAGGTAGCTATGAGCTGCACAACATCTCCCGATGATCTCGACCTTGGCACCCGGCTTCGCCGCTCGCGCGGGCGTAGCGGCAGGGTGTTCTCCGTCAACTCCAAACTGACTGAACCGGAGTTGCGGCTGCTTGAATCCGCCGCCGCTCACAACGGCAAGGCTGTGAGCGAATGGGCGCGCGAGATTCTGATCGAAGCAGCGCAGCGCAGCGGTCCTGACGTGGTTCTGGTGGAACTCGTGGCTACACGCATGTTGCTGGTCAACATGCTGAAGATGATCGGGCAGACCCGCGCGCTCCCCGAGGCCGAGTACACGAAAATTCACACGGAGGTGCAGAAAGTGAAGCGGAAGATCGCCCGTGAGCTGGCAGAGCAAACAGAACGGTTGAACAGCACAAAGGAGAGCTAAACCATGGCATCGACCTGGGGCAGAAAAGAGACGCTTATCACACCGCCGACCGTGCCGGTGTACACCTTCACGGCAATTGGAGTAGCGCTCATGTGTCTATGCTTTTTTGCATGGCAGAGGGTCGCGTTTTCCATGTCCATCATGCAACGGAGCTACTTGACGGAATACGTCCGCGCAGCCGCTGGCTCGGCCTTCCACCAAGCCGGTGAGTACCGACTGTTCTATCTCTACGGTGCGACGAAGAGACAGCCGCGTCTTGCCCTTCCATTTGATTTCGAGGATGGCCAAACGACGCTGCCGAACGGGAAGACCGTACCCATCCAGCTCACTGCGCTTCCGCAGGCACAGGGCTATCGGTGGTTTGGGCGGGGTCTTCCGAAGAGGTTACAGGACGCATCTCTATATGGCTGGCTTCGCCTCACGTTTTTCAAAGGCGAAAGCCTTCCGCACCTGTTTCTCCTGACCTACATCGAAGCTGGGGTACTGCTGGCCATCATGCTTTGGTTTGCGGTCCCAGCCGACATCAAGCGGCTCAAAGTTCTAAAGTATGGCCGCGTCCTCCGTGGCCCCGAAATGATGAGCCCACGCGAGTTCCACCGCGCCGTCATGCGTGAGTTTTGGCGTAATCCCCTGGGCGAGTTCCGTGCATGGAGAGCCAGTAAGGAGGGTGGCAACCAAGCTCATCTGGGACTTGGTTTCAAGACCACGGAGATGACCGGCCTGATGCGGATTCCGCCCGGCAAGGAGTCCCAGCACTTTCAGATGATGGGCGACACCGGCGCGGGCAAGACGACGCTCATCATGCAGCTACTTCGACAGATCCGGGACCGTGGAGATGTGGCGATTGTGTATGACCCGGCTTCGGAGTTCGTGCAGCGATTCTACGATAAGAAACGCGGCGACATCATCCTCAATCCGCTCGACGCGCGTTGCCCGTTCTGGTCGCCCGCCATGGAGATCGAGAGCAACCAGGAAGCCACAACGATTTCCGAATCCTTATACCAACCATCGGGCGGCAGCTCCAACAGTTCGAACAAGGAGTTCTTCTACCGAACGCCCGCCCAAATCTTCGCCCATCTGCTCCGCGAAGGACCCACGCCCCACACGCTGGCCGAATGGATGGCCGATGAAACTCTCCTACAAAAGAAGGTCAAGGGGACGGAGATGGCGTTCTACATCGACCGCAAGGCTGGCCCTCAGGCGGCGGGCGTTCTTGCCAGCCTCGGACTAGTCGCGCAGAGTCTCCGGTTGCTCCCGCGCAAGGAAGAAACCACGTCGATGTGGAACGCCACCGATTGGGCTAAGCAGCGCGAAGGTTGGATCTTTATTACTTCCAAGAAGTCTCAGCGCGAGGTGCTGCGCCCACTCATCTCACTCTGGATTGACATCCTCGTGATGCGCTTGATGGAGATTCCCAAGCCGGGGCAAAAGCAGGTCTGGTTTGTGATTGACGAACTGGCCAGCCTGCAGAAACTTCCACAGCTCCACAGCGCTATGACAGAGAGCAGGAAGTCGAAAAATCCGCTCGTGGTCGGCTTTCAGGGCCGCGCCCAACTGGAGGACATCTACGGCAAGATCGCCGAGGTCATGTTGAGCCAGCCCGCCACCAAAATCTTCATGAGAACCACGGAGGGTAAAGCCGCCGAATGGATCTCGGATACGCTCGGCAAGGTCGAGATCGAGCGCCTGAAGGAGACGCACTTCGACGGCTCCCGCGCGGGCAAGAACTACACCATCGACAGGCAGATTGAGCCTCTGGTCATGGCGTCTGAAATCTCTGGCCTGGAGGACCGCCGCGCGTATCTGAAACTTGGCAATCGGATCGCCCGCTTCGATTTCGACTACCACGGCCTGCCGACGATGACGGATGCGTTTATTCCCCGCGAAAACGCCGACGACAAGCTGAAGTTTGATCGACGCACACTTGAGCCGCTGGCCCCACCAGCCGCGCCCGCCAGTGCTGAAGCTCAGACGCAGCCTCTGTCGGTGACAGAGCCCAAACCGGAAGCGAAAGAACCGCAGGTACCTAAGCGAAAAGGAGGGGCGCAGCACCGCCGTGCTATTACGATGTCCGGGGATGGACCCGCGGAAAAGGCCAAGGCGCAGACAATTGGGCAGTCAGCCCCGGAACCCAGCGGCATTGCTGCCGTCGCATCCGAGTTTCTTCAGGAGCTGCAACAGTTCCGCGAATCACTGGAGGAGCAGGGCCGCGACGTTTCGGAAGACGAGTTGAAGGCGGTCAGAGAGGAATGGGCCGATATCGTCAACCGAGCCGAAGAGCAACCGGAGCAGACCACTTCCGACCCGATCATGCTCACAGATTTAGACCCTTACCTTATCCCCCTTCATGATCCTCAGCACCAAACCCATATCCTGCCGCCTTACGACGATGAGCAGTTCAGCCTCTCTCTGGAGTAGCCCCGATGCTGACGATTTCAAAGGCACTCAACTCCTCGCAGGCGGGGACGTATCACACCAAGGATTTTGTGTCCGAGACACAGAGCTACTACGCGAAAGACGACGCCCCGCTAGGCGAGTGGCAGGGCGACTTGGCCGACAGGTTCGGCCTCTCGGGAGCCGTCAGTAAAGCCGACTTCATGGCTCTCGCCAATGGTCAGAACCCGCAAACCGGCGAGCAGATGGTGAAGCATCGCATCGCCAGCGAACAGACCAACCCGGATGGTTCCATCACCAAGACGGTGGAGCACCGGGCCGGTTGGGATGCTACCTTTTCCGCGCCCAAGTCCGTGTCCCTGACCGCTCTGGTGGGCGGCGATGAGCGCGTGCGCTTGGCTCACCGGGAGGCGGTGACCGCTGCACTCTCCGAACTGGAACAGTACACACAGGCACGGATCGGCGGCAACAACCCTGGCGAGCAGACCGGGCGGTTTGTCGCAGCCAAGTTCGAACACGATACTGCCCGCCCGGTCGATGAATACGCCGCTCCCCAGCTCCACACCCATGCCGTTATCTTCAACGTGACCGAACGGGAGGACGGCTCGCCCCGTGCCCTCCAGGAGCGAGCGTTCTTTGAAAGCCAGAGATACGCGACGGCGGTGTACCAATCACACCTGATGTACAGGCTCCGCGAGCTGGGCTATGAGTTAGAGCGTGGGCGTTCCGGCGCCCCGACGATCAAAGGCTTTTCGCAGGAATATCTGGATGCGTCCAGCCCACGTTCCGAGAAGATCCGGGAGCATCTGGAGCGGAACGGATTTAAGGGACCCGAGGCTGCGGAGATCGCCGCGCACTCCACGCGCGAAAAGAAACAAGACCTCACCAAAGAGCAGGTGCTGCAGGCGCACCGGGAGGTCGCCGCCGAGTTCGGCAACCAGGCCAGCCGGGTCGTTGCAGAGGCGCGGCAGCGATCCATCGAGCAGGGTGTACGACAACCGTCGCCTGTCCGCGCACAGGAGGCGATGACCTTCGCTCGCGACCATCTTTTCGAACGCGAGGCTGTTGCCGACGAGCGTGCGATCATGACGGCCGCGCTTCGACGCAGCATGGGCGAGGCGACCTTTTCCGAGGTCCGCGACCAGTTCTCGGCGCGCCGTGAGCAAGGCCAGTTTCAAACTCTCGGCCAGCGGACCTATGACTCCGCGCAGCGGTTTACGACGCCTGAAACCTTGGCCGCCGAGCGTGCCAATATCCAGCAGGTCAGGGAAGGCAGACATGCTCTTGCGCCCATGATGACCGAGCGCGAAGCCTTCGCTCAGGCCGATACGAGGAGCTTTCTCAATGACTCCCAGCGGCGCGTTGTTCATGAGGTACTGACCTCGACGGACCGCGTTCATGGGCTTCAGGGGTTAGCCGGTTCAGGCAAGACCGCGAGCCTTGAAACCATCCGGGAAGGGGCGGAAGCGAAGGGATATAAGGTGGAGGGTTTGGCGCCCACGTCCCGCGCTGCTGCCCAGCTCCGCGAGGCCGGAATTGAGGCGAACACCTTACAGAGTTTTCTCGCCCGCAAAACAGAAACCAAACCTACCAACCGACATCTCTACATGCTCGACGAAGCCTCGCTCGCCTCTTCGAAGCAAATGCGGGATTTTCTTCAGAAGGTCTTGCCCGAGGACCGGGTTTTGGTCATCGGAGACATCGGCCAGCATCAGGGCGTGGAGGCCGGCAAGCCCTTCGAGCAGATGCAGCAGGCCGGGATGCAGACCTCGCAACTGGATCAGATCATGCGGCAGAAGGATGCGGAGCTGCTAAAGGCGGTCCAGCACCTTGCCACCGGAGAGACAGAGAAGGGCGTCGAGTTGCTGGCCCAGCAGCGCCGCGTGATCGAGGTAAACAACGGCGTGGATCGTATCGCGGCCATCGCCAGGGACTATGCCGCCCAACCGGAAAACACCATCGTCGTCTCCCCGGACAACCGCAGCCGTCAGCAGATCAACGAGGCCATTTGCGCCGAGCTGCGAAGCACCGGCCAGCTTTCCCCGGATAGTCGCGCGTTCCAGACACTCGCGCATCGCTCCGACCTCACCGGCGCGGGCCGCACCTGGGCGGCGCTCTACAATCCCGGCGATGTGATCCGCTACGAGTCCGGCAGCAAGGCTCTCGGCTTCGAGCGGAATTCCAAGGCCCGTGTGATCGATGTGGACGCCCGGACCAACGCCCTCACCGTTCAGAAGCAGGACGGCGAGCAGATCTCCTACGACCCCAAGCGGCTCTATGGCGTGAACGTCTTTGAAGAACGCAGCCGGGATTTCAGCTTAGGCGAGCGCATTCAATTCACCGCCGGAAACCGCGATCTCGGCATCGCCAATCGCGACCTTGGCACCATCACGGCACTTGAGGAGCGCTCCATCACCATCCGCATGGATGGCAAGAGTGGGCGCGAAGTAACATTCGACCCGACCGAGTTCCGGCAGCTCGACCATGGTTACGCGGTCACGTCCCACAGCTCGCAGGGACTCACCGCCGATCGCGTGATCGCCAATATCGACACCGATTCCAGCCGCTCCCTTATCAATGACCGGCTAGCCTATGTCGCCATCTCCCGTGCCGCCTACGACGCCCGTATTTACACAAATAACGCCGCCAACCTGAGCGAGCGGCTGGCAACCGATGTTTCGAAGAGCTCGGCCCTTGACCTCAACGATGTGCGGCAGGCGGTGGACAGCTTCCGGCGCGATGACCCACAGTCGGGAACCGCGCTCCTGCGGGATACCAATCGTATCCAGGTCTACAGCGACCCGGAACACCGCTTGGCTGCCGTGGTGCAGGATTACGTTTCCAGAGAAGATCGCGCCGTCATCTTCGCTCCTGATAAGGCGGAGCGTGAAGAGCTGACACGGCTCATCCGTGCGGATCTTCACGAGCAGGGACGGTTGGGCGAAACCTTCAGCGCCAACGTCCTCACCGACAAACTCCTGTCAGACAAAGATGCCAAGATCGCCGCGGTCTATGAAGTCGGCGACGTGATTCGTTATGGCAGCAAGGGCAGCGATGAGCTGGGCATCTCCCCGAACACCTATCGAACAGTGACCGGCGTAGACGCCGAAAAGAACCTCATCACCGTCACCGGAGCGGATGACAGCCCCCGCGTCTACAACCCTGCAACCGAGTGGCAGATGCGCCTTAAAGCGACGGTCTACAGCCCCGAGGAGCGCGAGCTGGGAGAGGGGGAGCGCATCCAGTTCACCCGCTCCGAGTGGGATCAAGGTATCCGCGTCGGCAATCTTGCCACCATCGAGCAAATCCACGAGGACGGCGGCCTCTCCGTCAAAGTCGATTCGGGAGCCAGCCTGCAGCTCACACCCGAACAGGCGCAGCACGTCGAGTATGGCTATGCCATCGAATCGACGAAACGCCTGGCTGTAGATCGCGTCATCCTGAGTGGCGAGGCCGAGCAGATAACAGCGCAGCGCGAAGCCCTCTCCCAGCTTCCCGCAAAGCTCCACGAGCTGACCGTGTTCACGTCGGACGGTTACCACCCCGCGTCGCCTGACCTTGCCGCGCAGAAAGAGTTTGCCGTTCTGGCTGTCGCGGAAATTCCCATGCCGGGGATCGAGGCTCCTTTCATCGAGGTTGAGGGGTATGCCATCGAGATTTAGCCGATCCGGTCAGCAGATCGTCCCGAGAGACTTCTGCAGTTCAAGCCCTGAATCGCGATCTAAAAAGAAATCAAGCTGACCAACGGCCAGCAGTTTCTTCCTGTTCCGGCTTCACGCGCTTTCTTTTTAACCTCGCCCATAATCGGAAGTGACCGGTCCCCGAGATGGATAAAGCTATAGGGCCTCATCTTTCTCGTCCGCATATTATGGAGAGATGAAGAGCGAACCGCGTCCTCTTTGGCTGATCCGACAGGAACACGGAACGCTTGCTGAAGCGCGAACTCGCGCCATTTTGCTAGACAGGTTTTGGATATTGGAGCGCTCTGCGGACATTGACGGTGCAGATCTGATTATTCAGCGCCGACTGACCCATCGGTCACTCTTAGACCGGACGCCACCACGGGTTGGGTTCATCCAGGCAAAGTTCTACGCTGATCCAACTACGACCCACTATGTCCACAGCGAGTATGTGAGAAGCCCCGAGGGCAGGCCCCGAAGTGAGTTCTTCGTGATTTGCCATTCAGGAATAGAAGACCGGGCGCAGTCGTTTCTATTGTCCGCAGAGGAGATCTGCGAGCGCTTCAAACTGACATCGTCGGAGCACAGCAAGCCAGGCAGATTCGTTCTGCCAGGCCGGGCGGTCCTTACGCATCGGTTTCAGATCCTTGACAGAGGAACTGTCCTAGACCGTATTGAGCGTGCGCTTCACGATGCAGATTTTGACACAAATCGTGCCTTTGCCGCATGGGCGCTCCCAACGGTCAAGAATGAGGCACCTCCGATCCTCGCGATGTATGAGGAGAAGATCGATAACCGATGGGCGGATATTCCAACAGAATTCGAACGCATTCGGGAACGAGCCAAAGATGCGTCGTATCAGCTAGAAGATGCATATCGTCAACTATGTGATATTCAGGAGACTCGTGACCCTGAACGCGCGGTTGAATTGGCAAAGCAGCTGAAACGTGAGTGGGGGAAGCACATCGATCTGCCTGAGGACCTTTTCGATGATGGCTTGCTAGCAGCTGTCGATCTGCATAAGAAGCGATATGAACAACTCGACGCTGCGGGACTGCTTGGCGCGCACGCAGCTCTTCGCCGTTCCGTGACGGAAAGGATCATAAGCGATATTGCACCTCAAATGCCTATGGCCCGAGACATGGTTTACTTACTCACGACTCGCTACGACCGGCAAGCTTTTGTGAACGTCGTACATGAAAGTCAGTTTGTCAAGCCAGGGTCGCTATGGCCCGTGCCCGTAGAGGATGAGATATTTGGTGGACTTCGTGAGATGCCGAATCCTGTAGGCGTCTTAGACGCGAAAGATGGAATGGTCCGCGCTTACCTGGCCCCTGGCAGATACAGCTATCAGGTACCCGCTTAAGACCTGAGATGGTCACGGATTAGTAACTGGGAAGACATTAAGATGGTCGATACGCCCGGGACGTGGGCTGAAAGGATTCAGGAGGTCGTACAAGGTATGGTTCTTAGCATACTAGAAAGGGTACTTACAGACCGCTTCGGTCTTTGATTGCCCACCGGCTTTGAGTGCCTGCCTGTGTACCGCGATTTCTCTCTTCGACTCCTGGTAAGCAACAATATCCCTCATGCCTGATTACGATTTCCGTTCTTTATCGCCGTATGACTTCCAGCTAATGTGCCGCGATCTCCTTCAGGCAGAGCTGAGAGAGACATTCGAGAGCTTCACCTCAGGGCCAGATGGGGGTGTTGACCTACGCTGCCTTGACGCGGACATCGTTGTCCAGTGTAAGCATTACGCCGGTTCTCGGTACGAGAAGCTTAAGAGTGTCCTTGCAAAGTCGGAAGTGTCGAAGGTAGCCGCACTGAGTCCGGAACGATACATTTTGTGTACCTCTCTCGGGCTCACTCCAAACAGGAAGTCTGAGATACGGGGGATATTCGACCCGTATTGCATTACGGACGAAGATGTTTACGGCAGGGACGACCTGAACCGTCTTCTGACTGCCTTCCCGCGCATTGAAGAGAACAATTTCAAGCTTTGGCTAACGAGCGAGGTAGTGCTCCGAAGGCTGGTATTCGCAGGTCTACTCGAATACTCCGAGCGGGCGGTCGAACGTGCCCGGGCCAAGAATCAACGATACGTCCAGACTCCGGCTTTTCGAAAGGCTCTGGATATCTTGGAAGAGCACCATTCCTGCGTCATCGCCGGTATTCCGGGTATTGGCAAGACGACTTTGGCTGAAATGCTTATGGTCCACTACGTCGATCGACACGATTTCCAACCTGTTCGTATCTCTTTCGATTTCTCTCAAGTGACGCAATCGGCCCGATACCAAGAGAAACTTGTCTTTTATTTCGATGACTT
This sequence comes from Acidisarcina polymorpha, assembly GCF_003330725.1. Lineage (NCBI taxonomy): Bacteria > Pseudomonadati > Acidobacteriota > Terriglobia > Terriglobales > Acidobacteriaceae > Acidisarcina > Acidisarcina polymorpha. The sequence continues at coordinate 5,041,705 of NZ_CP030840.1, read as the reverse complement.
CCTTGGAACGACGAAGTTCGACAAGCTGTTACGGAACGAAGATGCTCGCATCATCGAGTTCATGGAAGACGCCGCGCGCAACCCCCGTTGGCGTTTCATTATGACCACACGCGAGTACATCCTAAACCAGGCGCGCCTGCGGCTTGAAAGGCTCGCGAATGCGAACCTCGATGCTGAGACATGCGTGCTCGATCTTGATGACTATAGCGAGTCGGCACGTGCGGCTATCCTCTACAACCATATCTTCTTTTCGGGGCTTTCTAGGGAGCACAAGCTTGCTCTTCTAAAGAATTGGACCTATCGCCGGATAGCGAATCACAGGAACTACAATCCACGCATTGTCGAGCATATGACCGACCCTCGCAATCTACGTAGTGTAGTTGCTGGCGAGTACGCCCAAGACTTCATCGCGTCCCTCGATAATCCGAGCCGGATTTGGAAGCACGCATTTGAAGAACAACTGACTGAGGGTGCGCAGTACTTGCTTCTCGCCCTTGCTTCTATGCCGACTGACTGTCTCGTGAAGGATTTGGAAGACGTCTTCGAGAGCTTCCTTAAGCTACGAGCAAAGAGGGGTGGTTTCACCCGTCAGCCTCACGAGTTCTCGAAAGCCCTGAGAGAATTAGACGGAAACTTCATCTCGACGTCGATGGTCGGAGACGACCGGCTTGTCAGTTTTCACAACCCCTCAGTCGGCGACTTCCTTGCGCATCACCTGGATGCAAATGAAAAAGACGTCATGGATCTCCTGGATTCGGCGGTCTTCTTCGAACAGTGTGAAGCATTGGCCGACGGTCCGAAGGGAGAGCCTTCAAAATCGGCAGCGAAGCTGAAACAGAACATGGAAAGGTCGCTCCGCCGTCTCTTTCAATCATCGTCCGCCCACTTGCAACAATGGAGCACTGACGCGGGCCTCGTTGGAATGACACGCAACGAGGTAAATTCGATCGATCGAGTGTCAGCAGTCGTCCAACTGACTGAACAACTGGACAGCCCTGAGCTACGCACATTTGCGAGGCAGCTACTCCAGCAGACCGAGAAGCATTTTGAGAGTTTGCGCCTTGACGTCGTTGCGTATGCTCGGATTGGAGAGACTCTGATGAACAGAAAGATCCGAGATGAAGTAGATGAGTCGTATCTGCGTTCGCTGAAGTCTCACCTGGAAAAACGTGCGTCGGAGATGATATGTCATCAGGCTGTGCTTCTCCTAACGGAACGCGGAAACTCGTTTTTTTCACCTGACGAGGTCGGCTTCTTCAAAGACTCATTTGTCTCTTTCTGTGAAAAGGAAGCTGATGAGATATTCCTTCAGACCGATGCTGACCACATTCGGACACAGGCCCATTCCTTGGAGTTCACAGCAAAGCGTTACGAAGTCGAAGACCGGACTTCATTGTTTACTACAGAAATGCTGAAGACGGCAACGCTGATGGACCCCGAGGAAGAGGAAACGCCAGAGCCCGAAAAGGATTGGGACCAGGAGCCGTCCCAGTCCTTTGATATGGACGAGATGTTCCGCGGGCTCTCATACGAGATCGAGAACCTCGACGAAGCTGATGATGTCAGCACCCCAGATGATGCTCAGTCGGTCTAAACCGCGATAGCTTGGTCGACCTCGTATACCTTAGGCAACCAAGAGGCTGTTGTTCTGCCTTCAAGCGTCTTTCGCAATTCGATGGTGATCAGCCGGTCGTCCATGTAGGTCGGACTGAGCTCAAGAGACAGGTAATCAAAGAGCTGTTTTTCGTGGACCGCGACGATGATTTGCCGCTCCTTCTGCTTCGAGAGGGTCCGGAGGAGGGCCGCGAACTGCGCGATGTGTACTTCGTCCATACTCTGCACGGGGTCATCGATAAGCAGACAAGGGAGTTCGCGTTTTACCGACAGGTGGAGCGCGAGGAACAGTGTGAGTGCGGCCGTATTGAGATTGCCAGCACTCAACATCGCTCTGGGGTTTCCACCTTTGCCACCGTCTCGGTACAACGTCTCCAGCACAGCTTCGACATTGGCTTTGGCAGAGTCTGGCAATGCAAATGCCGGGACGAAAGGTTCTTCAGGCGCGAGACGAACGAAAAGGTCACGCCAGACCCGGTTCAGGTCCTCGTTGAAGACCTTACGCACAATCTTGCCCCGGGTCTCTCGTGCCTCATCGATGAGGCCTTTCGCAATGCCCATCCTGCGGTCTGCCTCTTCTTTCGCAACATAAAGGAGCAAGAGCCTGGCCCGTTTGGTCTGGAGTTCACTATGGACCAATCCTAGCCTTTTGCGCTGGTCTGTAAGCTGTTCTACCACCGAGATCGCTTCGGTGCGGTTTGCGTTCTGGGCCGATAGACGACGTTCGTTGGCTTCAATGTAATTACGCAATCTCTCAATGCCGCTACTGCTTGGCTCAGACTTTTCGAGCATAGGTTGCGACAGCGATAGAGCGAGATTGTCCAAGTTGGTCCGTAAGGTTGTCGCAATATGTTCCTTGCTGCGGAAGTTTCCCAGTTGTCTTGCAGCCGCTGCCGCCTGTCGTTCAAGGTCGGCGCCGTGCTTGTCGAGTCATCCGGTCGACTACAAGCCATCGTTGCCGATAAATCGACGACGACAGCAGCGATCAGCACGGCCACGCGCGAATTACAGGGGCTGAATGCTCGCCGGCTACCTTCACCCCAACTCGATGAGCTCAAGACCAGGCGCGCGCGGCTGACCGAACTCAGAGGCCATCTGCAAAGTCTGAGTGTTGCCGTTGAATATTGCTTTGGACAAAAGGCACGATTTGAGCGAGAAGTTGCGCCAGAGTCTCGTTGGCGGGGGCGATCTGCGCAATCTCGGTATCGAGGAGCTTGAGACGCAGATTGCCTTGTTCTACCGACTCAGCTAAAGTCACACTTCGCTGGGCATCCAGATCTTCTCGGTCGAACACTTCGTTGAGGCGATTGAGTTCGCGTGATACTGCGTCCGAAGCTTGTTTGTGTGCAGGTAATACACCATCGTCCTCGATCGCCGGAAGGCTGGGGAAGAATGATTGAAGTTCGAGGAGATATTGTGCCAGGAGTTTCCCGTCGCTCGACCGCCAAGAAGTGAGCGCTTCCTGGACGGTGTGGTCTTGCCGTTCGAGTTCTCCGATGTTCATCGTCTCGAGGTCGCTCGTGGACTTTTGCCACTGCTCGTCAAGAGCAATCAGGTCTCTTCTTGACCGGGCCAGCGCACTGAGTTCGGATGAATTGAGTGCGCTGCGAAGGTCCTGTACGTTGGCTGACTCGAATGTTTGGGGTGGGCTCAACACACCCAGTAGTTCGTTTGCCCGCAGCTCTGAGTTCGTGACCTCCGTATCAAGGATCTTCTCTTGCTCTTCTCTTTCGGCGACCGTCTTCTCGAGTTCCGGAATTTCTTCTCTTGCGAACCAATATTCGGGCACAGTCTCGCGCGTCCTGCGGACATCACCGGCTGTGTGCAACCCCTGGATTACAGCATCGAAGTGGTCCAATCCCAGCAGGTCCTTTACGAACAATGTCAACGGCGTATCGGCTTTCTTTTCCTGGTGTTGGTAAAGCTCAAGGAGTCGACCAAGCGTGGATTGAGGAAGGAAGCATCGCTCATTGAAGAACTTGGCGAGCTCTGCAGACAGCAACGGGGTAGGGTGGACGTTCTTCCCGTCGACGACGATCTCACATTCATTCGTTACCGGAAGCCCCGAGACCTCAAGACGGATCTTTCCACGCCCATTGGTAGCGTCTTTGTGCGGAAGGTAGTGGATATAGTTGGGGTCCATGCGTTGCAAAGACGGCACGGCACCCGTGAGGGCAAATTCAATCGCGGAGAGCAGGCTCGTCTTCCCAGTGCCATTTGGGCCGTGGATCAAGACCACGGGGGCGTCCAGAGAGACCGAGACCGGTCCGCGGATACTACGAAAGTCTTCTACGGAAAGCGTCTTCAGCCTAAAACTCATACGGTCTCCGTGGGTTCGCCATTGACTGTCTTAAAAGGTTCGGCAAGCAGCCGATGGAGGACTTCACGAGCGGCTTCTTCACTGATGCGGGCTGAGGCCAGTAATTGCTCTGCGATCGGGTCTCGATCCGGTTGGCCGTCTCGATCCATCTGGTTGATAGCTATGCCTGCGTCTTTCGGATCGGGAAGGGTCAGTGGAAGCAACACAGAAAGCCAGTCTCTAAGGTTTGCAGTATCGCTGGCTGTTCCTACCGGAAGGACCCTGCTGACCCGAAACATTCCATCGATCGTTGCACTCGAAGGACGTCGACCGACAACGACCGTTGTCAAAGGACGACGTGATCGCAACCGATCCAATACACGAGCGAGGCCTTCGATCTTTTGCAGTATCCGTTCTTCTTTTTCGACCGTTCCGTCGACCACCACGATGAGGTCCTGGGATAGTCCAGTCCCGACGAAGAGAGCAGGAAATGTAAATTCAATACCGCCGATGGTGACAGGAACTGGTATTCGTCTGTAGTTCACGTTTTCGAGGATCTCGGCGACCCGTTCTACCGGAGTTGTGGCGGTCATAGCGCTACCTCTTCCCGAAACCTTCGAACCAAGTCGTCGGCATTGGTGATGCCTTCACATACTTTGGCGATGCTCACTTCCTGCAGACCAGGTAGTCCCGTCCTTCCCGGCGCCCGCCGGGCCGCGCGGGCCATCGGCGAGGGTATTGCATGGCTATGGATAACGATGGCCTCGTCTGTGAGACCGACCAAGCTGTTGCCAACGAGTTGCTCGGCGCTTTGCGCACTCGCAGCAAAAAACACTTGAAGAACCGTTGTACCTGTCCGGACTTGAAACGCACCAGGCCGGACTGTCCCGGCCGCAGGTCCCTCTGCCGTCCAGCCTGCGCCGAGGACACAGATACCGAAAAGGCCAATGCCAACCGAGAGTTCTTTCGTGCCTGAAATAGTGAGAAATGGATCGGCTTTAAGGTGTTGCACAGGGGTCACTGAGATCGGCCGATATTGCGGCCCGACGGAATGTGGCTCCTTTCCGGCAAGGAACAGTGACATCGTCCGTCCGGAAAAGCTAATCATTGAGCGCACAAAGGGCTCTTTGCCCAGGGTCACTGCGGTTGCGGCAACCTGGTTGCGGAGGGCAGTCACTCCCGCATGTAGTTTCGCCCGTTCCAGCTGGGAAAAGTGCTCAAAGAGCAAATCGATGAGCCTGCACAGCTTCGTGGCGGCCACATGAAGGCAGAGGGCTGGTAGCAGGGACTTTCCGTAAGCTCGAAGCAGGGCTGACAGTTCGATTGGCTCACGGTTTGCGGCGCTATATGCGTCTTTGTAGACGTTCTGGAGCAGCGTCTTATGGTCTGGGCCGAGTTTGTCGTTGGAAAAAACGAAGGCTGGCGGATGAGAAGGCCAGGGCCACGCCATTCGGTTTTGGGCGGCCACAAAGACGCCTTGAATGTTACTGTCTTGCGCCGACAGGCCCAGCATCAATGTAGGCTTAGTTGTGACAATCTCGATCAGCTTGGAGAGCATGACCTCATTACTTCGTTGGTTCGCCCATCCATTGATCTGTGAAGCGCGTCCGACAAGCTTCGGCCGATACGTCGCTTCGTCTCGCGCGGCCAGCACGGCGCAGCCATGGAATTTGTAGAGGTTCCCTCTTTGTCCGTCGGTCCTGGTGTCTTCGTCAAGGACGCATACACGGAGGACTGGCAGACCGCCCGCCAGCTGTTCAACAGCTTTCTCGACCAGACCATCCCAGTTTGCACTTACAATATCGGATGCCAGCCCCTCCATCATCAGGATGGCGATGCAAAGGTGTTCGATGTCCGGTTCCGTCGTGGGATCGCCGTAGGTTTTTGCCACATCGATGGCTTCCCAGACCAGATAGTCAGCCTCTACGCCCGCCGGCGCGATGTCCAGCACTCTCGCATACTGGAGAATGAGACTCTTGGTTATCTCTACGAATTTTGGCCATTCCATCGCCGGACGGCTAAAGTCAATTGCCTTCCAGTCGTCATTGGAAAGCGGTGCAAGCGCTAAAATTTCGACCAGCGAGGCCCGAAACTTGCAATCCTTGTCAGTCGGATCGATCTTTTCCCTTAGGAACTCAAGCAGTCGTTGTGACCTGCCCCCATTCTTCGTCCAGTTTGGTGTACGAAATCATAACTCACATTTTTCTGCTTTTCTTTCTTAGGTAGAGATCTCTTGGCTGTGGAGCAGCCGTGTCAGGGCCGGAGCGAAGCGGAGCCCGTCAGGGTCGCCTTGATACGGCTGGTCCACAGCCATACTCTTTGCTTCTGAAAGCGAAGCAGCCTGCCACTGCCGCGCGAACTCGTCCGGCGTTCTGTAGCCAAGCGAGCTGTGGGGGCGGCGCGAGTTATATTCCGTCCTCCAAGCCGTGATCTTCCTCCTGGCATCGAACAGGTTCCAGAACCAGCTTGTGTTGAGGCATTCGTCGCGCAGCTTTCCGTTGAAGCTCTCCATGGCTCCGTTCTGCGTCGGCTTGCCCGGCTGGATGTGCAGCAGATCGATCTTCCATTCGATGGCCCACGCCAGGTAGTGGCGAGAGGTTAGTTCGGGTCCATTGTCACTGCGAATCGATTGCGGCTTTCCGTATGCCGCGATCGCCCGTTCGAGCACGCGGGTGACGCGCCGGCTGGGGAAGCTGGTAGCGACCTCCAACGCCAGACACTGCCGGGTGAAGCTGTCGAGGACACCCAAGACGCGGATGCGCTGGCCCGCCGCCGTAACGTCGCTGGCAAAGTCCAGAGCCCACTCCTGGTTGGGCACCGTCAGCACGGGCCGTGGCTGAAGCGTCCGCCGCAGATGCTTGCGCCGTGTCCGCTTCACGGTAAGACCCAGCTCGCGATACACGCGCTGCACCTTCTTGTGGTTCACGCCCATCTCCTCATGCAAGTACAAATGCAGACGCCGGTAGCCAAAGCGCGGATGCTCCCGCGCCAGTTCCCGCAGCCGTTCCTGAAGCGGGCTGTCATCTCTCTGGCTTCGATAACGGCCACTCGATCTCGGCACCGCCATCAGCTCGCAGACCTGGCGCTCGCTGGCCTTGAACTCTGCCAGCAAGCGCCTCACTTCTGCCCTTCGTTCTACGAGCCCAGGGAGTTTTTTCTTATCACCGATTGCAGCATGTCCTTGTCGAGGCTGAGATCGGCGACCAGCTTCTTCAACCGCGAGTTCTCATCGCGCAGGTGCTTGACCTCTTCCGCCTCGCTCACCTCCATGCCCCCGTACTTGGCCTTCCAGGCATAGATCGTGTGCTTACTCACACCTTGTTCCCGCGCAACATCCTCGGCGGTGCGCCCCGCCTCAACCTGCTTCAGCGCGGTGATGATCTGCGCCTCCGTATGACGACTCTTGCTCATCGCACTTCCCCTTTCCTTCGTCCAAATCGTATTCCGAACTGGACGAATTCAGGGGGTCAGGTCAATCGCGTTAGACGGAATGTAATTTGCGCCGACCAGCCAGGGCTGCTTCGCATACCACTCGTTCGCGCGCTGTTCAGACCATCGCCCCTGCTCTTGTGACTGAGCACTGATAGAGAGCAGGCCAAAACAGATCATCGCAGCAACTCTAGAATGACGTTTCATTCTTCTCCTCTGAATGGCAGGCGTCGACCATTGAATCTGCGAGTTTACCGGACCGGTTAGGGTTCGTGACCGCCGGTGAACCGTGGGGGCGTGTCTACACGGACCGCGAGGTTTTGCGGCCTGCTTATCTAGGTGTAACTTGCACGTCGTCTATCAAGATCCAGGAACCGCCACTCTGTCCATTGTTGAAGCCCATGTACACTTGCATCTGCGTTAGGGAGCCCGAGTTAAACTGGACGGAGTATTGGTTGTACTGGGTGGACGAGCATGCGTCTCCCCAATTCACTTCTGATTTGCTTCCGCCGTTCTGGTCGGAGATTCCCAAGTAGGCATTCTTACCGAAATTCTGCGAGCAGGTGAACCATGCTGAAAGAGTGTAGTTCGTGTTCGCGGTAACCATGACGTTTTGAGCTGCTCCTGTCCAGTTCGGCGAGGTCGTGAAGATCCAGCCGTCGTTATTCCCAGTGTGAGCTTTGCTCGCATTTACGTCGACACCCCCTGATCCAGACGCTCCGTAATGGAACCAGCCGTTTGCGAAGCTCCCACTGGAGCTCTGCTCAAAACTCGGGTCTCTCACGATTATTTTGTTTGCGGAAAAGATCGACAAATCGATGGCGTTTGCCATGGCCGCATAACCTTGGACGTTCGGATGTATCCAGTCCATTGCTGCGTTCAAGTAGGTAGAATTCATTTGTTCTGGAGCGTTCGGATCCCGAATCACGGCATCAAAGTCAATATATTTGTCATACACAGAAGTCGCTCGAATCCATTGATTTACTGCATCTCTGATGGAGTCTTTACTGTCCTGATCGCCGGACCACCCATTGTGACGCGGAGTTATCGTTGCACCGATAACTCCAAGCCCTTCGGCATGGGCGGTATTAGCTAGAGATGTCAGGTTGGATTCCAGATCTGCTGCTGACGCCCCGAGGTTGATGTCATTAGTTCCCTCAAACAGGATGACGTATGCAAGGCCTGACTGTTCCAGAACGTCGCGACCGAAACGAGAGACGGCCGGAACACCGTTACCTCCGTTCTGAAACACAGTGTTGCCGGAGATACCGGCATTCAAGATAGATCTATCGCTGGATGCACCATTGAGTCGCTGGGAGAGGACATCAGTCCAACCACCGTAGCTGTCTGTAGCTACGTTGTAGCCATCAGTGATGGAATCGCCTATGGCAGAAATAGCTGCGGAAGTTGAATCTGGTGCAACAACATCAATGGCAGTTAACCATCCGATTGTCGTTGCGACACTCGTGAAGGCCGACCCAGATGAATCCTCTGTATGATCACCCGCAGATCCGTCGAAGGTGCTGCAATACTGACTGGTGAACTCTGTGTGGTAAGGGAAGCTATCGATGGAGCCGGGGACATAAAGCGTCACTGCAAGATCAGTTTGCGCTGAGATGGGAAGATCAATGTAATCACTGCTTATTTCCTGCCCAGTGTTAATAGTCACCGAGTTGGATCCCGCGAACGTGACGGTGCTAGTGCTGTTTACGTTAGCGCTGTTGGTTCGAATACCAACGGTAACAGCAGCAAAGGTGATCGGAGCGTCACCGAAAACATTGGATAAGCGCAACCGAACGCCCGATCCGCCGAGGGTGGCCCGAGCAATCCAGCGGCAACTAAAGTTCGAAGCAGAAAGCGATGATGTGCCGGTGATAGACGTTCCCCAAGCTGAGACCCAGGTTTGAGCGAACGCCTGATTTAGAAACAAAGTGAACACAAAACCAATGGCAATCAATGGCTTTCGAAATAGTTTGTAGCTACTTGATGACATGGACTTGTCCTTTACGGTCAGTGCTGATGATGTTTATATAGAGAATGCGTAAGATAGCGGCCGGCGACCGAAGACGGAAATGCCGACGGAAGATGTCTGAAGTTCTGCATCGGATGCCTTCGATTGATTTGCTCGCCTGTAAAGCATGGGACTTACGGAAGTTTTTCCTGCCCAGTCTGCTCTAATTCATGACTTTCTGAGTGCATTTGCCCCAAGCGATGTGTCAACTCTGCGGCCTCGTGCTCCGGATCTCCGCTTCGCTTCAAGCTCAGCAGTAGGCGATACATTGCCGCTTGATCGAACTGGTTGATATTAAGAGCGGCCCTGCTTTGCTTGATGGACTTTTGATAGTCGTGTTGTTCGAAGTAGAGCTCGGCCAAAAGGTCGCGCGCATCGAAATTTGTCTGATCTAGCGTAACGGCAGCTTCAGCATATTGAACTGCTCTGTTCAGTCGATCCGGCCTGTTGTCGGTACCTTGCTTGTAGATTATTTGAGCGGCAAGATAGTTCAAGGCGCTGTCATGGGGTGCGCCGCGCAGTTCCTGCTCAACCTGGGTCTCCGCAGTGCTCAGATCGTTACGCTGGAGCGCAAACAATACATGAGCTTCCTTCTGTGAGGTCTGCTGAGCGTCCATTCGTGCAGCCTCATCAAAATCAACGGCTGCCAGGCCTTCCTCTGAAAGCTGCACGTGGAGGATTCCACGGGCAGTCCTAAGCGCGGCCGAATCAGGGTTTTCTTTTATCGCGAAATCGAGCATCTTCACACCGTCTCTATACGATCGGGTGTCAAAACAGACGGTGGCTATCTCGAGGTAGTTTTTGACTTCATGTGGGTTGAGAGCGATAGCGTGGCGAAGAATCTCGACGGCTGAAGTGAGGTGGCCTTGTGCTTCGTCAATCTTTGCTTCGATCAGGAGAGCCGATTGGTCATCTTGGGCGATTAGAGGTTGCACAACTTCTAGCGCCTCTGCGTAGCGCTTTAGAGCTAGGAGCGACAGTGCAAGGTAGTAGCGAGTAGAGGGACGAATGTCCGATAGCTCAAGCTCTTTGCGGTATATATCAGCAGCTTCCTTCGCGTTGCCCTGTATCAAGAGACACTGACCGAATCTGTCGAGTGCTTCGGAGTCATGCTCCACTGCGCTCCGCCCCCTTTCAAATGCAGCCACTGCCTGCTGACAGTCTCCTCTTCGCGCAGCGAACACTCCCATCATCGCGTTCCCATTCGAATCATCTGGATCCCGAGCGACGAGAGCCAAAACATCTTGCTCTGCGCCAGCAAGTCTGGCTTTATATGAGACCTGCGCCGCGTCTTCGAGGACGGTCAAATCAGAAGGATCTAGTTTTCCTGCCTGATAAAAAGCTTCTTTAGCAGGACCTGGCTCCTGAAGCTGTGCATATGCAACGCCAAGGGTTGTCCATAGGCGCGCCTCGGTAGGATTTCTCTTTAACGCAGCCTTTGATCGGGCAACAACCTCCTGATAGCGGCCCGCGTGGAGTAATCCGACGATCTGATCCAATGTTGAGGTCGAACGGGACGATTGCGCGGCGAGCGGAAATATTGAGCCGACAAATATAAGGAAAAAGGAGGGCATCACTGCGGCCCTCCTTAGGAGAAGGTTAGACATAACGTGACCTCACGTTATTGCGGATTGATTCGCTATTGCGCTGATTGGCCGGATAGGCAGATTAACCTATCCGTGATACCTAGAAGCTGATCTTGCCACCAATATCCATGTTGCGTGGTGTGTACTGGCTTGTAGATCTGCCCAGATTTGAATCGCCGAGATTACCGTCTACTCCGTAAAGGTTGACTCGGTTCAGAACATTGTAGATATCCAACCGAAGCTCCATACTCAAGCGTTCATTGATCTTTGTGATCTTTTTGACGTTTAGATCGGCTTGCGCAAAGCCTGGATTTCTGAAACTGTTCGGGGACTCATTGCCTTCCTGACCCAACCCAGGCTGAGCGAACGATGCGCAGCTTGATGTCAAACTTCCTGCACAATTGGGGAACAATCCATTGAGAAATGCTTTGCGAGTGTGCGACGCGACATAGCTCTTCACATTTGGATAATCGAAGTTGTCGCCGTCACCGTTATAATCACCGCTCGACGGCTGCAACCCGATGATCGGCGATCCCGGAGTGTTGGATTGGAAGATCGGCTGGAAGCCATTGAAGGTTGCAACACTGAACGGAGTTCCAGACTGTAGCAAGATCGTGCCGGCAAGTGTAAAGCCGTCTGTAACCCGGCCAATTAATCCTGAGCCCTTGTTAAAACCTGGAATCCGATAGCTGCCACCGAATGAAAAGGCATTCGCGATGTCATATGGGGATCGGCTGTACCATCGTTCCAAGTCATTAGTTGGATACGACTGCTCGTTGTCCATCGCGTGTCCCCAGGTGTAGGAAGCGGTCATGAATGCTCTTGTTCCCCACCGGCCCTGAAGTGATGTAACAAGTGCGTCGTAGTTGGCGCGCGCTCCGTTTTGAGCATATGTAATGGACCCAAAACTCTGATTCAGTCGCGTGGGATTCGTTCGATAACCATTGGAGTTACCAGGCGTAGGATTATATCCCTGTTGAAACAAATCTCCACTGAACTTGTTTATGTTGAGACCATAGGCAGTAGTGTTCTGCTCATAGGTGGATCCACCCGCCGTCAGTAGATTGTCAGAATGTGAGCCTTGGTAACCGATTTTCGCAACAATCGACGGGATAAGCTGTTGTTCTACAACCGCTATGTAGTTCAATGTGTACGGGCTCTTCAAGTTGACATCTATGCCGCCTATCGCAAAAGCTTGGCCTACAAATCCTCCTTGCGAATTGAGAGGGGTGCCACCAAACTTTGGATATGGGAAGCCGCTCGGTGTCGAAGCGCTGGTACCGAGCGCGAAGATCGGCGCAGATGTTGTCCCATCATTGTAGAAGGTCGGAACAGTGAAACTTGGAGGATTGCCTCGGAGACCGTTCTCGTCATTTCCTAAGGTCGGTGCGTCGTGGTAAACCCCAAAACCGGCATGGAGCACCGTCTTGCCCGTCCCAAACGGATCGTACGCGACCCCCACTCGGGGACTTAGTGCCTTGATACTGCTGTTAAAACCCTGAGACTGCGTCTTCAGATAGCCCGCCGCAATCTGCTGTGCGGTGGTTGACCCCGCACCAAGATGAAAGTTTGCCAGGATGGTTCCACTAAGTGGGTGCGGATTGCCGAAGCTGTCGAAGCGAATACCGTAATTTGCGGTGAGCTTTTTCGATACCTTCCAGGTGTCCTCGGCGAGAATGCCGTAGGTGAGAAGGCCGTATTCATATTGTCCCGCAGTTGGTTGTCCCGTTACCGGGTTGTAGGCAAGTCCCGATCCATACTGGTCCTGTACCGCCGGGCTATCGTGGATAAGATCGATAACAGTGTTGAAGTAGAAGCTCGGCTGATCGTAAACCGGAGCGAACAGCGCCAGATCCTGGCCGTATGATCCTTCGTATCCGACGCGAATACTGTGATTACCGATGATGTGCGTCAGCACATCGCGCCAATGGTAGTTCTTCTGCTCAAAGTCACCTTGCGCGAAACCAACGCCAAAACCAGCTTCACCGCCACCAACATTGACGACGGGGACGCTAAAGTCCCCTGTCGAGTCAAGGAGTCCGTTGATCCTCAAGAAGGAGCCCGCGACTTCGTTCAGGGTGTTAGGCGAGAAGGTATGCGTTTCATTGGCTTGCACAGCATCGCCGGTGTACTTGTTGGAACTGGTAAATGCAGGTCTGACCGACGGACTACCAAAATTGGTGGTTGTCCGAAAATAAGTTCCATAAACTCTATCGTTCTTAAAGTTCTGATCCAGCCGTATGCCGATCTGCAAGCCATTGCGATAGCTGGAACTATTGAAATCGCCTGAATCGAAGACTGGCGTCGCGCACGGAAGGAAGCTGGTGCTTGATGTTCCGCATCCTGTTGTCGTAGCTCCGGTGGTTGTCACAGGAAAGACTTGAGCGGCGGTCTGCTGAAGAGCAATCTGACTGACACCGCTGACAGCATACTTAGAAAGCAGCTGAGTTCCAATCGAGGTTGGGAAATTCATCTTCGCGAAAGCAACGAACGCGGGATCTTCAAACGTCACGCTGCCGCCGCCGTTCGAAGCTAGCGACCGGAGGGGCTCGACCGAGAAGAAGAAGAACGTCTTGTTCTTGAAAATCGGACCACCAACCCCTGCCGAAATATTGTCACTGTGATAAGGCAGGTATTTGCGGGTGAAGTGTGTCAGTGCTTGAAAATTCTGATTTGTAAAATAATCGCTAGCAAAGCCATGGAACTGATTGGTACCTCCTCGCGTGGTTATAGCAGTTTGGATAGAACTAGCCCGCCCATAGTCAACGGTGAAGGTATTAGGTTGGATCGACACTTCCGCAACCGCGTCAGGGTTTGGACTCAAGTTGAGGACTCCAGGACGGATGTTGCTAGTGATGTCTAGGCCGTCCAGAACGTAAAGATTTCCATTTTCCCCACGCCCGTTTGACCCAACTTCGTTGTTGGTTTCGATGTTGAAGTTGTCGTTTCCCGAATTGCCTACATTACCCCGTCCAGTGACGCCAGGTGCAAGTGCAATCAGCGTCCCAAAATTTCGTCCGTTGAGAGGGAGGTCATCAAATGCTTGTGTATCTAGAGTCAGTTGGAGACGCGTTTCCGAACTGTTCAAGAGCGGCTGCTGATTCGTGACTTCTACTGATTGCGTCACAGATCCAACAGCCAACACCAGTTTCACATCCCGGTTCTCATCTGTTTGGAGGATGATTTGAGCCTTGGCAATCGCGTACCCCGACGCTGAGCCCGTTACTTCATATCGCCCTGCTCCCAAACTGGGAAACCTATAGACTCCGTTGCTGTCAGCGGAAACTGTCGCCGAAACACCTGTGTCGAGGTTTACAAGTGAGACGGTTGCGCGGGAAATCAGAGCACCGGTGGGATCTTGTACGCTGCCCTGTACGGAACCGGCGAATTGACCAAAAGCCTGCGTGATGCAAAGAAAAGTGTAAACAAAGGAGAACGTCCCGTATTTCAATGCTGCTTTCAATTTCATGATGCCTCCGGAGCTTCAGCTACGCCGCAATCTCTGATTCGCTACGTGCGCTTCGACGATTCACAACCGGCACGAATCGTATTGAACGCATAGCACAACAAGCCATAGGGCACCGTGGGGGCATGGGTCTAGTACACATGCCCCATGCCTATGGACAGCGCTTGCAAATGCTGCGCGTTCGAGCCTAGACTTTCGCGGTGAAGGACAGTCGTGAAGCCATGTGGAGTCGACGGAAGTGGACGAACCTGTTGATGTGTTCGATGTTGGGTTGTTCCGCGCACCTTGGCTGTTCCGGACGTCATGTGATGCGGATCGCCGTGATCCCAAGAACCACGGGGACACAGTTATGGGAAGCGGAACACGCGGGCGTAGAAGCTGGCGCGAAGCGTTGGAATGTAACGCTCTACTGGAATGCACCAACCCGCGAGGATGATGTCGAGCGACAGATTGCGATGTTCGAACGTGCTATCGACCAGGGCTACGACGCAATCGTGCTCTCGCCTGATCAACCTCTGTCGCTGCTGTCTTCAGTAAACCGCGCTCTTGCGCATGGTCTGCGAGTGGTGGTCGTGGGATCGCCCATGCCGCTCGCCGCTCATCCTGGGCTCAAACAGATCGTTAATGACGACAGTGAATCCGGTCGTTTGGCAGCTCGACGCATTGGAGCGCAACTCCACGGACACGGGGAGGTCGCAGTTTTAGGGGTTGATGGCGATCTGAGTTCGCTCGTTCGACGCGAACGTGCGTTTCGCCTTGAACTTGCCAGCAATTCGCCAGATGTGCACATTGTTGACGAGGAGGCTGGAGCATTCAACCGGGCTCATGTCGAAAAAACCGCGGCCGACATCATCAGGACTCAACCTAGAGTTCAGGCGATTTTTGCTCTAACCTCGGAAGCTACGCAGGGGTCTTTCGCCGCTGTGCAAAACAGCGGAAGTGGCCTCATCCTTGTCGGGTGCGAACAGGACTTTGCGATCTCCGTGACTTCCAAGGAGATGGACTCTCTTATTGTCGAAGATACGGTTGGCATGGGATATCAAGCTATCCAATGGATTATGGAGCCGGGAGACTCCAACAATTCGGATGTGGAGTTGAAGCCACTTCTCGTAACGAAAGATAACCTTCATCAGAAAGATGTACAGCAGATGTTAGCGTTTTACTGGAAACAGGAGTGAAGAACACCGATCGAACAACTCGATTGCTTCTGACGGGCGCCTCAATGTCCCTGCTTATTGTGGCATTCACCCTGACGCTCTCCCTAAGCAGCAGAAGAGGTTCCATGCCGAAGAACGCAAACATATTTGCAGTCGGCATTCCGCACGGCTGGAAGTCACTGGGGGGAACTTGGAGTTTCCATGGTGGCACGGTTGAGAACACCTCCGACGAACGTGGAGCAAAACTGATCGGTGGTTCCACTGAATGGCAGGACTACACATTCAGCGCCGACGTGCAGTTGTTAGGGCAGGGGGACGCGGGCTTGGTCGCGAGGTCCATAAACGAAGAAGAGGGGGTCGACGCGTACGACGGATACTATTTAGGCCTACGAACAGTGGACAATCGGCTCATTCTGGGCAGATCCAACTTCGCATGGTTGGAGTTCCCAACCGTGCCGATGCCTGGTGGCGTTCAGCCCTTTCGATGGTATCGGCTCATTATGCGATTCTCGGGCTGCAGCATACAAGGTTCTTCTCAGGCGCTACCAGATGGTCCAATCGCCACGCTTTCGCATGAAAACCCAAATTGTCAGCGGAGCGGTCGAATTGGTCTCCGCTCTTACGCTTCAGGTGGTCGCTGGAGAAATGTATCCGTCCTTCCCAATAGTCTTGTCACGAGAGGTTCGAATACGGCATCGAGCGCCCAGGTAGAATCATCAGGTCCCATTATCGCGGGTGACCTATCCACTGACGCTTGGGCTGGCAAGCAGATCACACCGCAACCTCATACTTCGGTTCGTACATCCCCAACAACCCCAATCGACCAGCTTCGGTGGATCACTTCGGGATCGGACGAAGCCAGTATTCGCGGAACTGTAATCGCAAGCGACCCGACGCTATTCGTCCAAGATGCCACGGGCGGAGTGGCTATCGAGTCGTTCTCTGTGCCTTCGCCACTGAAAGTTGGGGACGAAGTCGAAGTAACTGGGCATCTTGCCATTATTGACCAAACGGTGACAATTCGGAGTGCTGAGGTGACGACGCTATGGCCTGGGAATCCTCTGCCGCCGCTTGCAATCTCTGTGGCACAAGCAGCAAGTGGTCGTTACGACTCTCGATATGTGGAAGTGGAAGGGTTTGATGTAGGAGGCCCGGAAAAGTCAATGGGGGTGGCCAGCCTCACTATGGTCAACGGTTTCCAAACCTTCCGTGTCTTCTCGCCCGACTCGGTTTTAGGCGACGCAGTGAATCTGGTGCGTCCCGGAAGCAAACTGCGTGTGCGAGGCGTATGTCGGAATGACCTCAAGACGACGAAAGGCCAATTCCCTTTTGCCGTCTCTATCACATCTGCTGATGATCTCGTAATTCTTGCTGGGCCCTCATGGTGGTCACCGG
Source organism: Acidisarcina polymorpha (assembly GCF_003330725.1). Classification (NCBI taxonomy): domain Bacteria; kingdom Pseudomonadati; phylum Acidobacteriota; class Terriglobia; order Terriglobales; family Acidobacteriaceae; genus Acidisarcina; species Acidisarcina polymorpha. Next base: position 5,024,748 of record NZ_CP030840.1, on the reverse strand, counting down.
TTCACATTCTACTGCTATTCTGCGGCCTCATTACTGCGGTTGCAGGAGTTTACGCTCTTCGGTTGCGAATCAGACATGCAAAGCTGCAGGCGATTATGGATGAGCGCGAACGGCTTGCGCATGAGATGCATGACACATTGGCGCAGAGCATTGCAGGCATAGGGTATCAACTAAGCGCCGTCCGCAAAAACCTTCCGGAAAACGCTCCGAAGCTGCAACGACAGCTGAATGTCGCAACCGAGATGGTTCGCCATATACACGATGAGGCCCGGCGCAACATTGCGACACTGCGACCGGAATCGCTTCAGAATGTAAGTTTGTCCGCGGCCCTCGAAAGCAGCGCAGAGCGCATGGTGGACGGAGGAGCAATCCAATTGCTGACTCACGTGACCGGCGTCGAACGTGAGCTCCCGTTAAGAGTGAAAGACACTTTGTTCCGGATTGGCCACGAAGCACTCGCAAACTGCGTTCGCCATGCCCGCGCGAGCACCGTTGGAATTCACGTGGGATACGGAACATCTTCTATCCTGCTTCAGATTGAGGACGATGGGATAGGTTACCGTGAGGACCTCCCCTCACGCGGATTCGGCGTTATCGGCATGGAGAAGCGAGCGCGAAGTCTCTCGGGACACTTTTCAATTGAGGCAACAGGAGAAAAAGGAACCCGTGTCCGGGCGTCCATCCCCCTGCCCCGGCGGCAATTGTGGCTAGTAACGAGCATGCGAAGGAGATTCGCGAAGGGAAGTATTGATGGCGACGCATAAGCATTCACAGGAAGAATTCGGGTTAGAACACCAGGGCCCTATTCGGCTGCTCATTGTAGATGATCATCCGGTGGTGCGGACTGGACTTCGAAGCATGTTCGAGAGCTACGCCGAGGTCGAAGTTCTTAATGCGCTAGCCTCCGGGGAAGAGGCTCTTGAGTTTCTTCGTCTTAATACGACCGACGTGGTTCTCCTAGATCTCCGGATGCCGGGCCTAAGCGGCCTAGATGTATTGCGCTCCCTGAAGAGTCAACAAAGCAAGGTCCGCGTCTTGATCCTGACTAGTTTTGAGTTGGATGAAGACATCTATCAAGCTGTGAGCGCGGGGGCAGATGGCTATTTGCTCAAGAACACGCCTGATGAGGAAATCATCAAAGCAGTTCGAATTGTACTCACTGGAAAACGGCATATTCCAGATCGCGTAGCGGCAAAGTTAGCGGAGCGCATGATGCGCACACAACTCACGGCGCGCGAGTTGGAGGTTCTCGAACTTATGGTCAAGGGTCTGACGAATCGACAACTCGCGAGAGTTCTCGAGGTGAGCGTCCATACGATCCGAAACCATGTAGATAGCATCCTCCGTAAGCTTGACGTGTCGGATCGAACCGAGGCAAGTACAACTGCCATACAGCAGGGTCTCATCAGACTTCCGGATTAATTGGGTTAGGCTTCCTTAGAAGAAGCTTTAGGACACTATGAAATCGAAGGCCGGCTTCAGTTGGAGCTCCTCGACACTCAGTTGGACAGCACTGCCTAGGATCTTGCCAGAAGTTGTGGTTCGACAGCGTTGCCCATTTGGCCTGTGTATATGCACGACTAACTCCGCGCTAAACTTAGGTGCTACGAATCCGCTCACTCTCCACCGACCATTGGAAAGTGCTTCCGTCTGCCATGTGACCATACCAAACCTGGTCGGGCAGTTTTTGACACCGATTTTCAATCCATTTTCAAACCAGTGCTTCGGTGCCGCCTTCTGCAGGTGACAAACCGGACTGTTTGAATCTTCGTAACAGAGAAGCCAACGCAACCCCATCGTTGGTTGCAAGGTGCTGTTCACTACTGCAGACCATCCATACCGACTCTGCTGTTCGGGATGTCCTCCGGGGATGTAGGCGTCCTCCGGTGCATAGCGATTGCCACTGTCGGCGGCGAAGCACACGAGTGCATAAAGAGTAAGCAAAAAGGGGCGGTAATCCTCTTGGCGAATGCGCACTGCCAGCGTTCCGTGTTCCATGAAGTTGCTGGTCCTCGGGGCATTACCATCAGTGTGGAGTCCGCAAATCTGCTGACCAGCCAGTTCCCGATGGTGGAGATGACCTTGATCGAACGATGGCACACCGAAATCAGATAGGAACCAGTCCTGCATGAATCGGTGATTTTCGTAACTGCTGAGCTCGGTCGGATCACGATCCGTGTCGTTCGGGTGGAAGGGCGTAATGTTGGCTTTTCGAACGCGAGTGCTGCTCACCTGCAGCGTGGCTGCCAGGGAGCGTGCGAGGTCTTGGCGGAGTTTACTCGCCAAGCCTTCGTAATATTCTGCTTCTTGCGCAAGGGTAGCACTTGGCTGCGCTTTGGCAGCTTCGCTGAGAGCGTCCGCATGGTCCCGAAGACCACGCCAAACACAAGCTGCGTTCTGAAAATAGTAGGGGTTGGCATCCGGTGTGTCGTGGTTGGGGGCGGTCAAGTCAGCTTCCGGCGAGCCCCAAATTAGCCCGTAACGACGGTCTTCAATGTCAAAGGTGCGACGGGAGTACGAGATCCGTTCAGCGACAAATTCGGTCATTCTGCGAAGGGTGGGAAGGCGCTCTTCTAAAGCTTGTACATCGCGGCCGTACCGGAACGACCGTGCGGAGTTCGACAGGAAGAATCCGACATTGAGTGGTCCCTCTACCTGATCCTGTGAATTATAAGCAAAATCTCCATTCGGCAAAATGTACTTGGTAAGGTAGTGGGCAAGGAATTTATCTGCGCTGGCGATTTGACCCCATAATTGATGGGCCCAGACGAACTCGTAACTGGCGACTGGAAACAGAGCATGACTTCTCTCCGGTACAACCGTGTACGCACCTTCACCAACTTGATACGTCGGTTCCAACCCGTGATAGCTGCAACGGCTGATGACTAGGCCCGCTTTTGCCGCTTGGAGAAGCCATTGGTCTGGAATGTCGATGCGGACTCCGGCTTCGAAATATTTTTCCCAATAGATCGCCGTGCTACGAAGAGCGTTGAAGAACTCCTTCCTGGTCCCTCCTACGAATTCTTCGGAGAAACGCATGCCCTCTTCGTCAGGAGCTGAAACAACAGACCCGGGCGGCTCCTTTTCGGAAGCGCCAAGCAGAACACGAATCCGCGCAATCGGGGGAGCTCCGTCTTGCTCTGGTTGGAGAGCCATCATTTCATACCCACGTTTAAACTTTGGATTCCACACTCCGATATGAGCTACCGGTAGGTGTCCGCCAAGGAGTGTCCGTTTGCTGTACCCCGGCGTGTAACTATAACCTTCCGGAAATGAAAACGGCAGATGGTCAGCCATGTCGAGTAAAGGGCCGTTCCGATCGGGCGCCCAGGCCGGGTCATCTTTGCGCTGTCGGGTGTTGCCGGCCTCGTCCAGGTAGATCGAAGCCTTGGGGCCACCGCCATCGCGTCCGACGAATGTCCATCCAATGTATTCACTTCCCAGTGCGGCGACATTCTCAAAGCAGGGATCTTCGGAAGAGCCCAGGACGTATTGCGATGCTCGATCAGGACCGACGTGGAATTGCCCCTCTCGATCCAGGGCGACACCCGGCTCAGCGTTAATTTGCCGTGGCTTGATCTCTCGAATGGTCCCCAGATACTCGTCGAGCCGGAGTACTTCGCCACCAGACTCGTTCAGGTAGACGAGGATACCGCGATGCCGTACGCGATATTCAAGAACCGCTGTTTGGTCATCAAGAATAGCGAGCAGAAGCCAGCCTTTAAAGCTTTCGCCAACCTGTAAAACTTGTGAGTTTCCGGCTAGGAGAAGCGTCAACGATTGGCCGGAAACATGAGCGACACCCACCTTTTCAGCCAACAGCTTCGCTTCCTGCTCCGACAGAAGGGCGTACACGTTCTCAATCCTGCGCGGATTGTAGCTTCTCTTCGAGCCACTGGTCTGATCCGAAGCACGAGCCCCGGACGAGACCAGATTCAGCCCGCTCATCGCCAGAAGCTGAGCAAAATCTCGCCTAGTTAATTTCATCGTTGAACCCCATCGGCAGAGGCATTCCAGTTGAATCAGCCCCGCTAAGTAAAGCCTTCCGCCATCACGCCTAACAATGGGGCAAACGCCCCATTTACAGGAGCACTTCAGTTCTTCAAGGTGAAGTGGCGATCAACTTTGCTGTCCGCGCTTATGGCGAGTCAGGGCATATCCAATGGAGCCGTCATGTTTCAACCGCAACTCTATGTAGCCGCCATGATGCTGATGCTCCTGAGCATGTTGTGCTGGGGGTCGTGGGCAAATACTCTTAAACTAGCCAAAGGCTGGTCATTCCAGGCCTTCTACTGGGACTACGTGGCAGGCATTCTTGCGAGTACCCTGCTCATCGGCACACTTCTTGGTGGCGGAAGAGGCTTTTTCCTTCGGCTGATGCAAGCTGCAACGCCGTCCATCGCGCTCGCCCTAGCGGGTGGCATCGTTTTTAATATCGCGAACTCCCTTCTTGTAGCGGCAATCGAAATGGCTGGTATGGCTGTCGCCTTTCCAATTGGCATAGGCTTAGCGCTCGTTACTGGAGTGATCCTGAACTACATTCAGGAGCCTTCGGGTAACCCTATTCTGCTGGTCTTGGGGATCGGTCTCGTACTCGCCGCGATTCTTCTCAGCGCGCAAGCCTATCGACTGAGAAGTACCATTATTGAAAGTTCTGCTCGGGGAATCGCGATCAGTGTCGTCGCCGGCCTATTAATGGGACTGTTCTATCCTTTTGTCGCTCGGTCTCTTCGTGGTGCACATCCTCTGGACGCGTATACAGTAAGTACCTTCTTCGCGCTCGGTGTACTTCTTTGCGCGTTGCCCTTGAACGCCCTTCTAATGCGACGCCCCCTGACGGATTCTGTGCCGGTGCCGTGGTCTGCTTATACTGGTGCTCCGTCGAGATGGCACCTCGCCGGTCTGCTCGGCGGCGTGATTTGGGCCGTTGGCGCTGAAGCCAACTTTATTGCGTCGCAAGCCCGCATCGTCGGACCGGCGGTTTCCTATGCAATCGGTCAAGGCGCGACACTGATATCTGCTATGTGGGGAGTATTTGTTTGGAGAGAATTTGCAGATGCCCCTGCCGCCTCCAAGCGATTGCTTGCTCCAATGTTTTTGGCTTTTCTGCTTGGCCTATCCGCGGTGGCGATTGCCCCGCTATACCGATGAGGGAATCATGAGCATTGTTGTGTTGGGCAGCATTAATCTTGATATGGTGGTGACCACAGAACGCATGCCTGCCGCCGGGGAAACGATCAGCGGACATGATTTCGCTTTGGTCCCAGGCGGAAAAGGCGCAAACCAGGCAGTGGCCGCAGCAAGATTAAACGGAGAAGAGGTTGTTTTTGCCGGCATGGTTGGCACGGATTCATTCGCTTCCATCATGCGAGAATCTCTCTCCGCGTCAGGTGTAAAAACCAATCATCTCGTTTCCTCCGCCGGCTCGTCGGGGGTCGCCCTCATTACGGTTGACGCCGCCGGCCAGAACAGTATTGTTGTTGTGCCCGGAGCAAACGCAGCGGTAGATCGGAAGTTTGTAGAGGAGCGGCGGACTCTACTGGAACAAGCAAGCGTCCTGCTGTTGCAATTAGAAATTCCAGTCAGTTCGGTTGAGTTCGCTGCCGAGATTGCATTTGCAGCTGGAGTCAATGTTGTTCTCGATCCAGCGCCGGTATGTCCCATGAGCGCCACGCTGTTACGGAACGTGACGTGGCTCACCCCAAACTTCACCGAAGCTTGTCAGATTCTGGGCCGCTCAACAATCGCGGCCTCTCAGATGGACATCGAGGGCATGTTGGACGGCCTCATGGCATTGGGACCAAGGAATGTTCTACTGAAGCTCGGGGAGCATGGACTTGCGGTCGCATTAGGTTCCGGGGAACGCTTCAACATCCCCGCCTATAACGTCACCGCAGTCGATACAACTGCGGCCGGCGACGCCCTCAATGGATCGTTTGCGACTGGGCTTGCACAAGGAATGACTCCCTACGAAGCCGCCAGCTTTGCCAGCGCTGTTGCGGCTATCTCTGTAACACGGCGTGGGGCTCAGACGTCCATGCCCCATCGAGAGGAAGTGGAATCGTTCCTCGCAAGTAAACCTGCTTGTTCCGAGACTTTGGGGAGGTAATTGCCGTGCGCCTTATAAGTTGTGCTTCACAGGCTCTTGGAATAATTCTACCTCTCCTTTTCCTGCTCACGACCGGTGCGGCGGCACAGGCAAGCAAGGAAACGATCCACGCTCCTGCAGGTCATGGAGAGCCTGTAATCTTCGACACAGATATCGGGGACGACATCGATGATGTTCTTGCTTTGGGTCTTGTAATCTCCAGTCGAGAATTACATCTGGTAGGTGTCACCACTGCTTGGGGAGACACGGCCTTGCGTGCCCGGATGGTCGATCGGCTTTTCTTAGAGTGTGGCCTCAATGGCGTCCCAGTGTTGAAAGGGCCGGAGAAGCATCATTCTGGAGAAGCGGCTTTCTCCCAATCAGGTTGGGCGAAACGCGGACCCGCCCACACACACGATGACGCTGTGCAATTCCTTCTCACGCAGGCGCAACTTCACCCGAATGAGATCACGCTGATCAGCGTCGGGCCCATGAGCAATCTCGGTGCTGCAATCGACCGCGACCCTGTGACATTCAAGCAATTCAAGCGAATTGTATTGATGGGAGGTTCTGTGCGGCGCGGCTATGGCGACTTCGGTTATACGAACTCTCACCACATCGATGCGGAGTACAACATAGCCATGGATCCTGAATCGGCGGCGAAGGTTTTCCGTTCGGGGGTTCCCCTGTATGTGATGCCGGTCGACTCAACACAGATCAAACTTGGAGAGTTGCAACGGGAGTTGCTTTTTACGCATTCCACGCCGCTCACCGACGCTTTAACGCTTAACTACCAGCAATGGTCGCATACGACCAAACAGCAGACACCAACCATGTATGACGCTATGGCCGTTGCTTTCGCGATAGATCCAAAGCTCTGCCCTGTGACCCCCCTACATCTGATCGTGGATGCAAAGGGATTCACACGGGAAACTGCCGGACCCCCAAACGCCCAAGTCTGTCTCGATTCAGATTCGGATCAGTTTTTTCGCTTCTACATTCCTCGTCTTCTTGGTTCACAAAACGAGGGTCAACCGTGAGGTTTCATTCGTTCAAAGGACGTCTCAGGGTGTCTAGCTTGTTGACGTGCCTTTTGTCTGCAGTACCATTGATCGCTCTCACTGGTCTTAGTCCGTCTGGATCTCTCGTCCAAGCTCAGAGACCCAACGCCAGCGCGCCTAGCTTATGGGAAGGAACGGGGACGATGAGCGGTGGTGTTCCTGTTGATTACTACCTTGACCTTCAGGAGGACACTCAAAGCATTCGCGGTCGCGTCCATATGACCTGGGGATGGACAGAAATAGACAGATCAATAGTAAATGGAGACACTTTCACCCTCTACTTGCGGAATGCCATCCCAATCCACGTCGTCTGCAAGCAACTGGGCCAAGAACTGTTGATCGTCATTTACGATCCTCGAACTTCCCCTTTTTCTTTCAAAGCGCATCCCGTGCGTCAGTTTCCAGAGCTGCCGGTCCCTCGGCCGCTTCCCGCCATTGCTGACATCTCGGCGGGTCGCGTCGCACTCGCGACACCGCCTATGGGATGGAACAGTTGGAACCACTTCGCAGAGCGCATCGATGACACTACCGTGCGAAGTATTGCAGACGCTCTGGTCAAGACGGGTATGCGGGATGCAGGCTATCGCTACCTCGTTATTGACGAGGGCTGGGCTGCCGCGCGCGGAATCGACGGACGCCTACGCGGAAACACAAAATTTCCCGATATGAAGGCGTTGGCAGATTACGTCCATTCTCGCGGACTTCTCTTCGGTATCTATTCTTCACCGGGGCCGCTTACGTGCGGCGCTTACACCGCAAGTTTCGGCCATGAAGACGATGACGCAAGAGCCTTTGCGCTTTGGGGAGTTGATTACCTGAAGTATGACTGGTGTAGCGCGGGAGAACTCTATCCACAATCGGCCATGAGGTCTGTTTATCAGAAGATGGGATCTGCCTTGCAGCGCACTGGACGCCCAATTGCATTCGCTATTTGTCAATATGGGCAAGAGGAGGTAGCACGATGGGGAGCTGCGGCCGGCGGCAGCCTTTGGCGCATTTCCGCTGATATCCAGGACACTTGGGATTCCATGCGACTCAACAGCCTCGCCGATGAGGAGATACCGCACAAGGAGCATGATAGCGTCTGGAATGATCCAGATATGCTGGAAGTCGGCAACGGCGGTATGACCGACGCCGAATACCGCACTCATATGAGCTTGTGGGCTTTGCTCGGTGCGCCGCTTATTCTGGGGAATGACCCGCGCGATCTGGACGACGCAACAAGGAAGATACTGCTGAACCGTGAGGTGATCGCCATCGATCAGGACCCCGGTCAGGGTCGCGGAAAGGTGCTTTCACGGAAGGACAACATTGAGATCTGGATTAAACCTCTAGGTGATGGATCAATAGTCATAGGGATTGTTAATGCCGATGTGCGCCGAAAGCGGGTGGAACTTGCCTGGAAAGACGTTGGCCTTGTGCAGGCTCCGCTTCACCTACGTGATCTCTGGGCCCATAAATACCTGACTACACACTCTTCTGGTGTGGCGGCGACGCTAGATTCACATCAGACTCTGTTGCTGCGTGTTTACCCCTCTTAGATGGATGGAGGACACGTAGAAGGTGTCGATAGCGAGTCTGGCCTCGGTTAGTACATCTGCCCCATGTTCAAGAGTGAACCAATCGACTAGCGTGGCTTTCGAAGTGGAAAGCCGCGCTCGGAACGTGAGGGCTCGGACAATGAAAGCAACTTTCAGGTACGTGTGCATAAAGGAGCATTAATGCGACTCTTCATCAAACGAACGCGGCTCATCGCCAACATTCTCGCAGCCATTTCGCTTACAATGACGCTGTTCATGTTGGTTCCTAACACAAGCGTGGCTCAGTCGAGATCCAGTGGGCCGTGCGATGTCTATAGCGGCTCCACCCCGTGCGTCGCTGCTTATAGCACAATTCGGGCTCTGTTTTCCTCCTACAATGGTTCACTCTATCAGGTGACCCGGAAATCCGATAATGGGACAAGCGATATCGGACTTCTTTCTGACGGCTTTGCCAACGCGGGGACTCAAGACTCGTTTTGCGCCGGCACCGTGTGCACGATCACGAAGATCTACGATCAGACGAGCAATGACAACCACCTGACACCGGCACCTCCGGGAGGAGCTGCGAGCGGGCCTGGGCCTAGCGGCTACGATCTGCCGGCGTTTGCAACGGCACTCCCTGTGATGGCTGGCGGTCATCACGTGTATGGCTTGAATGTACAGCCAGGCATCGGCTATCGAAACGATGGGACCAACGGCATCGCCACGAACGGCAGTCCTGAGGGCGTCTACATGGTGACGTCTGCGCTCAATCTTAATACCCTGTGCTGTTTCGATTTCGGCAACGCGGAGGTATCAAACAATGACACTGGTGAAGGCCACATGGACGCACTCAATATGATCTGCCCCGGAACGCCATGTAATCCCGCCGCAGGGCTTGACGTGGAGAATGGAATCGTCGGATTTCTGGGGGTACCTTCGGGAACGCAGTTTGTAACGGACATGGGTTCAAATAACGGCCAGACGACCTACCAGATCTATCAAGGCAATGCACAGTCTGGTGCACTCAGTACGACAGGGCTCACTACGCTTCCTTCTCAGTATCAGCCAATGCACCAAGAGGGTGCAATCATTCTGGGTATAGGTGGGGACAACAGTAATGGGGCGTCGGGCTACTTCTTCGAGGGAGCGATGACGGCGGGCGTTCCTTCCAGCAGCTCGATGGCCTCAGTGCAGGCGAACATAGTGTCTGCGAACTATGCAGGTCCGATAAATCTGCTCAATGATGGGGGGTTCGAGTGGGACAGCCAAAACGTTCTTGGCAATGGATGGTTCCACTACGGCCCTACTGGAACGTCAGGCGTCGATGTACAGCAAGGTAAAGCACATTCCGGCCTGAATAATGGTTGGACGTACGACACGTCCTCGAGCTGGACAGGAATCGGCCAGAACTTTAACGTGACGCCAAGCACCAATTACCAGCTCACCGCCTGGTTTACATGCTCCGCGAACTTCGGGAAGAACGCTTATTTAGGTGTGTCAGACACGAGCGGTAATAACAAAACCGAGCTGAATTGGGGCGACACATGCAGTCCGACTTCATATCAACAATACACAGTGACATTCAACTCCGGCTCTTTGACGACGATGCAGGTATACTTCGGCTTCAACAATGGGCAGTCAAGCGGAAGCTGGATTCTCTTCGACGATGTTCAGGTCATTCCCCAGTAGCCAGGAAGGCAGCACTAGCGTTTTCTGAACATACGCCAGCCGGAGTAGATGAAGAGAGCTTTATGGCCGATAGCAAACCGCCGGTCTTCGATTTGGAATCCTTCCTCTCAGACGTGGGGCTTGGGAGACGAATCGTTCGTGTGAAGCCAAAGAAGACTTTCTTCGCGCAAGGTGATCCTGCAGACTGCGTCTTCTATCTCAAGTCCGGTCGAGCGAAAGTATCTGTCATTTCGAAGCGAGGTAAGGAAGCTACGGTTTCGCTAGCGTCGGATGGAGATTTCGTCGGGGAGGAATCTCTGGCGCAGATTCCTGGCTTGCGTCTCGCGACTGCAACCGCGCTAACTCCCTGTGTCGCTATGAAGATCTCACGGACGGAGATGGTTCGAGCGTTGCATGAGCAACACGCCTTCTCGGACCTCTTCTTGAAGTTCCTGATCGCGCGTGGAATGAGGGTACAGGCGGATCTGGTCGATCAACTCTTCAATTCGAGCGAAAAACGTTTAGCACGCATCCTGCTGTTGATGGCGGAGTACGGTCAGCCCGGCGAACCTGAGCTCTTGATCCCCGAGATAACGCATGAGTCTTTGGCTGAAATTGTTGGAACGACGCGACCCAGAGTGACGTTCTTCATGAACCGGTTTCGTCAGCTTGGTTTTATAGAGTACAACGGTCGAATTCGCGTCCACAAATCGCTCCTGAACGTGATCTTGCACGACTGAATTCGATACGCCGCCAGTTATACGATCTTCGACATAGCTGGGCCCACGGGAAGCGCCCGCGCGGTGGTCACAAGCACGACCCCGGCGAGAGCCAGAACACCTCCACAGAGGGTTGAAATCTGCGGACGTTCACCGAGCCAGAACCAAGCAATGACAAACGCCAGTAGGGGCACGATATAGAGAAGGCTACCTGCTTTCGAAGCTGGTAAACGGGACAGCACAACGGCCCAAGTGAGGTATGCGAACGCCGCCGGAAAGACGCCAAGATACACCACTGAGAGTGTAGCGTGAAGCGGAGAAGTTCTGCACGCGTTCACGAATCCAGGTAGAAAGAACAAGCTGGCGAGAGTTCCACTCCACATGGAGTAACAAGTTAGCTCCAGAGGCCGATACGAAGCTAAGAGCCTCTTTTGCAGAACGAAAAAAACTGCTTGCAGCGCAGCAGCAAGCACAACCAAAAGCGCCCATGGGTCGAGAGCTACGCGACTATTGAGTGTAGTGACGACCACGGCGACCCCGCCCAGGCTAACGATCAGTCCGAGCCACGCCCTTGGCCGTATGCGCTCCTTCAGAAAGAACATTGCGAGCAATGCCGTTATCACCGGTGCGCAGTTTACCAGCAGGCTAGCTGTTCCGGAGGGAACATGGGTTTCTCCATAGCTGAGAGCAAGGTTGTAACCTCCAATTCCAATAAGGCCAAGGAGAAGGAGAGAGGGCAAATGCCTTGGCTTTGGAACTCTGATCCTGGCGAATGGAGCGATGAGAATGAAAGCGCCTGATGCTGTCAGCAGCCGCAATAAGACAAGATGCTGCGGAGCGTATCCTGACAAACCTGCGCGGATAGCGGGAAAGGATGATGCCCACAGAACGAGGGTTATTCCGATACAGAGCGGGAGGGTCAGTTTCTTTGCGCCTTGTGAAGCTTTCACGGGTACTCCCAAACGTAAACAGTACGATCTTTTGGCTTCTCTGTCTTGCGGCCATGAACTACAAACCGGCGTACCAGTCGTAACCCAACTTCGTCCAGTAATCATCCGGCTTGTCGTTCGTGTAGGCAATGAGCCCGATGCGCTTGATTTGCTTATATCCGTATTTCGTGGGCATGTGGAGCCGCAACGGAGCCCCGTGAAGCTGCGTCAGTGGAGCTTCCATCATCTCGGTCACCAGCATCGTTTGAGGATGCCGCATCACGTCCAGATCGTAGCCCGTGTAGTAGTTCCCGTCCGGGGTCTCCATGTAGACATAGAACGGATCTTTGCCGTTGATCTTCGCCGGCGGATACGTCTCCAGAAAGTCCGCCATACGAACACCGGCCCAATGCACGATCTGGCTCCAGCCCTCGATACACTTGAACTGTGTCACCAGTTCATGCCGTGGCAGCTTGGTAACTTCCGCAATCGGCAGAAGCAGTCCTGCGGTCTTGGGGGGTAGTGTCGAGCCGCTTTCGCCGGCCTCTTCCGTCCCGCGCGCCATGCGGCCGGTATGGTTCTCGTCCTCTTCCGCCTGGGCCTGCATCGCTTCCGGAGCCATCTTGTTAGCGGTCGAAAGTTTCGGGTCGACCTTCGTATCGTGGTCTTTGTCTTCATGCTCTGACGGAGTCTTATACCTATAATCCCAGGCAGTAACATCCTCTACATAGAGCGGATGCTGCGATGCGCCGTTCATTCCAACCAACTGTAAGCGCCAGCTTTCGAGCTCAAGATCCATTCGCAATCCGAAGACGCCATTCACGCGGAGATTCTCCGCAAGGTGAACCGGATAAGTCGGTGCGAGCTCCCTATTTCGGAAGAGATTGCGTGACAGTGACTGATTGAACTGGTACGCGCTCCGCAACAGAGGCGGTTGCCTCCCTGCGCTGAGGTCTGTGTCCAGATAACGATAAAGGCCGTACGCAGCAGCTGTACCCACTCCTGCGACCAGAAATGAGCGGCGCGTATGCTGTCTGGACATAGTGAGCACTTTCGCGGCCGCGGCAATGTTCGTTGTGTCTGTTTCAATTTCTGCGCGAGCCTCTTCCTCTGCAGTCCTGTGGAGTTGTATATCCTCCGCTTCAGCCGGTAACGCCAATTGGTCCTTAACTGAGTCGACCGCCATGGCTTTGTCTGGGGCCGGTTCGCCTAAGCGTAGGGACGTTCGATCTGTGGCTGAGTCAAATGCTGTGGTGACGACTGGCTGCTCTGCTATTGGGCGCGATTCGGTCGACTGCGCTTCAACTCGCGTAGATTCAGTTGCAGTGGCCGGCTGGTCCGATGGCGCAATCTCTTGATGTTGATGTTCGTCGTCCCTCATCGCCACATCTTCCTTTCCGCCTCGATTGAAGGTGAGTCCTCTCCCTGCACTTCGAGTCCGCTCACCATAGAGCGGAAGTTATTCCATCCAGCCACAATGACCTGGGCTACATGGACACCGAAGAACCCGAGCAATGCCCATGTGATCCAAAAGTGCAACCAACGCGCCATTTCGTACCCCCCGAGCAAGCTGGTCAGCCAATGCGCTGACGTTGGCTTGAAGATCGCCAAACCGGTAATGAGCATCCCAGCGCCCATAAGGATCACAGAGGTGTATGCGATCCTTTGAGCACCGTTGTACTTGGTCTGTGGGGGCAGGCCCCTACGCAGGTGCATGTCCACCAGTGTCACCTGAATCGCCTCACGCAGGCTTTTTCGTTGCGGCAGCAGAAAGTGCCACTCGCCCGAGAGCCATGTGTACACCACCCAAGCCAGTCCATTCAGCGCAAAGATCCACATGAAAAAGAAGTGGTACCCGAGCCCCTGTGTCACGTGGTAGGGCACATTCAATTTGGCATAGAACCAGTCTGGAAAAAAGCGGAACACTGTGACCTTTCCTAGACCGAGACGGTAAATGCGGTGCGGGTGCTCGTATGAATTATCAGAGTCATTCCAATAGATGAGCAGCCCACTCCAGACCATCGTGAACAACACCGGGAAGTTGATCCAATGCATCCATCGAATAGCCAATGGATGCTTTTGCTCAAGGTGAATGCCAGCCGAGTCATCTGATTTGGAAACTGGAAGGGATGCATGTTTAGTCTCGTTTGTGCTGCTTGTCCACCTAACGTGCATGGACTGAAGAAAATCAGCTAACGATCTCATCGCGATTTGCTCCTTTCCTGAATTGCGTCCGACGGAATGCGACTTGATCAGTTCCTACAGATTTTCAGCCACTTGGGGAGAGCGAGCTACTGAGGCGGCCACGATTGTCTTACCAAGGTGCCGGTTTCTTTCCGAATCTCCAGTTCAGCCCCAGAGTCGCCGTATCGAGGTTGCTGGATGGAACAAGCAGAGGCCCTGATTGGAAGACAGGCGTGCTTGCCCAATCGTGGCGATATTCCAGCTTTGTCTGGAAGCCGTGGGTAATGACATACGTTGCGACCGCAGAGATCCCATTCAGAGTTCTTGGTGACCCACTGATCATGCCCCCGGCATCATTAAAGTGTTCGAATCGCAGCGCTCCTATCCAGCGGCCTGATATTTGATGACTGAGGTAAACCGAACCGGCTGTCGCCCGCAAGGCACGGGCGTCCGTGGAGGGCTTCGCCGTGTAGAAGAAAAACTCGGAGGTTAATGTATATGCTCCATGAGTCACCGCGCCGTAGGCGTTTGCGATCTGCGCTTTCGCCCCCAGCTGGTTTATTGGGTGTCCAGTAGAACTTCCCGTCGAGGAAGTGCTGAAGTCCGGCTGGCCATAGTAGTAGTTGAATTGCGTCATCCAGGTCGGGTGATGTAGGGCGACCGCAGCTACATGCGAGCCGAGCCCTTTTCCTTCAGGTCCTTCGTTGATTCCGTTCACCAACGAGTATTGAACGCTCAAAGACTTTGTCATCGGATATGTCGTCCTGAGACCGACGTGGTAGATCGGTACGAGATCAAGGATGTAGCCCCGAGACAGTGCAATCTGGTCAGCGGTGTAGAAGCTCTCGAGACCGACCGGACTGAAGAACTGGCCGAAATCCACCTGCAGTCCCTTGCCTACCGGCGCAACGTATGACCCGTAGGCTTGCAATACGTTCTTGTTCTGCATGGGCCGTGCGAAGGGAAAATCGTCGAGTTGTCCGAAGAGCAGATCCAACCGAAACCCCGCTCGCGCGCCGCGTTCCGGCTCAGGTGTTCGTTCGATAACAACGCCTACCTCGCTCAGGGAGAGCGTGTTGCTTCGGGAATCGTAGACTCGCAATGTGTTTTGATGGTTGGCGGGATGAAGTGAATTAAAGCTGTAGTACCCCTCAAAGTTGAAATTGAAAGTGATCTCGCCGGGCGCGATTGCCGACGCATCCGGCTCTATCGCTACTGTGTCCTTGGCTCTAGAAAGCTCGCCCGCAATTGAAGGTGAGATCGGCGGTGTCGGCATGGTTGCAAGGGTGTCTGGAACGCTCAGGTTCAAGGCAGGCGTCTGCGGGGCGGCCTTGCCTTCGAGAAGTGCGATCCGCTCCTCCAGCCGCTCTATTCGTTCCAGCAACTGTGCCTGGCTTTCATTTGGGCGCAGAGTTGCTTCCTGAGAATGCAATGGTGTGAGCGCGAGCATGACGATGAGCGTCGATCCGACTCCCTCCAAGATCCTCATCACATTATTCCCTTTCAGACCGCAACAGATGCGCCCAGGGGTTCTTCATATTTGGCGCGCGTTCCATTTGACTCGACGTGGCATGGCCTAAAGTCTTGGGAGTTCCCCCGATCATCGGAGTAGTCCATTTAGCAGTTACGAAGCGCCACCTTGACGGTTCCCGCCGAACGATCCCGCATCAATGCGTAGCCACGCACGGCCTCGGCGAGCGGAAGAATATCAGTGAAGATGATGCTCGGATCAATGCGACCGCTCTCCACCAGCGGAAGCAGCCGGTTGACGTAGGTGTTGACGGTGACGATACCCGTGTGGATGTGCAGGTTGCGAAACGCGGCCGCCGAATAAGGCGCATCTACCGGCGCGAAGAGATGCCCAAGGCCGGTCACGCTGATCGAAGCACCGGCACGCGCGACCTCAAGCGTCTGCGTCAGGGACGACCTCCCACCGATTGTATCGATGACCGATGCGGCACCGCGGCCATCGGTCTGTTCCTTCACGTAGGCAACCGCATCCGCGTTGTTCGCGTTCAAGACATGCGTTGCGCCAGCTTTGTTGCCAAGTTCAAGCCGGCAGTCATGGCGTCCGATCAGGACGATTGCGGCAGGACCAAAGAGAGTGGCCGCCATCACCGTAGACAGGCCGACCGCACCGTCGCCAAAGACGACAACGGTCTCGCCTGGCTGAATTCTGGCGTTTACGGCACCGTGGAAGCCGGTCGAAAAGTTATCGCCAAGTGGCAGGACGCGAGTGTCGTCTGCGCCACCGCTCAGGCTCTCGGGAAGCTTGAACAGAGTCCCGTTGGCATAAGGGACGCGGACAAATTCCGATTGCCCTCCCTGAACGTCCTCTCCGCCGTGCTCCAGGAACATGGGCGAACCGAAGAGGCCGAAGTGCTCGCACGCGGGGTACTGGCCGAGCTTGCAATAGAAACATTCACCGTCGACGAACCCGGCCGAAGCGACCACACGGTCGCCCGGTTTTACGACGGTCACGTCCTTGCCGACTTCCTCGACAACGCCGACGAATTCATGGCCGGTTCGCATTCCCGGCTTATAGCCAACCTCTGGGCCGTTCTGGGTGAATTCCAGATCCGCGCCGCAAATTCCAGCAAGCGTCACCCGGACGATGGCGTCGCCTGGGTTGAGCAGCTTGGGCTGGGGCAGATCGCCAACCCGCACTTCAGCGCGCTCGTTGTAGTATGTCGCTATCATCGTAAGGTTCCTCGTCCTTCGGGTAGGTGGAAAGGGGTTAGGGTGCCGGAAAGCATCATTTTCATTCGTTCTCAACTAAGTCGTGTACTAGCGCCTTCTTGAGCCTCGAATACTTTGCCGACGACCTTCCAAACTCCGTCGATCTTGAGCAGGTTCATAAAGTCGCTGTAGTAGACGCCCTGCCGATCTTCGCAATCGATGCGCAGGCTGGCAGCACCACCTATCCCCATCGGCCTCCGGGCCCGTACCCGCGATTACTGGAATCCGGAGGTCCGAGCCCAGCGGCATCGACAACGGTTGGGATTAAGCCGGTTGGGTCAGTGCCATTTCGATCACGAAGCGGTACCTGACATCCGCGGCGATCATGCGCTTCCATGCCTCGTTGATCTGATCCAGCCTCACGATTTCGATGTCGGCGGCGATGCCGTGCTTGGCGCTGAAGTCGAGCATCTCCTGCGTCTCGGCGATGCCTCCGAAGAAGGAACCGGTGAGCCGTTTGCTCCGGAATATCAATGCCAGCGCGGCAGCCGTCAATTCCGGGGGCGTACCGAGCAAGCAGAGTTCACCTTCGCGCTTCACTAGACCAAGGTAGCCGTTCAGGTTGTGTGATACGGCTACAGTGTCGAGGATGACGTCGAAACGCTCCTTGGACTTGGTCATCGCATCGGCATCTGTAGTGACGAGCACGTCATCGGCACCGAGGCGTCGCGCGTCGTCGGCCTTGCCAGCAGAGGTCGTTAGCGCTACAACTTTGGCTCCCATCGCCTTCGCAAACTTGATGGCCATGTGCCCGACTCCGCCGATGCCGATCACGCCGACAGTCATCCCAGGACCAACATTCGCGCGCTTCAAGGGTGAGTATGAAGTGATGCCGGCGCAAAGCAAAGGAGCAGCGGCAGCGGCGTTGATCGTTCCCGGAACGCGCACCACATAGTTCTCATCCACTACGATGTCGTGCGAATACCCGCCATAGGTATGACCGAAATCCTTATCTGGCCCCATGTACGTTGGCGTGAAGCCCGTGTCGCAAAGCTGCTCGTGGCCTTCCTTGCACGCAGCACAGGTGCGACAGCTATCAACCAGCGGGCCGACGCCCACCAGATCGCCTACCTTATATTTCGACACTTTCGAGCCCACGGCGGTGACTCGCCCGACGATCTCGTGACCGGGTACGCACGGATAATTGCCGAAACCCCACTCGCCATGTGCAAGACCGACATCAGCATGACAGACTCCGCAGAAGAGTATTTTCATGGCCACATCTACGGGTCGAGGGTCGCGACGGTTAAAGGTGAGAGGCGTAAGCGGCGCAGTGGCGCTCTCAAGGGCGTACCCGGTTGTTTCAAACATGTAAACTCTCCAATAATCTTGCGGTTTGGTTAGAGGACTCATACGCGCTTGCGGCAGGAATTCGGCAGCCAAGCCACTGGGCCCGAGAAATGCAACGGGTATCGAATACGTCCTGCGTCAGCGACTCCGCGAACGGCTCGCTTGGAAGGCTTCGCCTGCCGTATACACTGCTGCGCCAAGAAACATAAGATCTTTCATAAGGAAGCCTTGCGAGCCGGCGTCGAGGTGTGGAGTGGTGACGAGGAAGCTGAGCGTAGTAAGAAACATGAAGACGGAGATCAAGCTGCCCAGCGCAGAAACTCTTGGTAAAAAATGGCGGGTCGCAATCATTACTGCGATCGTTATCTCCACAACGCCGACGGCGATGGCTCCTCTCTGCACACTGAATAGAAGGTAGAGCCAAGAGGTCAATGGGCTATGCGACATCCACGGCTGAATCGCCGCGGCCTCATCAGGAGTCCACTTCGCCGATCCCCAAAGGAGCAGCAAGAAGACGGTTCCATATCGAAGGATTGCGGTGCCGACTGCCGGTAGCCTCCCCTCGATGTTGAGTACCAATGGTTTCCCAAAGCCTGATGAGATCGTTTCTGCTGATGACTCTTGCATAATTTCCTTCCTGAATCGTCGGCAGGCCGAAACGACCTTCACCGGCAGGGGTTAGAACTGCTGTGAACAACGAGTGAAGCTCATTTACTAACGACACGAGGCGTATTGACGTATCATGCGGCTTGCCCAGAGAGGGACGCCGCCGATCTTATCGGGATGCCGCGATCCTCTAGGACTTTGCTGAGTTCTTTGGTGTCGATGTCGAAGATATAGCCGAAGATGTTTATGGTCTTCGGCGTGCCGGGGGAGTTACGGATGAGCGCGGCGTCGTAACGAAGCGTTTGCTCGAAGTCCAGGATGCTGATGTCTTCAAGTACGTGCTGGCGAGAGATGTCGGCCCCGAATTCGCGCTTGTAGGTCTCGATCAGCACATCAGGTGTCCACCCTGTCGTGCCGCAGAACGTGTGCTGCACAAGGACGACATTCTCGACACCGATCAGATAGTTGAGTGAGGTGATCGAACGCAGCGCGTCAACTGCACGTGCACCGGTTGTGACATTCAACAGGATGTTCGTGGTCGATCCTACTGCTGCCCCTTTGTCGTCATGGACTACTTCGCCAGGCCATGTCTGGCCGAACTCCTTCGCAATCGCCTCTGGAATACTGGTTGCGCGCGGATCTGGGCACATGACCACAATCGTGCGAAGCGGAACCGCTTTGTGAAAGAAATCGCGGATCGCTTCAGGGTTGAGACCCGGAACCTTGAGTAGCGTCTTATCGTTGACATTCATCTCTCTTCTCCTTCGATCTCTCTTTATGTATGCGCGGTGGCCGGCTTCTCGTTGGAACAATCGCTAAGCCTGCTTCCACCGGAAACTGACGTAAGCACGACCTAGTTCAAAACGGCTGCAAGCTTGCCGCTCCAAACACTGCCTGTGATCGTTCGCTGTAAATGGCGACGGTGTTGTACCGCGCGGGGTCTGTATTTGCGGGAATACTATAGCTCTGATCGTCTACGTTGCCTTTCAGGGCACCCACGTCAACCGAGGCTAAACCCTTCCCTGGCGAGGTGCTTTTTAGAGCCGGATCGTCGGCAAGGGCAAGGACTACATGTAGGTCCGGATCAATCGTTGTATGAAAATCGCTTAACCTCAGAATCAGTGTTCCGTCGGTTTGACGTAAGATCGTGGCGCGCCCACTGACTTCATGCAATTCTCCATGGAGTCGGCCGGTGTAGATTGGGTGTGCTTGGCCAACTGCGGCAACCGGAGCTGCTTCGTTCACGCGCTCATTGATGAACAGCTTCTCGGGACGGAAGAGATACCATAGCGCGGTCAAGATGATCGCGGATACCATTCCAGAGAGCGCTTTGTGCTTGCGTAGAAAGCCAACCATTTGATTTACCTAATGCACAATTGCGGGTGAAGAAGAACCCGGTCACAAAGGGCTGCGTGACCGGCCATAGCCTCTAACAGCAGTCCTTGCCGACGATCTCTTATTTTTCAAGAGGCGCTGTGCCGAAGTTCGCATTGAAGCGCACGCAATAGATCGCAATGCGATGAAACTTCGCGAGGTCAGTTCCGGCAGGGATGTCGTAGTTCTGGTCGCCTTCGTTACCTTTGAGCTTGCCGAGTTCGATACGCTCGACGTTACCTTTCAGGAAATTGTCATTGTCTTGCGCATCATCGGCCGCGATGAGCAGCACATGCACATCAGGCCCATTCGAAGTCTTAAAGTTCGTGAGCCGTAGGGTCAACTTACCGTCCGTCCCCTTGTAGACCGATGCGCGTCCGCTGGTCGCGTGGACCTGACCGTGAAAAACGCCTGTTTGGAGAGGTGTGGCGTCTTGAGCATGTGCTGAGGTGAGAGTTGCGGCTAGTAGTAAGGATGCGGTGCTTATCAGTTTATGGAAACGTGTCATGAGGATCATTCCTTTCGGGTTGTGTGGGGTATGAAGTTTTATCGCACAAGGCGTCAATGCAATCTGTGCCATGACATCTTCACGAGAGCGAGCTGATGGTTGCTTGCTAATCCCGACGAGGCTTAGCGCTTACTTGTAAATTTCGTCAATCGGAGTCTCTGCAAGGTTGTTCGTGTAGTTGTGAAGGGTCTTAAGCGTCAGGAGGAGGATCACTTCCAAAGCCTGTTGGCGACTGTAATGAGCGAAGAAGCTGTCGCGCACATCCGCTGCTGGTGAACCAGCGGTGCGGACCATCTCGACCGCAAATGACCGCAATGACTCCAGCTTCGGCTCAGCGATAGACTTACCGGAGCGCGCCGCGATCAGAGGTTCTTGCGGGAGCTTTCGCGAAAGAAAGACGTGGCCGGCAACACAGTACTCACAATTATTTTGGTTGCTGATTGCTAGTTCGACGACCTGCTGTTCGATGGCTGAAAGCGAGATCTTCTCAACCTGTTCAAACAGAGCTACGTTGGCTGCAAGTAATGGTGCACTGCCACCTAAAACGGCAATCAGGTTTGGCAGAAAGCCCCCGTATGTTTTCTTGATGCCCTCAAGCAGCGGCTTCGTTTCTGAGGGTGCGTTCTCAATCGTGTAGATCGAAAAACCGGTATCCGTTTGTTCAAGCCCTTGCGATGACATGCTAATCTCCTTTACAACTCATCAAATTCTTTTCAGTGCGCTGAGGAGTGTGGGCGCTTTTGTCTGCGATCGTTCTGTGGTGGCTGTCTCCACAAGAGGAACCCGGTGAACGACTGCCACGACCTACCAAAATTCTTTTGGTAGGACAGCGGATGGAGCGTATCCGTCCGCCGCCCGGCCCCTGCTCAACTAGTCAAGCGTCTCGCAATCGCTCCCATTTTGTATTTCAGAAAATTAGCAATCTTTGGCACATACCACTCCGTTCAAGGCAGGAAGGTCGGGTCTGTTGCAGGGCAGCGAACCGTCTGCAGTCCAGATCCTCCGGCGGCAGACGGCGTTCGCGATGGCAAGACCCTCAACGCGCAACACGGAATGGGCAGAGATCACCCGACCGTATTGCTTTGCTGGGCCTGCAGCATCATCACCGTTCGGTTTTGGTACGCCAAAGGAGTGATGTTCGTTAGGGTTTTGAAGACGTTGCTGAAGTGCGCTTGCGAGGAAAACGTCAGCAAATAGGAGATCTCGGCTATGCACAGATCCGTCGAGCGCAATAGATCCTTTGCACGCTCGATACGCCTCGTCAGCAGATACTGATGCGGGGCGATGCCGGTGGCCTGTTTGAAAGCACGAATGAAGTGGTTTAGTTGCAACGATGCGACACTGGAAAGCTGCCTCAAAGAAATATCTCGATGCAAATTCTCTTCAAGATACTCCAGCACCCTTCGAAGGCGTCTGGAGTCTAGTCCGGGGCGGCGCGGATTGCCGTGGACGTTCAGGGCGCGGCGCAAGACAGCGTCGAAGAAATTAACTGCCAGAGTTTCTCCCTGAATCGATCCATTGCGGAGGCCTGTTTCCAAAAGCGAGCTGATTACAGGCGCAACAGCGCTAGCATAGTGCGACACAATGTCCTCAACCGTCTCAACGGTGCAATCCCTCTGTGTTGCAGCTACGTCCGCAAGAAGTTCTTGCCGGAGAGACGGATCGAATGAAAATACCACTAAACCGCTGGTTTCCTCTGCTCGCACGTAGGTCTCTGAACCAACTGGATGAAAATCTGCCCTTCCAGGCAGTACATGTAAGCGAGTTCTGCGATCGGTGTCATAAGCTTTCAGGCCGATTGATATGCCAGAAGCAATCGCAACTACATCCCGATCGGCCTTGAAGTTCACTTCATAGGGGTGCGCGGGAAAACGATTGATCGTCAGCAGAGTAGTCTCGAAACGATGCCCAATGTGAGGAGTGGAATTGAGTTGTTCGTTAGCTGTTCCGTGTGTCAGCATCCGGCTTGTCCTCATCTCGAAGCTTCATTTGGTCATGCCGCTCAATGCATAGGGATTCGACGGGTTGCTGTTGGTCGGTCCGAGCTGACGGTGTTTCCAAACGTATAGAACGACCTTTACCGATGTAAGATAGCGGAATGGTGGAGTGGAGCGACGTTCACTTTTGAACCTTGGGCCTGTTTTTCACAATTGTGTCCGGCTGACATTGAATCGATTCGACAGAGGCATCCGTATCTTTGGGGTTACGCGGTGATTGCCGGGCGTCTCTTGCTGGCAAAGTGGTTGTAAAACGATCCTTTGTCACACCGGCCAAGAGCACAACGTCCTGTACTTTCTTGGCGTTGTAGCCATTGCTGTGAAAAGCCTTCAAACCGGCACCGAGAATGGCTTGGCGATGGCTTTATCTTGCCCATGACTTCATGATGGCCGGTCGTCTTAGAGAGGTAAAGGGAGCATATGTATGGACCTGTCTCATGCCGCCTAATTTGCACGCGCACCGCCCAACCTAGACCAAGGTCTTCTTGAAGTAGCGCACGACTTTCGTGCCGTCGTGAATCGTGGCCTGGCCGATCTCCTCGAAGCCCATTGCGAGATGAAAAGCCTCCGATGCGAGGTTCGGAGGTTCGACATTGACCTCACAGACCACGCGATCATGACCGGATCGTTTCGCGGCTGCAAAAAGATCCGCGTAGAGAACTCTACCAATTCCAGATCCACGAGCCAAACTTGAGACGACGATGCGATCAATATAGACAAACGATGTCAGAGACGCCTTGAACCATAAGAAGTTTGGATTTACGTATGCAGCATTGTGATCGAGCGCAATCAAGAACGCCGTTGCACCAAGGTCTAGGCCTCGCACATAGAAAGCCATGTTGAGCAGTCTTGTAAGACCAGCGGGATCGAGAGCAGATGTTTCTTTGGCATTCCTGTTATTCAATAAGAGTACCGCTGCCGCGTCCAGCAAACTCAAGTCATGTATGTTGCAGCCACTCTCGTCCAGCGCCAAAGTAGATTCTCCGTTCGACTCCTAATGAGATCAGTATAACGATTGTCCTCTCCAGGACCCATGGCAATAGCAGGGCAACAGAAGATCCATGTGCACGATGTAAGGGCTGCAGCTCACGGTATTGTAATCGCATCTTCCCCGCTGGAGGCCTCTCCGAGGCTCGGCTCAGTCGCGATGATTGGGGAAGCCCATTGTCGCCGCGCAGTCGGGGTGGAGTCCATTTGCGCAGGTCTCCAAGTTTTAGCCGCGAAGCGGACGCTTGCAGGGTGGGGGTTTGGAAGGGCCCGCTGAGGTCGGTGGCGGAAAACCGACGGTCCGAAGACAGGGACGAACCGTCTCTCAACGATTCAGAGTGAAGCGCGTGCAATTCAGCCGCATAGCGAGATGAGTCATATACATAACGCCATTGGGCGGCATTGTTCGATCGCTTCTTCTCTCGACCGCTTGCCGTACAGTCCTCCGTGCGGAATGACTGGCTGAGGTGGTTTCGACCTGCCCATATGCAAGTGCCGCGCGGCCTGAACTTATGCCACCACTAACAGCGCCACATCAACAGATTTAAGCTTACCCACCGAAGTCTGCACAGGAACAGCAACGACGAAAGAACAGTCACAACGGCGTGCCTTCAACCTGATACCGATAATGGACTTCAAACGACCGACCGACTTGTAAGGACAGGCACGCAGCGGAACTCATCGTGGCCAGGAGAGAAGGTCTCCACTCGAAGGCCGAATACATTGCCGCAGACTTGTCTATCGCTCCGAAGCTGTTCCCTTGCAGTCCTGCGGCGGACCATACATTGTCGGTAGCTCTGGCAAGCAGAACCTTGATAGTGGAACAGAGTTGCGGGAGGCTAGCTGAAGCCGGCAATGTAATAAAACGGAAACTTGCCAACCATTGCCAGGATGAGCCCTGAGCCAAGATCCGTTAGCTTTTAGTGCGCATCTGTCTTTTGAATACCGCCGTCGATGGCCAATGGACGTAAAACTTGTGTGAGAATATGCTCCGGTACGACCGCAGCGAGATTTAGCAGGTCAGAGTAGCGTTTGCGACCGGACAGGAGATGCCAGACGACTATAGCCTTCCACCTCTCGGACAAGACAGCCAGACTCCTCGCTATCGGGCAGCATCGGGACTTCTTCGGGGCGATGGGCATCTGCTCTCCTTCTTTCTCGACAATGCTGATCGCGGAAGTGGAACAACCTTCACTGTATTAGCCTGACAAGCGCCTCGGGGGCGGTGAACGGTCAGAACTGTGTTCTTCAGGGATAGAGAGGGTCGCGGACGGCAAGTCGGCGTTGATGTTAGTGGCAGCCCGGCTCAGACACGTCGCCGGAACCCGCTGGGGAACCAAACGCTATCTACAGATGAACCGGCTCGCCGAAATCGTCGCCATCGCATGACCTTTTACTCTGGCCCCATGGGGGGCCAGAGTAAATCAACCGCAACCCAACAACCTTCCTAAGTCCCAACGAAGATCGAAAGTGCGAAAAACTCTGGACACTACCGAGTTATGATTTCGTACACCAAACTGGACGAAGAATGGGGGCAGGTCAACAGGATTAGTAGTGCGGCATCAAATTCGGGACATGCCCATGCTTGGCTTAGAGGAGTTTGCGTCTGCCGTGGCCGATTCGTTTTACCACAATATGCTCTATCAATCGTCGCGGGGCTCTCTATTTGCAGCCGCTGCCCATCGTTTCGCCCCATCCATCTGAGGACTCTGAGTCCAAACACCTAAGATGAGATGAAAAGATGGTTAAAATGCAAAGAAAGGACAACTTCCACGTTTAAGCGGCGAGGCCCGCGTTTCCAATTGAAAGAACGGGCGCGTTCATCATTCGACTAAAACGGTTAGTGCAGGCCCTTGATACTAATAGATACTCTCACTAAGAGCTCATCTAGGGGTGCTCCGGTGCCTGTCCTAACGCAACAGACAAGCACCGAATACTTAGTCGAATTGTAGATTGCAGGCTATGGACTTGGGGCTGTAGGCACCACAATGCGGTCGATATTCGGAGAGCCATTTGTAAATGTGGATGGGTCTCCAAGCACGATCGCATTCTTTCCTTGGCTGAGCGACGCATTAAAAGTGACATACCCGGGTGTGGAATAAGTTCCTGTAAATGGCAACACGGGCGAGACACCCTGGGCCCCGTCATTAATCTTGATGCCTATGGTGTCTGCAGGCGGCGTGGTGCTATCACCGTTGCAATCATAGATGCGAATAGCATACGCGCCTGTGGCCGGAACGGTGACCGTAAACGTCATGGACGTTCCAGGAACCAGGTAGCCAACTAAGGCGCCGCCCGAACACAGAGGGCACGGATAGATGTTTGCTCCACTGATGACAGAATCCTCAGCTTCATACGTTTTTCCGTAAGCCACCGGAGTGACTTCCAATTCGGGGGAGTTGATGCTTGTTCCGGTCTCACTGAGTGACGATACGACATAGTAGTAAGTCGTCCCATTGGTCAGGCCGAGATCCGTCACGTTGGTCTGATAAATTCCACTGTCGACGGCCGTATATGGGCCGCCCTTTGTGGTACTGCGCGACACGGTGTAGACCAGCGCTCCTGCTCCGCCGGTCCACGACAAGGTGACCTGTTCGTCAGCGGGTACGGCCGTCACTGACGTCGGCGGAGCCGGAGCTGAAATTTTAGTGAGAGTCGATGGCGGAGTCCATTTAAATAGCAGTTGCTTAGCTTGGTAATCCTCTTCTTTCAATAAGAGGTATTCGCCGTTTTTTAAGTGATGTGCGCGAATGGACTGCCATTCATCGTCGTTGCCGATGTTTGGCAAACCTCCTACATCCGTGCCTGGAGTAAACCTCCCGACGTAAGAACCGTCTGTGGTGCTATAGATGAGTGTGTAATGGGGAGTATTGAAATCAACGAACACGTATTTTCGATCCTGCGTGAAGGACTCAGGAGACCAGGTGTTATTGGGATCCGGGTCAAACGGGACGTTGAGTATCCACTTGGGCGTTCTGTTGCCCTTGTCCCAGTGGTCATATCGGGCAATTTGGTTGGTGCCCCCGTACACATATAGAGTTCCGCCGTCGGTCTCCTGAGGATCAAAGATAGCGCTTCCAACACTGGTAAGACCTTGGAAATCGTTTGGAGCATCATAGACGACCATGTGATTGAAGTCGTAAATTGGGGCGCCATAGGAATCAAACCCTTGAAAAAGGTATCGACGGAGGTGGATGGAATTCTCATACGGGGGATATTCTGCCTGATAGTTTACCTGCCAGACGTCGCCGTTGGAGTCCATCCAGAAAGTACCACCGTCGCGATGAAGGTCATTTGGAGGTTCCAGGAATTCATCCAATTGCAGTTTGCCATCTCCGTTCAGATCTCTCCAGATAAACTCTCCATTGTCAGGCTGAACGTCAAAATCCTGATACTTGCCCTGAAACGCCCCGTAATCGAATGCAGCGCACGGTATTGCAATCTCTTTCCCTGGACCAGAGGCGCTATCGTCAAAGCGATAAATAGCCATGTAGCCGCCGCTCTGAGGCCCCACCAGCAAGAATTTCTTCCCTTCAATGTATTGGATTTGCGTGGTGGAAGAAATGCCTGTGATGCGTACGTCGTCGGGGTAGCGGAAGCGGTCAACAGTATCGGCGACGTAGGTGGCCTCCTGTCCCGCGGGGCGACTGAAGTCGACTTTAAAGTGGTGGTAGGGATCGTAAATGTCACGTTGTGTATGCTGATCCATATCCATTGTGGTCACAAATTCGAGTCCGTCGACTGACCAGTTAGTCTCTCCGAAGATATTATAGCTTTGTAGCTGCGTTCCGTGCCCGTTACCATGGGCATAGCCCCAGCCATTCTGACTTACATAGAGGTTGTTAAGACTATCGGTCGCTATCCCAGTGATACCTCTGAAGCGCCAGGGTCCGATCGTGCCTCGTTGGTCCTTGTTTCCGGCGTAGACGCCGCCTTTAACTCCGAGCGTTCTTACGAGGAAAGGTGCGGAAAGCAGATTTCCGTATACTTTGATGTTTTGGTCCGGCCCCTCATCGCCCACGAGCAGGAAACCGAGATTGTCAATCCAGAGCGCAGAAACTTCTCCTCCTTCAGGTAAGGTAATGGTGTTGATCAGTTTGCCGGCGCAATCGAAATGCCTGATAGTGGAGAGACCATAATCTGTGTTGTAGTTGAAGACGATGCCATCCAAATTAGGTAACGGAGTATTGTCATTTTCACTTACCCAAATACCGCCCTGTTGATCGACGGCGATTCGGGCAGGAGCAAGGATGGAAAGGCTCCGAATCAAACCCAAGGTCTTTTGATCGAAGACATCGACCACGTTCTCGTCGCCCTCGGCCACATAAATCTTACCGTCCGCGATAGTGATGCCGTTCACTTCATAGCTCTTTGGCAAGGTGCTGCTGCCAGTAAGCGAAACCGATGCGCCGGTCAGGTCTGAGGCATTTAGGACCGATATCCCTTGGCCGCCATCAGTGCCGTTCGCCGAATTGCCCTTGTAGATATACCTTTCGTCAGCTGCAACTGCGTCGCCACCGCCATTCTGAAAGTTGGGGCTGTTGTTCAGCGCGTTGAGAGGGCTGATCAGCTTCCCTTCCTTGAAAATGCTCACCGGCCGGCCACCTTCGTCCCAGGTAGTGTTGCTATAGATCTTGCCGTCCGGAGTGGCATAGATCCCGTCCACGTCGAGAGGGACGTGTTGCAAGGCGTGGTTTGGCTCCGTGCCGTTACCCGGATACGTATTACCGATCCAGCTTGTCGTGTAATCAAGCGTATTAGGGTCGCCAGAGGCATCGGCTGCCTGGGTAGCAGCTTGCGCTTTCTGCTCTGAGGCCGCTGATCTCTGCTGCGCATTTGCCGTGATCTGGAATGACAGCAAGAATGCCGCGGTTAATGGTATCAAGGTATATTGCGCTCTCAAATTGAGCCTCCTGAGAATCCTGAACAATGAAAGGTCTGCTCCAAGAACGCCTCAACCTTAGGGTGGACACCCAATTCGAGTCTATAAAGATAGCGATGATTCTTTATGAGGAACCTACCGCTCACGTAAGGCTTAATTCCGGCAACATTTTACGCCCGGACATGGCATCAGCGGCTTACTGGTCCGGTGAGCTACGCTATTCTTGTCACAAACCTGCACATTCGTCTGGAGTCGCGGGGCGCCTAATCTAAAGAGTCATCCCAATTGATCATCGGTGGACAGTCTGCGACAGCCCATCCGCCTTCTTCGCAGTTCTCCTGTCCTAAGATCGTTCTAATAAACTGTATCTTGCCAACCGGACACTTTGATCTGAACCTCTACATCTTCGCAATCTAAACGACTTAGACGCCTAGCGAGGCTGGGGAGGGAAGGAGGGTGGCCGCTCACCAGAATCGCTATTCGGCTCGTCCCTCAACCCATAGTGCAACTCCTTTGCACGTTTTAGCTGTTCCCATCCTACCCACCAATTGGATATAGCCACTCCGTCAAGCCACACACTTTCTATATATGTCCTGTTAGGAGCGACATCCGCGGAGATGAGTAGATCATGTTCACCTAGCGATAGGTTCACCGTAGGAAAGATTGGCGTGCTCAACGTGAATCCGCCTACACCCGGAATTGCTGGATAGATACCCAGATAGCCGAAGACAACCCATGCTGAGGTGGCTCCTAGATCGTCGTTACCGGGCAATCCCCCGGCCGTGTCGGTGAACAACTCGTCCCGAGTCTTTCGGACTACCTTCTGGGTTTGCCACGGGTGACCAGTCCAATTGTAGATCCATGGATTACCAAAGCTGGGCTCATTGCTGATGAAGAAGTGGGGAGTATAACCACTGCCGGTCCATTCCCCATATTTGCTGAAGTAGTCATCCAATCTCGCGTTCGCAGCATCCGGTCCTCCGAGACTCTGGATGACGGCGGGTAAGTCATAGGGGACCATCCAGGTGTATTGCGCGGCATTGCCTTCAACGAATCCCGTCGTCTTATCCGGAGAAAAGCCTGAGAGAAATACGCCGCTTTGATCCCGCGCCCGGATGTACTTAGTGTTGGGGTTAAAGAGTTTTCGCCAATTCGCGGAGCGCGCGAGGAACCTGTCGGCGCATCCCGACTGGCCCAGCGCTCGGCAAAATTGCGAAATGGCAAAGTCGGCATTAGCGTCCTCAAGGGTGATAGAAGCAGAACCCGTCGTGAGAGGCCCTTCAGGAATGTATCCGCGCTTGAGATAATCGCGAAGACCAGGACGTTCCGCATATAGGCGAATGTGGGTATCAGGATTGTCCGCGCCGTGAAGCATGGTAGCAAGCGCCCCTTTGGTATCGAAATCTTGAGCACCAAAAGCATAGGTGTTGGCAATAATCAAGTCTGAAGGATCCTCCACCATCACAGTGCTTTCGTCATTAGCGACTGGCCAGATTGGCAGTCCTTTTCCCTCCTTTGCGTCGATCACTAGTGACTCCGCCATGCCACTCGCAATTCCAGGAAAGAGCATGGAGATCAGTTGCGTTTGGGTGCGATAGACATCCCACCCCGAGAAGTTAGCGTACTGAATGCGGCCCTCGGCGCGATGTATTTTTTTGTCAAATCCAATGTATTCCCCATTGACATCGCTAAAAATGGACGGTCAAAGCAGTGAGTGGTAGAGCGCGGTATAGAAGATGTTTTCTTGCGATGTGTTTCCTCCCTCCACTCTGACCCTTTGCAGAACCTTGTTCCACGCAGCTCGCGCGTCGCTGCGAACTTGCTGGACATTTCAGCCGGGAATTTCGGTGCGCAGATTTAGTCTTGCGTTTGTGATGCTAACGTAAGAGATTCCAACCTTGACGTGCACGCTCGGACGGTGGAAACAAAAGTTATGTATGCCCCTGTGCTCCTACCTTTGGCCAAGGGGACGCTCGGTTTCACTGCTATTTCATCGAAGGTACCGAAGCCGTCCGGTACCTGCTCGGTTTCAATTACAAAGAATATCCGGTAATGATTTTCCGCCGAACAGAACCAGCCGCCATCGACCGACCCCGTTATCTCTTTGCCTTGTATCTTGACTTGGGCGTCGGTGACCCGAGAAAGATTGCGGCTGAGGTCGACGAGGAGTGTGTGATCCTGCCCGCCGGCAGGATATAGCAACTCGGCGATGCCGGACCGAGGCGCTGCGGCAAGCCGAACATTAATCCCGGATTCGAATTTAACCGAATAATAGCCCGGCTCGGCTTTCTGATCACCTGGTTTATAAGCTCCTTTGTAAGTCAAAGGATATTGGGGAGGTGGTGTTTGAGGTATTCCCAGGATCGACAAAATAGGTATCTCACCGTTCGTGCCGCACCCGGCCCCGCTCAAGTAGTTCAGACTGAAGCCGCGAGTCGTCGTATCCCCATACCGATAGAACGTACCGTCAGGATTGTCTGGACTCCAGTAGAGCATTCCGAAGGGAGTCGCAGCCCCGGGAATCGTATTCCCGTTGTCACGAATGGGGTTGGTCGAGGTCCCAATAAAGGGATCTACGCGAGACGCGAGATCGTCCGAAGCCTGGGACTGGCAGACGAGAGAAGAACCCAAGGGGCAAACGGTAAAAGCATTCTTGACTGGAGTTATCATTTGTCAACGCTATTCTTCTCGCGTTCTCGCTGAACAGCATGGGCATCAGGCAGCGAGGTAGTCGCCTGATGCCCAAGAACACTTGTCTTCGCAACTTTCATTGCTTATTACGGGACCCAACGGAACAGCAGGTTCTTTGCCTGGTTGTCTTCCTCGTTGAGAATTACATATTCGCCATTCGACCGACGGAAAGCGTCGATTCCATAAGGCATGTCGACATTACCGATCGCGCCGGAAGAGGGCCCCTCAGATGTTTGGATTGACGGACCCACGAGCGACGGGTCAGCGGTGATTGTACCGACGGCCGACCCATCAATAACACTAAATACCTGTATTTTATGTATCCCGCTAAAGGTTAGGAACAGATACCCTTCAGTCCCATCGGGTTTCTCCGCCACGCTGAAGGATTCCGGCCAGTCATAGTTGCTGGTGTCCTGCTCGGAGATGATCGTCCAGGCGGGAGAGACGTTTCCATTATTTGCCAGCCAGCCTGGATAAGCAGTATAGATTTGTCCGGGACCATCGTCGCCGATCGGACCCGGTTGCGGATAGCTCGAGTTCCAACCGGCCAGATAGAGCGTGTCTGATCCCGCATCATACTGTGCCCGCCTGATTATACCGTCTGATCCAGAAAAAGGTGCAGGCCGATTGAAAGACTGAGTGCTTCCATAAGTGGGATTGCCATTCCCATCCAGGCCAGTGGACGGAGTGTAAATAATGTATTCGGATGGTTGCGCAGTCCCCGCTTCCCAGATGCCGCCATTGGCATCGGGATAGATCGCGTAATAGCCCTGGGCCGGATAAGACGTGCTGCTGTCAGTTGCGATATCCCCATCAACGTTGGTTTTGTAGATATTAAGGTAGCCGGCATACTGTCCGGTCGTAAACAAAATTCGATTCCCATTGATTCTTCTGACCCAGGTTGTGTAGTTTGGAGCGCTCAGCCGGCTATCGCTAGGGAACTCAAATCGATCCAAGGTGAAGCCAGTGTAAGACCATTCGGAACCCGGCGTGTTGTTTTGCCAGTTGAGATTAAAGTGGTGCCAGGTATCGTAGACATCCTGTCCGTCGTCTCCGGGGTCGAAGCCTGCCCGGGTGACAAACTCCAGCCCAAGCCGCGACCATTGTTGATTTCCGCTCGGGGAATACTTTTCTAGCTCGGCGCCGAAAGCGTTTCCATCAAGATTATTCACGCTATCACGCCCACCATTTTGGCTGACATAGATGTTGCCGCTTCCGTCAACTCCAACGCCGGTAAGCCCTTTAAATTTTAGCGCTGCTATCTGGCCTTTAGTGTTACTGTAGACCCCCCCGACATTACCAAAGGAGTTGTAGCCCGTCGGCGAACCCGTAAGATTGCCTACGTCGTAGATCTTTATATCCTGATCCTGTCCGTTATCTGAAATCAGTACCAAGTCATCGGGACTCTGCATATGAGAAGTGTCTACTGCTATTCCGGTTAGGGCAACACTACCATCAAAGTTGATGACATCCCCGAGATTGTTTCCGCTGCCGTCGTAATGCACCACTTGGGCTCCGCTACTGCTATTGTCATTGGCTTCCACGATCCAAAGTGAACCGTCGCTGCCGAGTGCCAACCCGCGCGGGTAGCTGAGGCTGAACGAAGCAGGGTTCGAGGCGAGCGTCCCGTCCTGGTTGATGCTGTAGATGAGTATTTGTCCGTTTGTGTTGTCGGATACATAAAGCGTACCGTCTGTGGCGGCGAGACCCCGCACGTCGGTTTGAACCAAGGAGCCCGATCTGCTTTGCGCGAGATCGTAGCTGCCACCAGCCTTTGGAGCTGCGCTTGCAAACACCTTACCGCCGTTGACATAATAAATAAAATTATCGTTAGCGGTGATCGCATAACCATTTTCGTTGTACCCCTGGTCAGAGGGGCCCGCAACGAGATTCCCGTTCGGGTCGAAGACGGCTTGCGTTTCACCTGCCTCGTCATAGGTAGTATTGGTATAAACGTTGCCTGCGGAATCGACGTAGATGGTGTCGATATCATCGGGAACGTGGACCTGGTAGAGGCCGCTGGGAGCGTTTGCCCCGCCGAAGCTATTGCCGATCCACGAGGTCTCGACATTCAACGAGTTAGATAATCCTTGGGCGTGAACCAAGGAGAATGACGATGCGAGCGTAAAAGCAATCATACTAAAGCGAGAAACCCGTAACTGTTTGTAAGCCATAGCTAGACGCCCTTTCGAGTTGAAGGTTGGGTAGGAGGACGGAGGGTCGTCATTCGTCCCACGAGGAATTGCCTCGCGTTCCGAGGAATCAATGCATCAAAGCCTTGCTCCAAACAGTGACCTGCTAGAGCGAGCTATCCTGCTCGTCAACAACCGATGGCTCGAAAAGCGCGGTTCGTGATCCTATTGATCGTAAAGTCGCACAAAAAGCATTTTCTGTCACAAAATGACTTGTTATTCAAATGGATATTGCTTCAATAGGGACGCAATGCCGCATCACACCGTCAAACTCTTAGAAGACGCTCGTGGTTCGTTATAGAAAGTTGTTAAGTACTGCAGCTAAATTCCAACAAATGACATCTTTGAAATGATCCAGAATCCAAAGGCTAAGCTGGTCTGAAGCTGAGGGATCGAGGCCTTCTAGATTCTCTGGAAGTCGGAGAGGAAAATCAGGAAGATGGCGAAGCGTGGACACAGCTAAGAGGAGATTTTGCGAGTATTGCGGGAGGCAGAGTGAGCGAATACGGTGGTCGAGGCTTGCCGTAGGCACGGCATGAGCTAGCAAAGTTTTACCTGTGGAAGAAGTATTCCGAACTCGGTCTGAGCGAGTTGCGCGAGCTTCAGCAGTTGCGAAGAAAAAGGGCAAGTTCATTGCGCCAGGTCTTTCAACGAACCCTTTAGAGACCGCTTTTTAATAGATTTGCGAACTCACACGGAGGCTATTCTTGAAGATGACCAGGATTATTTTCTGGAACGTCGTCGCTATCGTTTTTATAATCTTTCAGAGTGCATGCGCATCAGAACCCATCAGGCAGAATCCTGACAATCCCCATTATTTTCTCTTCCGGGGAAAGCCTACGGTACTGGTCACCTCTGGGGAGCACTATGGCGCGGTCCTCAACGGGGACTTCGATTACGTTAGATATCTCGATGAACTCCATGCCAACAGGCTGAACTATACCCGGTTATTTTCGGGAGTCTATTTCGAAAGTCCAGGGGATTTTGGGATTGTTCAGAATACCCTCGCTCCAGATCCCGCAGCGTTACTTCTGCCATGGGCACGAAGCTTGCAACCGGGGTATGTGCTCGGGGGCAACAAATTCGATCTCAACTCGCTGGATGCCAAATATCTAGCTCGACTTAAAGATTTTCTCGCCAAAGCAGATGAGCGCGGGATCGTTGTCGAACTGGTGTTGTTCTCTGTCTTTTACCAACAAGGCCAATGGGACCACTCTCCCATGAATGCCGCGAACAATATTAACGGCATCGGCATCTGTCCACGCGAAAAAGCGCTCACGCTCGACAATGGCAACCTTTTGGCTGCACAGGAACTCTTCATTAGACAGCTCATGACAGAGCTCAACGCATTTGACAACCTATATTACGAACTGGTCAACGAGCCCTGGACCAACATATCCAACGAATGGATTGATCACATGATTAACGTAGCGGCTACCGCGGAGGATTCTCTTCCGAAGCGTCACCTGATCGCCCACGATGTGCCGTCGAAACCAACTGAGGCTGGCGCACGATATGCCCGTGACAACGCGCACATTTCCGTGCTCAATATGCACTACGAGCGCGATCTGAAGAATATGAGCTATTACTACCCTGCGGGTAAGGTCCTCTCATATGACGAGACCGGTTTCGATGGAAACGCGGATCATCCCTATCACGTGCAGGCATGGCAGTACATGCTGGCGGGTGGAGGAGTCTACGACAATCTCGATTACTCCTTCGTGGTGGGACACGAAAACGGCTCGGCCCAGGTAGCTCCAGGCACGCCAGGGGGCGGTAGCGTCAAACTGCGCTTGGAACTTTCGTATCTAAAGGCGTTTCTGGAAAGCTTCGATCTTGTGAAGTTAAACCCGGCAGAAGGATTGGTAGCTGGGGGCGTTCCGGACGGCGGCTTGGTCAGAGTGCTCGCCGAACCCGGAAGGCAGTATGCGATCTATATCCGGGGCGGGAGCAAGACGACACTACAGATTACTCTCCCGAAAGGCTCGTATACTTTACAATGGCTCAACACCATGACGGGCGCGACGGACAAAAGTGATATTCTTGCCAACCACCCAGGCGGGCCCGCAAGTTTGCCTTCACCGCCGTACTCCTCCGATATCGCCCTGAGCATAAGAACCGCCTTGGCTGATTAGCTGATTCTATGGATCTGACTGGCCCCGATGGTGCGAATGATGTTTCATCCTATTTCAGCTGAAAGCGTGCGAACAGGTGGGTATCAACAAACTACTGTGCCGTAGTTCTTCGGCGAGCACCGCCGAGTCGAGGCGAGCTCGGCGTCAGATCTCTCCCACTTCCGTCAGCTCGACTCCGTCATCGACAGATCGAACTTCATCCGCACCAAGCAGCGGCGACTCAGGCTTTAATCCTGTTTTGGAGCGCCGAGACAGTTATCCCAAGCCCCTGCGTCGCTTTCTCGCGGTCCCTCCACTCGGCCACCGCTCTAACCGCCGCCAAGACCTCTATACTTGTATGTGGCCACCACGGCTGACGGCCCTCACTTTCGAAGTCCAACCATAGCCTTCTGAGGTGGTAAGACAGGCGATGTGTTGATATGAGGACGCCTTTGCCTCCGGATATCTTTCTTTCCTGGAATATCTAGTCAGAAAATTGCATAGTCCTCATGCACCCACCGGATGGATCATATCTGGGTAGTCTCCGGCTGCGACCAAATGCGGCCTATAAAGAGATGGGCCTGTGCGGTCAGTTTGTATAGGCCGATCTCGGCTTCTGCTTGGTCAACCGCGGCCCTTCTGACCCGGGTTAATGAGCGAGGAGTTATTTCAACGTAACCGCCGCCACGGAGATATCGCTGTTATTGGGCAGAGTCAGGCTCTTCACGGTCTTTGCGCTGTTCAGCGCAAATGAATAGTGATAGAGATTGAAGGTGCGGCTGTCTTCGGTACCGTTGCTGAGATTGCGATAAGAGCAGGCCACAGCGGTCGTTTCTCCACTATAACTCTGCGGTGTAAACCAGTCGCTCATGCTCTGGGTGAAGTTCGTTGTCGTGCCGTCTGTGTAAGTCACAGTGAACAACTGCGAAGCCTGATTTCCGCTACTGGCGGTTCCCAGGAAGTTCAATGTGGAGTAGCTACCTGAAGTCAAGGTCACGACCGGCGCGCCGGTTCCCTGTACAGCATTATTCTGATTGGCCGTTCCGAAGGCATAGACAATTCCGGAGTAGGTCAACGACGTGCCGAGAAGATTGGAGGAATACGCTGCTCCACCGTCGTCAAGGCCACCGCTGCTGCTAAAGGTTGTGCCATTGGAGTAAATGCCGGTGATGTTGAATGCCGAGTTCAAAGATACCTCGGTACCACTGGAGTTGGACGCGAACGTCATGTACTCCAGATTCCAACCGGAGTTGTCCTCGGCAAGCTCCAGCGTCTGGGTTCCGGCGGGAAGCGTGACAGATGCGGTTACAGTCTGCCAGGTATACCAACTGCCCGTGTTCGGCACATTGACATTGCCGCTGAGGTTGGTGCCCGATGAGTTTTGCATATGGAAACCATCGGTTTGACCACTAGGCGAGGCTACGCTGAAGGACACCGTGTAGGTTCCCGCCGTGGCCACATTGACTGTGTATTTGTACCACTGCCCGGATCCAGTCCAACCCAGATCATAACCGTTGGCAGGAGAGTTATTGTCGCCAGAGTCGGCTTCAACGGCCCCGCTGTTGTCCGTGCGATAGCCGGTTTGGCCGCCGCTCGTGGTCTGGTTGTAGGCTACACCCGAGCCGCCGGTGTCGTAATTCGACGCCTGCACTGTACCGGGGATTGCCGCTGCGGTACCACCATACGGTCCTTCCGAGCCGGTGACGGTAATCGTAAACGTCTCGGTGCTATTGGCTCCGCAACTGTTCGTATAGGTGGCCACAAATGTGTTGGTGCCGGCACTTAGCGGAATACTGTCGATCTCTCGCGAGGTTGACGTGAATCCGCCCGGCCCGGTCCAACTCCAGCTTCCTCCACTGGTGGGTTGAGGCCCTAAGTCGACCGCAGTGCCGGAGGCGACGGAAATACTGGTAATCTGCTGCCAGCCACCGGCTGATGTCCAGATATAGGGAGTGATCGCCGCGGGTGAGCAGCTGGAGATAGTGTAAGTGGCATTTCCCACGTTGCTGGTGGAGTAACCGCTGGCTGTCGCGATCGCCTGAACGGTTTCAGTGGAGGTGACACTAATTGAGCCAGTGTACTTCGTGGACGAAGTGGTTGGTGCAGTCCCGTTGGTGGTGTAGTAGATTATCGCGCCAGTGGTCGAATCAGAAATCGTCACTGATTGCGATGACGTGTACGTTCCACCGCCCGGAGAGAGGGCCGGGGTTGCTGTTTGGCTTTCAGTGCCTGCAGGAGTCCAGACATACAGAAGGTTCTTGGCCTGGTAGTCCTCTTCCTTCGTGATGACATACTGACCATTGGAGCGCTCAAAGGCAGTTGTGGACAGCCACATGTCGTCGTTGCCGATATTGCTGTCGCCGCCAACGTCGCTTCCTGCATCGATCTCGCCCACATAGGATCCATCTACAGTGCTATAGACCAAAACATAGTGGACCGCGTTGTAGTCGACAAAGATGTAATTGCCGGCTATGCTGAAGGACACGGGATTGATCAGGGTAGAACCGGAGGCCGTACCCGGATTCCACACAATGTTGTTGGTCCAGGTAGGTGTGCGGTTACCGCTGCTCCAGTTGTCAACCCTGGTGATCTGGTCGAACGCGCCCGCGCTGGGAGCGCCGCCAGCGATGTAAATGGTTCCCTTCTCGCTATCGCCGGGCCGGTACACCACTTGAGAAACACCGCTGATTTGCGGGAAGTCTGTCGAGTTCGTGTAAATATTCAGGTTGTTAAAATTGTACTGAGGGCATCCATGGGAATTGAAACCTTGGAAGAGGTATTCACGGATGTGAATGGAACCCTCATCAGGCGAGTAGTAATTTACCTGCCACAGGTTGCCGTTCGTATCCATCCAGAAGTCGTTGCCGTCACGGTGCTCTAATTGCCCGGCGGGCGCGAGGGCAGCGGCGCTGGTCGGCTGGGCAATTTCACTCGATTGTATGATGCCGTCGCCGTTTGCATCCGTCCAGATGAACTCTCCATTCGTTGGCTGCACCGAGAAATCCAGGTACTGATTCTGGAAAGCGCCGTAATCCAAAGCTGCACAGGGCACCGTAATCTCGCTACCCGACTGGAAGCGGTTGATTTGCAAATAGCCTCCAGCCTGATCCGAGAGCAGCAGGAACCTGCTTCCTTGAATGTACTGGACCTCGGCGATGTTCGGATTGCCTGTTGCCCGCACATCGGTCGTGTACTGATACGGATCGAAGGTGTCCGAGTAATAGGTACCAATATTGCTGTTCTGGTCTGAATAGTTGAGGTGGAAGTGATGGTAGGGATCATAGAAGTCTGTTTCCGAGTTGGGATCAACCGCTCCGAGTGAAACGAACTCTAGCCCCTGGACTTGCCAGTTCAGACTTCCGCTAGATGTGTAACTGGAAAGGAGAACTCCATGACCATAGTCATCATCGCTGACGTAAATATTGCCCGATGAATCGGTTCCGATTCCGGTGATAAAGCGGAAACGACCGGGAGCGACAACGCCCGGCGTGCTGGATGTATAAACTCCGCCCTGGGTCCCGAAGGTTCCCGAAAGGGTCGGGCTGCTAAGAATGTTGTTGTATATCTTGATGTTTTGATCCGTATTCTCATCGCCCGCATACAGATTGTTATTGCTGTCGATCCAGAGAGCGCGTACTTCGCCGCTGTCGGGTAGCGTGATCGAATTGATGTGCGTCCCGCTGCTGTTATAGTGATCGATCACAGCCGTGCCGAAATCACCCCATTCATCGTTGACGATCCCGTTCACGTTGGGCAGCGCAGTATTCGTTTTGTGGCTGATCCAGACGCCGCCGCTGCTATCGACGGCGATAAGTCCTGGAGCGGTAATATTCCAGGTTGCCGTGACTGAGTTGCTGGAGAGGCTGATTACATCCACCTTGTTCTGGTCGTTGATCGCTGCGTAAAGATTGCCATTGCCGATTGCCAAGCCATAAATCGCAGCCGAACCTGTGCTGGACACAGCCGAGTCGCCGGAGATGGTTGTGCTGAGGGCTGCCAATGTGCTCGCGTTCAGCAGTTGAATGCCGCAGCCCCCCGCCGCGCAGGGCGGGTTGTTGGTGACGCCGGAGCTGTTCGACTCATAGATCGTGCTGCCACTCACAACGATCGCTTGGCCGCCGCCGCCGTTGGCGTCGGCGCTGGTGATTGTCCCGTTCTGGAAAATAGAAGTTGCTCTACCGCCTTCATCCCAGTTGCTGTTGGTGTAAACGGTGCCATTGGAGGTGACGTAGATTCCCTGCATGTCAAGGGGGATGTGTCCCAATTGATTCGAGGAGCTAATATTGGCACCTCCGAGTGTGTTGCCGAGCCAATTGGTTGTGTAGTTGAGTGCAGGTGCCGATGGAGGTGAACCCACGACCTGTCCGTGACCCGTTATGCCAACTCCAAGCAGAGCCGCGATCAGCGCATAGACCGATGTCGTAAACCTTGGAAATAGCATAGGGAACTCCTTCGCTTCAACCTGCAGGATTTCTTAGAGGCGATTGAACGACCTCAATCACCCCGATTGAGATTCGCGGAGATGCTGTGAGCCCTTCCGGGCAGATTCGGAGATACGCAATAACCGTCGCTCTGCCGTGCACTCGATTGTGAATAGTTAAGCCAACGGCGCACCTGACTGGCGAGAACATTACTCAATCGTGAATTGCACATTCTATGACGAGGTGCTCAAACATTCTGAAGATATGGTTTCGAGAGGGTCAGATTGAAGCGGGCTGAGCAGCGACCTCGACCGGCCGACTTCTCGTCCGTACCCTGCGCCATTTCTGACATCGGTTGCGAT
Source organism: Acidisarcina polymorpha (assembly GCF_003330725.1). Taxonomy (NCBI): domain Bacteria; kingdom Pseudomonadati; phylum Acidobacteriota; class Terriglobia; order Terriglobales; family Acidobacteriaceae; genus Acidisarcina; species Acidisarcina polymorpha. Next base: position 4,984,413 of record NZ_CP030840.1, on the reverse strand, counting down.
GCCAACACCGTAGCCTTTCAACTAGCGAGTCTACAAGTGCGCGATCTATGCTTGGAAGGCGGAGCACGAGGGCAGTGCCGTTAGTACTAAGTGAGCGGCACGGACACACATGCACAAATGGATGAGAGCATCCTCGAAGTGACCCTTGGAACAGGATCGCAGGGCAAGTTGATGGTTTACCTTGCCCGCGGGCCCTTTTTCAAAGGGGCGGCTGTAATAATTGCCGTAGGTTTTCTCAGATATGTGCCGTCTTGATCACAAAGCGATTCATCTTCTTATAGAAACTCTGTTGTATGCGTACTACCTTGGGTCGAAATGAACCTTTTCCAAAACCCCTCTCTGAGCCGCAGGTCCATGCTCCGCATTGGCGCCGCCGCCGCGATTGGCGCGTGTTTACCGTCCATCGCGGACGCAGACACATCGGCCGACGCTCTCCGCACCGTGGATGCGGCCACAACCGAGGAGATCGTTCTCACCGGAAGCATGACACGCGTTGAGTTCGTGAGAAAGGGATTGCAGCTTCACCTAAAACAAATTCAACGGGACGGTCGTCCACCCCTGCTCTACGCTGACCGGTATCTTCAACAAGCAGGCGCAGACACTCTTGGCAATCCTATGGCGGTCGTGGTGCTGTCCGGCCCGCATCAGGGCGTTTATGGAATGGACGGCTTCGAGATCACCGGGATCCAAATGAGCGGATCAAGAGTTCTTGCCTATTTCAAGCACTCGTCATTGCCACTTCAGTCAGGCATTGAGGTCACGGTCGAAGGCGATGTAATCGAGTGGCGCGGCCAAGCGGCGTGGAACGGGGCCGACGATGTCGATCTGGACTTCTACTTCCCTCTGCTCGCGCGGATTAAGCTTTCCGGGCCTAACCTCGACCGGCTCGTCGCCGGCGAGCTGTCGGGAACGGCACGTGGACCGCTCGGAGACTTGAACTTTTCGCAAACTTATCTAGGCGGTCTTTCGACGCCGGCATATCTGATCGACGGCGGAGATTGCGGTTTTGCCTTTCTCGAGGACAGCCTGGCAGACTTCGCCGCCGACCCCGGCGGCTGCCGGCAACGGAGCGCCGTCATCGGCAATGTCTTTCCGCTGGTCGACGACCTGGACGTCGCTCTTGAGCTGCCTCGAGGAAGCCAAGGGCCCTTCGCTGGATGGCGTCACCGCCGCCTTCTGCTCGGTACTTCGCGCTTCGGCGGCCAGGCCGAATACGACAAGGCAGAATCGGACGGCACGCTTCCGATCATCAAGCTTGGTGACAGCGTGGATCTTGGTCCAGTCTTCACATATCTATATGATGGCCCATGGAAAGTCGCCGCGCTATGGCTCCGTGAGCGAAGACAACATCTCCCGATGCGAGCGTCACCAGCCTCGTGGTATCGCGAGACAACACTCCTGGCCGAGGAGTCTCCGGACGGTCTGTTCCGGGCAGGCCGTGGACTTTACGACTTGCCATTGATCATGAGAGAGCGCCGAGAGGTCGGCAGCGACATGCTCAGTCTGCCTGGCTTCTCCGAGCCAGAGATTATGGGCACTCAGAAGAACATGCTCAATCGCGGAGACTACTTCTATACAGCGGAAAACCTCGGCGGACTGGAGGCGGTGCGCCGCGGAGTCGAGGCCGCCCACCGCGAAGGTGGCCACATCCTGCTCTATGTCGAGGGCCTGATTGTCTGGAAGCGTTCGCGAATCGGCCGTTCCAAAGCCAGAGATTGGGCGTTAATGAACGCCGACGGCAGTCTCACCGAAAACTATAAGGGCTTCTTCGATATGTGCCCGGCCGAGAAAGGCTGGCAGGACTGGTTCGCGACGACCCTCGCTGATGTTGTCCGCGAGACTGGCGTCGACGGCTTTTTCATGGATTCGATGCTGGCTACCGACAACCATCGCTGCTTCAATCCCAAACACTCTCATGCGCCGCAGCCCGACATCTGGAACTGGGGATTGCGGCAAGTGCTGCGCCGCGTGCGCGAAGAGGTGGACAAGGCCAATCCAAACACCATACTGCTTTGCGAAGGCGTCGGAGATATGGCCCGTGAGTTCATTGATGGTACCCTCTCGCACGGCCATGCCTGGACTCGCATGAACTTTACCGTTCCACTGCTGCGGTTCCTTCATCCGCAGATGCGCACCTTTGAGGCATGGGGCATGCAGCCGCACGGCCGGAACGCCCCCCTATGGCCAGTGGCCAAGCCCTTGCTCTGGAATGCCGTGAATGGGTATCGTGTCTTCGCCGAACTGGAAAGCCAAGAGCAACTCGCTCCGCTTGGGCGTATGGTGCGAAAGTACTTCGATATGTATCCAGAGATTTGCGACGCTCAGGTTTCGGCCTTCGATACAGCTTGCGTTGAGGTGTGGACGCAGATCTTCGAGTCACTGCCGCGAGTACTGACGGTCGCTAATGCCACGGAAAAACCGATCACCGCACGAATGACTTTCCCCCAAACGGTCCAGACCGGCATCTTATTCGACCGATGTGATCAGAGGACAATATCGGTTCGGTTCGGAAAAGCGGAGTTGAGTCTGGATCCATGGGAATTTCGAGCGTTCGAACTTCGGCCCTGAGGAAGGACGAGATCACCGCGCAGGGGCCAGCAACTCAAGAGATTCAATCGACAAAAGACGACCGTCGGCGCTGCTCAAGCTGATCTCGTGGTCCTACGCCCCTGAGGGAACTTGACGATGATTGTCACAGCGCGGGGAAGAAACCCTCCAGTAGGCGGCAACGCCACTGCGCTTTGCCGGTCGCCATCCACGCGCAGGGTCACTTGCGCGAGTTCGCATCCCATATTCGCGTAAGCGATCCTAGCCCACGCGAATTGCGAATTCCCCCGCTTTTCGGGAATAACCAGACACGCGACTGTGCTCCCTTGCCGGCAGGATCGGCTTTGACGGCTGGAACGAAGTATCCAGTTAAAGATCTATCTCCTTCGGCCAGCAAAAGGCGGCCTTCGCTTGCGGCCACACTGAAGACGCCGGACTTGCCCGTTTCCGATAAACTTCCTGGGTGCCCTATTTCTCGCACCGATACACTCTCAGACACCAGCCCCATGCGCTCAAAGGGAAGTGTCGACTGTGCATCGGAGCAATTGCGATTCAGCAGCAGGATTGCGCGCCGTGCGTGTCCGTCCTCAGAGTCGGAAAGGATCTTTGTCCAGATTTCCACCGTCGCTCCCTCAGCTGTAACGCGAACAGGTTGCAGACCAAGACGGTCCTGATCGAGAGCAATCACATCAGGGTTTGTGAGCATGGAAACAGTGGACGGAGTAAGCGTCATGAGGTCGGCGCCCAAGATCATTGGTGAACTTGAAATCGCCCAAAGAGCGCGACGTGGAGACGATTCTGCGCTTCGCTCAGCCCGGGCATGCCAATGACCATCATGTCCGCGTCGTTGTAGAAACCGGTGTGTTGCGCTTCGGGATGAAGATTATTGTCAAAGTTGCGCAGCATCTCGGCAAAAGTAGCCTTGCGGCTACCGTTTGCGGTACCGGCGACAACGGGCGCAACAATATCTCCGCCCGTCCGCCAGATGTCCGCAGGTAAACCACCCACACCGGGTGCCCAGGTCCAGGGACTGCGCTCTCCCCAGTTGCAAATGGAGAAGTATAGCGTGCGACCGGTGGCAGCTTCGGCTTCTTGGATCGCATGTGCGATCTCAGCGTATTGCGCCGCGGGATCGAGGTTCTCCTTCGCTCCACCGCACCAATCCACCTTGACAAAGTCGAATCCCCAGCGCGCGAATTGGAGAAAATCCTTCGCGTAGTGAACCTCACTCCCGGTATGCGGTATCGGCGGCCCAAGATCAGGTCCATAGAAGCTGCAGCCCGCCTCACCAGCGTCCGTGTATATTCCGGCCTTTAGACCAAGGCCATGAATATAACGCACGATATTGCTCATATCTCCCGCCTCTTCGCCAGGAGCGATTGCCGGCCATGTCTCTGCCTCTACGACGATGTTGCCATCCGTATCGGGTGTCCCCAGCCACCAGCCTTCGTCGATGTTGACGTAGGAGTAGCCGGCATGCGCCAGACCCGAATCGACCACGGCTCGCGTCTAAGCCCGCACGATATCTGAATTTATGAGGTTGGAAAAACTGTTCCAGGATGACCAACCCATTGGAGGGTTCGCGTAGACCGCATCGCGGGTCTTCCCTAAATTCGATTGAGAATGGAGCAGAGTACAGTATGTAAACAACGGAAGAGCGGCCAAGGCTGTCAAGTAGCGACTCACGATCATTGCCCGCTTTATTGATTATCAAACGGTTAAACGTCATCATATGCGCCAGCTCAGAGGATTACGAATTCCCCCGCCTACTTCTGAGCGGTGGACTCTCCGAGAGCCCCGAAGTGCTTGGCCACAGCATCGAGAACGAGCACCCAGTCATTTCCGCGTCCGGGCAAACCCGGCGGAGTGAAAGTCCGATGTCCTATGCCGTCCATCACAGCTATCTCATGAGCGGCGCCGGTGCGAGGATCGTACCAGGCTGCCCGCACCGGGCCCTTTGCGATGCCGTCGAGGGCGATGCTGGCCGGTTTTCCGCTGGGGAAATAGACTAGGGCGTATCCATCTCCGCGCGTGGCCTGCATATGATCGGCACCATCGCTCTGCGGAGCAGACAACAGCGACTGATCAGGCACTCTAGATAAATATGGCCTCGATTCCAAGAGCCCGCGCAAATATCTCATTTGGCCTGCCCCCCGAAGGTTGAGGCTTGAGGTCCATTCGCCTCGAGCGAGGCTGATCGGCTCCCGCGTCGGCGTCTTGAACTGCCAGATGTCGTTGCAACCGTAGGTGTGGCCCGCCGCCCCTGCGAAGACCGCCCAATACGCTGCTTGGCGAACATCGTAGTCATCAAACCATCCGAATTGTTCCGGCTTCCACGCGACGGGATGGTCTTCATAACGAGGCTCGCCGTCGATCACTGGCTTCAGAGGCGTGAGCGCATAATCTGCTTCAATCATCTTGTAATTGGCCCCGTCCTTGTGGCCGTGGCCGCTCTGTTCCATATTAAAGTCAAGCCAATCGTCGCGGTCAAACCATTCGGAAGAGCTGCGCTCCCCGGGCGGGTGATAGGTCATGAGATGCCGACCCCCATCGCCTTCCCTGAGCCCTTCCGCCATTGCGCGAAAGACCTGTTCATGCCCTGCGGGATCTCGGTCGCCACCCAGTGTCCAAATGATGTTCCAGCGATCCTGATAACGGCTTCCGAGATAACGCCCATAGGCGCGCGCATTGTCCGCATTGAAGATGACCGGCCCGGTGCCCCATGCTTTGACAACCTTGTCTCCCCACGTCGGAAGCATCCCGATATAGAGGCCCTTTTTTGCGGCCATATCCACAACGGCATCCACGTGGTTGAAGTACGCTTCGTTGGGTTTTGTCGGATCGTTGTCAATCAGGGGCCGCTCGCCGTCTGCATTCGGCACGTTCAGACCGTCCGGTTCCGCGAGCACGACCGCTTGAATCACATTGAAATCTTTGCTTCGGCGGTCTTCGAGATAGCGCTCCGATTCCTCAAGTGTCAACCGGTGAAAAAGCTCCCACGCGGTGTCTCCCAAATAGAAGAACGGAGTTCCGTCCGGGTGAATTAAGAAATGATGATTGGGTGAAACTTTCAAATCGTAAAGTGATCGTTCGGTCGACACGTCTCTCTTGCTCTCCCCACCCAATGCCGCGGCGTTTACAGTCATCCAAGCCATCAAAATGATGAGCACTCTGATTTCATTTCTCCAGCAGAATTCAGCGACTGCTCTTTCACGCTCGACGTCAATGGTATTCACTATGAACCACGTTTTCGCCACTACGCCTCATTGAGGCCTAAGAAAAGAATGAGATTTCGATGGCTGCACTCGGGGTAAGCCATCGAAATCTCATGGGAGGCCCAACGGTGGGGTCAAAGGGCTGCAACCTCGGGTTGCTTAATGAGTAGATTAATCACACGCTAAAGCGAGCTCTGTAGCGATTCCACTTTAGTTTCTGACGAAGATAGCGTGTGCGTCAGCGGACGCTGACGATTTTTCCCGTGTGTGCATACGCGATACATAAACCACGATTAGCAAATAGACTCCAGCGCATAGCCAGAATGAATGGCGAAGTCCGATCATGTCAGCGAGTCCCCCCTGAACGACGGGAACGATGGCGCAACCCAGAAAGCCGACCGTAAGCAAGCCTGAGGCCTGCGGAGCGAGGTCCCCGGCCCTCTCGATACTCATCCCGTAAAATGTTGGAAAAAAAATAGATACTAGAAATCCGAGCGCCAGGAAGACAGATATTGCTGTCGCACCCTTCGCGAAGACCAGCGCCATGACGCAGAAGGCCGAGGCCAAAAGATGTGCGTTCATCTGAAAGATGGGACGGATGTGCCGCTGAATCCATGAAGCCGTCAATCTACCCAAAGCAAAAAGGCCGAAAAATGCCGTGAAAAGGCGCTGGGACGAGTGTGCCGACAGGGCCGCAACATCCGGAGATTCAAGATAGTTTCTGAACAGAGAAAAGAGTGAGGCTTCAACTCCCAACAGTAAGAAGATGACGATAAAGTCCCAGATCGCTTTTCGGCGACTCCAGATGGATTGATGGCAAGTTTGACTGCGGATTGAAGCTGCGTTAGGCCCGACTTGCGAGACGGTGACATCGGGAAAGATGACCACCGCAGCCGCCACAGCAATCAAGGCTATACCGAGCGACAGGAACAACTGCTCGATGTAGGTCATCTTCTCGCGAGCCAATACTGCGGAAACGGGAATGATGACAGTTAGAGTTGCGGGCGCAATGATTTGGGCAACCGCCCCCAGAGCGTTGCCGAAATTAAGACGGCTCGACGCGCCTTCTGCCAGTCCGAGAGCACTCATCAGGGGATTAGCGGCCACCATCTGAAAGGTAAAGCCACCACCGATAGTCATAAATCCCAACAAGACCATCCAGTACTTTTCCGTCCGCAAGCCAGGCACGAGCAACAGCGTTCCGGCCGCGTAGAGAAACATGGCAACGGCGAGAGTGTTCTTATAGCCTTTGCGGCGAACTAACCACCCCACCGCTAGCGCGGCCACAAATGGAAGATTTTTCGCGAAAACGATATACATCTGTTGCTGGTAAGAGAGATGAAAATACTCTTTGAACTCGGGAAGGAAGACTCCCTCAAAGCTCTGCGCCAGCCCGCAAAAAAAAGAGATGAGATATACCAACCCCAATAGCGCGCCGGCCCCGCGTGTTTTAATGCTCCGATCTGAGCTGTCAGCGATCGTGACAACCTGGGCGTTGCGAATCTGTTCTAGCTTAGCCATGGTCATTCAGCATAACTCTGTAGGTTATTCACGGCCGCGACCAAGTTCTGTAAGCCTATTGCCTTGGATTCTGACAAAACCATCGCTGCAACATGGTCAAACCGAATGCGTTGCCGCCAAGAAGAAGCGCCTTTAAAGTGGACTTTCGATTCACGAACCAAAATGACTCCGATAAGCTTCTTCGTTTCGAAATGGCCAGCTCTTGCCAAACTTCAACTCCCGCGCGTTTCCAGATGCCCATCGGGCGCACTGTTCCCTCTCCTCGTCTGCATGTTCTTGACGTTTGCACAAGCCCAAAAACCTTCTAGTTCCGTCGAGTATCAAGCTCTGCAGCATCGCCTCGCCCGGGATGGAACACGTGGGGCACTCACAGCGTTTCTTAGCCAAATGTTGTTGCCGGCAGGGTTGTCGCTGCGCATTGGCATCCAGGACAGCAAAGGAGTGGCGGGGGAGGTTTTCCTCGCAGATGCGCTCATCGGACGGCGTGGCCAGAAGTCCGAAGAGGTATTCCTCGGCCCACACTCCTGGGATGGAAGTTACACCGACCTTCGCCCGAACTGGCATGGGGTCAAAGTGCGGGTGCAGAGCGCGCATGACGGGGACGACCTGGTCATGCTGGTCACTCAGCTCCAAGAGGCCCCGACCGGGCATCCAGTTTCTATCGTGGTCTTCTCCGCAGCTTACAGTTGGAACCGACCGGGATCGATTTCCCGCCTTAGCGATAGGATTGACGCCAACGGTCCGCAGTTGAAGGTGTCGATCTATCCGATAGTTTATGAAGTGCCCGGCGTCAATATCGCCGTCATTGGCCCATACTTCGCGGCTTCGCTCAATGCTCCCGCCGGAATCAGCACCGGCAGGCAGCGCAGTCTCGCCGAGACTACACGGATTGTCGAGCGGCAGCGCGCCGCCTATATGCAGTCCATAACAGCCGCTGGCCATTGTGCAATCTTCGACGCCATCGAAACCACCATCGCATGTGACACGATCTACGAACCCGAACGCCGGCGCGTCGTCTCGCCGGTCAGCCGGGTATGGGGCGACAACTGGGGAGGTTACGTCCTTTTCGACTGGGATACTTTCTTCGCAGCAATACTGGCTGCGGTGGGCAACAAAGACCTCGCCTATGCCAACACCGTGGAGATCTTGCGCCACACCGCTCCGTCTGGATTTGTTCCTAACTTCGCCCGTGCCGGCGACTGGAAGAGTTTCGATCGCTCCGAGCCTCTCGTGGGCGCGATCACTGTTTTCGGCCTCTACCGGCGTTAGCGCGAACGCTGGCTGCTGAAAGACACCTTCGCCCCGCTGCTCAACTGGAAGCCCTGGTGGAATGAGCGTCGCAGCGGAGGCAATTACTTGGTGTGGGGAAGTGACGTCGATACCAAGCCTTCCAACCTAGACGACGGCTCACGCGGTACGCGTTTTCGAATCTGGCCTGGACAACAACCCCATGCACGACGGTCCAATCTACGACAACAAAAGCGGCCACCTGGTGATCGCCGATGTGGGCTTGATAAGTGAGTATGCCGCCGACTGCGATGCGCTAGCAGTAATTGCCAAGATCCTCGGAAGGTCAGCGGAACAAAAGGAACTGGAGGACCGCGCAGAAGTCTACCGGAAATCGCTTCAATCCTTATGGGATGAGAAAGCCGGAATCTTTCTCAACAAAGACTGATGAACTACCTCGTTTACCTGGGTTGCGCAATCACGACCTTCCCCAGGCACGCGGAGAGCTAGCGCGGAAATCTCTGGAGCTTTTTGCTCAGGCATGGAAGGTGCAGGGGCACGTCCATGAGCACTATAACGGCGCCACCGGCAACGGCGACGATGTCGCGAACAGCGACCGTTTCTATCACCGGGGCACGCTGCTGGATTGATTTCTTACCAGAAGACAACCGATCCGCCTAAGGCTACAGACTATGTCAAGTGATCCGGAATCCGCTCAGTTTTCGTCCTTGGATCGCTGCTCAGCAAAGGCTGCCAGCATCTGATTTGCGGCCTGGTTGTGGGGATCGGACTTGAGTAGTTGGTTCACTTCGCGCACCGCCGCGTCATATTGATTGTTCTTGTAAAAGGCCTCGGCCAGCATCAGATTCAATTCCGGGCTGGAGGGACTTCGATGCTGCGCCGTTTGCAATATCAGAATCGCCTCCGAATATTGCTTGTCTAAAATGCGACTCGCAGCCAATCCTAAACTGGCGTCGGGATTTAATGGCTCGATCTCCCGGGCCGTAGTGAATTCCAAGCGGGCGTCGGCGGTCCGACCCTCACGAAGCAGGGCTTGGCCCAAAAGAACGCGGGCACTCGAGGAGGTTTTATCGAGGGCAATGGCTTTGCGGAAGGAGTTTTCAGCCTCGGCGGGTCTACCAAGGGCCGTGTAACACCGGCCCAGTTGCAGCCATGCGTGACCCGCCTCGGGATGAGCAGCGACCAACCGCTCGTAGACCTTGGCGGCCTCATCGAATTTCTGCTGCGCCATGGAGACTGTGGCCTTCTGCATCTGCCCGGCTATCTCATTGCCGGAGACCCGTTGAGCGTCGCGTTCCTGAGAGGCTTTGGCGAGGCGCTGCGACCACTCCTTCGCTTTGTCGGTCTCTCCCAATTCCCGGCAAACGCGAACCATCATCGAGAGCGATGGAAGCTCATGACCGGGAACCCAGATGGTCCGCTCCAGATCGCTCTTTGCCCGCGCCCATTCGCGCAGTCCCATTAGCGACTGCGCGCGCGCAAAATATGCATCGGAAAGATTTGGATCTTCCTGAATCGCTAGGTCATATTGTCGAACGCTTTGCTTGAATTGCTGCTCATCGGCAAGATATTGGCCGTAGAGATAGTCGGCAATGGCGCTGGGCGGTTCGGCTTTGCGGTTCACCTCCATCGCACGAGCAAAGGCGCTCTTAGCCTCAGCCGGCTGCTCGTCGAGTTTGTAAGCGGCGGCAAGGCCAGCCAGCGCAATCGCATCCTTAGGAGAGAGAGCGACTGCCTTTTGAAAACAGCGGACCGCGTCTTTTGGGCGCTTGACAACATACAAATCGGCGAGGCGCTTCCAAACCTCGGGATCATTCGGGGCCAGTTCGGTCGCCTTCTGCAGCCACGGCTCGGCGTCGGCCCATTGTCCGAGTTTCTCGCAGAGCTCGGCGTAGAGGGTCAAAACCGGAATCGATTGAGGATGCTCTTGCAGTAGCGGATCGAGCACCTGCTGCGCGTCCTCGAGCCGATGGGTCTCGATCAGCAGGTCGGCATCGACGAGAGCGGCCTCAAAAGAGTTCGGATGTAGAGCACGATAAGAGCGAAGTTGCTCCCCAGCCTCACCCCAGTTGGTGTTAGCAATGCTGCACTTCACATAGGTGAGTTGGGCTGGCGATCCGGCGGTAAACTTCTCGCCGCAGGTTCTTCGGGGGGATGCTGCGGCACAGCGATTAATCACGAGCAGAAACAGAAGCAGACGGCCAGTAGTGCGAAAGCTCATCGCCCATGAGAGTACTCCAAGACCATCACAATTGCTTGTTGCAAAGCGATCGGAAATTATGACGATAGTATCTCACCGGGTTTAGATATTCCTCATTCTCAGGTTGGAGATCAATCCGCTGCCATTCCGCCTCTTGCTGCTAAGGATTCCCGTGATCTAATAAACTAAGATGATTATCATCAATAGCTTGTGGCGTTAATTGAATTCGGTGAGGTCGGCTGGCTCCTTCTGCGAGCGGCGGTCTTGACTCCTCTAATTTGCGTATGTTACAGCTACTACTTTAATGAAAAAAGAGCCATCCCTTCAGGAGGCGGTGCGACATGCTGCAATCCCTCTCGGTTGAGGACGTGAGCAGAACTATCCCTCATTGGGAAAGCGTTCATTCAGTTGTGGAGTCGCAGATCCGGGCTGACGGCTTTCATGACTGGCCGTTTATCCCCTCATTTCCCGTCGATGTACGCGCTTTCTCATTTGGGGAGCACCGCAGCGTTCGACCGACCTGGCACGATTACTACGAACTGCTCTACGTTTGTTCCGGCGAAGCGCTATACGAGGTACAGGACCAACAGTTCCAGCTCCGCCCTTTGGACTTGATGATCGTGAGCGATTCCCTTTATCACCGCTTGAGCAAGGTAGTGGCGGTGCCGTTTAAAGCCCTGGTTTTGTACTTTATGCCCGATGTGCTCCGCGCCGACGACAACTCAGGCGACCATGAATTCTATCTGAGCTCTTTCCGCCTGCAGCGGGAAGGTTTCCCCCATATGATCTCCGGGGAAACCGGAGTGCCGATGCAGGTACTGCGTCTGATGGTAAAGATCCGCAACCTGCTCCCGGCCATGGACGCCGACGCGCAACTAGTGGTGCGCACCTACCTTGAGATGGTTTTAGTGCTGCTGATGAATCACGACAAAGAGCAGCTCAGTCTCTCCATTCCGCTGAATCGAAACCACAGGAGCTTGGAGCGAATGCGGCCCCTCTTCGATTTCATCGAGGAGAAGTACCGGACCGCGATCCCACTCTCAACAGCGAGCGCGATCGCCGGCATGAGCAAACCGCACTTCATGCGGTCGTTCAAGCGGGCAACCGGACAGTCGTTCGACACGTATCTGAACCGTTTCCGCATCGCCAAGTCGCAGGTTCTACTAGCCACTACAAATATGGCCATCTCCGCAGTTGGCCAGGAAGTCGGCTTTGCGGACCAAAGTTACTTCGGTTTGGTCTTTCGCCGGTTAGTCAAGGTCTCTCCGCGCGAATACAGAAACAGTGTGCAGGCCAAGTGAAGAGTGGATCGTTTCGCTGAGCGCGAAAGAGGGAAGCAGTACCTACCTCGTGATTGGCCCGACGCTCAGGATCAAGTCGAGCACCGAGGCCCTCGCCAGAGCGTCCCGCTCGATCCACCAGCTGTGCACCGGCGCCGCCGAGCTTAATACCCTGCACGTAAAGCTTGGCGGGTGCACCCACCCCGCGAGTGCGAACATCGCGTCGCGCAAGGTGCAGAACCACCCTCAGGAGACCCCGGCGTACTGAATGTGAGTCCGCCAACGCCAGGAATTTGGTCTTAATCCACGGCCTTCACAGGCAAATTTGGCGTAGAAGACTCAACCCGAACATCAGACGTGTGCCTCACCTCGTCGAATGCCATCAGCAAAACAGCTATAAGGGCCAGCAGGATTCCCGCGAGATTGTAGCCGCCTGGCAATTTCCGATAGATAAGCAAAGAAACTACGATGGTCACCAGTGGAAAGAGGCCGTTCACGGTAGGAACAACGATGATGGCCTTCCCCTCACGTACTGCGTAAACAAACAACAGACAGCCAGCGGCATTCAGGGTCTGGATGATCGCAGTCCATCCGACCCCTTTGATCGAGCTGCCTTGGAATCCGCCATTCATCGCGATTGCAAAGGGGCTGAGGGCGATACCAGTCACGGTCATGTAGAAGAACAGCTCCTCCGAGCTGATCGCGTTGGCTGAAGACTTCATGAAATATGCTTGCAGACCCCACATCAAGAAGATCGCGATCGTCAGCACCAGCCAGAAATACCCGTGCGCTGAAGCGGTGGTAGGCTCTTGGATGGCCAAGAGCAAAATCGCTGGCAATGAAAGAAGGATTCCGGTCAGAGCCATCGGATAGGTTCGTTCTTTCAAAAGCACGAAGGAGAGAACGATCGTCACCGCTGGGGAGAGACAGATGATCGGGAAGATGAGGTAAGCCGGGCCGTCTCTAAGCACCCAAAAAAGAAGCAACTGTCCTGCCGCTCCGGAGAAGCCCACGGCACACCCGTATCCGATCGCGCGCGCGGAGGGCGTCAGTCTCCACCCGATCTTGCTTAGCGCGATAAAGCAGAAAGGGAGCATCGTCAACGACCAGACAGCGTAACCCAGAGTTGGCGGAAATGGTGGATCTAGCCATTTCTCCGGAATCTCGGTGAGCGCACCCCATAGTCCCCAAAGCAAGGGAACGGCCAAGGACCAAAGCAGCCAACGAGGAAATCTCATCGGTTCTGCTCCCCGGCTGCCGCGGGCGACTCTTCTAAGTCACCTAGGCCCCCCTCGTCCTCGACAATGTAAGAACAGAGGCGGAAGTTGTCGCAGTCCTCGCCGCGAAGCTCCGCGAGGCTCTCCGCCGCGATCTGGGCAGGAATGATGTCGATGGCAAATTGCAGGGCCGCAGGCACAGAGGGCAACTTGATGACGCATTGCGGTGCGGTGGAGTCCAGATCCTGGCCAATCAGCAGCACGTGTGCGCCGAGTCTCTCCAGATCCGCCGCCAAGGTGAGATCCTGCACGCGCAACCGTTCGGCGTCGATCCACATGGCGACGCGCAACCCTTCCCTGACGATCTCCTGTGGACCGTGGCGGAAGCCGCCGGTCGTCAGTGCAGTTGCGGGCGCTTTGGCGGTCTCCTCCCATAGAAGCCTTGCCTCGTGAGCCGAGGCAAGGCTAGTTCCTCTCGCAAGAAAATATGTGGGGGCATTACCATCGAGCCATCCGCAGGTCTTGATAATGGCTCGCCAGCCCTCAATGGAGTTCGCCGTCTGATGGATGGCCAACCGCAGCTCGCCGGCCAGGGATTCGACGGGTTGGCCCGCCGTGTTCAGCGCCAGGAGCGCCGCCGTCAGCGCGATCGCCGAGTAGGTGGAGATCGACACGCTGTGATCGAAATCGGTACTGGTGTAGAGGGAAACGTCGGCCTCCAATGCCAACGAACTCTCCGGATTATTGGTGATCGCTACGATTACGACGCTCTGGTTTTTACATTTCTCCAACAGCCGGATGATCTCGATACTTCGGCCGCTTCTTGACAACATCACAACAACTGCGCCCTTCGACACCTCCCCAAAATAGAAAAGCTCCGAGGCGTCCATGAGCACCGCTGAGACGCCGTACCCGTGTAAAATGGCCTGCATCGCCATGCCTGCATGCCAACTGGCGCCAATGCCCACAATGAGCACTGAACGTGCGGCGCGCAACAAAGACGCCGCGCGCTTCATGTCGACCGCGCCGATCGACACCGCATGAGCAAGTGACGCCGACAATTGCGCGGGTTCCTTCAAGATATCGGCAAGTACCCTGGTCATAGCCTTTCCTCAGCGAGCTGAAATTCCGCAATGCGCTCGATACGCTGGCCGCGTACTCCACCGCGTTGCTCAAGACTGCCCACCGCGCATCGATGACCGAGCTCCATGCAACTGAGGATGTCCCAACCGGTCAGCCATCCGCAGAGAAAGCCGGCGTCGAAGTTGTCTCCCGCGCCAGTCGTATCTACGACCCGAGACGGAAGTCCCAGTTCGGCATTCGGAGCGATATCCCATCTCTTTCCGCGGTGAAATGCGCTCGCTCCTTCGGCCCCTCGTTTAATGACGACCAACGATCCATACTGCGCAAGCATCTCGCCTGCATCGTCGACGTTTCTCTGGCGTGATATTGCAAGCGCTTCGCGATCGTTGGGAAGAAAGACATCGACATTGATCAGAAGCTCATCGACGCCCGTCCACTGGTTCGCGGGGTCCCAATTCGTGTCAAACGATGTAGTGATTCCCCGATCGCGGCACAAGGCCAGCCATTCCCGCCAAGAAGGACGCATTGCGTCCAGCAGGTAGTAGCTGCATAAATGAAAATGGCGACAGAGCCGCAGCATCGTTTCATCCAGATCGTCCGGACGCATCGCGTCGATGGTTCCCAAGTATGTGAGAATCGCGCGATCGTCGGGTTCTGAGAGCGCTATACCGATGCCCGTTTTCAAGGTGTCGTGAAACTTCAACAAGGAAACATCCACTCCGCTTCCCGATAACGCATCCATGACCATCTTGCCGAAGGGATCATCGCCAACTACGCCCAAAGCCTTGACACGCGCGCCCAGCTTCGCCATCTGACTGGTGAAAATACCTGCCGACCCTCCGATCTCGAGCGAGCCGTCATCCAGAATCTGTTCTGCCTGGCCAAAACGAGGGCGCACGTCGCCTGTAAGGATCAGATCCACGCAATAGTCTCCGACCGCGACTACATAACCCCCGCCTGTGGCTCGCATCACTTCCTCTCGCTCCCTCTGATAAATCACTTCCGTCTTGGAGAAGGCTGTCAGTCCGCACCCTCGTTGAATTGATGACTACTCTCTGCGCAGCAACCGTTTGATTGCGACCCGTTAACACCTTCCACAGAAGACGGCGGCAGGTCATTGGCAGGGTTATGATCGAAAAACCCGCTGGGCTTTAAAAGAAACCCGATGTAGGCCGTCGGCATCACCGGATAGTCCTCGAGACGTGGGAGGTGAGTGTGCCCGAAGGTGTACCAGAAAACTACATCCTGATCGGCTATCCCGCGGTCCCGCGCTGTCCATGCTGGCAACCCATCTCCACCCCTGCTCTGGTTGGGGAAGTCACCCGCAGCAAACTGTTCCGATTCAGAGAAAGGTGTCACCCAGACGTGATGGTCGACAAAGCCGGCGCGCTTTCTCCACCATGCCTCGGGCGAGGCAAAGGGCACCGCATTGTCGCCCGGAAAGAACTTATATCCGACTGGCTCGCCGGTGGCGTTCTTCACGTTGGGATTGACGATCCTCCACGTACGCGCGGCTGTGATGTCGAGATTCGCTTTGGCCTCGCTCTCCCGTGTCAGCGCTTTGGATTGCGCGTAAAACGCGTTGTGGAATGGATTGTCGTCGCCCCCGGCACCGGCAATCACATCTACTTGGTAAACGGTGTTCCTCTCTCCATCGATGTCGAAGTCTAGGCGGGCGTTGAAAAAGTGCTGATGGTTGGGAGCATAAAGCAAAGGGGCGATCATCGTGCCATACTTCGGCGACTCGCCTTCCCGAACCGTTCCCAAAGAGAGGATTCCGGTCAACTTGATCTCGAACTGGATATTGCCGTCGAGATAGAAATACCAGAAGAAGCCATACTCATAGTTCTCAACTGTCGAGATCGAAGAGATCACAAGCCTGCGGGAGCGGCGCACCTCTGGACGGTCGGCCAAACGCCGGTCCGTGTGCTTCCATAAAATTCCAAAGTCCTCTTCGTGGATACAGATCGCATTGGGGATTGTGTAAACCTCGCCGCGGCTACTCGCAAGATGAGCGTCGAGATATTCGATATGGCCGAGGCAGTCACAGCCGAGCCGCAGACTGTTGGCGCAAGCACCCATGCCGTACTCTCCAACGTCGAACGCATTCTTGCGCGCCTGTGTCGGAGCCGGGTCACCATAGGGCACAACCATTTCGTCCATGGAGGCGCGATAAAGAATTGAGCGCTTCCTGGCACCATCCTGATAACAGATGTTATGCAGTGTCAGGCCCTCGCGTGCGCTGAAGCCGATCACCAGTTCCCAGTCTTGCCAACGAATACAGTGATTGACGAGGCTGAATCCAGGGCCTTCAGGCTGGGAAATGTGCAAAGGACGCAAGTGCTCATTGCGAAAGAGGATCTGCCCCGCAGCATAATTGCACCCGTTGGGAGGCAGCTCCCATTTGCCGTACTCCTCAACTCGGATGACCTCCATCTTGTTGATATCCACAACTGGACGAAGGCCTTCGATTGGACGCGCATAGCCATTGTCGTTTGCCTCGGCGCGGAGGAAGCACAGCGGCCTCGTGAGACGTTGCGTAGACTCCTCCTCAGCCCCATAATTACCCGCGCTCCAGATATCTACCATGACCAAAGAGGTGTCGTTTAACCCATACTGGCGCTTCAGTGCGTCC
This sequence comes from Acidisarcina polymorpha, assembly GCF_003330725.1. Taxonomy (NCBI): domain Bacteria; kingdom Pseudomonadati; phylum Acidobacteriota; class Terriglobia; order Terriglobales; family Acidobacteriaceae; genus Acidisarcina; species Acidisarcina polymorpha. The sequence goes on along the minus strand of NZ_CP030840.1, from coordinate 4,967,467 downwards.
TTGAAAAGTGGGCTATTCAACACGGCCTGCTCGCACTCGACTTGTTCGTCGACCGTCAGTGTCGGCTGCGAGCCCTCAGGCGCAATGATGATCTGCACGATTTCCTGCCGAGTCAGATTGAGGTCCACGGTCTTGACTTCTCGCGTGGCATTGTCGAGTGTGACTGCGGTTGCTTGGCGATCAATTCGCGGGTTGTCGGGCCACCGGTAGACGAGCGCCTTCCCCGGCTCTTTGAGGGTGATACTGATAATGCGAGTGGTTGCGAGGAATTCGCCGCCGGCCTGGAGCACGGACACAGCGATCTTAAGTTCAGCCGCCGACAAGGGTTCAAGCGGGTGTCTGTGGTCTGTTTTGCCAGCCGCCTCTTCGACGCACTCCGTAGTTGCCTGCTCTTTGTATTCAGTCCACATAGAGTCCACCTCCATCCAATTCTCTTGGTCAGATCGTGTAGTGAACGGCCAGAAAGGTTGCCCAGCGTATTTCGACTATCGCTCCACTCCGAACTCCAATTCATTGGCCCAGTGCGTTTCCCAATCATTGTGAAAGGTCATCCCGTTGTACTTTGAGACGCTACGGCCGGCGGCCAGTTCGTGCGCCGGAGCCTTGTTGTCATTGACCCGGCACGTGAACTTTACGGTCTCACCGGCATCGAATCGGCGCTTGACATCCGGCATCTCGCTCCAAGGAATCGCAGCCTCCACTTGGCGTTCGTCAGCGGTTTGGCGCACCACTAGTTTGCCGCTTTTCACCGGGCCGCCATCGATCGGCGATTTCGGCTGACGCGGAAAAAAATGCTTTCTGGGAATGCCCGGCGCTTGCAGACGCCAAATTTCCGTTCCGCCACCATAGGCCGAAGCCACGGGATTGAGTGCATATTCATAGTCGGTATCCCAGTAAGTGATAAAGCGCGGCATTACCCCTGGCGGATGCGAAAGCCAAGGCTTGCGGTCGAGAACGTTGAACGCGATCTGCACGTTGTCGTGTTCGCTCGAACCGGAGGGGACATCGAAGTTCTTACGGTAAGAGTAGTGACGAACGCTCTTAGGCCATTCGAACTCCTTGCCATCGAGCGAGGTCACACGGTCAGGATAAAAATAGGAATCATCGTCGCGTGTGGCAAATCGAAGCATGCCTGGGTCGGGAGTGGTGTCGGGAATCTCCGCAGCGAAATAAAAGTACCGTTCATCATAGGCGACGTATGCAACTGAGGCCGCTGTAGTGCTCGAAGACTTATTAGCCCGGTCTTTGAAAGGAAGCCACGCCTTTTCCGTCAGGCTCACATCGACATCGCGGGCGGGGAGTTGCTCCGGCAATACTCCGGCCCAATCGGAGAGATCACCATCAACGGTGATCGTGCGGTGGACGATCGTGTTTACATGCATCGTTTCGGAGTGCGTGACGCTGCCATCGACCCCGGCGTCAAAAGTCGCCTTGAGAGCATAAAGGTTGGTTGGATCCGGCTGACCGTCTAGTACATTAAGGCTGATTTCGCGGGTCTCGTTGGGTTTCAACTCGACGGCCGTTGAAGCGGGGTTGAGAGTCAAGCTTCCGAGAGTCGCAGTGAGACGTCCTTTCACTGAGCGATTCAAGACATTCGTCAGCGACAACCGCAGGGCCGGGTGCTGAGAGACAGGCTGAGTCAGGTCGCGGGCGACTATCTCCACTGGATCGTACCCGGAGGCTTTCGCGGTGCGCAGTTCGCGCAGCAGATTATCAAACGAACCCGGCGCACCATTGGTACGAAGGAAATATCCCAGACCGTTCAGCGGCACAGTGATTGCGCCTCCGGTAAACGGCACGGGATTTCCGTAAAAGTCATAAAGCACAAACTCGTTACCGGGATTTTGAATCGTGAGCTTGGCATCTGGCCGTAAGGCGACCGAACGGAAGAGAGTACGGGCCGGCTCATAAAGCTTGGTCAAGTCGCCCATCACCACTACGGTCCCGTCGTCACGATCGCTTTTTTCGGAGTCGACTTTCGGGAGTCCGTCAAAAACAAAAACCCACGGCAATCCGTTCTGAAAGAGGAGTTGATGGAACTCGCGCTGACCAATAAACTTCTGCGTCGCGGCCACCGCCGCAGCCGGAGACCACGCCTGCACGATCGGATATACGCTACTTCCGATCTTCACATTCTTACTGTCGTAGACATTCCCGTCGAAGATGCCGGCGGTTCGGCTCTGTCCCTGTGCGCGCATCGAGGCGATGACGCCAGCGACGCGGTCCTCAGAGTTGGCCATCCAGCTCTCCGTGTCCCAGATCCGGACCGGGCCATAGGAGCCTTCCCGCGTGGTCCACTCGCGGATGAGCGACGGCGCAGCCAGGGCCTGATAGTGGATGCTGGCAAAGTCCAGCCACTTCAGGAAACGATCGGAACCGTCAGGAAATAGCTTGTCAAGGGTGTTCGACGACGAACAGGTTCCTCCGATGAGAACCTTGACTCCGGAAGATTTACGGGCGGCTTCGACACCAAGCGCCATGTGTGTGAAGATGTCGCGGTACCGCGGAATGTCAGCGCCCCAGCCGGAAATGGACACTGCTTCCCATGGCTCGTTCCAGAGTTCGACCGCGTTGAGATTGCCGCCAGGCCAGCCATATTTTTCCGCGATGGTTTGGGTCCATTGCTGGAACTCATCGTCGTACTCGGGCGACCAGGCGCGGTCGTCCTTAGTGTCGAGCATCTTGCTTTCGGGCGAGAGCCACGTCCGCGGGCGATTCAGAGGCTGGTCGCGCATATCATCTCCAGCGCCAATGGTTAACATCACGGTCACATCGTGTTGTTTGGCCCATTGCATGTAGCGATCGAGACGATCCATGTCCTGCGCGTAATGTGGAGCGGTCTTCAATTGATAGGGACCGCCCATCCGCATGCCTTTAATGCCCAGCTTCTCAAAGAGCGTAAAGACGCCCTCATTCATGAATTCATCCCAGGTGGTGTCGAGGGCGTAGGTGGGGAACTGGACGCGACCCATATCCGGCTTTACCGTCCGGACGAAGGTTCCGGCAAATACCGCTCCATGCTGCGGAAGGTGGACAATCAGCGCGTATCCGCCAAAAGGAATACCGATCGCGGGATGAACGATGACATCCTGCGAGCCCCCCGCAGGAACGTCGACTTTGATAGCCGACGGAGGCTCATCTGAAATTTTGAAAATGTGGGGCGTCCATACATCGCCCTCCGGAACGCTGGTGCCGTAACGCACTACTGCGGCGATACCTGTCGCCGAAAGCCTCACAGAGGTTTTGTTGATGAAGTGCAATGTTACGTCGGCCTCTTCGCCGGGCCAAAGGACGTTGACCATGTTGGTACCGGACGCGCCAACGGTCGTGACCGCAATCTCTTCGACCGAATAATCCGTGGTTTGATCCTGCTTGCTGAGGTTGAAAGCCTCGGCGAATCCCGGCATCGAAGAGCCAGTCACCATCTGCCCCTGACAGTCCAGACAAACAGAAAAAATCGTGATTAAGGAAAAAGCCCAGACTCGGCGCAGCATCGTTGGCCAAAGGGTACAGGCGTGAGCGCGGTCTGGGATGTGAGAATCGGCTACAACAATCTTATGAAACTATCCTACGAAGACGGGACGCTCGACTCAGTGTCCGACCGCTTCATGAATGGTAAGCACCTGGTCGGCGGCCACGTCCGTCAAAATTTGCCTGATCCCACTAGGCCACACGATCTCAATTTGTTGAACGGTCTTGTCGGGACCCAGCCCAAAGTGCACACGCCTGTCGCTGGCCGAGCCGTAGCCGACGCTGGTGGTGGCATGGTTGTAGTGCGTTCCGCCGGCCGAGATCACTTTGATCTTCGCTCCGAGGCCATCGCGGTTGCTCTTGCTGCCGACCAGTTCAATTAGCAGCCAATGATTGCCAGATCGGGTGCGGTTGATCCAAATCTCCGGGGGGGAATTGAGGCAGTTCGTCACCGCGTCGACTAAGCCGTCGTTGTTGAGATCGCCAAAGGCCGCGCCGCGATGCGCCGCCGCAATTTGAAATGCCTTGCCTGCTGTAGCGGAAACGTCGGCGAATGTCCCGTCTCCATTGTTCCGCAATATTGTGTTCGGTAGCTTGTAGGGAAGATTGTCGATGATCTCGGAGTTATCGAGAATTGCCGCGTTCGCAATGAAGATATCCTTCCATCCGTCATTATCGAAATCGAAGACGCCGGTTCCCCAGGCCGTCAGCTTACGCGTCAACGCGCCAAGCTTCGACGCCATGGTGCGGTCCTCAAAGAAGTCTTTGCTGGAACTACGAAACAAAGGGAAGGTGTCGCCTCGCATCGCGGTGATAAAGGCGTCGGGTCGGCCATCATTGTCGATATCGCGGAAGTCGACACCCATACTCGCGATGCTCTTGCCGTCTTCGTTGTAGGCAACTCCGTCAAGAATGCCGACTTCGGTGAAGGTGCCATTGCCGTTGTTGTGAAAGAGGAAATTGCGGAAGGTGTCATTGGTGACAAAGATATCCACGAAGCCGTCGCCATCGTAATCGGCAAATGCCACCCCCATTCCCTTCCCTGTGTAACCCAGAATTCCGGAGGGCTCGGAGACATCGGTGAAGGTGCCATCGCCATTGTTGTGAAAAAGCAGATTAGACGTCCCCGCATAACTGTTCGGCGAACAATAAGCGCGAATGCCCTTGGTAGTGCATGTCACATCTTTGGCGATGGACCACTTGAGGTAGTTGATGACGATCAGGTCTAAATGGCCATCGTTGTCATAATCAAACCATCCCGCTGCGACGGAAAATCCTCGCACTAGATCGGGGTGCGCCTTGAGCAAACCAGCTTTCGCCGTCACATCGGTAAAGGTGCCGTCGCCGTTGTTGTGGAAGAGTTGGAAGCCGTTAGCCCCGGTGACAAAAAGGTCCTGATGGCCGTCGTTGTCGTAGTCGGCAGCGGCAACGCCCATCGCGTAATAATCGCCCCGTACGCCCGCGGTTTCGGTGACATCGGTAAAGGTGCCGTCGCCATTATTGCGATAGAGGCGGTTGAAGAACCTGGGGTCGGACTTGTCGAGATCGGGCAGACGCGCTCCGTTCGCGAAGTAGATATCGAGCAGTCCGTCGCCGTTGTAGTCGAAGAGCCCCACGCCCCCAGTCATCGTCTCAATCTGAAACTTATGGGGCGACGACGAATTGTCTTCCTTGAAATTGATTCCCGAGGTTGCGATGGCATTCTCGAATTCAATTGGCACGACGGTTTGAGCGGCAAGAACTGATGGCTTTAGACCGGACCCTGCATACGAGTAGGAGATATCGGCAATCGCCGCAGAGGTCAGGGCAAGAAAGTCCCGTCTGGAGAAAAGCCTATCCTGAAAAAACCCGAACTCGATCTTCCCCATGCTAAGGATGCGGCTTCCCTTCTGGCATCGGCTCGATGACCTTCACGATCTGGTCTGCCGCCGTCGGCCCAAGCTTTTGAACAAGACCGCTCGGCCAGCGTATTTCGACCGACGAGGCAGATGTTTCTTTGCCCAGCCCAAAGGGCACCCGGCGGTCGCTCGAAGACATAAAGCCTACGCTGGTCGCGACATGGTTGAAGAGCTTTTGCCCTGCTGCGGTGGTCACTTTGACCTGGGCACCGATCGCGTCACGATTGCTAATGGTCCCGCGCAAATCGAAGAGCAGCCAGTGGTTTCCGCTCAAAGCGCGGTTGATCAGGATGCGCGGCTTTTGTCCAAGCGAAGTGACCACGATGTCCGGGTACCCGTCATTGTTGAGATCACCGAAGGCCGCACCGCGCTGGAAGCCCGTGAAAAGAAAATCCTGGCCCATCTCGGTGGTCGCATCTACAAAGTATTTGCCATTCAGGTTCCTGAACATTGAATCGTGCTGCTTTGCGTTGGGTCCGAGATTGTCCACATCTCCATTCGCCGAATAAATGTCCTTCCAGCCGTCGTTGTCATAGTCGATGAAACCCATGCTCCATCCAGCGATGGGTCGGCTCAAATTCTCAATATTGGACTTTCGCGCCGAATCGTCGAAATAGTGACCCTGGTTGTTTTTGAAGAGGCCGAAGATTTGGCCAGCGAGATCGTTGTATGCAACGTCCGGCAGCCCGTCATTGTCATAATCCTTTGCGTCGCTTCCCATTCCGGAGACGGAAGACCCCCCCTCGTTGTATGCCACGCCATAAAGAAGGGCTTGTTCTCTAAATTTGCCTCCACCTTGATTGATAAAGAGGAAATTCCTCTCCGTATCGTTTGCCATGAAGATATCCATCAGGCCGTCTCCGTTGAAATCGGCGATAGATATCCCCATACCTTTTCCGAGCACGCTCCCTATTCCAGACGTCTCCGTGACATTCTCAAAATGGCCGTTGCCAAGATTGCGATACAGACTGGGCGAAACACTGACCACGTCCCGAGGGCTGCAGTAGGACTCGACGATCTTGCTGCCCGCTTTGGCCTCGGCGGTGTCCCCCGAAGCTACACGGAAGCAAGGTTTGTCCAAATGAGGGTCCCAAAGCGTGTAATTGGAAACGATCAGGTCTAGCAGGCCATCATTATCAAAGTCGAACCAGGCCGCGCCTACACTGAGGAGCCCTGCCTTCTTATCATCCAGCCCTGAGTTCGCGGTCACATCCGAAAACGTCCCGTCGCCGTTGTTGTGGTAAAGCGTATTGCGGCCCGCACTGGCGACAAACAGATCCTCCCTGCCGTCATTATCGTAGTCCCCGGCCGCTACGCCGAAACTATAGCCCGTTTCCGCGCCTTTCAGTCCCGCTTTGACGGTCACATCCTCAAAGGTCCCGTCGCCGTTGTTGCGCAATAGAGCGTTGTCGTAGGTAGTCCCAACCTTTTGAAGTTCGGGAAGCTTGGCCCCATTCGTGAGAAAGATGTCCATTCGACCGTCGTTATCGTAATCGAAAATCGCCACCCCCCCGCACATAGGCTGCGGGAAATACTTCCGCCCTGTGTAGTCATTGTTGGTTTTGTAGGAGAAGGTGGAACGCGGGGCCACGTCAAGAAACCATCCACCCCCGACAGATTGCTGGCCACTCATGGTAGCTGCTGTCCTCCAGCACAGCCAACAGCATATGGAGACTTTGATCAGCAGGCTCGAGTGCCAACCAAGCCCCTCGAGTCTTTGCCAATGCGACCTGTCTGGTTCCCTTTCACACTTCATCTATGGAACCTTCTTAAACTTCGTGTCACGACTAATCGAAGATTCGAATCCAGTCCCGTCGTGGTGACCTGCGAAGTACTGTAATTTAACTTCTTCCTGGCCTTCCTCGATCAAATAGAACTTGTCCGCTGTCATGTGATTAAACTCTTGGTGCGCGCCACTCGGCCACATCACCTGGACCGCCTGGACTTCACGCGCGGCTCCCAGACCAAAGTGAAGACGGAGATCGCTTTGAGATAGATAGCTTCCGCCTCCCTCTACCTCCTGGATGAGCGATACGCCGCCAACCTCAATCCGCACACGTGCGCCGATCGCATCGCGATTGCTCTTGGTGCCGATCAGCTTGATGTTGATGAAATGATTTCCATTTCGACCCTGGTTACGCCAGAGGGAAGGCGCGGCGCCTCCGTTGCCCACAAGAATGTTGAGGTTCCCGCTGTTATCGAAGTCCGCGAACGCCGCACCTCGGCCAGAGTTTGGTATCTGCCAGTCCTGTCCCTGAGAACTGCTCATGTCGATGAAGCCCATCTTGCCCTCGTTGTGAAGCAAAGTATTGGTCTGCTTATAGTGGATTCTTGGGAAGGAGCGCTCAATTCCGGGAAATACATGACCATTGGCAATGAACAAATCGAGAAGGCCGTCGTTGTCATAGTCAAGGAAGCCTCCGCCGAAGCTCAGGTGGTCCAAAGTAGCGCGAGTGATTCCCGCTTCGTGGCTCATTTCGTCGAAGCCGCCCTTGCCGTCATTTTTCCAGAGGTGGTCCGAACTTCCCTGCCAGTCGGAGATGTAAAGATCGAGCCACCCATCGTTGTCGTAGTCGCCCAGCGAAATACACATTCCGGCCATGATCCCGCCCTGGCCGCCGACCGCCATCCCCGCGAGCAGTCCGATGTCCTTGAAGCTGCCGTTGCGTTCGTTGTGATAGAGGTTGGCGGACTGCCCGTCATTGGCTACAAACAAATCGGGCCAGCCATCATTGTCGTAGTCGGCTGCGCCAACCGAAAGATTCTTCCCATTGCTGGTAAATAGGCCAGACTCTTTAGTCACGTTGGTGAAGGTCCCGTCGCCATTGTTGTGATAGAGTGCGTTCGCGCTCCCATTGTAGGCACTGGGTGCACAGCTGGTGGTAATTCCATAGATAATGCACGACTGTGGGCTATCAGTGCCGAAGGTCACATATCCACCCACGTAAAGATCAAGTAAGCCGTCTCGGTCGTAGTCGAAGAAAGTCGCTCCCGAGTGAAACGAGGTGCCCAGTTCCGTTGCTCCCACTCCCGCTTTGACCGTGACGTCGGTGAAGGTACCGTTGCCGTTATTGTGGTAAAGAATGTCTTCACCGTACTGTGATACATAAAGGTCCGGATGACCGTCATTATCGTAGTCTCCCCAAACGCACCCCAGACCGTATGAGGTTCCGGGGACACCGGCTTTGGTAGTCAGGTCGGTAAAAGTCCCATCACCGTTGTTATGGTAGAGAGCGTTGCTATCGCGCGATCCGCGAACACCCAGGTCTCCGCCGTTGACGATGTAAAAATCCGGCCAGCCGTCCCCGTCGAAGTCGCCTACACACACCCCTGGAGCCATCTCCGCAAGAATCATCGGCGCACCGGGCTTCCCTTTCGTATGGACAAACGTGATGCCGGCTGATTTCGTCACGTTGAGGAACTGCGCCTTGCCGGCTCTCTTCTCTTGCGATCGTGTTGTCGCAGCCACCAGCAGCAGTCCGGCCAATATGACTCCTCCTCGAAGCATAGGGAAGCCGCTGGGTAACCAACTCGCCGCGGTCCGCGCTTCAGTGAGGTGCATTCGCTTGAGAGAACGCATTGCTGTCTAGTGCTGCCGCGCGCCGGTACTCTCGCTTAGCAACTCTTGCTTCAACTGCTGAACCTGCGCGCTTGCAGGGTCGATCGCTAAGGCACGATTTACTGCCACCAGCGCGGAGGAGTAGTCTCCCGTCTTCCCTAACGCAATCGCGAGCATTGTTTCGACTTCGGCGTCCGGTACGTTCTTGACGGCAAGCAACACTCCGACCGCTGCCTTGGGATCGCCTTGTTGCAAATATTCATTGGCAAGCGCCTTGCGAGCCTCCACCAGCGTCGGATCTATCTGGATCGCCTGAGAAAATTCCGCAATCGCCCCTTCATTCTTAATTTGCTCTGCCAGGACTAAGCCCAGAGCCGCGTGGCCGTCGGCAGAAACAGGCTGGAACGATAGGTATTTCCGAAGCGCAATCTCGGCATCGTTCAGTCGCCCTGTTTGTGCGTAGCAAGTGCCGAGGTCGAAGTACGCCTCGTAAAACGTCGGCAGGTGCTGCGCGATTGACTCGTACAGCGGAATAGCCTCGGCAAACTCCCCCTGCCGTAGCAACGGCTCCGCCTTGTCCAGCGTGTCTCGTAAACCTCGTCCGAAGGTCTGTTGAGCCTGCTCGGTGTCGGTGATTCTCTGAGCCAGGTCTGCGTATTTCTGAGCGTTTTGCATATCGCCGGCTTTGCGATACTGCGTGATTAGGAACAGCGCGGCCTCTTTGCTCCCCGGCGACAGCTCAATCGCCTTTAGCGCATCACCAATAGCATGGTCGCGGTCGTTCATCTTCTCGTAAGCGCGAGCACGCCAATAGTAAGCATCGGCCGATTTAGGGTTAAACTCTAGGGCCTTCGTCAGTTCGGCGACGCCTTCAGCTCCCTCACCCTGCTCCGCCAGATATTTTCCCCATAGGTACTCGACGGTAGCGATACTCTTCGCCGGCCGGCCAGGATGGTTGGTGAGAGCATTGGCCCGTCTGAATTCCTCGGCGGCCTTGGTCACGTCGCCGCCCTCGGCGTAGGCGTGGGCCAGAGATGCCGACGATATCGGATCATCGGGTCGGAATCGAACCGCTTCACCGTAGGCGTGTACGGCCTGTTCCGTTTTCGCTTGATCCAGGTACGCGTCCCCGAGCGATTCCCATGCCTGAAAGTCTTTTGGTGCAAGCTTTACGCAGATCTCGAGTTCGCGAATCGCAAGGTTTACATCGCGGAGTGGACCGGCAGCCAGCACCGCATAGAGCTCATGTGCGCGCAGAGAATCGGGGTTTTGCTGCAGAAACTCTTGAAGTTCCAGGGCCGCGTCGAACGGCTGGTTGATTTCTACAAGAGCCTCGCCGTGGAGAACCACCGCTTCGACTGAGTCCGGATATTCATTCTTGAATGTCCGCAACTCGACCTCGGCTTCCTTCCATTTCCCTTGAGCGCCAAATTGTTTGCCGACCAAGAGATGGACGTCAGAGCTATTGGAGGTCGCCTTTCTCGCGGTCGGAGGGCCTTGTTCAGCGGCAATGCAGGGAACAAGAACCAGACCCACGAACGCGGCCCCAGTTGCGAAAAGTAGCGCGAAGTGGAAATGATGCGGCAAAAGGGTTCTCACAGCGGCGTGGCCTTCACCACAAGAGTATAGCTGGGGAGAGGCCTGCGCCTCTCCCCAGAAAAAAACGGCGCCAACGGAGTAGATCAGAAGACAAATCGCCCACCCACCTGCATGTGCCTCTCCGCATTTGCGGGGTTGATAACATATCCGAACGTACTGTCCTGCGGGTTGTTGTCGTAGTTGCCATACCCCGGATGGTTAAATGCGTTAGTCGCCTCGAGCCGGAGTTGGAAGTAGCGCGACCCGTCAGAACCGACGGGAAAATTCTTCATGAAGGAAAGATTCGTTATCCAGTTCCCCGGGTTGCGGGCTTCACCAACTACGGAAGGGATGTTCCCGTTGGTGAACGGCGTCACCGTCCAACAATTCGACTGCGGGGTACCCCCATAGCTTTCCGCTGCCGCGCAATTGAATCGCCCCACGGCCCCGCTCTTGGGAGTTCCACCGTACGGAACCTTCACAGAACCGTTCCCCCTGAAATTCTTGGCGAAGAGGTCTGAAAGGGTGTACCCCGGAAGAAGTGATAGACCCGTGTAAAAGTTGTAGACAGTGACCGAATCCTGCTGTGTCCCTTGAGGCGCTATGGAGATTGGCGTGCCTGAGTACCACTGCGAAAGCCCAGCAAAGCTCCAGCCGCCAGCGACGCCGTTCAGGATCGCGTGTCCTACACCTTGGGTCTGGTTCACCCATTTGCGCCCTTGCCCGAATGGAAGATCATATATATACGTCAGGCTTGCCTTGTTAGCCACATCGAGCGAGCTCAGACCGTACGAGCTGGCGATAGTGTAGACGGTTTGGTATGGCTTGCCGCCGGTGCCGGTCCCCGTGCCGGGCCCCCCCAGATTATTGTCCGCGCCGCCAGCGTCGTCTAGGGATTTGCTGTAGGTGTAATTGAACAAGAGGTAGAGCCCGCTATTGTATCGGTGCTCAACTCTTACACTGCCACTCTCATAGTTCGACTTCCCAATATTTGAGTCCTCGACAAGCGTCGGACCATAGTAGGGATACGGATACTCGAGTATTCCGAGGCTCATGGTCGACCCGATGATGCCGCAGCTGTTGGGATTGATGCACGGGATTTGTGAACCGAACGGCGCCGCAACCGGGGTTGTGTAAATGCTGGCATTGGAGCCGTTGGGACCGCCCGTATGTAGATTGGCCGGGAAACGGCTTGGCGTCGCCTCCGCTAACAGCGAGTCACTGTAATTCGCCGAATAAATGAGTTCCATTAGCCAGCCGCCGGGCAACTGGCGCTGGACACTGAGACCCCAGTCGGATTCTCTCGGCATGTGGGAATGAATGTTGACTCCGCCAGTGCCCACGATGGTCTGTGTTGTCTGGATGTTAGCCGCGTGAGTGTTGTGCTCGAAAGTGGTGATTTGCGCGGGTGTAAATAGATCAGACACGGAGCTAAGGCCTTGTCCGGGAAGGGCTGAATAATTCGCGATCTGCGTGGGATTGTTGCTGGCTTGGGTGCTGTATGTAACGCCCGGGGCGTCCCCATAGCTCGTGATGTTACCGCTGGTCGGAAGGTACATGAACGCGAACGATCCGCGTACGACTGTCTTAGAATCGATTTGGTAAGCGAAACCAAGTCGTGGAGAAAAATTCCAAGGATAATAGCCGGTCGCGGTGCGTGCAGGGTGCTCCGGCGTACCGGCTAATACTAGATTTCCTGGCAAATAGCCGTTTATCCAGGGAGGCGTTTGCACGTCGGCCGGATTGAGGCCGGCGGCTGCGACCGCCGCACTAAAGCTGTATCCAGGAACTATACTAAATGGGGGCGCCGCATTCGGGTCCCAAAGGCTCAGGTTGTTATGGCGCTCCGTAACCGGACTTTCCATCTCCCAGCGAAGGCCGAGATTGAGCGTGAGTTTTGGAGTGGCTTTGAAGTCGTCCTGCACGTAAGACGCATAGTAGTTTTGGGCGAGCGAGCGGCCCACCTGGGCGGTGATCTGGGCCCAGGTATCAACACCCAATAGAAATTGTCCCAAGCCGCTTGAGTTGGCTTGGGAGCCCCACGTGTTGGAACCCGTATCCAGGTATTGATTCACGACCGCGTCAGCTGTGAATGCCAGACCGTCGCCGTCGTTGTTTGAGGCAGCCTGCGAAGACGTTAGCGGATTGTCGAAGTAGCGCCGACCCTCATAACCGAACTTGAGCGAGTGACGTCCGAGAATCTTCGTCATCGAACCCCCGTAGGAGTACGAAGTAGAGGCTATTTTGTTGTAGACTGCGGCCTGTAGCATGGGCCATAGTTGTCCGCCACCGGGGAGATTTCCGCCAAAATTCATGGCTTCGCTAAAGGGTCCGTTATGCACGTTGAAGATATTGTTCTTCGTTCCGATCAGTGCAAGAACGTTTGAACTAAGTCCAAGGTTCGAGTTGTCGTAGCTGGAAGGAAGAGTGTTGCCACCGCTGAAAGGGTTGTAGTTTCCACCCACGTAAACGTCCAAAAGGGTTGTCGGAGAAAACGCGTGGTTGTAATGAAGGGTCGCGCTGTAACCGCCATCAATATTGTTATAGGAAGCAGTGCCCAGAACCGGGTTGAGCGGACCCGTGTAGGTCGAACCCGAGCTGTAGGAAAAGCGGGCATACATATTGCTTTTTTCGCTCAGATTTTGGTCGATGCGAACCGACCAATTGTTTTGAGTGATCGTACCTGGTTGACGAATAGAGAAATTACCGGCTGTTCCAGAACCCGCGATCACCGCGTGGTTGGGATGGGGCAATAGGGCGATGTATGCCTGGGTGATCGGATTGAGCTCGCCCTGAGGAATACACTCGCCGTTCTGACCAGGGCACCGTGGATCCTGAGATAGGTATTTTTCATAAGTCAGATTTCCGGTATTCGGGTCAACGACCTGGTTTGGATTGTATTGGTAAGGGTTCCAAACCTGTGGATAAGGATCATTTCCTGAAGCTTCTCCTTCGGGAGTTCCGATGTCCCTCATATCTCCCGTGCGCTCCTGATCGGTGATCGTCTGCGCGAGCTGCACATTGCCCGATTGACTGCTTCGCAGACCCTCGTAGTTCGCAAACCAGAACGTCTTATTGTGGCCGTTGTAGTGGGGCAAAATAACGGGGCCACCCATTGCGATCCCAAAATCATTTTGACGGAAGTTCGACTTGGACGCGACTGGCGTTTGTGCGGTGTTTTGATAGTTGTTCGCGTTCAGGAAGGCGTTCTGGTTATATTCGAAGAGTTGACCATGAAGATTGTTCGTCCCGGCCTGGGTTGCAATACTAAGAGCTCCGCCGGAGAGACGTCCATATTCGGCCGACAAGCCGTTCGTGATGACCTTAAACTCAGCAACGTCTTCAGTCGCAGGTGTGGCATTTGAGACGTTGTGCACAAAACCAAACGTCACGGGAATACCGTCGACAAGGTATTCTGTGGCTTCGGTGCGTCCGCCGTTGATGCGTGTCGTAGAGGGAGAGTTAATACCGTTGAGACCAATCCCATAGCCCGCTCGACCGCCGGTCCCTTGAACGTTGCCGGCAATCGATATCAATGCAAACGGGTCGCGAATAGAGCCCGTCGAGATGTTTGGTATGTTCTCGACCAATGCATTGGTAACCACCTCGCCTGTCTGTGCATCCTCGGTTCGCAGCCCAGAGGTATCCTGCTTCACTGTGACTGTATCCGAAACGGCGCCCACTTCGAGCGCCAGATCCACGCCCAGCTGATCCTCGACGTCCAAGGTGACACCGGAACGCAGCAGGGTTTTGAAGTTAGGAGCCGAGGCTTGCAGGCTGTAGTGGCCCGGCTTTAGCTCTTGAAGCAGATATACACCGGCGCTATTCGTGGTTGCTTCCTTGACGACGCCGGTATCTAGATTAGTAGCCAGGATCTTCGCTCCTGGAATAACCGCTCCGGTTGGATCGGTCACTCGCCCCGTGATGTTGCCGGTGCCCGATTGAGCCAGAAGTACAGGGGCGACGACCAGCACAACGAAAATCACTAAGGCTACTAATAACCGCTTACACATATTGCCTCCAGGAAAGTCCATTCAGGTACTCAAAGCCAAAGCGTCATGTGGCCTACAACTCCGGCTAGTGCGCAGTTTTCGCGCAGATCGCACGGCGCTCTTTCCACTGGACACGAAGACTACGTGCCGTATGACGATCTGTTCTGTAAGAAACTCGGAATAATCTCTGTCAAAAACATCGTCGCGCCGGCCTCTGCGTCAGCTCTTGACGGTCAATTCAACGCGAGTCATATTTTGTGTCGAATAGGGGTGAAGCCATCATTTGGTCTTCGCCGGAAGCAGCAGGTAAATGCTAGTAGCTTCGCCATCAGTGAGTTGTCTTGCCGCGATCTCTTTCCTGTGTCTGCACCAACCCCACTACGTCGACGTCGAGAGGGCGCTCGAAATCTCAATAAGAAAACAGGACATCGCCTACCCCAGACCTCAAAGGCATCTCCTCCATGGCGTGCTACACACGTGCGAAGGCGAAGGCAGCGCCTGGTCAAACGCGGCCAGGCCTATTGTTCCGGCAGCTCGCTTCCTAGGAAGGTGCGACGGGAGGGATTCGTAGACTTAGTTGGTCCGGGCACGCTTCAGCCTCATGAATTCAATTGCGGTGAAAGAGACGGGGGCGCCGCGTCCAGCCCAGCGGCCCACGATTTGTTTGGCTCAGGTCCCATCTCAAGAACCAATGTGCCGCCATTTACCACATCGGCGTGCTCAAACCATGTCCGGTTGAAGTCAGAACCGTTCAATCGGGCCGATTGGATGTACTTGTTTACAACAGAGGTCCGGTTCGCCACGATGGTGAAGATCTTGCCGTCACTGACTTGAATCAAACTCTTATTAAAGAGTGGGCTGCCTATCGTGTAAATCGGTCGCCCCGGACATATCGGATAAAATCCCATCGCGCTGAAGACATACCAGCTCGACATCGCGCCGTTGTCGTCGTCACCCGGGAGCCCAAGCGGTCTTGACGCGTACCAGTTGCGCATAATCTGGCGCACACGCTTCTGAGTTTTCCAGGGAGCGCCGGCGTAGTTGTAGAGATAAGCGATGTGATGGGCGGGCTCATTGCCTTGCGGATATTGCCCGATCAGGGCGGTGGAGTCAGGAAATTGCGCAAGGAATTCGAATTTCAGCCTGCCGTTGTACCCCTCTGCAAAGAGCTGATCTAGCCTGCCGACGAAGCGATCACGACCGCCCATCAGCGCGATCAGGCCACCAATGTCATGCGGGACGTCGAAGCTGTAGACCCAACCATTGCATTCGGTGAAGTAGTCCCTGCCGGCCTGACCGCCCGACCATTTTGAATCGAAGTCTGGGATAAATTCGCCGTTCGCACCTTTGGGTGACATAAACCCGGTCGCGGGATTATAGAGATTACGATAATTCAGCGCCCTGCGACCGAAATACTCCGTGTCGTCGGCCTTTCCCAGTATCTTGGCAACCTCGGCGACGCACCAATCGTCGTACGCGGAATCAAGTGTGACAGAAACGGCCTGCCGCCGCATATCGGGATCGACACGGGGTTCAGTCTCCTTCTCACCTTTGCGTAGCGCAGGAAAATAGCCGTGCTTCTGATAGAACTGGTCGAGATCAGTGAGGGCCCCCCGGCGGTATGGGAGCATCGTTGCCTGCATCGCGTCTTTGCGGATGCCTTGATATGCCAACTCTAGGTCGAAATCCCGCTGACCCTTCCCGTATGCGTCCAGGAACATCGATGCCGCATTGTTGCCGTCCATGAATGGCAGGTCGCCGGCCATAAAAGGAAACTGCGGCATCCATCCCGATTCTTCAAAGAGCCTGACGTACGAACGCAGCATGTCCTGATGCCGCCTAGGCTCAATCAGCGCCGAAAGAGGGTGGCGCGTTCGGTACGTATCCCAGAGATTGTCCTCGATGTAGAAGTCATTGCCTGACGCATCGCGAATCTTTCTGTCGTACGGGCCGAAATAATGACCATCTTCGGTGACATCTTTCGGATATTGAAAAAAACGATAGAGCGCTGTGTAAAATATCGCGCGCTGCTCGTCGCTGCCGCCTTCGACATGAATCGCCTCCAGCGCTTTTTCCCAGGCTGCGCGCCCGGCGGAGCGCGTCTCGTCAAAGCTCTTCGCGGCTAATTGTTCACGCAATGTCTGCGCCCCCTGTGACCTCGAGATGTAGGAGATGGCGGCGCGGACCTCGACCACTCCAACTCCCTGGCCGAAGTCAAGGACGAGCGCATCTGTGTCGCCTAGCACCGCGCCTCCGGCCGGCACTGTCACTTTCCGCTGCGAAACGGGAGAGCGCGAGAACTCGACACAAAGATAGGTGTTCACGCCCTGTTTTTGCTCCGTCCCCAGAATCGTTTTGCTTCCGCTTAATTTGTATTGCGCGGTTTCCTGGGGCCTCAAGAAGATATTGGCGGGTTTACCGTCCGGGAAATGAAAGCGGAAATGAGCCCCGCGCTCGCTTACGGCATACTCGACGACGGTTTCGAAGTCTTCGAGCAGATAGCGAGAAGAATAAGGTGTGACAACATCGTTGTCCGGGTCCCACTCAGAAAATATCCTGTCCGGAGCAGCCGTGATCTTTCCGCTTACGGGCATGATGACGGAGGCACCAACGGTGAATCCGTACATTCGAGTCGCGAGATAGACATCGGTCACGTCGCGAGCGAACCACGGCGTAACCACCATCATGCCGTGCGGAAGCTGGGCCTCTGGCGAGTTAGATGTGAGTAGGTGACCGATGCCGCCAATGTGCGGGTCTACTGAATCCACACTTGCCTTCGGCGCGGCCCGCGGCCCGTCTAAACTTTGTTTATCGGCGGCTCTGGTGAATGACCGATTTGTTGGCGTGACCAACGCCGCCGAGGCCGCCAGCGAACCTAAAAAATGGCGCCGGCTTACGCCATCTTTAAGCTGCATAGCGTCTATTCGAGCTTGGGCAAGACGCCAACGCCGCGAGTTGGACCAAAACTTCCGAGGTTTCACTTAGGCGAAACTATCGAAAACCGACGATGCCAGATGTGAGAATCTGACTATTTTCTCTCACTCAGATCAGATGGAAGAGAAGGGCTGGCTAGGTCTAGCCGCTGATCCCCTTTTGTCAGGACTCACTGCAACTGCCTGATTGTAGGGCCTTCTGATTTCTGAAGAGACTCGTCCTATTACTAGACCGCTGCTTCAGCCCGGGAACGTCCAAAAATCGATCTCATGTGATCGTTTTGCTAGAAAAGATGCGTTCATGGTCACAGAGTTTGGGGAGCGCCAGCCAATAAGCTGTTCCTTTGATATCACTGGCGCGCAGAATTCTAATAGCCCGACACGGGCATCGAAGGCACAGCGTAGTCAGGAGCGGACATGCCAAGTTTAAATTTTGCGGCCTTTGGTGCTGGATTTTGGACAACTTTTCAATTGGCCGGCTGGCGCGAAATTGGAGGCACGAATTGCGTGGCCATCTACAACCGGACAGCAGCAAAGGCCGAAGCAATCGCCGCGCGGTTTCAGATCCCCCACTGGTATTCAGACGCCAGGGAAATGCTTGACAAGGAGAGCCTTGACTTCGTGGACATCATCACTGGTGTCGAAACCCATGCGCTATTCACGAGGATGGCCTCGTCCCGAAGGTTGCCTGTCGTCTGTCAGAAGCCGATGGCAACCTCGGTCGATGAAGCCGAAGATATGGTCAAGAGCTGCGCCGAAGCGGGGGTTCCGCTCCTGATCAACGAAAACTGGAGATGGCAGACGCCGATCCGCGAGGTGAAACGGCTACTGGATGGCGGCGAAATCGGTCTACCTTTCCGCGCGCGAATCGACATGGTTTCTGGTTTTCCGGTCTTCGAAAATCAGCCTTTTCTGCGCAGCGCCGAGCAGTTCATACTCGCCGATCTCGGTAGTCACATTCTCGATGTGGCCCGGTTTCTCTTCGGAGAAATGGGCCGCCTCTACTGCCAGACCGCCCGCGTTCATGCCGACATCGTAGGAGAAGATGTCGCGACTGTTGTGCTCGAAACCGCGAACGGATGCACAGTGGTCTGCGAGTTGGCCTACGCCGGCAACCATCTCGAACGGGACAGATTTCCTGAGACCTGCATCTTCGTCGAAGGCAGCCGCGGATCCATTGAACTGTCGCTCGATTTCCAAGTCCGTATAACAACCTCAAGAGGCACACATTCTCGGCGGGTCCCTCCTCCAAGATATGGCTGGGCAGATCCGGCCTACGATATTGTTCACTCGAGTATCGTCCCATGCCAGGCAAATCTGCTCTGCGCTTTGAAAGGTGAAGGAACCGCCGAAACGACCGGCGAAGACAATATAAAAAGCGTTAGGCTGGTGGACGCCTCTTATGAATCAGCCCGCACCGGCCAGAGTGTGCGGCTGGTATGAACGCAACCGTCGGGCGCAAAGCGATTCACTACGAGGGCGAAGCCCAACGTCTCGCCAAGATTCCTCTTCGGGCGGGCCCATGGTCGATGGATTTTCAGGACGGCGATCTGCGTAGAATCGCGCTCGATCACACCGAAGTGGTGCAGCGGCTTTGCGTGCTTGTTCGCGGAAAGAATTGGGAAACGTTACCACGAACAATTTCATCCTTGGACGTTGAAAGCAATGTCCAAAGCTTCTTTCTCTCCTGCGAGTGCCAAAGCCACCTTGAGGATGTCGATTTCCGCTGGACGCTTCGCGCCGAGGGTTCGGAGGACGGGACTATCCGCTACGCTTTTGATGGCACCGCCTTCTCCACTTTTTGGGCAAGCCGAATTGGCATCTGCGTGCTCCAATCCACAACCGAATTTTGCGGAAGGACTCTTTCCGTTACGGCGGAAAATGGCACGATCCAGCAGCTGGTACTTCCCCAGGAGATCGCTCCATGGCCACTTTTCACCGACGCGCGGGAGATCTCTTACCGGCTCGACGAATTCCCGCCTATTCAACTTTCACTCTCAGGCGATCTCTTTGAAGCAGAAGACCAGCGCAACTGGAGTGACGCTTCGTTCAAGATTTATTCGCGACCGCTGCGTCTTCCCAACCCGTATCGTGTCGACGAGGGGTCTAGAATCCAGCAATCTGCGTGCCTGAGCCTAGCCTCACACGTGCGACCGCATTCGAACACGCCCGAGTCGAATGTCTTTCGTATCTCCGGTCTCCGAGGCTCTCGTTTGCCGAAAATCGGATTGGGCTTCTCCTATTTGCCGGAGGCAATTCTAGATCGGCTGGGATTGTTGCGTGCACTGCATCCTGAATACATAAGCATCGAACATGATTTCATAGATCCTCGCCGGGAGATCCGCATTTCAGACGCGAGCGCCTTGGCTAAGGCATTGAAAATCCCATTGGAGATCCGCACAGTTTACCGGGACGGGTCCTGGCTGAAGGATCGACGCCTCCTGGAGCAGTCTCTCGGCGGAGCGGCAGTCTGCCGATGGCTGATCGATGCAGATTCCAAGTTCGATCCTCTCACGCCGGCGCTGCCCGTCGGCGCCGAAGTCTATTGGGGTAGCAGCAAAGGATTCGTGGAGATCAACCGAAATCGGTCCATCGCACGACAGGGACACGGCGTGTGGTTTTCCATCGATCCCCGCGTACACGCCTCAGATAACGATTCTCTAGTGGAAAGTCTCTCTGCCCAGGCATCATTGGCCACCGAGGCGCGACGTTTGGCCCAGGGATCACCGCTGGCCGTCTCCTGCCTTTCGTCAGTTTGTCCCAGCGATGAAGGTTTTCGCGCAGGCGCTCTTCAAATGTCGTTGTTTGAGGCAGCTTGGACGCTTGCCAGTTTTAAGCATCTCGCCGAGGGCGAGACTGACAGCGTGGCTTACTTCACGGATGTAGGACTTTGTGGACTAATGCCGGTCCATAATAGCAACGCATACATCGCCTCTTCCGGACTGGGATGCGGGGCGATTTCCCCGGTCTACCATGTATTGTCGGATTTGATTGAATTTCGAGGCGGAGAGTCGCTGTTTACCCGCTCAAGCCATCCTTTGCGAGTCGAAGGAATCGCGGTCCGTGCGGGCGAGCGCATTCGCGTCCTACTGACCAACTTCGACAATGATGAACAATCCGTTACTGTGCAAGCCGAGGCTGTTTGCCAGTGGTTGCACACTCGGTGCCTCGACGAAAGCAATTGCCTCGAAGCCCTGACGGAGCCGGCACGTTGGCGCGCCCTATCGCTCAGACCTCTCATGGCGGCGGGCGGCGCAGCAGACGTCGTGATTCCTCCCCGAGGCATCGTCACCCTCGAGGGCAGATCGCAGGAGAAGGGGTGATGAAGCTGGGAATCGGTACGTATACCTTTGCCTGGTCCATCGGCGCCCCCGGCTATCAGCCCGAAAAGCCGCTGAATGCTTTGGATCTCCTGAGTCTTGCGTCTGCGTTGGAAGTAGGAGTGGTGCAATATGGCCCCAATCTTCCTATCGACGGGCTCCCCACTGACGAGCTTCACCAATTGATGCGGTGCGCCTCGGCGCGCCACATTGAAATCGAAATTGGGACGCAAGGGCTCGATCCCGAGTACTTGGCCCGACAGATCGATTTGGCTAAACAGGTTGGCTCCGCAACCCTCCGATGGAGCATCGACGAAGCCAACTCCGTCCAGATCGGCATCGATGCGGTGGAGGACTGCGTCCAGCGCGTCCTGTTGAATTTGGAACGAGCCAGGGTTCGACTAGCCATCGAAAATTCGTGCATCCCGTCCGTTCTTCTGGCCAAGATGCTCCAACGAGTGGACAGCGCGTGGGTTGGCGTGACCCTCGACACCGTCAACTCGCTTGCCATTCCCGAAGGGCCGGCTTGCGTGATCGAGAATTTAGCGCCCTACATCGCGAGTCTGCACATCAAGGACTATCAAATCAGCCGAATGCAGCACCGAATGGGCTTCATAGTAGAGGGGCGCCCCGCTGGTGCAGGTCAGCTCGACGTTCCCAGCCTGATCGCATCCTTGCGCGCGATGCGAGTGAACGCTAACGCAATTTTAGAATTATGGCCTCCAGAACAGAGCAGCATCTCTGAGACCGTCGCATTGGAGCATCGTTGGGCGGTGGAGAGCATTTCGTATCTTCGTCGCTACATTCTGAATTGAATTCTCGAGTTCGCTGAGGAGAGAAAATGAGCAAAACGGTCGCGATTGTGGGTGCCGGAGGCAAAATGGGAGCTAGGGCAGCGGATAAGATCGAAGCCGCCTCAGGCTTTCGGTTGCTTTTATGCGAGAGAGATTCGGGAAAGGCGGCCGCGATCGAAGGCGCAGGCAAACACGTGACGACGCTAGATGACGCAGTACGAGAGGCGGACTTCATCGTACTCGCCGTGCCCGACGAACTGATCGGCTCGATTTCCCACGCCATCGTACCTCAGATGAAGTCCGGGGCGGTGCTGATCGCATTGGACGCCGCCGCAGCCTATGTTGGCGAGATTCCCTCGCGCGCCGACATAACACAAATGATCGCCCATCCGTGCCATCCGCCATTATTTGCCGAGCAGGAACCACACACCGGTCGCCGCGATTTCTTCGGCGGAATCGCTACCCAGGACATCTTGGTCGCGCTCATCGAGGGATCCGAAGAATTCTTCCACCAAGGGATCGAAGTCTCCAGAGCGATGTTCGCGCCGGTGCGCACAGCCCATCGCGTCACACCTAAAGAGTTCGCTCTACTAGAGCCCGCAATGTCGGAAATCGTGGTGGCCACCGCGGCCACGCTGATGAAAGCCTCCATGGATGCGGCCATCGAACGCGGCGTCCCCCGCGAGGCGGCGGAGGCCTTTATGGCCGGCCACGCCCAGATTGCCATGGCCATTGTCTTCGGAGCCGAGCCTTCACCCTTCTCCGACGCAGCCAAGATCGCCATCCAGTGGGGCATGGAACAGATTATTCAACCCGACTGGAGACACATATTCGAGCCTGAATCGCTGCATCGCGCGATCCATGTGATGCTGCATCCGGAGGGACATTCCGCAAAGGGAGCGCCCTCCACAACCGGGAGCATCGCGTGAAGAAACAGAAGCTCAATGTGGCCATCGTAGGCCTGGGATTCGGAAAAGAGTTCATTCCGATCTATCAGCATCACCCCCAGACCGAGATGTACGCGATCTGTCAGCGCACCCAGCCAACGCTGGACGAAGTGGGCGAGACCTATGGGGTCGCCAGGCGCTACACCTCGTTCGACGAGCTCCTCGCCGACTACGCGGTCGACGCTGTGCATATCAATTCTCCCATCCACCTGCATGCTCAGCAAAGCATCGCCGCGCTGCGCGCCGGGAAGCATGTCGCCTGCACAGTGCCTGCGGCGACGACGGTTGACGAATGCCGCGATATCGTCGCTGCGGCTGAAGCGTCCGGCAAAGCCTACATGATGATGGAGACCGCCATCTATACTCGTGAATTCCTTTATGCCCGCGAATTGAGGGACTCGGGAAAACTCGGACGCATCCAGTTCATGCGGGGCAGCCACCAGCAGGAAATGGCGGGATGGCCCGGCTACTGGGAGGGCCTACCGCCTATGCATTATGCTACGCACGCCGTCAGCCCTTGCCTGGCTATCGTAAAAAGCGAGGCAGACTACGTTTCATGCCTGGGCTCGGGCCGAATCGCCAAGAATCTCACCGACAAATATGGGTCGCCCTTTGCAGTTGAGACGGCGCATTTCCAGGTTCGCAACCAACCCCTCGCCTTTGAGGTGACGCGTTCTTTATTCCAGACCGCGCGTGAGTACATCGAGAGCTTCGATGTCTATGGAGAACTTGCGTCGTTCGAGTGGACGCTCGTGGAAGGCGAGAAGATGATCGTCCATACCGGTGAGCAGCCCGAGCGCGTGGATGTGGGCGATTTCGCGCATTTACTGCCGAAACCGATCCAGCGGTTCACCACCAAGGGCGTATACGATAGTGACCATGCGCATCTCTCATTCACTCAGGGCGGCGGCCATGGCGGCTCGCATCCCCATCTGGTGCATGAGTTCGTTAGCAGCATCGTCGAGAACCGGCCGTCGTTCCCCGATGTGTATAAGTCGGTGAACTGGACGTGCGCCGGTATCTGCGCCCATGAATCGGCCATGCTCGGGGGTAAAATCGTATCCCTCCCTCGTTTCGAGAAGGGGCAAGCATGACCACAGGTGTTGTCCCCCCCTCACCTACCGCGGTCGTCACGCCGGCACTCTTCGGGGGCGAACTGCGAGGCCATGAATTCCTCATGACCAGTTTGCGTACAGGCAACACCGAGGTGTTTCGCTTTGATCCTTACTCTGGCGACGCAACAAATCTCACCCGCAGCCCAAATTCCCACCAGCGCTATCCCATGTGGTCGCCTGATGGCGAGAGATTTCTCTTCACCTCCGACCGTGACGGAGCTTACAACCTATTCATCGCCAAGGCCGACGGGAGCGACGTCGAGCAACTCACGCATGTCTCCCCTCCTTCGGCGGTTTACCTTCCGAGTTGGTCCCGCGAGGACGACCTCATCGCCTTCGGCATCTCGGGCACCAATGCGCGCTTCGAGGTAATCGATACACAGAAGCGCGAGGTTCAGGTTGTCGCGCCGGGACGCGATCCCCATATCTCTGCCAACGGGGCGGCGATCACCTTCACTAACTGGGTCGAGACCGGCTATTGCGTTTTCGTCTTAGATCTGAAAACAGCTGAAGTACGGCAGCTCACATCCCATCAGAACCATATTGGCGCGGTGACACCGACCTTCTCCCCTGATGGCAAACGCATCCTATACTCCGATTCATTAGGCGAGGTGTTGGAGATATTTTCGCTGGATGTCGCCACCGGCGACATCCACCAGCTCACTAATTTCGGCATGTTCGCGACCTCGCCTGCCTGGTCTCCTGATCAGCAATGGATATCCTTCCGTCTTACAGATCAAAACTTCTGGAACGATGCGACGATTGCCCGGCAAGTACACGAGGAGCGGCGGGGGGATAAGCGTCCCGTATGGGTGATGCGCGCCGATGGCAGGGAGCCACATGTGCTGGAGACACTACGCTACCAGTGCGCGATCGACGGCAGCCGGGCCGTCTGGCATCCGAAGGCACACGAAAGATGAAAATCGGCGTAAACGGGTTGTTATGGTCCGCGCGCATCGATCAGGAGCAGATCGACCTGCTGCCTCGATTGCGCGCGGCCGGCTTCGATCTCTTCGAAGTGCCGATGTTTGAGCCGATGGCGGTGCCGATCGCGCAGCTTAACCGGGCGCTCAATGAAAACGGGCTCGACAGCACAGTTTGCGCGATTCTGCCGCCGGGCCTGAACCCCATTCACGAAGACGTAGGCGTACGCTCTAAGACCCTCGCGCACTTGAAAGCCTGCGTGAAAGCGACCGCCGATCTTGGATCGAAGCTCATTGCAGGTCCGCTCTATGCGCCTGTAGGATACCTCAGCGGGCGGCGCAGAACCGACGAAGAGTGGAAGCTCGCGATCGAGTGTTTTCAGAACCTAGCAGCCACGCTCGATGAAAATGGAATCGCTCTTGCGATCGAGCCGCTCAACCGGTTCGAGACATTCTTTCTGACCACCGCCGAAGAGGCCGTTCGCTTTTGCGCGGCGATCGATCATCCACGCGTTGGCATCCTCTTCGACACCTTTCACACCAATATCGAAGAAAAGAATGTGCCGGCTGCTTTTGCCCTCGCAAAGGGCAGACTGAAGCATGTTCACATCAGCGAGAACGACCGTGGCATTCCGGGCAGCGGACACACGGATTTTCCCGGCATCGTGAAGACCCTGCGCGAGACTGGCTACGAAGGTGCATTGGTGATCGAGAGTTTTGGCTATCTGCTTCCGGAAATAGCGGCCGCAACCGCGATCTGGCGAGACCTTGCGCCCACACCCGAAGCAATCGCCTTCGAGGGCGTAAAGTATCTTCGCGGCGTCGCGGGCCGTTGGTAGCTGGCTACTCTCATAGGAATCTCACCAATCCCAGCGATCAAGCCTGTGTGCAGCAAAAGAGTGTTCTGCCCCTTCTGCCTGGGCAAATTATTTCTCTTCTTGTGGCGAAGTCAATCACGATGCGCGGCTGCTGGAACATCTCATTGCCAGAAACATCTTCGCCAGAAGTCCGATCATTTTACAAGACTCTAAACCGCAAGACGAATGCATCCGAGCCTCAAATGCTATGAGGAAGGCACATGTTTCATGTTTTCTGATGAAAACCGCGCCAGGCCCCGACAAACTAGGCGTTATAAAAATAGGAAGACGTCGCCCGGTCATAATCCTTATGCCTTCGCACCTGCTGGATTTGCCTACGGTATTGCCTGGGGGTGGCCTGTGTCAGCCGGCGGAAAATCATGCCGAAATAGCTCTGGTCGCAGAAACCCGTCTCCAGGCCAACTTCGGAGATCGGCATATCGCTACTGGCCAGTAGTTCCTGCGCCTTGGCGACGCGGAAGTTATTCAGATAGGAGACAAATGACTGACCGGTGACCTGTTTGAAGGTGCGTCGGAAATTGGATGGACTCATGTGCATCACCCTCGCGGCATCATTTGGGCTGACCGGCTCGCTGTATCTCTTCTCAAGAAGTTGAAAGAGGGGCTTAAAGGAGTCGAAGGCCACCCTTCTGCGGTCCGACCCCGTAACCGAAGACCTTTCCGGCATCCCGGCGTGGGTCATCAGCAGCACGAGGATCATCTTCAGGTAGGCCCTTACCGTTAAACGGGCCCGCAGATCGGTGGCAGGAAGCTTCGTTGAAATCTGTTGTATCAGGTGATGAATCTCTTGCGGAAGACCGCATTCGGCAGGAAAGACGTGTGGAAGCGACCGGTCGCGTGAGAAGAAGTCCTCCAGTGCCCGAAAATCGCTGCCCCACGCGGACTTCACTAGTTCAGGGTGAAAAAACAGCGACTCGGCCTGAATTTCGGAGCTGGAATGCTCGGTGACTCGATGATATTTCGGATTGGTCATGATGAAGAGGTCGCCTTCATTCTCGCCGACCATCGAATCCTGCACCTGCCACATCACCGACCCGGAGCGTAGAAAGACGATCTCGTAGTACTCATGTCGGTTCATGCGGAAAGGGTACCGGCCGCTGAGCTTATGCCGGACGACATCAACCGGACAAGTCGGATCAAATTGCCAGACATGAACGCCTTCGGCGTTGACCTGCGAAGTGGATACCAAAAAATCGTTCTCTTCTGCGGTGAGTTCTGGAGTATTCACTCGAGTCGTGTTTTTTGACTCAATCAGTATAACAAAGGGAAACAATGATTCTATAGCGGAATTCGACAAAATTGTTGATCCGAGAGGTTCCCGGGAGAATGATCTTTTTCTTAGAACAACCACTCTGTTCGTCACAGAAAGAGGACAAATCACCAAACTAACCTTTTCTTCACAACAAGGTACTGAAGAATTGCGGCCCTGTACAACTTGTTGCTTTTTGTCTGGTCACCTTATAAGGGAGGTTATTTGCGCGGAACACGCAAGATCGCCGGCCTTCTGATTTACGTCCCGTTCCTTTTGTTAACACAAAGTCTGGCGCAATCCTCCGCCCCTCCAAGCGACGATGCTGTGATGGAGCGGAAAATCGATTCCCTGCTCGCCAAGCTCACGCTGGATGAAAAGATCCAGCTGATCGGCGGCGATGCGGGAACGTACATTTACGCTGAGCCCAAACTGGGTTTTCCTCGGCTACGGCTGTCCGACGGGCCGGTCGGCGCGCATCCCGACGGCCCGTCGACTGCATACACGGCAGGTATCGCACTTGCGGCATCATGGGACCCTGCGCTCGCTTTCAGCATAGGCGAAGCGCTGGGCAACGATGCTCGCGCTCAGGGCGTCTCCTATCTTCTCGGCCCAGGAGTGAACATCTATCGTGCGCCAATGTGCGGACGAAACTTCGAGTACTTCGGCGAAGATCCCTACCTCGCGTCGAGAACGGTCGTGGGTTACATCGAGGGGATCCAAAGCCGCGGTGTAGTAGCGACCGTAAAGCATTATGCGCTCAACAACCAGGAATACAGCAGGCATGACGTCAGCTCCGACGCGGATGAGCGTACCTTGCGCGAGATCTATCTTCCCGCATTCGAGGCTGCGGTCCGCGAGGCCCGCGTGGGGGCCGTGATGGATTCCTACAACCTGATCGACGGCGAGCACGCCACTCAGAACAAATGGCTGAACTTGGAGGTGCTCAAGAAAGACTGGGGGTTCGATGGTGTGCTCATGTCGGATTGGGCTGCGACCTACGACGGCGTAGCTGCGGCCAATGCCGGACTTGACCTGGAGATGCCCAACCCCGACTACATGAATCGCACTACGCTGCTTCCTGCGATTCGATCTGGTGTCGTTTCCATGGCGACGATCGATGACAAGGTGCGACGCATCCTCCGCATCTCCCTCCGCTTTGGCTTCGGAGACCGACCGCAGCTCGATCTCTCGATTCCCCGCGACAACCCCGAATCTCGTGCCATTGCTCTTCAAGAGGCGCGAGAAAGCATAATTCTCCTAAAGAATGAAGGCACTTTGCTTCCGCTCGACTTCACAAAGATCCATACGCTTGCCGTCATAGGCCCCGCAGCATGGCCGGCGAATACTGGGGGGGGGGGCAGCTCCTACGTTACTCCATTCGACGCGGAAAGCATTTTGCGAGGCCTAAGCAGTTTGCGAGGGCTGAAGGTGCTTTACTCGCCCGGCGTCATCGCCGTTCAAGACCTGTACAACGCCACCAAGTTCGATCGGCCGCTGGACGGCGCGGCGGAGCATGACACGGTAGAGATCGACACATTTTCCAATCGCGACTTCTCTGGGATGCCGGGGTCGGTGAGCTATGCCGGCAATGTTGCCAATTGGCGTCCAAACGAATGGACAGCCGCCGTGTCGGAGAAGCAGAGCATCCGATATAAGGCAACCTTTACACCTCAATCAACCGGCGCATACATTTTCGCGACGGCTGCGGTTGCATCCGACAGCTATCGCTTGCTGGTCGATGGCAAGCTTCTCATCCAGCAGCCTGGACATGAGTCGCAGTCTCCATTATGGACGGAGCTAGATCTCAAGAAGGACGTTCCCATCGCTGTACAGCTCGACTATCTCCCAGGCGCCGATGCTCCCCGCATTAGCCTAGGCATTCGCGCTGTAAACGACCTCATTTCGCCCAATGCGCGGGTTATTGCTGCCCAGGCCGACGCCGTACTTGTCGCTGTCGGTTACGACTCCTCACTAGAGAGCGAGGGATTCGACCGCACGTATAGGTTACCGTTCGCCCAAGACGCGCTGATCGACACCATCGCGACCGCCAACAAAAATACCATCGTTGCTTTGGTTGCGGGCGGCGAGGTGGATACTCGCGCATGGCTTGGCCATGTGCCAGCGTTTCTGCAGCTCTGGTATCCCGGCCAGGAGGGCGGCACAGCCGTCGCCGAGATCCTCTCCGGCGAACGCTCACCCGAAGGCAAGCTTCCATTCACTTTTGTCGGCTCGTGGGAAGAGAACCCGGTGCATGACCACTATTACGCTGCACCCGTCGCGCCAGGCGTCACACCTCATATTCGCTACGAAGAAGGCGTCTTTCTTGGCTATCGATACTTCACTACAAATGGAAAAAAGCCGCTCTACCCATTTGGCTTCGGTCTCACCTACAGCGATTTCAGGTTTAGCAACCTGAGCATTTCCCCGGATGCCGGTGCGGTCGGCAATTTCCATGTCTCTTTCGACATCGCAAACATTGGCGCTCGCCCCGCGGCGGATGTGGCCCAACTCTACATCGGTGATCCGTCGGCCAAGGTAAAGCGTCCGGCGAAAGAGCTGAAGGGATTTGAAAAAGTACGCCTCGATTCCGGCCAATCCAAACACGTCGACCTCATCATCAACAAGCGTGCTCTCTCCTACTGGGACGAACAGGCGCATGATTGGATCGTCGATCCCGGCGTCTTCAAAGTCTATGTGGGCGACTCCTCTGAAAACACACAACTCACTGCAGACCTTACTGTGACTGCGCCTTGACCATGGCTCGAAAACCTCTCCTGCACTTGGCTGCTCTTGCGCTGACCTGCTCACTCGCCGGCACTTCCGGAAATGCGCTAGAAAATAGCCTCGCCCGCACTCCGCCGATGGGGTGGAACTCGTGGATTACATTTGAGCTGAAAGTCGATGAAAAGCTGGTCCGATCGATGGCCGATGCCATGGTAACGAGCGGCATGAAAGATGCGGGCTATGTGTATCTCGTCGTCGATGCCGGCTGGAAGGGCAAGCAGCGCGGCCCGCGGGGAGAACTGGTCGCCGATCCAGCGAAGTTCCCGTCAGGGATCAAAGCGCTCGCCGACTATATCCACTCCAAGGGACTGAAGTTCGGAATTTATACGGATGCGGGGATAAAGGACTGCGACTCCGGCGCACCCGGCAGCCACGATCACGAAGCGCAGGACGCGGCGACCTTTGCATCGTGGGGCGTCGATTTCGTAAAGGAAGACTGGTGCAATACCGCCGGCCTGAAGGCGCAAGAGGTCTACACGAAAATGAGTCGCGCTCTTCGCGACACGGGACGGCCCATCACCTTCAGCATGTGCGAGTGGGGCGACAACCACCCGTGGCTATGGGGCGCCGATGTCGCAAACATGTGGAGGACGACCGGCGATAGCAAGCAGTGCTGGGACTGCGGACACGACACCAAAGACAAACCTGGCGGCTATCCGCGCGGGTGGACGCTGATTCTTGATGCACAACCGACTCTCAAGCAATATGCAGCACCCGGCCACTGGAATGACGCAGACATACTGGTAGCGGGTGTGAGGGGTGTACCGGTGGAAGAATCGCGAGCCAACTTCAGTCTGTGGTCAATTCTCGCTTCACCGTTGTTTGTCGGCGCCGATCTGCGATCACTTTCCCCGAAACTCAAAGATATTTTCCTCAATAAGGAAGTAATCGCAGTTGACCAGGACCCGGCAGGAATTGAAGGTGACCGTGTTGCGAAGCGAGGCGACGGAGAGGTTTGGGCACGGCCTCTTGCGAACCATGACACAGCTGTCGTGCTCTTCAATCGGGGTCCTTCGCCGAAGACAATCGCAGTGCTATGGACTGACATCCGCAAAACATCGAATGAGACGCTGACCGTGCGAGATTTGTGGATGCATCGGGATATGGGTGGCCATCGCGGCGAGTATTCGGCCATGGTTCCGTCACACGGTGTCGTCATGCTTCGGATTGGACCTTCTCAGCCATAAGAATCGGGGAAGATGAAAGAGATCATTTACACTTTTTTTATTCGCGTTGAACGTGAAGGCACGCTGTTCCCTGCTCTCCGGCTCCTGGGATCAGTATTCACCGCGGCAGCTATAGCAATCGGAGCTGCCGGCGGGGCATTTGCGCAATCTACCCGCGCAGCGATCCAGACAAAGCCCGGCGACGTCGTCCCCACCGGCAACGAGTGGATCGCGCTGCCTACGATCCGCGCCAACGATGGCTCGATCGAGAGCTTTAATGTCCTCTCGATGCGAGACCGCGGACTACTTGAGGTCGTCGGCGAGCGCGGCGCGGCAGCGGCGCAACCGTACTTCATGGTCGACGGCAAACCGGTCGCCTTCGAGAACCCTTCATGGCAGCTCATCGAGAACTGGATTCCTATTGCCACTCTAATCCGTGACGGGCTGGAGATGACGATTACCTATTGCGCTCCGCCGGGATCACGCGCCGCGTTGATCAAGATGGCCGTGCAGAATCGCGGACCACGGTCGGTACCGATCACGATGGCGCTCCATGCCTCGTGGGGCGCACTGAACCGCGTCACCTACACGCCCGTCGAACTTCATGGCATCCGCTCGGTTGCCTCAGTCCCGTGGGTCGAGAGCGGGGAATTTCCGGGGCAGTACTTTTCCTTCGCCGACTCCGATACGCGATTCGCCTGGTCGGTAGTTTATCCGCGATCGACTGGGAAGGTCACAGCGTCCCCGATTACTCCTGATCCTGAACTAGACGCAACTCATCCAGTCACCTTACAACCTGGGGCGACCGAAGAGGCCAACTTCGTGATTGGCGTGGGCGTCGAGGAGTATAGCGCGTCGCAGTCCGCGCAGGCGTTAGCCGAGACGATCGACCGCGAGGGCGCGGATGCCGTCATCGAGGAGACGGCGGCCTGGTGTCGGCAGCGTTCGCGAACCACGGGTCAACCCACGCTCGATCTGCTCATGAACCGGAACCTGCTCTTCACCGCACTCTACGCCTGGGGACGCACACTCGATACTGAGCAGCTCATCGGCGTTACTTCACGGAGTCCGCGTTACTATGTGTCGGCCGCCTACTGGGATCGCGACGCGATGCTATGGAGCTTTCCCGGTCTGATGGAGATCGACCGCGACCTCGCGCGCGAGGCGCTTGAATATGCCATCACTACGCAGTTGCGCAACGCCGGCACACATTCACGCTTCATCGACGGAGTTGTGCTTGAGGATGGGCTGGAATTGGACGAAGTAGTAGCGCCACTCCATGCGCTTGCGCAATATGTCGAGGCGACCGGAGACACGACCTTCCTCGTCGCACATCGGGATGCGCTGCATGTGCTCCAAGACCGGATTCTCTCTCGCTACGATCCTGTGACCGAGCTTTATTCAACGCTGCAAGATGCTCAAGACCAATATCGCAAACAACCCTTCAATACCTATAACAACGTCCTGGTCTGGCACGTTTTTCAGGAGCTTGCGCGCATGTACAGAAGGCTGGCCGATAGCGCTGCCGCCAGCGACGCTGATGCGCGCGCCGCAAAACTGCATGATGCCATCATGGACCGCTGCCAAGCCGTTGCTCCCGGCTCCAATGACAAGATCTTCGTCTCGGCGACCGATGGCAAAAAACCTGTTATCAACCCAATTCTGGCCGACGTGCCTCCCGGCTCTTTGCTTAAATTACCTACGCTCGGCTTTGTCAGCGAGGACAATCCTACGTTCGTCCGCACCTATGAGTGGCTACACTCCCGCAATTATGAATACTCCTATACAGGAAAGCCGTTTGGGCTTCCAGGGAGCTACCGTTTACCTTTCACAACGTCATGGAGCGTCGCCGACCACTTGTTGCTAAAGCATGGGCGCGAGCAGGCGCTCAATGTAATTCGCGGCACTAACTGGGACGCCGGCATCATATCGGAGGGTATCGATCCGACGTCCGGTGTCGTCGATCACGACGGGCGTGCCTTTGCCACCGCCGCTGGATATGTGGGACATGCGATCTGCGCGGCTTACTGCACCGACAAGAAATGACACAGGTGTGCGCGGAAGCGCGAACCTCTATACTCTTACGCGAAAAGCAATAGGCCGCAACTGGAATGCGAGGTTCTATGTACAGACGCACCATTTTTCTTCCCGGCCTTCTGATCGGTGCAATTAGACCCTTTGAGACGCATGGCGGTTTCGGCCACCCGATTGCCCAGACTCTCATCGGCCGCGGAGCATTGCCCGGCTTGAGGGAATATTTTTTCGCGAATGTCTCGCCTTTGAGGAGAGTGGCTTGATGGGACAACACGGTGGTCGATTTCTCCGCGTGGCTAGTGCCCAGGTGATGTTCGCGGGGCTACTTGCCGTGTTCTCGGGGGCTTTTCTTACGCATGCCGAGACCGGGAAAAGACAGGATGTAGCCTTTAACATCCGCAGCTTTGGTGCCGTTCCTGACGGAGTGACCGACAACACACTGGCAATCCAGCGAGCCATAGACGCCGCCAGCAAGCGGGGTGGAGTCGTGCTTGTCCCAGTGGGCCGTTGGTTATGCCGCGGGCATCTGGATCTGAAGATGGGCGTCCACCTTAAAGGGATGAATGAGGCCCCGCAGTCGTGGGAGCCGCAGACTGGCTCGATCCTTGAGCCGACCGAGGGCCGCAGTAAAGAAGATGCGCCAGCATTCATCGAAATGCGCAGTTCAACATCTGTCGCAGGACTCACGATCTACTATCCCGAGCAGACTGTCGATGACATTCAACCGTATCCGTGGACGATCTATATGCGTGCCAATCCGGGGAATCCGAAAGAGGTTGTCTTCGACACTACCGTTGAGAACCTGACGCTGATCAACAGCTACAATGGCATCCGCACAGGACCGGGCGAAAACGGTCGGCACCGTATTATGAGCGTGTACGGATGCGTGCTGCGCCGTGGCATATTTGTCGATTGGACCGGTGACATTGGCCGCCTGGAAAATGTCCAGTTCCATTCGCATTTCTGGGCCAGCGCCGCCTTCCATGGCGATTGGAATAAGGTCTTCACTTATATGCAGCAAAACCTGGAGGCTTTCGTCTTCGGTCGTAGCGACTGGGAGTATGTGACCAACACCTTCGTCTTTCCGGCGAAGATCGGCTATCGCTTTATCAGGACAGAAAACGGCACCACCAACGGCCAATTCTTGGGAATTGGCGCAGACGCGACCGCGACCGC
Organism: Acidisarcina polymorpha; assembly: GCF_003330725.1. NCBI lineage: Bacteria > Pseudomonadati > Acidobacteriota > Terriglobia > Terriglobales > Acidobacteriaceae > Acidisarcina > Acidisarcina polymorpha. The sequence continues at coordinate 4,933,647 of NZ_CP030840.1, read as the reverse complement.
CCTGCAGGTCGACGCCGTCCAACCGCAGGGTCTGCTGATCACCAATGCCGAATTCAATAGCCATAAGGTGGGTAAGAGCACCCAGGTAATCATCTCGCCGGGGGCAGCAGGCAACGTGCGCTTCGTCAATAGCGGCTTCTGGGGTCCGGTCGATCACAACGCGATATTGGGTGGCGACGGTTTTGTCTCCTTTTCCAGTTGCTATTTCTCCAACGATCTCGCGTCCGATGGTGCGGCAATTGAAGTCGAACGCGGTAAAGTGCAGATCGAGAATTCGACCTTCGACGCAGTTTCTCCCAAGCGTCAGCCAGGTCATTCTTATACGGGAAACGATCCGCGCCCTCAGCAGACGAGCATCCATATCGGCCCGGAGGCGAAGAATGCGATCATCCTCGGCAACAACGGGTATTTTGGCGTGAGTATTAAAAACGAGATCGGTGACAGAGCGATCATCTCGAATAACGAGCCTTACCGCCCCGATACGGCCAACTGATGGGTCGCCGCTAATTCGCGAATGACTGTGCGCTGGTCTTCAAGTGAGCGCAGTTCTGACGGGTCGCTTGGCAAGTAAATGAGCGGCGAGCAATAGAATTGCTGGGTGAACACTACGGACTATTGCTGAGTGAGACGGTGCTCGCTCGCGAGAAGTGAAGAGCGTTCTTTCCGGTATTACTGCAGCACCGCAGAGACCGACGGCGGCCACAGCAAAGCAAGACTGCCCAGATTCCCAGTACGGCCAGGAAGCGCAGCATTTCTCCTCAAGGCCGAGCGAGCGGTACCCATACAAAGATTCAAGCATCTGCGGGATGATCGTCGTTGATGAGAACAGGCCGAAGCCGAAGAGGAAGTAGAAAAGGTTCGCAACCGTGAAATTACGGTTGTTCAGCAGACGGAAATCGATAACCGATCACGATGGTTCAGTTCCCAGAACACTGCTGAACCGAGGCAGACCACAGCGATAACGCTCATCCAGACGATCAGCCTTGAGCCGAACCAATCCTCGATTTGGCCGCGGTCCAGCAGCAATTCCAGCGCCGCCGACCCGATGCCGATGAGGGCGATTCCTAAGCCATCTACCTGCAGCCGCCCACTAGCGTCGCGCACTGTCCGCCGCTCCTTCGCAAAGCTGGGAGGGTCGTGCACCAGCCTGCTCGTGAGAAGTAACGACAGCAGACCGACCGGAACGTTGATGAAGAAGACCCAGCGCCAGCTGAAGTTGTCGGTGATCCAGCCGCCCAGCACGGGCCCGATGGCAGGAGCAGTGACGATGGCGATGGTGTAGAGCGCGAAGGCGGCAGCGCGTTGCTTCGGCGGAAAGGTGTCGACGAGTATCGCCTGCTCGACGGGAGCCAAACCCCCACCACCAATGCCTTGGAAAATTCGCGCCACCAGCAGAATCGGCAAGCTGGGTGCGACGCCGCAGAAGAACGAGGCAAGCGTGAAGAGCGCCACGCATGCCATGTAGTAGGTCTTTCGTCCGAACACCCTTGACAACCAGGCGGACATGGGGAGAACGACGGCGTTCGCAACGAGGTAGGTAGTTAGAATCCACGTGACCTCGTCAAATGACCGGCCGAGCCCGCCGGCTATGTTGGGCAGGGACACGTTGGCGATCGATGTATCCAGCAACTCCATGAAGGTCGCCAACGTCACTGTGACCGCGATCAGCCACGGGTTCAGTGCAGATTCGGACGCAGACACCGCCTTCATCTCCGGCTCCACTGTTATCCACACGGTGCTCATCGCTACAGGAAGACCTCCGACACAATGAAGCGAACTCTCCAGAGTTGATATTGGTGGTGAGCCAAATGAGCCAGGAGGAAGCCGGACACGCCGCTAAGGCTCACCCTTCCGACAGCGGGATGTCGCAGAACCGAAGTCCCTAAGCTTGCAGGGCACGCAATAGCGACGAACTCCTCAAGCAGGGCGTGTTCATTTCGCCAGAAAGCCGTTACAGCTTCCAGAGATTCAGGCGTCTCGGGAGAGACAATGGCTAGACTTCTCGGAACGCTGATCTTCACAGGGAGGCGCAGGAGAAGCTTGAATCGCAGTAAGCGAAGACGTTCCACCAGATGTATTCGGCTATCCGCTCTCTCCGTCTGTTGCTCGCCAAGGATACGAACCGCGCCCTCTGATCGAGCAAGATGGTCCAGCACTTGGAGCACAGACCAGCCGTGCTCAGAAGGCTTGTAAGAAAGCCAATCAGGGTTCCACCCTTCGAACTCCGCGAACATCTTCTCGCGCTTTCGGGAGAGCCGCTTCAACCCCCAACTCAGCAGAGCGTGGCGAACGGTCGGCGGGTTATAAGCGGCGGAATTCACTTGGCCGCCTGAGGCTGTTGATGCTTCGTCATACCGCCCATAACTTTGCCCATGATCTGAGCGCGTATGGCCCGCGGAAGAGGCAGCAAAGACCAAGTAAGTACTTTGCTCAAGGCGCCGGGGATCACCGTCGCTCGTCTTCCCAGTGCAGCTAAAGTTGCTTTCGCGACAGCCTCGGGCGTGACAGCCGCGCTCATCACCATGTCGGCGCGCGCAGCAAATCCGCTATGCACTGGTCCGGGCGCTGACGCGAGCACATCGATTCCCGCAGGTTTCAATTCGATGCGCAACGATTCAGCTAACGATTGAACATAGGCCTTGGTCGCTGCGTAGTTCGCCGACAGAGGTGTCCCCTGCCAACCGACAAGCGAGGACATGAGTATCAGACCGCCGGGCGCTCGACGCTGACGGAGTCGATTGCCGAACACTACGCAACCGTGCAGCAGCGCGAAGCAGTTCACTTCGAGCATCTCGTGTTCGACGTCCAGGTCTGCTTGAAGAACGGGACCAGAAGTTCCAAAGCCTGCAGAAGCGACAAAAAGCCCTACGTCTAGATCCCGCGTCTGCTCATCGACTGCGAGGAGGCCTTCTGCTTTGGAAAGATCGGCGCCGACCACGCGAACGTCGACACTGTATTCCTTTCTAAGGTCTTCGGCCACCTGTTCGAGCACTGCCGCCCTACGTGCGATGAGAACTACGTTCAACTTCGCTGCGGCGAGTTGCTTAGCGAATGCCTTCCCGATTCCGTCCGAACTGCCGGTGATCACTGCCCACGGTCCGTAACGCTTCTGCAACCTTGCTGTATTCACTGGGAGGGTCCTTTCGTTGCGGGAGAGCAGAAAGCTGATATGAAGAACGAACGGGCACCCGCGAGGATCTCTGCTCTTGTGCTCGAACCTTTGTGAGCGCGTGCGGTCATCACGCAACCGGCCATTGAAGGAAACAGAATCAGGAAGGCACCTCTTTGAGCAGCAGGTGTGTCGCCGGGCATAAGGAACGCGAGTCGGTCCGCGTATGCGTCGAGTGCTTTGCTGACCTCGCGGCGAACCCTTGGCGGAAAGTGGGCTACCTCCGTACCCAACGCCGCGAGCGCACACCCCAGCTCGGGATGCTTGACATGCTCTTCACTCAGGTAAAAAGAGATCACTGCTCGCAAAGCTTCCGATCGACCGAGCCCCGCAACCTGAGTTGTGATTCGCGCCGAAACGGTTTCAAGCGCTGCCGAAACTGCGGTTTCGAGCAGGTCGTCTTTGCTCTCGAAATGCTTGTAGAAGCCACCAACGGTCATGCCTGTCATTTGCATGACATCCGCGATCCGAACAGCTTCTGCCCCATTCAGGCGAAAGCGCTGGGAGGCCGCTTCGACGATGCGTTGCCGGCTCGCTTCTTTGTGGCTTAGGTCATACCTCATGCCTATGAGATTATCGTGGTAATCGCATTCTGGCAAGCGGGAGAAACAATGATCCAGCTAGATAGAATGCTGCATCGACGTGCAGAAGCAGGGACGCTGAGGCCGCAGTACAGCGCAGTTGGAGCCAGCATCCAGGACACGACTTTTCTACTGCGACCAGGGCTGATACAGACAGTGAATCGATCAGAAAGCGACGAAGGGGTAATTTAGGTTTACCGCTGTCAGGATTGTGCCCGTGCGTCACGATATGAACCAGTGAACGAGGGTGCCGAAGCCCGTTTCTTCGGAAGGACGTTTGCCTCGAATCGGGTTACGAGCCCGATCTTCGTCAGGCGAAATGCCAGACCTTAGGAGTATTTACCTTGTCCGACATCGAAAATGCGAGCTCGCTTGCTGTAGTTCATTGGTGCGAAGAGTGCGAGTGCGTTTGGCGGCCAAGCGATCTGAATGATGACTCAACCGTTACCGGGATGTTTACCTGCCCCAGCCTGCAGTTATTCTGGGCGTTTGCATCCAGAAATCGTGCGAAAAGAGGAACTCGCAACCGACATTCAGAAGTGGATACGCCTGAATTCGGGTAGAGAGTCGAAGTTGGAACTGTGCGGGCGCGGCCGATTGGTCCACGACTTGTACCGAGACTGTAAAGCTGTGGCCGCAATACGCCCACAGCCAGAGGTCAACATCCCGGACACGAGTAGTGCACTGGGACAAGAGGAGCGAGACGGCCGAGAGTCGGTCAGGAACAACGAAACACTGCTTACCGTCCAATGCTGTCAGGATTGCCTGCTGCGCATCTTCCTCACCGACGCAGGTGGTGGGGGGTGCCTTCTGAATCCACATCGGCATTCCGCAAGAGAATCAGCCCGACTTGCTGACCGAAGCCGAGTAGGTTCGCCGTTAAACGTTTAAGCAAACACAACCGAAGAAGGCGACAATCCACCGTATCTGGACCGGTCTCTAAAACTCTCTCGTCCGGGTACGGTAACCGTTGGGATAGCGTCATCCGAGACGGAACCATTATCGACTTCGGTACTGGCGATGCTCGTCTTCCGGGCGTACGCAAGTTCTTCGACGATATGCCTATCACCAGCATCAGTCAGCGGATCGTGTACAGACTGTTGACAGTAGGAGCTACGACGGTTCGCGATCACCTTGTTGGAGACTGCCACGTGAACCTGAACAACTCAACTGCGTGCGCGTTCGAGGTATCGATTTGGATCTGCACTTTGGCTTCCGCTGGCGCGATCAGAACTATACAGGCCAATTAGACATGGCAGACACGGGGCGATTCTCATGGTTTGGCCGTTCTAGCTAAAGCAATCGCTCGGTCCAAGATGGTGTCACGACCTGCTTTCAAATCTTCCAGACTCGGAGAAGCTTCAACATCCGGGGTTATACCAACTCTCTCGAACAGTGAGCCATTAGGGAAATAGACCGTCTTCGCGGAAACTGCAACACTCTGATCAGCATTAAAGTGAAATGTGATCGGTTGTCCACTAGAACCCGCGCTCGTTTCGCCCACCAAGACCGCTCTTTTATTATCCTTAAACGGCATTACGAAATCTTCCTTTGCTGAGATAACTCCACGCGGCCAATGCGTGAACTAAACAGATGAGAGTTATAGCCCGATAGATCTTTCTAGCTGTGAGTGTCAACACTGAAGCTGCTCCTTTGTTGAGGCTAGTAAAACTCATTGCGACCACCACCGGAATGGACTGAGAATGTCCGGAAGGATAGAACATGGCGAAACATAAGCGATGACCTTACCACCCTTTGTTGGGGCTGAAGCTTCTCTTCAGAGAGTGCCGCCATAAGTGCAGGTCGGAGGGGCTGATAGGATGTTAAAGCCGCGAGTGCGGCGCAAACGGAGGAAGGCAAGAGTAGGGTGATTGTGCTCGGAGCGACGACAGCGATGAACAGTAACTGCACTCCGGGCCGGCGTCTGTCGAGGGTATCGCTGCGCTACTGAGCGAGCGTTAGAGAGATACAATTGCCCGAAGGGCGCCGACACGCTGATTAGGTCCCAGGAGAGGAAGTCAGAGGTTGCCGGCTGTGATCTTTGGGAGCCACGTTCGATACGGGACTCGTCACGCGAAGAGGGCGACACCATGTCTGAGACAAACACGCTCTCACCACAAGAAAGTTTGCGACATATTGCTTAGGAGTGCCCTTGATGTTCAGGCACTTCAAGGCGTCTACAGCGGAAGAGGCCATCAAGGCACAGAGAACTGAGACAGGTAGGACAAACGAAGCGACAGATAGAGCGAGTTCTCTCATTTCTGATCCTGAAAATCTTTTGACTTCCGCCATCAGGTGGACACCTGGATTGTAAAGGGTCGTCCGAATGAATCAAGCAGTTCTCCTCCGTGCGATGACAAGCGTTCTAATCAGCGATACGGGAAACTCCCGGCGAATTTCGCCCTGTGCACTCATTTGCGTGGCCGCCTCCGCTCGCCAGCTGCGCGGAGGAAGACGTCGGTTTCGAGCAGGTCGTCTTTGCTCTCGAAATGCTTGTAGAAGCCACCAACGGTCATGCCTGTCATTTGCATGACATCCGCGGTCCGAACAGCTTCTGCCCCATTCAGGCGAAAGCGCTGGGAGGCCGCTTCGACGATGCGTTGCCGACTCGCTTCTTTGTGGCTTATGTCATACCGCCTGCCTATGAGATTATCGTGGTAAGCGCATTCTGGCAAGACCGGGGAGAAACGATTGTCCAGGCAGATAAAACGCCGCATCGACGTACAAAGGTAGGGACAGTCAAGATCGATCAGGCACACTGTGAACCGGTTACTTCCGATGACGGACTAGTCGCTAGGACTTCTCGCTTGCTTCGGTTTCTCGTCGGGTAAGGAAGCGGCATTGCTGCCGCTCCGTCCCCTAAGAACCGGACTTGATGGTTTCCCATCATCCGGCTCAAGCCGTGCGTAAGCCTCGCGTGAGCGAAGCCGGCTTCACCACGCAGGCGATGACCGGACGCGCTTCGCTCGCTTTCGAGATACGAAGTAATCGCGCCAGCGTGGATCGAACGGGTTTGCATTCGACCTCACCTTGATGTGCCGTTCGATCGGTATCTTCCTTGGGTCGATCAGGTAAGCCACCATTGCGCGGCCAGGCCGCGCGTTCGAACCGGCCATCACGGCGAAGTACCGTCTCCCCGCGCCCAGCCGATGCCAGTACCGCTCAGCGATCCAGGCAGCGGATTTCTTCAGGTGGCGGCGCTTCGCCCATCGCCAGAGCGATTGCCAGAGGACCATCTCCGCTTTTCTGAACGCCCCACTTGCGACGATATGACGGTGATAGTTCGCCCAGCCCCGGATAACAGGGTTGAGCCGTCCTATCAGGTGCACCTGCTTCGCGGAGTCGTTCCTACGAATGACCCCGCGTACCTTCTCGCAGAACGCGTGCATGTTCTTCTTCGAAGGTGTGGTGAGGACCTTGCCGCCATGCCGACGCAGATTCTGCCCAAGGAAGTCGAAGCCGTCTTCGATATGCGTGATGCAGGTCTTCTCAGGAGAGAGCTGCAGACCACGGTCGAGCAGGAACCGCTCGACCAGTGGCTTGACTTCATCCTCCAGCAGCTCCTTCGAGCTTCCAGTGATGATGAAGTCATCGGCATAGCGTACGAAGTTAACCTTCAGGTTGTGCAGCTTCCCGTCGATCTTCCGCTTGCGGAAGGTCTCCTTCAGAAGCCGCTCCAGCCCGTCCAGCGTCAGGTTCGCCAGCGTCGGCGAGATGATCCCGCCCTGCGGTGTTCCTGCCTCTGTGGGGAACAGCGTTCGATTTTCCATGAAGCCCGCCTTCAACCATTTCCGCAGAACCTCTTTATCTACAGGGATGTGATCGAGCATCCATTCGTGGCTGATATTATCGAAACAGCCGCGGATGTCGCCTTCCAGCACCCATCGGGCACTGTTTCTCATACCCACAGCATTGAAGCCCTGCTCGATGGCATCGGCGGTCGACCGTTCCGGTCGAAAACCATAGGAGTTGAGATCGGCGGTCGTTTCCGAGACTGGGAGCAGCGCCAGCAGGTAGAGCGCCTGCATGGCGCGGTCCTTCATCGTGAGTATGCCCAGCGGCCTCAGCTTTCCATTGGCCTTCGGGATGTAGACCCGCCGCAGTGGCTGCGGAGAGTACCCGCGCCGCCGCAGCGTATCGATGGCCTTGTATCTGGATGCCGGAGATCGCCAGACTGCTCCGTCGACTCCCGGCGTGTTCTTGCCCTTGTTGTGCGTCACCCGCTTCACGGCCAACGCCCGGCCGCAGAACGAGTGGGTCAGCAGCCACTGCAGGGCTTTCACCTTACCGTGACGGCCTCCCTGTGTGCCTTGACGATACGCGCCTGCAGTCTCCTGGCCGTCTGCTCGCAACGGGACCAGTCGATCTGTTCCCATTGCGACGCAGGGCCGGAGGCCGCACACATGGATTGCGCCACGTTCATTTGCATGTCCTCCTACGAAGATTCTGTAAGTTCTTTCGTCAACCACGACCGGCTGGAAGTCTGCCTGCTTTCGCAGCGGAGTGATATCGCAACTCCTATCCGCGCCGTTACAGAGCGGCATTCGCTTTCTCCAGCATCCTCTACCCGCTGCTCCATCAGCTTGCCTTACGGCAACGCCTGCCCCGAAGGGCGGAGCATCGGGCTTACCTTGTTCCGCTTGAACGACACGAATGATGTAGTCCCTGCCTGCACACCGGCAGCCTTTATGTCCGCGTGCTCCATGTTAGGGGTGGAGCAACCGGCTGCGTGCCTTTTGGCTGGAGCCTATCAGCGTCTTTGGCTCCTTGATGTTGACGATGCCTGCGGCAGTTCACATGCGTTGGACATATCACTCAGCCCGGCCCTCCCACCGCCGTGACGCTGGCAGTGTGAGCGACGCCCTCACGGGATTCCCTCTCTCTCGAAAGATAGAGGGCCCTTGTCTCGGCAGCTTTCGACCCAGCCGTTGCCAGCTACGCCGATGCCGATAGGCTACTGCGGACGGAACCGCAGGTTCAGCTCCACGAATCCTCCCGTGTTGAACAATCATTCAGACGACTTCAAGTCGCACCCGTACCCTCATCCCGCGGGGCCGACCTCCGCTCGTCGGCCGCGCGGCAGGAGTCAAGTTCCTCCTCGTGCACCTGTCCCCAGAAATAACCGCAGCAAGCGTCCGATGAAACTCCGTAAACCAACCGTTCGGTCCGCAGCATAGTAAGCCTTCGGTTTACTCTCTTGAAGGATGCGCTCTACCTTCTCAACCAGAATCTCATCGCCGACCCAATGCCGGTCTCCGGCGACCAAGCCCTCCATAGTCGCGAGTCTGTCATGATCTCGCCTCTTGAGTGGTCGCGCTGGTAACGTCAGTTTCGCACTAGCTCCGTGAATTCTTCCGCATTCGACAACAGAGATGAAAACGCCGACGCTCGCGAGTTCTCTTGACGTTGCTTCGGACCACGCGCGTATCGCAGCCTGCGTAGCTTGGTAAAGCCCGAGACAGGATAATGCTCTCTGTGCGGGAGCTGAAACGATGTTGATAAGTTTTCCGCCTCCGGCGGCTCGCATATGCTGCAAGAGCAACGTTTCCATCTTCAGGATTCGAATAAGATGGGCGGAGAGAAATCTTCCTATTTCGTCGTCTTGGAGTTCGTCCGACGCAGCGAGCAGGAATGGCGGCGGCCAAGAAATAACTGCGTCAAGTCGGCGAAGGGATGACATTATCTTCTGGATAGTTTGCAGGCTATCTTCTTCCGATACGGAGGTAAGGATGGGTTCGAAAGGTAGGTCCACACCGGCCCGGGGCGAACCTTCGAGCAATCCTATCGTCCTGTAACCCTTGCGGCGCAGGTACAAGCTTTGTGCTAGCCCAGTAGCGGAGGAAGCATTCAGTACGAGCACTATCTTCTCGTGAACGCTGCTCTTCATTCCATACCTCAAGTTCAACAACGGCTCGCATCCACTGAAGTTTGTTATCCGTGGACTTGGCCATCACCAAGTTCCTCACACCGAACAAAGATTAGAAGCGTGGATATCGTAAGCACGGCCATTGAGAAACTCGGAACTAGCACCATGGGTATCGCGCTCATCACAGTCATCTGATGGGCATGCGAAAATTGCTGAAAGGGCGATCGAAAGGTCAATACAGCAGTCGTCATCCCAACGAGGACATCGAGCAGGCCGAGCGCACACCACGCCACAACGGAACGACCGCTGCGGGATCGCGGAACGAAGACGTATACCGCGGCCCATAGTCCGACGACGACTTCACCGACCCCTGCGCCCCATCCAAACTGCGGAGCGAGCCGACCGGAAAAAGCCAGTACGACCATGAGAACGCCCATAGGCATTGAGAACGCCCATAGGCATTCGGATCGAGTGCCAGGCAAAGAACCGCTCGACAGGGATCTTTCGCCAAGCCTTCATTCCAGGCGCCAATGTCGACGCAACCAGCAGCAGCATCAGGAATTGTCCGTCAATGAGCGCGGCGGGAGGCAGTCTTTCCGCCGTCGACAGGAGCGCTCCACGGTAGGCAAGCGAACCGGTCACGACGCAGTAAGCCGAGACCAGGGCTGCAACACCCACATTGACGCGCGCCAAGTCCCGGACCACTAGCGCCACGAGGAACACGGCAAAGAATGAACCTGCTATTACCTCTATCTGAGTCATATGTGTGTCTCGGTCTTGGTAGCTCTCTTCCTTGTCAAGCTATCTCGACGTGTAGTTTGCGTCGCGATAGCTTGACAGGGTCGGATTCTCATCCGTTCCTCTAATCGTGACCAGCGGTCACGATCGTCGGCAAGCTTACCGTGGGACTATTTGAAAGCACGGAGAAAGTCATAATCCGGAACCTGGAATGAGGCGGGGTGGCGCACCACCAGCGCAACGGCACTAGCAAAGCTGACGAGTGCCTGAAGAATAAACATTACCGGGTCATGCATCGGGCTCCGCCCTCTTGATTGCCGCCGTCATGAGGAAGTGCTGCCGAAGGATGTTTCCTTCCATGTTCTGTCGCACTAGCTCAACAATTTGTTCACGAATTTGGGCAGCACGTTCCGGCGCGGCAATGTCGAGCTTTGCGAGCATGGTCTTTAGCGGACCAAAACTCGCCTCCACACCCATCTGCACATGCCTGGGGCTGAGTGCGGGCGCGATCATCGCTCCCCGGCTGAAGCGCAAGTCGCTAACGCTCTGGCCGAGTCGCTGCCGGATAACGTTAGGATCACCCCAGAGGACTGGGGGACTAGGCCTAGGAGAACCTTCCGGTGGAGCGGGCATTTGAGCCGCCATCATCATAAAGAGCTGCCCGGTCACATGTTCGGGGGGCCAGGTGGTGAACGCAATACGTCCACCGGGCTTTAGAACACGCAACATTTCCGCAAGCGCAATGTCGGGTCGGGGAGCGAACATGTGTCCAAGCTGGCTTAGGACGACGTCGAAGCTGGTATCGGGAAAAGGTAGACGCTCAGCATCGCCTTCGACGAATTCCACCTCGACTCCGGCGATGCTTGCGTTTTCCCTCGCACGGTCCAGCAACACGGGCGTCAGGTCCAAACCTGTCACGTGTGCGCCAGCACGCGCAGCGGTGACGGCCACTACACCTGTTCCGCAACCCACGTCCAAAACACGCTCGCCACGCTTCACCCCGGCAAATGCCACAAGCTCACCGGCGGGGACCGTTGTAAAACCTTCGTTGACACCAAATCCAGCCCACACTTCCTTCTGGTTGGCTTTGAATGCTGCGAACTGATCCCGACTTGCTTCCAAGTTAGCTTCCTGCATCGGTCTCTCCTTCGTTTGAGCGCCTAGGCGCGTGTGAAGTGGGGCAAAGTTTCATTCGGAACTTCCACGACGTTCCGCGATCTATCTATCGACGTCTGCATCTGGGCGGCGTGCGCATCGCGCCACTGCGGGTCCTGCATGCAGTGCAGCGTTTGTGCAGGCACCGGAACGTGTAACTTGCGAAGGTATCCGTCGAGGTCGTAAGCCGGGTAGAACGGCGTAATTGCAAAGTTCCACAATGCTCGGAGCCGGTTCCCGATCGTTTGCTTTGCAAAAGGCTCGCTCGCATACCTGGCCGCAGTTATAGCAAACGTCTCAGCGGGTTTGCCCGTCAGCTCGCGCATAACGTCCGTCACGCCGCCCTCAAACGAAAACGTGCCTTGTTTGTTGTCCTCGACATAGCGCACCAGCAGAGCGATCTGGTAGGGATCAATGCGCTGCATCCTTGCAACCTTGCGGAACATAACGAGCGGCAGGTCCACTGCGACCACCTTATGTCCAACGACCCCCGCGACGATTCCGGCCATCTCACGACCGTCGAGCAGCTGCGACCCGGTGGGATGGTAGCTACGGCCGGCATGCTTCTCAGGCCCTTGCATGAGCAGCGTGGCGGCGCAACGAGCCATGTCATCGTTTGAAATTGGCGCGCTTTTGCTTGTGCCCATCAACACCGGGTAAACGCCGAGCAGTGCTGCGAAGTCGATTGTTCGCAGGAAATTGTCCGCAAACATTCCCGGATTGAAGATCGTGTGCGCGACGCGTGGAATCAATCTAAAGACACGGTCGATGAGCCATGTCTGGCGCGTCATCGGCGTGGGATGATTCGAGCTGGATGTCCACTGGCTCATCTGAACGACGTGTTCAAGACCTGCATCGCGTGCCGCCACGGCAAAAGCATTTGCCGCCTGGATCATGTATGGCCGCATCAGCGGGAGGTAGTATGCCCGCTGCGTACCACACACTGCCTGGTACATCTGCTCGGGGTCGTACATGTCGGCCACAACAACCTCAGCCCCGAGCTTTTGCAAAGCTTCACTGCGCCCATCGATTCGGCTCGCGACCGCTCGCACCGGCCAGTCGTGCGCTCTGAGTTGTTCTACAAGGGCATACCCGGTCTTGCCCGTCGCGCCCGTTACAAGAATCTTTGGCTTGGTCATATATTCCTTCCAGCGGTCCTTCCGCTAAGGCGTTGTGGTTTCTCTGAAGCTGTATTTTCCTTTGTTGTCGTCGTGCTGCTGATGCCATATCCGGGACGCGCCCGACTGTTCCGGTGTGCGCGGCATGGGGTACTCCATCGCACTTTCGTGCCTCGCAAGATTGAGGGAGGGTGTGACGACCAGCTTTGCCATCGACGCGAATGCCTTGAGCTTGTTTAAGAATGTGTTGCGCGCATACGGCATGGCTGCGTAGCGGCGTGTGATGGTTTCGAAGGCTTCAGGTGCCCGCCCCGTAAGGCACTGCACATCCGCGGTAGGCCCGTGAGTGTCAAACACATGTAGCGGCGACTCGTGAATGTAGTGATACACATTGCTCACCTCAAAATCGGGAGCTCCGGCAGCTCGACCGGCCTTCAGAAATGTCTCGGCTGGCATGTCACGCAGCTTGACGGAGCGGCTCAGGACGCGACTGAAAGTGTCTGCGATGTCCTGCATGCTGAGCAGATCTGGACCCGTTGGGCGATAACGCATGCCAGCGTGCAGCTCAGGCTTCGCCAGCGCATGAGCGACGCATCGGCCCATGTCTTCGTTGGAGGCGGGCGGGTTGATCAGACCGACGAAGATGTTCGGCATCATGCCGAAGTGAATTGCAGCGGGTAACAGTTGCAGGATAGGGTCGGCGAACACGCCCGGATTGACGAGTGTATACGTGGAGCCTGGCAGCATTCTCAAGATTTCCTCAACGAGCCAGAGTTGGCGCGAGTGTATCGACGGATGACGAGGGTGAGCGAGCCACTGGCTCATCTGAACAATATGCTGGACGCCTGCATCATGGGCAGCAACAGCGAACACGTTGGCGGCCTCGATCATGTACGGCTGCACGGGCGGACAGAAGGATGCCGCGGATACGCCGGCCATCGCCAAAGCCATCTGCTTCGAGTCGTAGAGGTCAGCTAAGACAATCTCCGCGCCCAACTGACGGAGGGCCGCGCTTCTGTCGTCCTCGCGATGCGCGACTGCCCGCACGTAATGCCCCAGACGGCACAGTTCTGCAACCGTTGGAAAGCCCGTTTTGCCCGTGGAGCCGGTTACTAAAATCTTCGGCCTTATCATCTTGTCTCGCCTTTTCCAATTCAACGCATATTCGTCGCGCCCGATTTCTGAGTCTTTTAGATTATGTACGAACTCTAAATGATGCAAGGAAAAACTAGCAAATTGAAGACGAGGTACGGCGCCAGCATGGAGACGACCGGCGGTAATACGCGAATGTCGATATCGAAGGGGGTGAATCCTTGGGTTGTGGCCATCACCGTGACGATCGCAACATTTATGGAACTGCTCGACACATCGATTGCGAATGTTGCCTTGCCGCATATCGCAGGAGGTCTCGGGCGTTCGTTCGACGAAGCCACCTGGATCCTGACGACGTACCTCGTAGCAAACGCTGTTGTGCTACCGATGTCCGCATGGCTCAGCAGAGTATTTGGCCGCAAGAACTACTACATGGGCTGCGTCGTTCTATTCACCTTGAGTTCACTCCTCTGCGGCACCGCACCAACGCTGCCTATCATGCTTATTGCCCGCATCCTGCAGGGCATTGGCGGTGGCGGACTCGCTCCGGTAGAGCAAGCGATTCTAGTCGACACTTTTCCACCCGCAAAGCGGGCGTCGGCATTCGCTCTTTACACCGTCGCTATCGTCACAGCGCCAGCGGTCGGCCCCGTAGTTGGGGGATGGATTACCGACAACTTCAACTGGCGTTGGTGTTTCTTCATCAATATCCCTGTCGGATTGCTTTCACTGTTCATGACGAATCGCTTTGTCCGTGATCCGGATTCGTTCGCGGAAGAGAGGAAGACGGCTAGGACACCTGAAGGCAAGCTCAACATCGATGCGACAGGAATCGCGCTCATCGCGATAGGCTCTGCCGCGTTAGAGGTATTGCTCGACCGCGGCCAACTCGATGACTGGTTTGGGTCCACGTTCATCTGCTCGATGTTGGTGATTGCGTTGACGTGCCTCGTCACGGCAGTCATTTGGGAGTTGAATGAAAAGGACCCCGTGATCGACTTTCGACTTCTTGGCAACCGGAACTTCGCGATTTCTAACGTCTTCTTCTTTCTGTTCAGCGTTGGCCTATTTGCATCCACAACGCTTATCCCCCAGATACTTCAGAGTCTCTATGGGTATCGAGCGATAGACGCCGGACTGGTCCTGGGACCAGGCGCAGGTGTCATCACCCTGTTGGCGCCTGTTGGAGCCGTTCTCGTACAGAAGGGCATTGTTCGCCCTAAGTATCTGATGTTCCTTGCAATATCATTCGCTGGATATTCGTTTCTCTACTACAGCCACCTAAACCTCGACACCGACTATGGACACTGGGCCTTCGCGAGAGCCCTTCAGGGGTTCGGCTACGCTTTCTTCTTTGTTCCCCTTACCGTAATCGCCTATTCCGAGCTTCGACCTGACCAGAACAACAAGGCTTCGAGCCTCACGAACTTTTTCCGCAACTGGGGCGGAAGCTTCGGCATTGCGTTTGCCACCACTCTGGCAGAAAGGCGCAGTAATTTTCACCAAGCCCGTCTAGGCGAGAACCTGCCGGCGTCTTCCACACTCTTACAGGAGACCGTACAGAGTCTTACGCTCTATCTTCAACAGCATGGATTATCCCCTGTGGACGCAGCTCACAAAGCCACAGCAATGGTTGGGCGCATGTTCAATGCTCAAGTTCAAATTCTGGCCTACATGGATTGCTTTTACGCAATTGGCGTGCTCACGCTAGTGCTTGCACCTCTGGCGCTCTACACCCGTAACTTTAAGATCGACCCAGATGCCTCCCCCGGTCACTAAACGCAGGTTTACCGATCTTCTAAAGACGCACGCAGTCGCGACAACTGAGCAACGTGCCGTGTCGTATGAAGTGCCGGGTAGTGCAGCCACAAAAGAGCGCTGAGCTCACCAAAGAAGGGGCTGTTCCATCCGATGGCTTTGATGGGAGAGGCAGCAGCCGTTCCGAGCAGGTCTGAGAACTGTTCTTCTGCTGCGGAAATCTCGCCAGCTACTCCACCTTGCGTCAGGCCCTCGAAGGCGGTGGATCGCTTACCAGCCTCCGCTTTCCCCCCGTCCGGTAGATATCGAAAAAGCCTTGTCCGCTGCTGCTCCATCATGGCCGGCAGCCCAGGACGAACCTGATCATGCAAATGTGAGTGGACCTGCTCGCAGAGCACTCGTTGCGCAAGGAAAATATGTTCAACGATCTGACCTGCTGACCAGCCGCCATCCGTCCCAACGCGCTCCCAATCGGCAGACGGGAACCCCTCTAAAGCACTCAGAAGCGACAAGTGAGCACGCTTCAGGTTCTCTGACAATTCTGCGATCTCGTCCGGCGTTGCATACCAAGGTCCCTGAACGGTCGAGCAGGTGTTCATTCAGTTTGCGCCGCAGGCGAGGGCGTGTCCTTCAAGAGCAGCCCCAACGGCGAAAGCGGGCCGAGCGGAATCAAGTCGAATTGCATGAGATTGGCCTTGACCAGGGGAAGGCCGTCCAAAAGGCGATGTGCGTCCTCCAAGGAAGTTGTGTTGAGGACAAAGACCACGCCGTTTTGGTCCTTCCGTACGTACCACTGATCGATCTTGCCCGCTAAGTAAAGCCGCACCGTGTCCCGAACTTCCGAATCCATCGTTGAGCTGAAGCTGTTACCCGAAGGTGGCGAAACGAGATGCCCAATGGCAAGCACTTTCGTTAATGGGGTGGATTGGACAGCCTGAGCGACAGGACTCTGCTGGGCGAACGCTATCAAGGGGGCGGTCAGCGCAACAAGCGCAATCATACGAATGGTAACGCTTCTCATGATCTCTCTCCTATTCTGAACAACATCCTTTGACATCGCTATCCGAAAACGCGCACGTAATGCGATCTTGCGAGCGTCAGCGCTTGTTCTTTCATTCCCGAATCACCCAGGGAACGAATGAGCGAAACCGACCCGGCCATCCCAGAGAACAGCAGAATGAAGTTGTGACGCTTTTCTTGAGCGTCGGCACCCTTCATGTACTTGGACATGCGCTCCATGTACCACATCGTCGCGTTATCGATGCGCTTTCTGACGGAGACAGGCATACGGCCGATATCGGGTGCCAGAGACGCCAACGCGCACCAGGTTTCCGGATGACGCACGTGATCCATGCTTAGATACGCGTCGATGATCGCTTCGGCAGCCTTCTCAGACGGTACGGATTCCGCTACTCGCTCAAGCCTGTCTCCAAGTTCTCGAAAGCTCAAAGCGATTGCGTCGACAAACAGTTCATCCTTGCTTCCAAAGTGTCGATAAAAGCCACCCTGAGTCAGCCCGATCTCCTTCATCACGTCGGCGATGCCCACGGAACTCCCGCGCGCACGGAACTCACGCGAGGCGTGAGTCAAAATTTTCTCGTGTGTCTTAGCTTTGTCAGAAGCAGAACGTCTCGGCATAGGCGTCTCCCTCCCCGCCCTAGAGTACGGCAGTCACGTTGGTCGGCTTGCACCCGGTTGCTCGGCTTGCACCTACGCGTTGCTCAATCTGACTTAGAGTATACATGCACTCTATGACAAAAACGAAATGACTGGTCGCACATCTCCGACTTGCCGTCACGTAAAAGCGAGGCTTTGTCATTCTAAATCGGGTCTGTTGATCCGGCCCTTCCACGCGTCGCTGTTCTACATGGAATGTGGACGGAGAGCGTCGATCGCCGCCATGCTTCAACTTCCAGTTCGATCAGAGCTTGTGTTTATCCAACTTGGGAGAGGCGAGGATGAAGAACACCGGTACTGCACCTACGCATAATAGACTGAGCTGCGGTGTTCGAAATGCAAGTAGGATGGCCAAAGCGTAGAGCGCGACTGGTGCCATGTGGATTCGTGACACCCGGCCAGCTAGTTCTGGAGTCAACTCGGGTTTGTGGAGATGGTCGTGAGCGGCGACGTGACGCCACAGAAGCAGGTTGAAGAGATTGACGAGAATGAGCGTCGAACCGTACAGACAAATGGCAGCGGGGTCGAGCGGATGTGTTCCCAAAACCATCGTCGGGAAGGGCAAGAATGAGATGAGCGTAAGTCCGAGATTGTTCAACCAGAGAAGCGTGCGATCGGTTCGAGCGATGAAGTCAAAGAAGACGTGATGCGCAATCCAGTACATGGTGACGATCAGAAAACTGAGTCCAAAGGCCAACAGCTGTGCCCGTTGCGCCCACAACGACGTCCAGACGTCTCCGGACATGGGGAGGCGAATCTCAACGATAACTAAAGTGGCCGCGATTGCGAAGACGCCATCACTGAAGGCTTCAACCCTATTCTTGTTCATGAAATTGGACCCTTCTTCTGATGGAAAGCTCGTTAGCCTTATCGCAAGAGCTCGCTTTCTGGCTAAGAGGGTGGGATCGGCTGATCTCGCCCCTTCCCCAATCACTGTTCACTCGTACTTAGAGTGCTCCCGAGTTCCGATGGTTCCGAGAGTTGGTCCCACTAGTTTGATCACCTTTATGTGCGCGTCGCCGCCCTGTCCCTCTTCGATCATGAGCAGCCGGATGATATCTCCCAAAGCCTCTATGGCCCGCAAGGCTGCCGGGCTGCTCCCGAGATCGATTGCCTCAAACCCCAATGTGCTCGCGATCTCGGCAACAATCCGTTTTGCTTCAGCTTGTCGTCCCGCAATGAAGGTTTGAGCACCTTGCGAGCGGAGGCTCTCCGCCGAGCGATCAAACGTTTCCATGGCGATCGTGTTGAACGCTTTGACCACCTGTGCATCTGGAAGACTATTCTGAAGCCGTTCAGCGAGACTCACTTCGAACCACGCACCGGTCCGCACGTCCGTCGCATAATTCCGGTTATCTACGTCGACAATGACCTTGCCGCGCAGAATTGAGCCGTCGTCAAGCACTCTGGTCGCGTCCACCTCTCGAGGGGTCCAAATCAGCACGTCTCCAAAACCAGCAGCTTGATCGACCGATCCGTGTTTGCTGTTATTGGCGGCAAGCTTTGCCGCGTCTTCTGCTTGAACTGAGCTTCGCGCACCAAAGAAGTTCTCATGCCCGCTCTGAGCCAGCCTAACGCCGAGCGCCCGACCCATGTTTCCGCTTCCAATGAGTCCAATCCTCATAGCTGACTCCACGAATTTTAGGAAAGTCGCAGACCGCCGTCGACTTCCAGAACTGTTCCGGTGACAAACCCGTTTCCGATCAGGAACACAATGGCATGGGCAAGTTCTTCCGCCTGCGCATTCTTCCCGACCAGTGAGGCCGCGGCGCTTTGTTGCAGCAATTGCTCCCGCACCGCGTCTGGCACTTTGCTCCACCATGGTGTCTCGACGACTCCGGGCGAAACGGCATTTGCGCGAAGAGGCTTTAATTCGCGAGCAAGCGGCTTGATCATTGCTTCAATAGCGCCATTGATAGCGGCGAGACCGGCCGTTCCGGGGTTAGCCGCACGAGCAGAGATCGCGGAAACGAATGTGATGGACCCATCCTGCTTTAAGAACGGCAAAGCGGCCTGAGCGGCGCGGAACTGCGGGATGAACTTCTGCTGAAAGCCGCTCAGTACATCGTCCGCTTCCAGATCCTTGAAAAAGCCAGCACCCTTGGCACCGCTCACGCACAGCACAAGGCCGCTGAAGGGACCAAACGCTGCATAGCAACTCGCCATGGCTTCCTGGGACGCCGCATCGGCCAATGCGAATCTGACCTCGGGATGCGCTTCCTTCACTTCGTCGATTTGTTTCTCGTTTCGCCCCAACGCGAGCACGTCCGCTCCCTCTGCGGCGAGCTGCTGTGCCGTTGCAAGTCCGATCCCCGAAGTGCCGCCGACGACGACAACTCTTCTCACGCCCATTCCATTGTCCTCCCACATAGATTTGTCGATAGTTCCTGCCTGCTTAGTCGAGGCAGTCGCCGAGTAGCTGCTCACTGACTCTTTTCAGTTCAGCTCTGGTATGTGCGTCGTAAGCCTGAGCGTTCGCCCGTGCCTCTCGCAACTCATTGAAATATTTCCCACTCACACCAAGGAAACGATCGTCGGTTGCGAGCCGGAAGACATTCTCGACGCCCGACTCTAAGGTACTCATAGGTGAGAATCGCCCCACAACGATTTTGGTAGGCATCATCGAGGCGGGATGCAGTGCGTTGATTGTGACCTGATCTGCGCTGTACTCCTCCGCAAGGTCGAACGTCATCATGATCTGCGCCAGCTTTGCCTGGCAATAAGATTGCTGACCGCTCCACGAGTGTTCCAGCATAAGGTCTTTGAAGTTCAACGGCGACTGCCCCGCCGATGACACGTTGACGATTCGAGTAGGGCCGGATTGAGAAAGCAACGGCAACAGTCTCCGGGTCAGGAGGTACGGAGACAGGTAGTCAACCTGCAATAGCATCTCTAGCCCGTCGCGGCTCTCTTGCCGAGCGTCCTCAATCCCAAGTCCCGCATTGTTGACCAGCACGTCGAGTCTTCTGTAGCTCGCGCAAATCTCGTCTGCCAACGAGCGCACCTGATCGAAGGAAGCAAAATCGGCTTGGTAAAAGCTAGCCGCCGCGCCGAGCGACGTGAGCTCGTCAACAACTTGCCGTCCACGATGCGCGTTCCGCCCGTGTACAAGAACATTCCAACCTGCCTGGGCGAAAGCTCTTGCGAGCCCCCGCCCAAGACCGTCCGTAGCCCCCGTGACGAGAGCTACACTCTGTCGCTGCTTTGTTGTCATAGTTTCCCCTACTATGTGCTGAGTACGGCGCGGAATCTTGGCTTACCAGCTTTTACGCGCTCTACAACCGCGGCGGCATTGGCCATTGGATAGGTCTCGATCATTGGTCGGATACCGCGCCGCGACGCAAGCTCGAACATCTCGACCGCATCGCTGATAGAGCCGGTGCTTGACCCCATGAGCCGCCGGCGACTCTGAATGAACTCGCCCGAGGATGGCAATGTCAACGGGTTTGGATCAACGGCAAGCAGAACCAGCGTTCCATCCGGCGCGAGCGCGTGAACGGCTTCCCCCATCAGTTGCGCGTTATTGGCGGTATTAAGGACGACGTTTGCGCCTCCCAAACGATTCACCTCTTCGACCCAGTTTGTCTTCGATGAGTCGATCGCCAGGTCCGCGCCCAGCTTGTTCATGGCAAGTTCGACCTTGTCCTGTCCGCGTGCAACTCCGATTGACTCCGCGCCGAGCGCTTTAGCAAACTGCACGGCGACATGGCCCAAACCGCCGAGTCCCAGCGTCACGACTCGCTGCCCAGGCCGAACGTTCAGCAGTCGAAGCGGGGAATAGGTGGTTATACCGGCGCACATTAGCGGAGCGGCTTCTTCCAGGGTGATGTTGTCGGGAATCTTGATTACATCTCGTGCTGTCGCTTTCACGTACTCGGCATAGCCTCCGTTGACCTGAATGCCGGTCACCTGTTGGCGACTGCAGATGGAGGTGTTGCCCGCGGTGCATTGTGGGCACACTCCACACGAGTGCTGGGTCCAACCCAGACCTACGCGATCATTGACCTTTAGGTGGACCACGGCGCTACCTACCGCATTGACGACGCCGGCCACTTCGTGTCCAGGAACCAGTGGAGTCCGTGCGAACGGTCCAAAATCTCCTTCGAGCAGATGGATATCGGAACCGCAAACTCCACAGGCATGGACCTTGATGAGCACCTCATCCGGTCCGATCGTCGGTACATCCAGGTCCTTCCATTCGAGCGGGGCTCTTGCCGCAGAGAGCCACTGACCCTTCATTTTGGTACGACTAGATCCATTTGCTGACATCTCAACCTCTCGTTATAGGGGATTTGGCTTCTTAGACACTAGAGGGTGCTTTTCTCAAGCACCGGGCCTCGATCCGCCGCCGTCGCCTGCCAAAGCTCCTCCGTCTCCGCAGGCAAGTAGCCCTCGGGAGTACGCATCTGTTCGAATGTGCGGCGTGCGATCTTCCAACGATCGCCATCTTTCCGAATCACGTCTGTCACCAGCGCATGACCTGCAATCGCCGGAAGCCCGTTGCCATTTGCGACAAGGACAGCGAACAGGTAGCTAATGACGCTGACCGAACCGTCGCCATCCGGAACGATTACGGCATTGGTGCTCTGATGACGGATTCCTCGCGTAGCGGGGACGTTGGCCCTCAGCAACTCCATCACTGCCGGCTTTCCTTCTCGATAGCCCCAGAAGTGATCGAGGATCACGTCGTCGGTGAGTATGGCGGCCAGTTCATCCATATGCTGCGAGTCAAAGCACCATTCAAAACGAAAGCTCACGTCAAGAATGGCAAATTTGTCATCCGCGTTAAGAGTGTCGTTGCCGGGTAGGCTCAAACGATTTGAGAAGAACGTGTCCGGTAGGATCGTATCCTGCAAGGTCTTCGGCATAGCTGCTCCTGATGGTTTTTGAATTCTGTTATGGTAGGCGGCTCTAATCCCTAACCCGTTCATCTGCACGTAGACCGTCTTGCTCTGGAGGTACTCTTCAATGCCTTCGGGACCGATCTCGCGACCGTATCCTGACTGCTTGTAGCCTCCGAAGGAAGTCGTCGCGGTGAACTGGCCCCAGGTGTTGACCCAGACGATGCCCGCTTGCAGCCCAGCCGCGACACGGTGTGCGCGGTTCAGATCATGCGTTGCTACACCGGCCGAAAGGCCATAGGGAAGCCCGTTCGCGATCCTGAGCGCCTCCGCTTCCGTGTCGAAAGTAAGCACACTCAGAGCTGGCCCAAATATCTCTTCTTGGGCGACGCGCATCGTTGGCCTGACTCCGGTGAACAACGTCAACTCGTGGAAGAAACCCTTCCCACCGGTTTCTTTCACCCGAAGCGGATTGCCTCCAACTGCGATCTTTGCACCTTCGGATTGCGCAATGCCCACGTATTCGAGGACCTTGTCGTATTGAGCCTTGTGCGCCAACGGACCGACTTCTGTGGACGCGTCGAAAGGGTCGCCAACTTTCGCGCCTTTTATCCTCTGTGAGAGAGCCTCAACCAACTGGTCATGGACACTCCGCTCGACAATGACGCGAGAGCATCCCATGCAAAACTGGCCACAATTGAAGTAGCCGGCCTGGAATACGGTCTCGACTAGCGCATCGAGGTCGGCGGAGGGCCCATTGACAGCGTCGGCAAAAATCAGAAGAGCGTTTTTCCCGCCTAGTTCCAGCGTTACATGCTTAAGGGTTTTAGACGCGATCTCCTGAGTCTGCTTTCCCACCTGGGTAGAACCGGTGAAGGCGATCTTGTCCACCCCGGGGTTGGCGATCACCTCCGCTCCGGCCACGGATCCGCTGCCTGTGACGAGGTTGTAAACGCCTTTCGGTAGGCCGGCATCTTGCAAGACCTCTGCAAGCAGGAGAGCAGAAAGCGGCGTCTCCGCAGCGGGCTTGTGAACGATCGTATTGCCCGCTGCAAGCGCCGGTGCGATCTTGTTGATAGAGAGGTTCAGAGGAAAGTTGAACGGGCTGATGGCTCCAACGACCCCAAGCGGCTCTCGTCTGGTATAGACCATGCTTGCGCCGTTGCCCGGACGTGTAGCGCCATCCAGTTGCCCCGCAAGCGATCCGTAGTAGGCAAACGAGGCGGCACCTTGAGGGACATCGAAGGATTTCGTGGGGGTGATCGGCTTGCCCACATCCACCGTCTCACGAGTGGCGAAGTCTTCAGCCCGTTCGAGCATCAGCGTCGCGACGCGCTGCAATATGAGCCCGCGGTCGAACGGATTCATGCTGCCCCACGGGCCACTATCGAACGCTTCTCTGGCAGCATGGATAGCCTTCTTGACGTCTTCCGCAGACGCGTCGGCTACCGTAGTGGTTACCGATTCTGTTGAGGGATCCACATTGGGCCGAGTTTTGCCGCCCTCGGCGTCGACGAACTGGCCGTTGATAAAAAGCTTACCCTTTCCGATTTTCGCGACTCCGGCGCGCGACTTGGCCACCACCGGGGCTTCGTTAGGCAAGGCGTGCGTCTGAGCGCTCTGGGTTGTTATAGGCGAGACCATCATTTCTCCTCCGGGTTGATCTGCGTTATGGTTTCGAATCGGCCCCTTCGCATAAGGCCGGACAATTTAGATCGAGGTCTGTTTTCTGGTACATTGCAGATGCCTCTAAACGTCCGATATGTGCAATCCGCAACGTATCTAGATCTCGATTGATGAACGCTAAAGGTCTTGACTGGCATCTTGCCTGTAAAGGTGGTACTGCATCCTTCTAGCCGGCTGTGGTCGGGTGACTGATTCCTCAGCAATTTCAGTGTGCCGCTCTGAGGTCTGCGACGCATCGGCAAAAGCGTTGCTTCTCGCTACGTAGAATTGAGGAGATGCGCTCTGCCATCGACTCCGAAGAGCCGTGCTGATGTGCTCTTTGCAATCGTCCTCAGACTGTCCAACCAGCATCGAAGTGGCTTCTAAAGAAAGCCCTTCGAGAATACGTAGACAAAACACGAGTCTGGAGCAAGCAGGTAAATTGAGCAGCATTTCAGAGACTGCTTGACCGCCCTGCACCGCGCTGCGCTTCGGTAGACACGCGAGCATGCCCAAGGACGCCGAGATAGTAGCGAATCCTGCAAATGACAATTGATTCACCTTGGAAGATGCCCGATCAGCAAAGCGCGAGCGGACCGTTTCCAGCCCCAAGATAACTGCGCTCAGCGCGTAGCCTTCATTGTTCGTTAGGCTGAACCCGAGTCGAAGCAGTGACTCAGCTTCAGCAGTGAACACCCTGCACCAATTCGAGGGTGGGTTCGATTGAGTCTTACCGCTGTCCACTTGAATGTCAGTCATGCCCCACAGGTTCGCTCTACATCGCAGCGGAAGCCTCCGCTTTTCTTCAGCCTTCGCGTACGCAGATCGCTAGAGATTTCCTACGTAAAAGTGAGGACGACGCCAAACGCGCCTTAGTGCGAAAATGATTCGTGGGACTCTTTGGGAGGCAGGTATATGCCCGCATCGATACTCCAGGGCGCGGTCAACAGCTCCGATAGCAATCTTCTCCTCAATCCTGCTGAGGCAGAGCGGCGAGCAGTCGAAGCCGAAGAGCGAATTCCTGAGTTGGAAAAGGCACATAATGAGTTGGCCAAAGCCTATGAGCTGTTACGGCGCAGCGTTGCCCGTCTCGCGAATGCCGCTGATGTCGATGCCGCGCTGATCGAAGCTGTTAGAGCCGCAGCAGAGATCGTAAATGGCCTTTCACAGCAGGCTACCTTGGCCTTGGAACTACACCGACTCTCCATCGAGTCGGAGAAACAAGCGAGTCTTCACGAGCAAGAGAAGCCTGCGCAGCAGCGAGCGGAGGAGCTTGCGAAAGCTAATGAGGCGCTCCGCAACTGCATGGACGAACTCACGAGAGAGCAGAGTCCGGAGGGATTGCTTCGAAGCTTTCTTGGCCAAGCCGTTAAGGTTTCAGGAGCGTCGGCCGGAGCAATCTTGAGGCGGAATCGCGGAACTGAATTTGAATTTGTGATGGTCAACAAAGATGGCGTGACTGCTACAGCTGAAGATGTGATTGCGCCGGAGTCGAATGAGGAGATCAGGCGTGCAAGTGCAGAAGACAGGCAGGGATACTTCTCGGAAATAGCCGCCGGAAAACCGCGCTGGCGAAGGGTTGGCGAAATTCTGACCGATGTTCTTCCGATGATAACCCGTTTCCAGCAAGAAGCCGGCAATCAGATGCTGTATGACTTTCCTTACAAGGTTGGCGGGGAAGTGAAGGGTTATCTCGGTCTCGCCTATATTAAGTCGACCGCGCCAAGTTCAATCGTTCAAGAAACCATTAGCGCGCTTTCCACGCAGGTGGGTCTTGCGTTGGAATTTCAACGCATTTCGGCGCAAGTAGAGCAGGCGGCGATTGCGCGCGAGCAAGAGAAGGCGGCGCAGCAGCGGGTAGCGGAGCTGGTCAAGGCCAACGCCGCCTTGAAAGACAGCGTACACGCCGTTGCTCAATCCGCTGACTTCGATCAGAGCTTGTCGGAGGTCGTTCTTCGTATTGCGGACTCCGCAGGAGCAAAGGAAGGGCACCTATACATTTACGACGCTAGTGCCAACACGCTTCGCAGCGAGTTCTGGTTTCAGGATGGGGTAGTGCATTGGGAACCCCACCAAGCCGCATTCGATGCATACAGTACGTCGACTCTTCGCTCTTGTCTCGCGGATCTTAGGATGATTTATGCCAATTGTGAGAGAGCTGATGACGAGGTGCGCGCGATCTCGCGGCGGGGCGTAATCAACTCGAATCTCACTCACTGGCGCAAAGCAACAGTTGCGATTCCTGTCATAGCGGGTGAACAAGCACTGGGTGTTATCGATTTGGGCTTGACGGGCCACACATCGTTCACAGAGGAGCAGCAAGAGGTCCTCGCTGCTCTAAGCAATCATGCGGCTCTAATCATGAAGCTCCGGCAGATGGAACGACATGCTCGCGAGCAAGCTGTCTCCCACGAGAAGAGTCGAGCGACGACTGCAGAACGTAATCGGATCGCGCGCGAAATGCATGACACCCTGCTGCAAGGCTTCGCTGGAGTCACTATGCAACTTCGCGCGGTAGTCAAGCAACTCCGTTCCTCTGATGACGTGTTGGCCTCACAAGCGCTGGCGTCACACATCGATATGGCATTGAACGAGAGCGTGGGTGCCATGCATGAAGCTCGTCGCGCCGTGGGCGACATGCGCGGTGAACAAACAAAAGGAGCAAGCCTGAATGAGATGATCGCCAGCGTCTTATCGGCCGAGTGCGAACGACATCCTCAGGTCAAGATGCATTTCAGCTGCCTCAACGATTTGTCTGACATGACTGAAGAAAGAACAGAAAATCTTTTCCGTATCGTCCGCGAGGCCTTCCGTAACGCGGTGCAACACGCAAGTGCTAGTCGTATCTCTATTGAGATCCACAGGCTAGGCAATCAGATCCGGGCGGTTGTCAGCGACGACGGTCTTGGTTTTGACGTCGAAAATGCCGTGCGGACCGCTGGACATTGGGGTTTGGCGGGTATGCGGGAGCGCGCCGCCGCCCTGGGTGGCAGCTTCGATATCCAGAGTAAGCCTGGGCAAGGAAGTCAAGTTTCGGTAGAGGTTCCTGTACATGGGTGACGTCAAGAAGATTCGGATTCTTTCAGTAGACGATCACGCAATCGTCCGGCGAGGCATTGCCGCGATCATCGCTACCGAGCCAAGCCTCCAGCTAATCGGAGAGGCATCCAGCGCTGAAGACGCGATTCTCCGATATCGCGAGCTTCAGCCCGAAGTCGTGCTGATGGACCTTCGTCTCGGAGGTCGAATTGATGGTGTCGAAGCTATCGAACGCATCTGCAAGGAGTGGCCGAGGGCTCTGATCCTCGTGTTGACCACCTATGCGGGGGATGAAAACATCCATCGTGCACTCGATGCTGGTGCCCGCGGCTACCTGATAAAGGATTCGGTTGACGATCAAGAACTCGTCAACGCTATCAGCGCCGTAAGAAGCGGCAGACTATTCATCCCGGCCAAGCTTGCAATTCAACTTGTAGAACAGGGTAAACGCGTGGAACTAACGCCCCGTGAGCGTGAGGTTCTGCTTGAGATGGCGCAGGGGCTTCGCAATAAAGAGATCGCCGCACGGCTGAACATCTCAGAAGCAACCACGAGAACCCACGTCGACAACATCGTTGGAAAGTTGGGAGCGAGCAGTCGCACAGAAGCCGTCGTCTCGGCTGCGCAGCGCGGATTTCTCAATTTGTAAGCGTAAAGAGCTTGCTCCTCGCGCGGCTTCTCTGTCTGCCAATAAACCCGCAAGCGCTCACTTGGACGGCAGGACCCTTGATTCTGCGACATACAAGACCAGACACGTCCTCACTTGTCCGTAGATAGTTATCGCTGTTTATCCGATGCACGCCACGAGAACCGGCGAGATTCTTGGTGTGGCACTTGTTGCTGACTATCAAACGGATTAATGCGATGAATCAGAATGGCGATCCCGAGGTGGAACTCATTCATGTGCACGTTTGTTCGGCATGTGGACACGCCTCACGTCGCGAGGATTCGGATGGCACCCCAGATACAAGAGGGATTTTTCGCTGCTCAAAGTGTGGCCACGAAGGACCCTTAAACGACAGGATCATCGACGTCAATGATCCTCATCTCGCATCCTAGCCAGTAAGCGGGAGTTCTCTCTGGCGAGCAATCCCATTGGACTTTAATTTTTTCATCGCCGACCTCACGAAATCACTCAGCAGGCGGCTGTTGTTATCACCCCGCGTTATGAGCGTCGTGCGGACGCGGAGCTCTTGGTCGGTCATGGGTCGCATGGTTAGACCGTGATGCGCCACACGCCAAGCACCGGTCCGAGTAAGGAATGCGATACCGCGGTCCTGTGTGACAAAACGCGCAGCCTCTTCCGCAGAGGTGACGTGTTGGATGTCACGGGGCCTTATTCCCAATAGAAAGCTTTGCGAAAGAATCTCCTCATAGAGCACCGGGTGTACATGTCTGCCGAAGAGAACCCATACCCGATCGTCGAAGTCAGCCAAGCTGACAGCTTGCTTCTTGGCGGCAGGTTCGTCCCTACCGAACAAAGTGTAGAGAGGTTGATTGGACACCTCAAGCGAATTAAGCTGACGATTGGGAACGCCGGCCGCAACAAGGGCGATATCCAATTCGCCTGTCATGACTTGCATTGTCAGTTGAGGCGACAGATTGCTATATGCGTGAACGTGAAAGGTGGAAAACAACGGAAGACGCAGAGAAAGCATGGTCGCGATCAGGAAAGGATCAACGTACGGCGAACTGCCGAAATTAAGCACGCTTTCGGCACCCTTAGCCGCGGCCCGAGTAAGGAAGACCGCACGATCCAAACTGAGGAGGCTTGTCCGAGCGTTCTCCACAAAAATCTTACCGGGGTCTGTGATCTCGACCCTCTGATTGCTCCTCAAGAACAAGATCGTGCCGAGGATTGATTCCAGGACTTGAATCTGCTTCGTTAGAGCCGGTTGTGTAATTTTCAAACGAGATGCTGCACGCGAAAAGCTGAGTTCGTCGGCTATGGCTACAGCGCCTCTGAGATGATGGATTTCGATTTGACTCATGGCCCAGGACCTCATGCGAAAGCTCTGAGAAGCGCCGGTCATCGGGTCAAACGGGCTTGCACCCGAATCCGTCTCTGGTGTATTAAGAACCTTTTCGTTAACGGTTGGCAACCGAGCCTGGTGAGGCAATGAGCCCGGTGTATTCCGTCACGGAATAATAGGCTCCCGGATTGTTATTGGACAGCAATCAAGTCGGTCACGGATTCTAAGGGCGAAGTCAGGAGCCCCGAGATGACCGACAAGAAACCCGTCAGTCGAGCAGTGCCGGTGAGCGTCATTGCTGGCAAAGAAGTGGAACTTTTACTGGACAGCCACGAAGCCGCAGCTGTCCTGGGAGTACACCCGCGTACCTTGCAACGCATGGCGCAGCGAGGGCAGATTGCAGGCGTTCAAGTCGGAAAGCTCTGGCGGTTCCGGCCATCAAGCCTCTCTAACTGGATCGATAACCGCCTCTCCGCGTGAGCCGTGCACCGCGGCTTTCCACCGCTTATTTCGACAAATCAGCCCTCCGCATCAGCTATCCTCAGAGTAGCTAGAAGTGCTGCGGGTCGAAGGGAAACCTGAGATGCGCGCTTGTTATCAGTTTGGCAGTCTCGTCACAAAGAAGCGGGCGAAGGGATCGGACGCCTGGGAGTTTCGGTACTACGAGTCAACCTCGGATGGGGACAGGACACGCAAGACCTGCACCATCGGTTCGGTGGACAAGTACAAGACCGAAGCGCAAGCCCGGAAGGCGGTTGAGGCCCTTCTCCTTAAACTCAACTCAGAAACCCCACAACAGAGGATGGCCGTGGTGACGTTCGGCGGTGTGTGCGACCGATACATTCAAGAGGAGTTGCCGGAACGCTACTCCACTGGCAAGTCGTATAGGAGCAACATCGAACGGCATCTGAAACCACGTTGGGGGGATTATCTGCTTGCAAAGATTCGGCCGATGGCGGTCGAAGATTGGTTGAAGAACCTCGATATGGCTCCCAAATCGAAGGCCCACATTCGCAGCTTGATGCACCTGATGTATCAGTGTGCCGCTCGCTGGGAACTCTTCAACGAGCAGCGCAATCCCATCGCTCTGGTGCGCGTCAAGAACTGCACACGTCGCCGCCAGCGTCCCATGATCCTCACTGTGGAATCGTTCCAAGCCGTCCTGCAGACGCTCAAAGAGCCCTACAAGACGATGGTCATCATTGCCCAGTGCCTCGGTCTGCGCGTGAGCGAGATTGCGGGCTTGAAGTGGGACGACTTCGACTTCGAGCGGCGGCAACTGCTCGTTCAGCGCAGCATCGTGAACGGGCGGGTCGACGACGTGAAGACCGAATACTCCCACGACTATGTACCACTGCATGAATCGCTCATCGCAGTCATGCTGGCCTGGAGTGCGAAGGCTTATCCGACCGAAGAGGGTTGGGTCTTTGCAAATCCTATGACCAGCCGGCCCTTCTACCCCACCGAGATCCAGAAGCGGCATCTCCGCCCGCTCGGGAACAAGTTGGGACTGGGCGCGCTCGGCTGGCATACGTTCCGCCACACGTACCGTTCGTGGCTGGACGAGACCGGAGCTCCGATGAAGGTGCAGCAAGAGTTGATGCGACATGCCTCGATCCAGACGACCATGAACGTCTACGGACAGGCCATGCCGGCTTCCAAAAGGGAGGCCAATGGGAAGGTCGTACAGATGGTACTCACCCCTGCCAGGATGAGCGCCTGAAGCCTGATTTTTCTTATTGGGAGTTTTTGGGAGTTTGTCCGAAGGGCTCAATCCTTGTAAGTTGTTGAAAGGATTGGTTGCGGGGGCTGGATTTGAACCAGCGACCTTTGGGTTATGAGTTTACCAACTAACGTATTATCAACGAGTTAGGCGGCGTGACCGGTAGCTGTAAAGAGTCCTAAGTAGTTGAAAGTACGTTGAGCGATTTAGTATTCCGGGTTGAAAACGGGTTGAAGACCAACGCCCTCTACTCGGTTCAACATACCACCTTTCCCACTTTTACCGGATTTCGGAGACGATGAAGCCGGGGAATCGGGGGGAATTTCGCCGCTCCGTCATTGCTGACGAGAAGCCGACTTCGCGGGAGCCTCCCACACCGGGTAAGCGGCAGGGGTTTGGGAGAAAATGGCCCAGTGGAACGTGAAAGAGTGATCGACTGGAGAGCCGGAACGCTATGATGAGCGGAACGCAAATGGGGAGGAAAAGATGAAAAAACTACCGTTTCTCGCTTTAGTCCTGATGGCATTCGCATTTGCCGCCCACGCTCAGGACGCGTCGAGAAAAGACGCAGCCAAACCTGCCGAACTGGAGGTAAAGGTCGTGCTCGATTCCTGGAATGAGATTGGCCGCAAGCTTACCGCGCTGGCCGAAGATTTTCCCGAGGACAAATATGACTTCAAGCCGACACCTGCGGAACGGAGTTTCGCCGAGCAGTTGTTGCACGCGGCGGGCTCATGCTACTACTTCACGGATTCTCTGACAGGAAAGCCTCTCGCGGATCAAGGAAGTCCGAAGCGCGCGCAATACAAGTCCAAGGCCGATATCGTTGCCTTCGTCAAGAAATCCTTCGCCGACGGCGCAACCGCGATTCAGGCGCAAGGCGAGAAAGGCATGTCGACGGAAGTTGTCTATATGCCTGGGCAGAAATCGCGCGTTATCGACATTGCCTACGGCATCATCGAGCATAGCGGTGAACACTATGGTCAGCTCGTTGTGTACTACCGCCTTGCAGGTCTTGTGCCGCCGGAGTCACGGCCCAAGCAGTAAAGCTCGAGAAGTCAGGTATTCGCTCTCTACAAAGTTTGCCCAGTTTCCAATAGAGTTGGAAATTGGGCTTTGGTGACACTACTCCCGGAAAACGCGCTTCTCGTCAGTCAATGGTTGGTGACAAGAAGCCGACTTTGCAGGACTCTTCGCATAACGCGGAGGTGAGACGAAGCGGATACCGCTAGTCGCACGATGCCTCACGCCGCTTCCGGGACTTGGTCGCTGCTGGCGCACTTTGAGCCCCTTGTAAACCTGATGAAGATAGATCGCGTACTTGGTCAAAGGCAAGCACGAGATGTTGGTGTAAAGAGCCTGAGCCAGCAATCCAGGACATAAAGGCATGAGCGAGTGCCGCCATTCCCATCTGTGCCGCCAAAACTGCGAGCGAGTTGTCAACGCCACGCTCAAGCAATGCCGATGCAAGGGCTAGAGTCAAAGATCTTTCTTTCGCGTGCGCGCGCTCCTGAAGTGCTGGACTAGCGGCAATGACACGCAGGCGGGGCTCTGAAAAGGCGCGGTTGTCGATGAATAACTGCTCCACGGATTGGAAAGCGTGAAACAACGTATCCCACGGGCCAAGTTCAGGCGCCGTGCTCCGGATCGTCCTAGTTAGAGCCTCGCTCAGCAAAGCCTCCCCATCAAAGAGCACTTCTCGCTTGTCGGAGAAGTGACGGAAGAACGTGCGTTCCGTAACACCGGCCCTCCCAGCGATCTGTGCAGCCGTAGTTGCCTCATATCCAGCTTCCTGGAACAGTTCCAAAGCCGCCAGTTGGAGACGCCGACGCACTTCACTGCTGTTTCTCGGCATGGCGGGCTCCTTTATTGTCAGTGACTGACGATACGTGTACTATCAATCAGCAAGTGAATCGTTGTCAGTCACTGACGATTCTACCTGACGTCCAGCAGCCTGCACCTGTTCTCAACAACCCCAAACAGCTGCGTGACAGCCCAAAATGAGGAGAAACATCATGTCAAATCTAGATGCCCGCACGATGAAAGCACTTCGCCTGCATAGCTACGGAGCACCGTTGGAGGTACTGCAACTGGAAGACTCTACTATTCCCAGCCCAGGCGCCGGTCAGATTCGCGTGCGAGTTCACGCCTGCGGACTCAACCCTGCAGATTGGGCCCTGTGTCAGGGCTTCATGGCAAGTTCGCTCCCACGCGGCATCGGCCTGGATGTGTCAGGGGCAGTTGATGCGTTAGGCGACGGCGTGTCGAACGTCAGTGTGGGCGACCTAGTCTTCGGCGTGCCAGACTTCATGAGTCAGCCAAGCGCCGGTGCAGCAAACTTTGCGATCCTTGCGGTCTGGGAGCCGGTACCTGATGGCCTCAGCTTGATCGCGGCCGCCGCTTTGCCTATGGCTATTGAGACTGCGACCCGCACGCTCGATCTTCTCGGGCTGAAGAGGGATCAGACCATCCTGATCAACGGCGGAGGAACGATGGTAGGTTTCGCGGCCGTCCAGATCGCGATCCTGCGAGGCGCACAGGTAATCGCAACCGCCGGCGATACCTTTGCAAGCCGTTTGCGGGACCTCGGCGCGAAGGTGACATCGTACCGCGCTGGCATGGTGGATCGTGTTCGCGAGCTTGCCGCTGGAGCCCCCATCGACATGGTTCTACAAACCGCGATGGCCTCGGGCGCGCTGCCCGATCTCATCAGGCTCGTCGGGGGAGATCCACAACGGGTGATGAGCATAGGCGATCCAGACGCTAAAGATTTCGGGGTGCGGACGTCAGGAAGCGAACCCGACCTGGTCGTTCGGTATGACGTCCTCGGTCACTACGCACGTCTTGCGGCCGAAGGACGTTTCACAATCCCGGTTACTCGCACCTTCAGCCTGGATGATTGGCGCGAAGCGGTCGAAGAAAGCCTCAGCGGGCGAGCTCACGGCAAGCTTGTACTTCTGCCGGACCAAGCCTCATCCACACTATGATGCAGCGATGGCGGCCTTCATGTTCCGCACTTGAGGGCCGCCGACCTCCAGGATTTCCCGTACCGTACTCGTAGTGACGGGGCTTTATGCTCCTTGTTCAGGCTAGATAACGAGAAACGCTGGTCTCGGAAATTGGCCCCGTTCACACCTGTACGCCTCGACACCCGGTCATTCACTCAACACAATGCGACTTCAAGGGAGTCACACTCCAGCGCTGGTTCGGGAGCACGGCATTGCTGCCCGTGCTCCCAGGGGAGAGATGCCGAGAGGCGTCGATCCTTACTGTGCGGAGTCCGAAACAGCCTTCCATGCATCCCAGGTGGCGAGTCGGTCAGCATACGTCGAACGTATCTCTGGAAGCGCAGTGCTTCCAAGGATGAGGCGCAGCGGCGGTTCCGGCGCATCCACAACTTTCAGGATGGCCTCTCCCGTAGCTTTGGGATTGCCGCGCTCTAACTTCATCAGGGTGCCGATGAAGTCCTTGCGGAGAGTGTCATAGACCTCCAGCGTGTTCGCTCGCGTAGCGCTCTTTCCAAACTCCGTGGCATACGCTCCAGGTTCGATCATCGTGACCTTGATCCCGAACTGCGCAACCTCTTTGGCCAGAGCTTCGTGCAAAGCTTCAGCAGCCGCTTTCGTGGCGGAGTAGACACCGATGAACGGTGCGGGGACCACACCCACGCTGCTTGTCACACCGAGGATGTGACCGCCTCCCTGCTGCCGCATGAGGGGCAAAGCCGCGCGCAGAACGCGCACTACGCCAGTGTAGTTTGCGTCGAACAGGTTTGCAATCTGTTCGTCAGTTGCCTCCTCCGTCGTGGCAATCAGGCTGTATCCGGCGTTGTTAAGCAGGACATCGACGCGCCCGAAGTGCTCGAAGGCCTCGCGCACCACGACGGGCACACGCACGGCGTTTGTTACATCCAGCTCTAACGGCAGGACGCTATCGCCAAATCGCTCCTTCAGATCCCCGAGGCTCTCCAGTTTGCGAGCCGTCGCGACAACCTTGTCGCCGCGCTCCAATGCGGCCTCAGCCCAGACACGCCCAAAACCGCGCGATGCTCCTGTGATGAACCAAACCTTACTCATGCATTCCTCCAGCCGGAAATGTATTTCCTCGGCGTTTATCTGTACAGTGTTTAGTTATGAGCCGCACCAATCCTTCGGCAACCCCTTCGACCACTCTACACAACACTAACCCCTTATCTAAACAGCGTCAAGATAAACCTGCTATCATTTGCAAAGCACGAGACAGCTACCATCACGGCGATCTACGCGTGGCACTCATCCAGGCTGCTGACGAGATGATTGCGCAGGGTGGCATCGAGGGTTTTTCTCTACGTGCAGCCGCACAGAGGGCCGGTGTGTCGCCTGCGGCGCCCGCGCATCACTTCGGCGGAGCGAAAGGACTTCTGACGGAGGTGGCGATTCTGGCCTACGAACGAGCGGGAAGGTATATCGACGGTGCTGGCCATTCGAACGACATCGTTGCCGATGTACGCGCGGTGGGACTGGCCTTCATCAAATTCGCCATCGATTACCCGGGGCACTTCCGCCTGATGTTTCGCAACGATCTGGTTGATCGTAGTGATCCACGGCTCTCAAAGGCCAGCAAGGAGCCAGGTATCCGCCTTGGACATGCGGTCCTCGCCTACCGTTCCAACGCTGTTCCGCAACCGGGCAGTTTCGAGGATTCGGCAGAGATGCTATGCGGCATTGCAGCCCTTCACGGGCTTGCCAACATGGTGATTGAAGAGAAGGCGATGCAGTTCTTCAAGGGTGCAACAGCAAAGAATTTCGTCAACCGCTACCTGCCCAAAGTGGTTGAGCACCTTTTCCCTCGCACCGAAACCCACCCGTCTGAACCGGAACGCCGAAAGGACGACGCATGACTGCTGCAAACATTCTGAAACACAAGAGAAATTATTCCGGCTCCCGTTCCTGTAGCGCGGTTCGAGATGGAGCGGAATAACGATCCGATTAATCTTTAATAGATCATCGATCCGCTTGCTAGTTTGGAGGTACCCGTCTGATGTCCAGTTCGCTCGCCGCAGTCGGCCCATCCGCTGTCGTTTCCATCGCTCCCGTTGTCTTGCCGTCACCGCGCAGGGGCGTTGACCTGCACGTTAGAGTGTCCGCACCAATCACGGGCGACGCGCTGTCCGTCATCATTTTCTCGCACGGCAACGGTCAGTCGCTTCACGCCTACGGCCCCCTCACTGACTATTGGGCGGCGCATGGCTTTGTCGTGATCCAACCGACGCACCTGGATTCGCGAACGCTGGGCCTCGCGCCGGACGATCCTCGCCGCCCGCAGCTCTGGCGCTTCCGTGAGGAAGACTTGGCGGCCGTGCTCGACGGACTCGATCGCATCGAGAGCGAGGCACCGATGATCCGGGGACGGCTCGACCGCTCGCGCATCGCGGTTGCCGGTCATTCTTGGGGTGGGCAGACCGCCGGCACCTTGCTCGGTGTCACCCATCCAGATCCTGACGACGAATCGGTGGTCAACAGGCAGGACGCTCGCATCAAGGCGGGCGTGCTGCTCGCGGCGCCCGGCAGCGGCAACGACCTGACCGAACATGCAGCTCGCACCTTTCCGTTCATGTATCCAGATTTCTCGACCATGACGGCACCAACCCTGCTCGTCGTGGGCGACCATGACATGAGCAGGCTTTCGACACGCGGCGCCGACTGGTGGCGCGACGCCTACGATCTGAGCCCATCCCCCAAGGCGTTGTTCACGGCCTTTGGTGGCGAACATTCGCTTGGCGGCATCCCCGGATACGAGGTGCGCGAGACGACGGACGAACGACCCCAGCGGGTCTCCGCGATCCAGCGCCTTTCAACAGCCTTCCTCCGCAGCGCGCTCCACCCCGGAGAACCCGCCTGGGCCGAGACGGTTGCAGCACTGACAACCGATGCCACACTGGAAGGCAGCATCGAGACAAAGTGACCCGGACGCCCCCGTCTTCTGTGAACGAGAAACGCCGTTCACGCCAATTTGAACAGCTAAGCTCTGCGGGTTCACTCGGCGATACCCTCTAAACAGGAAAATTGCCAAGCAAAATCATCCAGCAGTCACAAGAGTTTGTCCCTCAGATTGCGGCGGAAATGGAGCGTTTACAGCAGCCATCGAACCTGGTTTGTGCCGTCCCCGCAACATAGATCCTGTGAAACGCTCTTCTCGTCATTTTGGTAGGTGCTTCTGAAAGACCGGTTCCCGGTCTGCTACCAACGAGTCGTTTGCCTTCGCAGTCCCCCAAGATCGCCTTGTCCCACTGGCTGGGAGGTCCCTTATCGGGTTTGGGGGACGATGAAACCTGTGACCCGCGCCGGGAATGCGCGTATCCACTGCGATAGGAATGGATCTTCAAATCTCATTCTGACGCCGCCTTCGTGTTCCTCTTCACGAAGGATTTCCTTGTCGGTGAGAGCTTCGAGAGCGCGCTGTACCGTTGAGGCTCCTTTGCCCACCGATAGCGCCACCTTCTGAGATTGAAGTCGAGCACCAGCCTCTTGAATCACTGCCAGCAAGGTCTTCTGCTGAACGGCGGTGAGAGATGACCAGATTTGTGTGTAGAAAGGGTCGTATTGCCTCACGATGAGGCTCATTGCCTCATGGACGAGAATCGAGGTGAGAACGGCTGTCTGCTTGGGCCGCGTGCGCAGTTGGTCCCAACAGGCGTGCGCTAACATCTGCACGTTGTATGGCACTTCTTCCGACAAGTCGAGAATGGCCTGAAGCGCAGCGTCGTCTTCGATGCGGTAGCCACTTTCTTCGAACTTGGAACGGAGAAATGCGACAAAATCGGCTTTGGGCACCGGTCCAATGAAGCGAACCGCACCCAGCCGGTAGAAGGGTCTCGCCGCGTCCATCGTCATTGCGGTGAGCATCCGCGTCTTCGAGCCCGCGAACACATACCCGACCCGCTTGTGTCGCTGAATGGCCGCGCGAATTTGCGATTCGGCCTGGGTGCCGCCCATCTCGATGACTTTCTGAAACTCATCGACAATGAGGCCAACCGGTCGACCCTTTGGCTGAGCCGCCGCGAGAGCTTCCAGGCCATTCAGGGCTTCAACCAGTAGGGTCAGATGGGCCTCTTGGGTTGATGCAACATTCATTCCCAACTTGGCGCTCCAAGCATCCTGGGTAATGTTGAAACTCAGTTCGGGTCGAAGCCGGGAAAAGAAGCCGCGGACTTGCTCTCCAACCCGTTCGACAGGCCCCTTCAGAGCTTTTGCCGCGGTTGAAATAAGGCTCGTCACGAAGGTGTCCAACGCAGGGTAGCTCTCTGCGTCGAACCGCAGAACGACGGCATCAGTCGTGCTCAGACGATCTTCCGATGTCTTGAGGATTGAGGTCTTCCCGAAACGTCTTGGCCCAACGAGGAACAGCTTTGAGCCTTGGCGGATGGTCTGAACGACCGCGGCAACCTCGTCTGCGCGATCTACGAGTTCTTCGGTTCCCAGTTCCCGACCGAATTCGAAAGGATTATTCATCACGCACTTTTGTATCACGCAAGAGTGCGTTACGCAATGTTGCTGAAGTTTCCCGACTCCGCCTGCAGTATCTCCCTCCATGTCGAAATAAGAGCGCAACTCTTTCTGAAGAATCGCCGCAGAATGGCTTGAAATTGCGCGCAGAACCTGAGCGGCGACGGCCAGTGTCGCCCGAATCGGACCCGCAAAATTTACCCTCTAATTCGTTTTATGAATAAGTGAGCTATCGAAAGTTATTGGACTCGCTAAACGATGAGCCTCTACGTTACGCATATCCCAACCGATTCCACGGTTGATCGAGGTGCTAATGAAGACGACAGTTCAGCTTAAGTCCCGGCTCGCCAACAGGTGGGCGCAACGCTTCACTAAACAAAAGATTGCCAACGCCGCGCGTATGTTGGCACCAACCCTAATCGCGCTCTCTTTTGCGAGTGCCGCACACGCACAGGGGACGATGGACTTCTCCGGCGCTCAGACGCTCATGGGGACATTCAAAACGTTTGCCGTCTATGCCGGCGCTGTCATCTGTTTTGGCGGTTTGATCTTCGCCGGCATTCGGATGATGAGCGGTCGCTTTCAGGACGCTATTCCGGGTCTCTTCGGTGCGCTGTTTGGTGCTGGCGTTCTCGGATGGGGCGCGGGCTGGATTGGGTCTCTCACCGGGCAGTCGATGTAGGAGCTGCCATGCATATGACCAAGCGGGGGGAACCGTTACCGATCAATCAGGCGTTGAACAGGCCGAGAGCCAAGCTAGGGCTTGACCTCTCGGCATGGATGGCCATCGTGTTTGTCTGCGTGACGGTTTTCCTCGTCGGTTTCCGAATAGTGGCAATTCTTAGCTTTCCAACACTGGCGGGCGGCGCATGGCTGATCGTCCGCAAACACCCAAAGATGTTCCAACTCTGGGGCCTGAGCCTCAACCAGAAGAGCTACTATGACCCGCGCAAACGCTGAACAACAAAAACATACCCCGTGGTTTGCGAAGGCGGGAGCGGCCTGCAGCATCGTGCCCA
Organism: Acidisarcina polymorpha; assembly: GCF_003330725.1. NCBI lineage: Bacteria > Pseudomonadati > Acidobacteriota > Terriglobia > Terriglobales > Acidobacteriaceae > Acidisarcina > Acidisarcina polymorpha. The sequence continues at coordinate 4,894,749 of NZ_CP030840.1, read as the reverse complement.
TCTCCCGCTTCGTGGGGCCAAACATCTTCGCCCTGAAGGGCGGCGGCTACGGATGCCTCTTTTCTCTGACTGGCTTGGATGAAGAAGCCCTGACCGACCTGGAACTTGAGGCCCGCGTTCGTCAGGTGGAAGGCGCTTTGCGCGGACTGCCGGAGGGATCGTGCCTCTATCAGTACACCCGTGTCATGTCCGGCTTCGATCTTCCCCGAGAGAAGCAGTATGCGAACGAGGTGACTGAGACGTTCGCCAGCGACCGTCTGACCCATCTCGACAAGACGGCAGGTTTTCGACGCATCGACCTCCACTGGTGCCTGACGCTGGAGCCGTCGAAGGCCAAAGCCTTCGAGCGCAAGCCGCAGGAGAACGCGGTCGATACCTCCCGTATGCTGTCTGACCTTGAGAAGACAGCGACATTGCTGGAAGGACACCTCGGAAGTTCTCTCGGCCTCAACCTGCTGGGTAAGGCCGAAGCCTTCCAGTTCTTTAGCTATCTCTTCAATCTTGAAGAGTGGGCGGATCGCGATCAGCTCCGAGAAGACACCAGTGTTGACCGCCAGATCGTCAAGAGTCCGGTCGCCTGGCATAGCGATCATGTGCAGGTAGGCAAGCGGCACGTCCAAATGTTCTCGCTCAAGACGACCCCCGAAGCATCCCGGCCTTGCATGTTCTCCGGACTGCTAACTATCGACTGCGATAGCGTGCTGTGTTCGACATGGCGGGTGAAGTCAACTTCAGCAGCCCGCAGCGAGATCGACGCCCAGGAGAAGTTCATTTCCTTCTTCAAAGTTGGCGTTATGCAGCGGGTGATGAGCGGGCGCGATAGCGCTTCGCTGGATACGGGAGCCGGAGCGAAGGCCGCGAACAATAACGTCGATGACCTCAGCGACGTCATCCGTTCTCTCGACAAGAAAGCCCAGGGCGAGTTTTCGCTTCGTTTGCTTCTTGCGGCCACAAGCCCAGAGCAGCTCCGTGACATCGTTCCCACTGTGCATCGAGTGTTTGTGGATGCGCGTGCGCAGGTGATGGAGGAGACGCTTGGCAATCTCTCTGCCTTCTACGCCATGTTTCCCGGCAATCGAAAGTTCAGTGTCTTTCCACTGTGGCTTGCAGAGGATCATCACGCTCGCCTCTCCTCTGTGTTCGCTCCCCATATCGGACATCCTCACTCGGAAGACCTCGATTCGGAGTACCTCAACATCTTCGAGACGCGCACGAGGACGCCGTTCTTTCAGGACGTGTATGTGGACGGCGTACGGGTCATGCTCATCATTGGTCCGACAGGGACCGGGAAGTCGGTGCACGGAAATCAGATCATCTCGCTTGAGCAGAAATATGGCGGATTCACTTACATCTTCGACATCGGCGGCAGCTACGAAAGCGTCGTTGAACTGTATGGCGGTCGTGTCGATCGCGTTGGCAAGGACGGTCCACGGGTAAACCCGTTCGCCTTGGAGCCGACCGAGAGCAACATCAAATTCTTGTACTCGTTCGTCAAGCTCCTGCTCGCCAATGGCGGAGCGGAACTTGAGCCGGAGGATGACGACGTGATCCATAAGGCGGTGCAGGATATGTACCTGCTCGATGCCGCGAATCGCCGCCTCTCCAATCTTTTCCTCCCGAAGAAGCTCGACCGGTATTTGTCCAAGTGGGTTGGCAAGGGCATCTATAATGCCGTCTTCGACAACGTGGAAGACAGCCTCTCACTCTCTCGGCTCCAATGCTTCGACTTCCAGGGCGTTAACAAGGAACAGTACGCCGACCTGATCGAGCCGCTGATGGTGTGGCTGCTACGCCGAATCAATGATGTGCTCTACAACCCGGCCAATCTCGGAGTACCGAAGCACATTCTCATCGAAGAGATCTTCTCTTCGATGAAGAACAAGCAGCTCTTGGATGGTGCGCTCGCTTCCATCAAGACCGTTCGCAAGAACCTCGGCGGCGTGACCATGATCGGCCAGTCCGCCGACGATCTTGGAGCGAATGCGGACAGCATCGTGAACTCCTGCACTTCGTTTCTCTTCCTGAAAGACGCCACCTTCAACAGGAAGCGGTATGCCGAACTTTTCAAGATGAACGAGCAACAGCTCGCTCTCTTCGAGAGCTTGCAGGATCGCGAAGGACTTTACATGCGGCGCGACGGGCTGACCAAGGTTGTCACCCTCAATCTCGACAGCCGCAGCTACGCCACCTTTTCAACCAAGCCGAAGGACCGGGTGCGCCGGACCAAGCTAATCGACAAATACGGACTCTCCGAGGGCATCTCCCGCTTCGCCCTCGGCGAGACTGTCTAACCCTATCCACGCTCCCAACTGAAAGGACATCACCTGTGAAGCCCCTCTTCCTCGTCTTCGTAACCTTTGGACTCACTCTCGCAACGGCCACCGCAAATGCGGTCACGACCTCGGAGCCGCACCATCTCCAGTCGAACGCTCCGCGTTCTGTCACCGTCACGGAGGCCGAGACGCCACCGGTGATCCGTGCGGGTCTGCTGCAATCGACGCTCATCCTCCTACCCGCCGAGGAGAAGATCGCTACCGTCTTCGGTGGAGACACGGTGGACTGGGTTTTCGACGGCGGCCATGTGGCCAGCCGCTTCATCAGCATCAAGCCGAAGCTGGCGAACACGAGCACGGACATCCACATCGTCTCCGACCACGGCAACGAATACACGTTGCAGCTTCAGGAGATCTCCAGTGACGCCGACGCTCACTTCGATTCCAAAGTGTTCATCATTCCCGGAGACAAGGTTGCGAAGGATAGGCTCACGGACCTGCCAGTCTTCGTTCCCGCGGCCGAGTTGGAGAAGGCCAAGCAGGAAGCCGTCTCCGCAAAAGCTGCGCAAACAGCAGAGCTGAAGGCGGAAGAGGCCAAGGCCGAGACGTACCGGAGCCAGTATCCAGGCAGCCTGCACTTTGACTTTACCTGGGACGACAAGAAGGGCAAGGAGCTTGGACTTCAGCAGATTTGGCATGACGACAAGTTCACTTACCTGCGCGGTCATTTCCAGGAGACTCCGGCGCTGTATGAGTTGAAGGACAAGAAGGGCTCGCTCATCAACTTTGATTACAACGCCGGCCTCTATACCGTTCCCAAGCAACTTGATAACGGGTATCTCACCATCGGCAAGCAAAGGGTGGACTTCCACCGCATCGACGGGAAGGAGTAATCATGCCCGAGACAAATCAGAACCAGCCAGCCACCGTGCCGCAGCAGCCAGAGGCCCCTTCTCCATTGAAGAAGAGCACTCCGGTTATCGTCGGCCTCATCGCCATCGTAGCCCTGATCGGCATTGCAAACCTTTCCAGCCTCGTAAGTGGCAACAAGAAGTCCGCGCCAGTCAGTGCGATGCCCATGCGCCCTGCGTCAGCCAACCCGCAGCAGGTTAGCAGCTTCGAGACGCAGCAGCACATGCAGGCGCAGCGAGATGCCGATGACCGTCAGCACCAACAGGAGCTTGCTGCCTTACAGCAGCAGCTCCAGGCTGAACAGGCCGTACCCGGCCCTGAATCCGCCGGGACCGCTCCCATGACTGCCGCGCAGCGCAACGCCATCTATGGCGATAGTCCTAACGCGCCTAAGCAGACGTCCAATGTCTCTCAGGCACAGGCTGAGGCCAAGCAGAAGGCTTTGGTGCGAGAGAAGTTGCATCAAGACGCTCTCAGCAGCGATACCGTGGCAATCGACTTCGCCCACGCTGCGGCACCGACCGGAATCCCAGTACAGCCTACCGCTGTTTTGGGCGAACGCGAGGAGATGACACCAAATGCCTCCACGGAGACCCTTGCGGCCATCCCCTCCAATGGAGGGGATGGTAGAAAGCAGCCGAGCGTCCAAGCCGCCGCAGAGCCACAGCCGAAGACCAACGGCAAGAGCGACCCGATGGCTGGTTACGACTTCGACAGCTACCAAGGAAGGCTCTATCGCGTGTTTGAGGGAACAGTCCTTGAAGGCGTCGTGACCAATCACATCGACGGCGGCTTGACTGGTCCCATCCTCATCATGCTCACCACGGACTACTACTCCCACGACCACCAGCAACTTCTTATGCCGCAAGGAACGCGGCTGATTGGGAACGTACAGAGCGTGGGCAATGCCCAACAGAGGAAGATGTTCGTCACCTTCCACCGTGCAGTGTGCCCGGATGGTTTCTCTCTCGACTTCGACAAGTACATCGGCCTTGACCCTCTAGGAACGACCGGCTTGGCAACGAATGTGGATCATGGCTATCTCCAGGCGTTCGCCGCAGCCGCTGCAGTAGGCGGTCTGGGAGGACTCGCGCAGATCGGCAACAGCGGGAGCGTCCTGTCTTCGTCCACTCAGAGTCGGAACGGAATCTCGGAGCAGGCCGCCACTGAGGGCGAACAAGTGCTCAACCACTTCCTTAACCGGTTGCCGATCATCACGCTCAAAGAGGGCTCTCGCGCCCGCGTATATATCGGCCGCGACATCCTGATTCCGTCCTACGCAGAGCATCGCGTAGATCCCACCCTGTGATTATTGCGGCTCTGGAGGCATACATGCAGTCCCGTATTCTCAAAATCCTGATTTCGCTGGCCCTCGCCGTGCCAGTCAGCTTAGGCGCCACCGCTGCCGTGCGGACGGTGAGCTTCAGCGATGCGCTAGAGGCTGTCCGGTTCTACAGTGACTTTCCGGACCGCTTCACCGAAGCCGTCGCCAGCTTCAAAACGCTTCCGGAGCGGATGAACCCCACCCTCTCTGAGTGCAACTAACCCCAACCCTTCAGGAGCCTCTATGAAGTTCAACATGAAAAAGCACAGAAAGTACCTGCTTGCAGGCGGACTGCTCTTAGCTACGGCTACGCCGAGCTTCGCGCTCTTCGGAATCGGCGACATCGTCTTCGATCCGACTAGCTACGCCAGTCTCGTGTCCCAGCTCACCACGCTGGAATCGCAATACAACATGCTGAAGAACAACGTCACGCACTTTTCGCTCAAGCAGCAGTGGCAGACAACGCTCACTCAGCTCAAGAACGTCAACGTGGCGAACATGTTCGGCGAGACAGCCGGCATGAGCATCGCACTCAATACCAACTCGCCGAGCGGTTCGATCACGGCCTGGAAGACCGCGACCGTCCCCGTGAACAGCAGCACCAGTACCTTCCTGAAAGGGCAAACGGTTGGGAGCAGCACCCAGCTCTCGCAGTTGGCGATGATCGAAATGGCGGATTCGGTCTCACCAGACTGCCTTACGGCAGTTGGACAGTATCGGGCGAATCGCAGCCAAAACCAAACAGCTAACACAACGCTTCTGCAGAACCAGTTCGACGGAACGTCTGCGACGAACAGCGAGGTTCAGCAGCTAAACCTCCTGAACGCAGCGGAGGCTCAAAAGCTGTCTGAGATGCAATCACAGGGAACGATGCAGACCTGTCTTGCTTCGCAGATGACCGTCGCAAACATGCAGCAGCGCAACGCCGCCGCCCAGGACTTAAACTCTGCCGCCATGGTCCAACAGCAACGTGCGATGAATGACACCAGTGCGGCCAACGAAGGCCATACCTGGCAGACTTACATCCCCTAAACCCTAAGCATCCGAACCTGAGAGAGAGCACCCGACATGGCTTCCATTGTGTTGTTAGCGCAGGCCCTTCCAAGTACGAGTTCCGGCGTCGATTGGCTGTATCAGTTCACCAACAATCTGACGAATCTCACAACACAAAATGGCGGGGCTCTCACTCAGCTTGGAATGACGGAGTTGGCCTGCATATCATTCTTCATACTTGTCAGCATGGTCATCAACTGGCAGACCTCCACCATGACGTTCCGCTTGCACCATCATCCGATTCAAGCGGGCGATCTGACCAAATTCTTGCTCCAGCTCATCATCTGCTGTCTCTTGGAGACCTACTGGGTCAATCCGTTCCCTGGCGCGAGCTTCGGTATCAACCACTTCTTTTCTTACATCGCACAGGCAATGGTTGCAGCGTTTGACCAAAGCTCGCTCGACTCGTTGCTCCAACTGCTGAAAACTGCCGGCGACAATACCGCCATGCCGGGGATCACAGCACCGATTCAGATCCTCTGCTACTTCTTTGTGCAGGCGCTATTGGGACTGGCATCAGCCATCTTGTTTCTCATTAACTGCAGCGCCTTCATCCTCTATGGAGTCACGGCCTTATTCGGTCCAATCTTTGTTCCTTTGCTCATGACAAGGACGTTTCGCGCGAAGTTCTTCAGCTTCCTTGATGTACTCATCGGCTTCGCCATGATCCGGGCAGTTGCAGCAGCTTTCATCTTTGTGTGGGGCGGGTTCCTTAATGCCTTTATCCAGCAGACCTTCAATGGCAACTATTCGATGGAGATCTGGCTTGCCAATCTAATCCCCTGCACAATGGTTTTCGTCGCGTTCATCATCAACATGCTGTTCATTCCGAGCATGACTCAAGCTATCTTCGGCGGTGCCGCTGGCATGGCCGGGAGCATGGGTGGTGCTGTTAGTAAGGTTGTATCCATGGCTGCTGTCGCGGTCGCTGCGGGGTAACTATGCTCTGGACATTTCTCCAATATCTCTCGATACGACGCCTCGGCTTGGGAAAACCGATACTCCTCGTCTTCCTGGCAGTCTTGCTTGGCTGTTTGATTGCCGGCCTCATCTACGCGTCAGTTGTTTTTCATGCCGTCACCGAAAGGAATCGTGCTCCCCATGTCCAGCGCCACTCTACCCATTGAAGCCCGGCTTACCCCGGAGCAAGTCCTCCTCACCGACCAGATCGGCAACGAGGTGTATGCCTCACATTATGCCGAGCGGAAACTTAGCCGATTCGTCATCGGAACTGAGTCAGTCCTGCTGCTTGGAGCAATGGGCTTGATCTTCTCTCTCGCACACCGTCCCATTGCAAACCGCTACATCCGCATCGACGAGATGGGACGCGCCCAGGCCATCGCCTATACCGACCTCAACTACAGCCCCCGCGAGGGCGAAGTGCGAACGTATCTGACGGATTGGGCGAACTATCGCTATACGCTCAACCGGGACACAATCGGGAAGAAGTACCCGCTCAATTATTACTTTCTGTCCGCGAGCTTGGCATCGCAGTTGATGACGGCGGACAACCAGAATCACTTTGTCTCACAGGTGGTCGGAGGACAGGTTGAGCAGAGCGATGTCGAGGTCAAGAACGTCACAATCACAACCATGTCCGAGGAGACAGTCCAAGGCACCACGATCGCCCGAGGAACGGCACTTGTCACCATCGACAAGCTCTACTCGCAGCGGAACTCGCGAGAGCCAAGAACAGAACACTGGCTGCTCAGCGTCACCTACTATCTGAACCCCAGGCAGGTGAGCGATCAGGCACGGATATTCCCACAATTCGAGACGATCAACCCGCTCGGATTGACCATTACGGAGTTCCACGAAAACCGGATGTCAGTCGATCCCATTGCAGTCGGAGTCAACGCTGCCCCGCCAGCTATAGCGACGCCGCCAGTCACGGAGGGAGCGCGATGAGCTACCACCTCATTCTGCCGTTCTTTCCCGAAGAACTGCGCGAGCTATTGCTCGATCCTTCCATCTCGGACCTGATGATTAACGGCACTACCGGCGTGTATGCGGACCGCGATGGCGTCGTGCAGCACATTCCGCTGTCCGAGCCGTACACGAACGACCGGCTACAGGCGGCTATTGAGCGTGTGGCACGAATTCTGGGCCAGGACTTGACGGCCCAGAATCCGATCTTGAATACCCGTCTGCCGGACGGCTCTCGTGTCGCCGTTGTGGGTGCGCCATCGTCCATCAATGGGCCAACGCTAACCATTCGCAAGTTCAACCGCTGGTATACGTCCGATGAGCTGATCGAATCAGGTAGTATGCCCCAGCAAGTCCGGAACACGGTGGTGGAGCTGATCGGCAAGAAAAAGAATGGCATCATCAGCGGCGGAACGGGTTCGGGCAAGACGACCTTGATGAAGGCATTCCTTGACCATATCCCGGAGACCGAACGGCTGCTCATTATCGAGCAACCGGCAGAGTTGAAGGTCGCCCATAAGAACGCTGTTCGTTGGGAGGCAGTGGAGGAGATTCCGGGGCAAGTTGCCATCACGCCAAGCGAGCTATTGGCAGCGGCTCTCCGGCATCGTCCAGATCGCATCATCATGGGAGAAATTCGCAACGAATGCGGCTACGACCTGCTCCAGGCGATGAACACGGGCCACGGCGGAACCCTCTCTACGATCCATGCAAAGTCAGCATGGGACGCCCTCAATCGTCTCTCCAATCTCGCTCTCAGTGCCAGGCCGAATCTCAACCACGCCTTCATGCGGTCTGAGACGGCAGAAGCAATCGACTTCGTGCTCTATTGTGAGCGCGACCATACAGGCCGGCGTCGCGTGCGCGAGTTGATTACAGTCACCGGCTACAGCCATGCAGACCAGACCTTCCAGACCGAGGAGGTCTACCGCGCCTCCGCAGCCTGACCGCCAGTCCAAACGCTAGAGAACCCAACCCGTACCCGAGGTCCTACCGATGCACCCTTATGCTCCCATCCCGGCGGCAAAGCCCAACCTGTCTCTAAACGCCTTCAGCGCGCCGTCCCTGAGCCGCGAAGACCGCAACGGCAATGGCGAAAGGCCGTCCTTTCCAGGCGCTCTAGCCAGCGAAGTTCGCAGCGTTTTGGGCGAGCTTCCGCAGCCGAGAAGCGAGAGAGTGACTTCGGTCCAGTGGGAGTCTGCCGTCTCGTATCCCGCCTTTTGCACGGTCACTGCTTCGGGGCTTAACCGGCGCCCTGCGGCTCGGCGTCGTTCTGCTTTGGCTTCGCCACCCTTTCAGGGTCTCGGTTCCTCCCAGAACAAGTTTGTAAACGCGCGGCAAATGCGCCGCACAAACTTCTTCCGGGCCCCGCCAAGAAAGCACTCCTTGGCACTTGGGAGCCGGGCCCACTTCGCTTATTAGTGACCCGAGCAAGATCGGGAAATTCAACAAAACGGAGACACACCATGTACTCGAACAAAGTCACCCTCATCGGCTTCCTCGGCAACGACGCAGAAGTTCGCACCAACGACAACCGCAGCTTCACAACCCTCTCGCTGGCAACCAAGAGCTCCTACAAGAAGGACGGCCAGTACATCTCGCACACCGAGTGGCACCGTTGCGTTGTCTTCAGCAAGCTCAGTGAGTTCGCCGGCACGTTGAAGAAGGGCGCTCATCTGCAGGTGGAAGGCGAGCTGCGCAGCCGGGAGTACGAGGCCAAGAAGGTCGGCAAGAAGCCAGCCCAGAAGAAGACCATCTGGGAGATTCGGGTGAACTCGATTCTCAAGCTGGACCGGGCGGAGAAGGCCAGCCCGGAGGATCAGGAAGCAGCAGACCACAACCCGGAGGAAGCGGCCGCATAAGCCGCTTTTTCTTCCATCAACTCGGGAGCCCGGTAAACGCCGGGCTTCCACCCCTGTGAGACACCCGCCATGAACACGCAGACCGCACACGAATTCCTGACCCGATGCTTCCTCCCGGGAGAGACGATTGCTCTCCTGCTCCGCAGAGAGAACCCAGCATCGACGACGCAACGCATCGTGACCTTGGAGCAGGCCATCGCACCGCGTTATCTCGCATGGCTGCGTTACGAGAACCACAATGGCGCGAACGTCTATGTCGCTGCCAATCCGCTTCGCACCGGGAGCCGCAAGAGGACGAAGGATTGCATCGCAGTAGTTCGTCATCTGTACCTCGACATCGACTTAGACGGCGACACCAGAGTCACCGCGCTCATGGAGTCGGCGGCCGTGCCGGTTCCGACCGTCATCCTCTCCACATCGCCGGACAAGTATCAAGTTCTATGGAGGGTCGAGGGATTCGACTTCGACCAACAGGAAAACATGATGAAGTTGCTTGTTATCGCCTTCGGCGGTGACTCCGCTTGCACCGACCGCAACCGCGTTCTCCGTTTGCCGGGATTCCAGAATCGCAAGTACGATCCTGCTCACCTTGTCACTGTCGATTATCCCAGTGACTCCGTCTACGGTCCCGCAGACTTTGGACTGGACGATACGTTGCTGAATTCCGTGCGCCCGCTTTGTGGTTCTGAGCGGATGTCCCCGATAGGGAAGAACACACACTCCGAACAGGATTGGGCATGGGCAGTGCGCGAGCTCTCGCTCGGTGAGGATGTCGGCAAGCTAACGCTCATGCTCGCTTCCCGCCGCTCGGATAAACCCAATCCTCTCTACTACGCCCAGCGCACTATCGACGTCGCATCCGCTCGTTTTTTGCTGATGGAAGGCGCGGCAATCGAAGACGTAATCGCCGTCCTGGAAGATCGCCATTCTGCCGAGTTGCCGGCCTCGCTTTGTGCCTCCAGAGCGCGGGAGATCGCGACCACAGCGCAGCGAATGATTGCGCGCTCCAAGTTTGCTTCAACTCATCACCCAAAGGAGAACGATAATGCCACTGCTTGAAGTCGTCCAAACCCGTCAGATCAGCGCATCCATCCGGCTCACTGACACAACCGCTACTCAGGTCGATCAGTACGCCGCCTTCATCCGCGCCTGCGCTGACGATGTTGTCGAGCAAGCTCTTGCCTATGTCTTCAGCAAAGACCGTGATTTCCAGGACTTCCTCAAGACCCCGGAAGCCCGGAAGGTCGCTGCGACGTTGCGGATCAGGAAGGTTCCCGCTGCCGAGGCATGTGAGCCGGTCGCTCAGAAGTCTCTTCCAGCACCGGTTGCAGCTCCCGTAACCCAGGCGAAAGGCGCTTGATCCTCCATTTCATTCCGGGGCAAAGGCACTACGGTGCTGCGCACCGGAAGAATGTTGACAATCCATCCCTGAAAGGGTTGCGTTGGGAACCAATTTGGTTCCAACGGGAAACGTGCAGAAAACAGCCGGCTTGCCGCCGAGGCCAAATTCGGGCGGTTCCATTGGGAACCGCACCCGAAGCTGGCCTCAGAAGGGTCAGCGATGCTTTCACAGACCTCTGAAATCGAAGGCCGCCTGCAGCGGCTCAAGGGACGGGAAACCCGCACCCAGAGCATTGCCACGCGGTTTACCCGCACTGAAGAACGAGCATTATTGCGGGTTGCCGCAAGCTGCGGAAAGAACCTCCGCGAATGGGCGCGGGAGGTTTTGTTGGATGCCGCGAACGCACAGCAACACGGCGATGGGGCGGCGTTGTTTGCCGAAGTGCAAGCCTTACGTCTCCTGCTCATCAACACCCTTGAGCCGTTGCTGCGCGGCGAAAAGATGACGCCGGAGCAGTTCAAAGAAATGCTCCGGTACGTGAAAACCAATAAGCGCAAAGCGGCTGCAGACATGCTCGCCAGCTATGCGGAAGGGACAACAGAACAGCCATGACCAACACACAATGGGGCCGCAAAGAAACCATCGTTCGTCCGCCGCACTATCCCGTCTACAGCTTCGGAGCCGTGTTTGTTGCGCTCATGGTGACCGTCGTCTGCGTTTACCTCCACCTCGCTTTTGTCATGACTCCGCTGCAACGCTATTACCTCTCCTGCTATGCCGAAACGGGTTTCGTTGGCACCATGCGCCAGCGCAGCGAGTACCAGCTTGTTACGGTGGCAGACCGCCAGCGCCACACCCGGCCTGTCGCGGAAGCCGATGTGCAACCAGGTTCTACGCCGCAGCTAATCGGCAAGCCGATACCCTTGGCGCTCTCCCCAGCGGCCCATGCCTCCGGCGTCGTTTTTCTCTATCGGGGACCGAAGGTTGCCTACATGAACCGCCCTCTTCATGACTACCTTCGCCGCTTCGTTTATGACGGTGCTTCTGTCTTAGGCATCTTCGGCATACCGCTGTGGTCAGGGCTTGCCGTCTTTCTTCTCCAACTCCCATTCGCCGTCCGCAAAGACGTTCGACGGCTCAAAGAGATGAAGTATGGACGACTGCTAAAAGGCCCCGTCCTGGTCTCTCCAAACGGCTTCAATAAGGTCGTCAAGGGCGATGGCATCGGGTTCAAAACTACCGAGTCCAAAGAGCTCATGCGCATCCCCCTACGCGCCGAAGGGCAGCACATCGAAATCATGGGCGATACCGGCGCGGGAAAGTCCCGGCTGGTCATGCAGCTTCTCGCACAGATCAAGGAACGCGGCCATTCTGCCATCGTCTATGACCCGGCTTGCGAGTTCGTGCAGCGGTTTTACGATGCCGACCGTGGCGACATTATTTTGAATCCGCTCGACGCGCGCTGCCCCTACTGGGGACCATCCGAAGAGCTGCGCCGCCGCGCCGAAGCCAGGGCCATAGCCGCGTCGCTATATCAACCGACCACGGACAAGAAAGGCGAGTTTTTCACCGAGACACCGCAGAAAATCTTCGCACATCTTCTGACCTTTGGCCCAACGCCGCAGGAGTTGGTGGAGTGGATGGCGAACCCCGAAGAAATCGACCGGCGGGTGCAGAATACCGAGATGGCCATGATGATTGCGAAGGGTGCGCAGCAGCAGCGCAACGGCGTCCTGGCTTCCCTTGGCCTAATCGCCGACAGCTTGCGAATGCTCCCACGGAAAGAGAAAGCAACAAGCCATTGGACCGCGACCGAATGGTCGGAGCATCGCAAGGGATGGATATTCATTACGTCCAAACCGAGCGAGCGGGAGGCGCTCCGTCCCCTGCATAGTCTATGGATCGACCTGCTTGTGCTTCGTCTCCTGAACGAGCCCAAAGAGAGCCAGCATCCGGTCTGGTTCGTGCTGGACGAGTTGGCCAGTTTGCAGCGTCTCCCGCAGCTGCACACTGCGATCACCGAGAACAGAAAGGCAAAGAACCCCCTGATCCTTGGCTTTCAAGGTAAGGCCCAGCTTGAGATGATCTACGGGCATCTGGCCGAGGTGATGCTGTCGCAGCCAGCGACCAAGATATTCCTGAAAATCACGGAGCCCAAGGCTGCCGAATGGGTGTCGAACGCCATCGGCAAGGTCGAGATTGAGCGGCTGCGGGAGACGCACTCCACCGGCCTGCGGGCTGGCAACAACTTCAGCGTGGAGCGCCAGGTCGAGCCTTTGGTACTGGACTCGGAAATTTCCGGGCTCCCCGACAGGCACGCATTCCTGAAGCTGGGAAACACGGTGGCCAGATTCTCATTTGCCTATCACGACATCCCCGCAACCCAGCCGGCGTTCGTGCCGCGTCCATTGGACGACGACGATCTTACCTTCGACCCGAAGACGCTCACGAAGAAGCCGTCCCAAACCGATGCGATCGAAGAAGCCGCAGAATCCGTACAGGCCGGATTCTCCCTCGGAGACTAGGCCATGCTGCAAATCTCCAAGGCGCTTTCGGCCTCTAAATTACAGGACTACCACAAGCGCGAATTCACCTCGCCTGACCAGAACTATTGGAGTCAGAGAGAGCAGGTGCAGGGCCAGTGGCAAGGACAACTTGCGGAGAAGTTTGGCCTGTCCGGCGCGGTAGGCGCGGAAGAGTTTCAACGTCTATCCGAAGGGCAACATCCGTACACTGCCGAGCAGCTTGTCATGCACCGGCAGTCCTTTGAGTACGCGAACGCTGATGGAAAGACCGTCAACTCCGTACAACATCGCGCAGGTTGGGATGCTACGTTTTCGCCTCCCAAGTCGGTGTCGCTGACCGCCCTGGTAGGCGGCGATGAACGGATACGAACAGCGCACTCCGAGGCCGTCACCATCGCGTTGACGGAGTTGGAACGCTATACCCAGGCGCGGCTTGGCGGAAACCACCCAGCCGAAACCACCGGGCAGTTCGTCGTTGCCAAGTTCGAGCACGACACCGCCCGTCCCGTTGACGGCTATGCCGCGCCGCAGCTCCACACCCACGCTGTCATCTTCAATGTCACTCAGCGCGAGAACGGGCAAACCCGAGCGCTCCAAGAGCACGGCTACTTCGATTCTCAGCAGTTCGCCACTGCCGTATATCAATCAGAGTTGACGTATCGACTTCGGAATCTTGGCTATGAAATCGAAGCCGGTAGAAGCGGAGCACCTGAGATCAAGGGATACACCTTGGAGTATCTCGACGCCTCTAGCGCACGCCGCGATCAGATACGTGAGCGCATGGAAAAACACGGCCTTCACGGCTATGAAGCGGCGGATATCGCGGCACACGCCAGCCGCAGCGAAAAACTTATGCAGACACCCGCCGAGGTGCTTGCCGCCCATCGGCACCTTGCCGCCGAGTACGGTAACCAGCCCGATCATGTCGTGGCTGAGGCCCAGGAGCGCGCGCGCATTCACACCGCCGAACGCACTCACGAAACCGTGCAGAAAGTCGCCCGCGAAGCGGTCACCTTTGCCCGCGAGCGCAGCTTCGAGCGCGAAGCCGTCACCGATGAGCGCGACCTCTTCCGCGACGCTTTGCGCCGCGGGATGAGCGAAGTCACCTATACCGAAGTACGCGCTAACTTCGAGACGCGCATTGCCTCCGGCGAGTTCCAGCTTGTGCCCGGAGAAAAACATGAGACCGGGCGGCAGTTCACGACGGCAGAGACGATACGCACCGAGAAAGAAATTTTGCGCCAGATGCAGCAAGGACACGGGCGCGCCGAACAGATCATGTCTATCCAGGCCGCTGTCGCCCACACAGAAAAGCAGCAGCATTTGAACGCCGGACAGCGGGCTGCTGCTGAAGAGATTTTGACCTCGCGCGACGTTGTACAAGGGCTGGAGGGAAGGGCCGGTGTCGGGAAAACGACCCTCTTAAAATCCGTCCGCGAAGCGGCCGAAACGCGCGGCTATGTCGTCGAAGGCTTCGCCCCGACTTCCCGCGCCGCGAACCAACTCCGCGAGGCCGGGATCTCCGCCGATACCTTACAGGGCTTCCTAGTTCGCGCCCGCCAGGCTACCGCCGACCGCCATCTGTACATGGTCGATGAATCCAGTCTCGCCAGCACCAAGCAAGTGCGCGACTTCCTCACCAAGCTGGAATCCGGCGACCGCGTGTTGCTCATCGGAGATACACGACAGCATCAGGGCGTCGAAGCCGGCAAGCCTTTCGAGCAGTTGGTGAAGGCCGGAATGAAGACGGCCCAGCTTGACCAGATCGTGCGTCAACGAGAGGCCCCTGAGTTGTTGAGGGCGGTCGAGCATTTGTCGCGTGGCGAAATCGCCGAGGGGGTGGCGCTCCTGGAACAGCAGGGCCGAGTTACCGAGATTGCCGACCCGCAACAGCGCATCGCGGCGATTGCGCGGAGCTACGCCGCCAGCCCGGAAAACACCATCGTTGTTTCCCCCGATAATGCCTCGCGCCGTCAGATCAATCAGGCGGTGCGTTCCGAATTGCAAGCCCTCGGAGCAGTCGCTTCAGAGGGTTATGCCATGCGCGTACTCGCCCCTCGTTCGGACATGACCGGTGCGGATAGAACCTGGGCTGCTCGCTACGCCGTAGATGACGTTCTGTACTATCCGCGTGGCAGCCAAGACATCGGAATCGGGCGACAAAGCTATACAAAGGTGATCGCTACCCAATCCAAAAACAACCTGCTGACCGTCCTGAAAGAAGATGGAGCCACCGTCACCTACAACCCCGCACGGCTCTATGGGGTAAACGTCTACCGCGAGTTGGAGCGGGAGTTCGCTGTAGGCGATCGACTGGGCTTTACTGCGCCTTCCAAAGAGTTAGGCGTTGCCAACCGAGACCTTGGCACGGTGCAGCATATCGACAAAGGCAATCAACTTTCGGTGAAGATGGACAACGGTAAATCCATCAGCTTCGACGCCAACCAAATGCGACACATCGACCACGGCTATGCCGTCACATCACACAGCTCACAAGGGCTGACAGCCGACCGAGTTTTGGTGAATATCGACACCCGTAGCCACCCAGAGCTCATCAATACCCGCTTTGCCTACGTGTCCGTCTCGCGCGCAGCTCAGGATGCTCAAATTTTCACCAATGATGCGTCGAAGCTTGCCACTAATCTCACCAATGCAGTATCCAAGACATCGGCGATCGAAGTGGGAACTGGCTTTGGCATCTGATGGGAGACGTTTTCGGTAGCACGTCCTTTGCTCCCATGTTCTTGGCCGCGAGGCTCGCGGACAGTAATCGCGTTTAGGCTTTTCTGGCTTGCAGCATTACGAGGTATGCCGCGTTTGCGCTTCGGGCGTCTTCTCGCAACGTACGGCGCTTTGTTTCACTGAGTGACGTCAGCCTGTCCGGTCGGGCACGTTCAACTGCGTCCCGGCGGCTTTGCTCGACCGCTTCCCAACCGGTGCTGGCGGTGACCTTCAAAACCTTGAGCGCTTCGTCAATGGTCATGGAAATGACCGGCTTCGGCGAGGATGTTGGTTTGATTGGCATCAGAGGAACTTGCACGGCGACCGGTGGTCTGTGCGCGAATAATTCATCTTGCTTTGCTTCAGCAACCGTGCCACCGGCGAGGACGCGCTTCACCTTATTTAAGAGCGTTGTCGCGCGGGGCACAGAGCGGAAGGCCAGTTCGTTTTCTAACAGCCGCAATGCGTCGGGATCGCCTTTTTCGGCGTCGAACATCGCTTCGAGTTCATCAATGCGTTTTTGAATCAGAGGACGGCTCATAGCGTTTCTGCAAGTGGCTCCTCAATTTGGAACGGGTCGACTTCCTTGTAGTGAACCCACACAGTGTTATCGACCGCTTCGGAGCCCAACGGTTCAATGCCCAAGGAGTCGAGGGTTTGCAAAAGATCGCCGACCACTTCATCTCGGCGACGCGCCCAGCTTGAGGCGAAGCAACGCCAGAATGTCCAGCCCGCCCGCTCCAAGACGCGTTGACGGGCCATGTCGTCCGACCATTGGCCGGGCCCGTGGAAACGGTCGCCGTCGCACTCGATAGCCAAGCGACGACCCTCCCGCCCTTCGACAACAAAATCAATCTTAAAAGCACCGCAGCGAACCTGCGGCTCGACGCGGTAGCCGCGTTTCACTAGTTCGTCGAACATATCGAACTCAAAGCCGGACTCGCAGCGATCGCGGAGAAGCTGGGAGCTTCGCCCGTCAATCCGGAACGGTTCTTTGAAATGCCGGATTAGACGACCGTTTAAGGTGTCTTCCCCGAAAGCGTTGCTTTCGACGGAGCGGAACAGATACATGCGGTCACGTGCCCTAGACATCGCTACGTTGTAGCGCTGCTTCATATCGGCGCGATTGGCCGCGCCGCGCTCATTCGGACCTAAGACCATTGAGACAAGCATGATGTCCCGCTCACGCCCTTGGAAGACAGGCGGCGGCCCGACCGCGATTTGACGGCTAATGACATCGACCGGCGAGATACGGTCGCCAACGAGCGCTTGAATATGCGCGGCCTGCGCGGTGCCAAGCAGCGTGACAACACCGATAGACCGACCAGCAAGGTCAGGGTCGGCCAAGATTAAGTCGATTTCATCGACGATGGCCTTGGCTTCCGCCTGGTTCACATCCGTCTGGCGATATCCACCTTTGACAAACACGTCGATCAAAGGCGGGTCGAGACGTTCGTTTGCCTTTGGCAAACGGAGGGGCTTGATGTCGCCTTCATAGAATTCGCGGTTCGAGTATTCGATGATGGCCGGGACGCAGCGGAAGTGTTCGCGCAGCATGACCGAGCTACCCGCGAAGACAACGCGCGCCAAGTCATATATCGACTTGTCCGGTGTCATCTCAGAACCGAAGGGCTGATTGGTAAGGAAGCGGTCGCGAAGCTCTTTGATCTTCTCTTCCGGGACGCCGATGGCAGACGGCGAGACTTGCTTATGGTCGCCAACGACCAGGAGCTTTTCACCGCGCAATAGCGCGGGCAAAGCCCAGATATCCGACTGAGAGGCTTCGTCAATGATAACCAGGTCAAACAAGCCAAGGTCGGGCGGCAGTGTTTCCGAAATGCGCCATTCCGGCAACACCCAGCAAGGTACCGCCTTATAAGCCAGCTTCATTGCCTCGCGGGCACTGCGGCGATGGCGAACGGCACGGACACCTGTCCCCGCTCCCATCGCCTGAATGGAATTCAAATAGGCTTGCAAAGCTTGCTGAATCGCCGTTGGCGAATTGTTGTAGACCCCGAGCCAAGTCTTTTCGGCGACCAGGTCTTGATAGGTTCTCGCCAAAATCGTCGTCATTATCTTGCGATGGCCGAACAGTTCGCGCAGCTTCGCGTGACCGTCGATCTTCTCTAGGAACATGACGGCGCAACGCCAATTCCAAGCCTCGCGCCACGTCGCCAAAACGACCGGATCGTTGTCACTCTCGGCAGGTTCGGTGCGAATACGATGCGCCCACTTCTTTGCGCCGCCAGCTTCAATCAGGGCCGATACGCGCAGAATGTCATCAAGCCCGGGCCGCAAGCTATTCACCCGGGTCAATTCGGTCTGCAGGGAAAGCCAGAGGTTGTGCAGTGTGGAATCTTCCTGCTCTTGCTTGCCAATGACTTCCGTCAGGAATGACCGCAACGCATCGACGACTTGGCCGTTGCGGCCGGTGAGCTTGCCCACTACCTCGCCCAACCGATTCATGGCATAGGACAAACGACCCTTATCGACATGCGCATGAAGGGATTCGCGGATCGCAACAACAGTGCCCTCGCCTTTTTCAAGCAGCGTTTCCGCCGACCGGGTGTCAAAGACCTTTTCCGTTTCATCCCGGAGCTTGGCGTCGTAGTCAAACGCAAGCGCGTGTGTGTCTTGGACGAACTCTTGCAGTTGTGTCATCGACCGGCAGGCAAGATCGAGTGCACCCGTCTGGGCTTCAATCCCGAATTCAGCGGCTACCGAATTCCACTTGGCGATTGTCTTCTTCGCATCCGCCCGCCATCGCAGCGCTTCTTCGACCAACTCCCAATCGGCGGATGTGGACGGCGCAGAGCCGACGACAGTCACCGCCGCCACGAGCTTGCGGGCTTCACCCTTGCCAAACGGCAACGCAAAGGCACTCTTGCCGGTGCGCAACCGTTGAACTGCCTCCAAAAAGTCCAGGTTCGCTTCGGCATCCTGCGGCACTGAGACCGCCTTGGTGAGCAAATCCTTACGCCGCGTCTCCAAAGCGCGGACATCGGCGCAGGATTGCAGTAGGGCCGACAGCAGCAGATCATCGGCCCGCATATTGCCGAGATGCGTTGAGATAGCTTCGAGAATGGGAGTGCTCGACTGCGCGAGTTTCTTTTGCAGCGCCTGACGGCGGTCAAGAAACTCCATCAAGCCCTTACCGGCCTCGAATGTCTCGAATGTTGCATCCTTGAGCGGTATGACCGAGCCCAAAGCAATATCGGCTTCGATTGATTTCGACCGCGAAAGATCGCGGTGCAGTTCGCTCAAAACTGCCCAGCCCGGAAAGGCGTCCACGGGCGGAACCGAGCAGTTGAGATAAACAATATCTTTGCCGACTTTAATACGCGCCTGCCGCAAGGCATTTACGTCCGCCTCGCTAAAGAGTATCGCCACATCGTCTTCCGGGAGATCGTCATCCATCCACTGGTGATCGTCGGCTTGGGCCAACACCAGCTTTGCCATTTCTTCCGGCGTCACTTCCCGGCCTTGGAAGGTGTAGTTCCTCATGTGCTGCGATGCGTAGTGCGCAACCTGCCGGTCGACATTCGAGATTTTGCCGTGAAGTTGATTGAGCTTGTCTTGCAGGGCGGTGATTTCCGCGTGTGCCCGCGCCGCGTTCATGCCGGAAATGTTCGCCGCAATCGTCTGGATGGAATGCTCAAACTTCCGCATCCCGTCACTCTCGTTCGATAGCAAGCCGACGCAAAGCGGGCGAATGCGCTCCGGCAGTTTCCCGATGACTTCGTTCAAGGCGCTCTCGCCCTTGGACGTGACCAGGACGCGCAACCCTTGCGCGAGGTAGTGCGAAATGATGTTCGCGATTGTGTGCGTTTTGCCCGTGCCCGGTGGCCCTTGCACGACAACGCCATTGCCGTATTGCAATTTCTGCACGATGGAGACTTGCTCATCGTTATAAGCCATCGGGAAATACAGCTCAGACGCGGTATGGTCGCCTTCGCTGGATGACAGACCCCGGTAGCTTTGCATCACCGGTTCTTTGATTTCGTGATCACCACGCTCCACAAAATCTCGGACGACAGCCGGAAGCTTGGTGGCCTTTTCGACGCTCTTTTTAAGACGGGCGACATCTTCCAGAAAAATGCCGCTTGAGCGCCGCCGTGCGAAGACAACCCAGCTATTGGTAATTTTGAGTTTGTCGCCGGCTGCCGGCGGCGTCGGATCGTCGGTGAGGACGACGTATTCACCCGTGGGGTCGAGATGACCGACAGCGGCCTTGAGTGCGCCTTCATAGGTGGACGCCTCGAATGGATTGGGCCGGTTCGCGCCGTTCTCTAAGGAGGACTTCCAGAAAATTTCAAGTTGGCGCACTCCCGGCAATTCCATTGCCGTGTAGGTATCTAGTTCAATGCGCGGGTCAACCTCGCGCGGGCGAATCTCCAGATCGAAATTGCTTTCGTTCAGGGTGATTTCGCAAGACTGGGTTATCAGCGGGTGCTTGAGCGCGGGCCCCGCGCCCTCCTTCTTCCAGACTGCATAACCCAGACCCCAAACCAGTTCCAGTTGCGTCTCAGAGCCTTCGGTCGAAATCGTCTGCTGCAACGAAAACATCTCGTTGTAGCGCTTGATGGTCTGACGCCTCGGCGCTTCCGCAGCGGCCCAGGGCTTCCACTGGTTTTCGACATACCAAGCGAACAACTCAGAGACTTCGGGGCGCTCTTCCAAGCGCTCCGTGCGGACGAATTGCTTGCCATTGTGAATTTCAATCTGGGTTTTGAGGTCAGGCAGCTTCGTCGGCACTTTGGGCAGAGTGACCCATGCAACAAGCGTTGCATCGGGCGGCGGCGGCGCGATTTCATGGAGACGCGGAATGCGGAGCCAGATGTCACCGCCCGCGTCTTGGACATTGAACTGCAATTCAGGCAGACCCTTTAGGTCGTGCTGATTGGCGAGGAAGAAATCGGTCGGCACCGTAAAGGCGGGTTTTGCTTTGAGCTTTTCGACTTGTTCGATATATGTAAGGAGGTCAAGGACCAGGGGCGCTTCAGGCGTCATACGCACCCCCAGCTCGCGCTGCAATTGAAGACTCTGACCACCCTCGAATTTGCCGACAGCACGCTCAACACTACTCCTCTATTCGGTCCCGTTCCCAACCCAACGCCGGAGCATCGGGCACCCTCTGGTGCTTCAAATCGCGTTCCGAAGCGCGAAACGACCTAGCTGTAATCCATGTCGGGGTCCAGTTGAAATCTTATCGTGGAATGCCCTTCTAGACTTTGCGTTCGCTCCACTTAAAGCTCGTAGAGGAGCCAAAGAGTAGACGATTTGGACTTCAATAGCGGCTCGTAAATAACCAACATTTGAGCGCAGCAATGCCTCATGTGCGGCATTGCTCAACCATCACCACTCCGGTCCCGCCTGAGGGACTGCTCGAGATCTGGCGGTTGTCAAATCGCTCGATCTATCGGCGGTTCCTATAGATCTCTCTGAGCCGCTGCTGCAGGGTTCGATCTTGGGAAACCTGTTCAACCATCGACTCAGGTAATCCTGCTCGAAGGATTGAGTCCACGGCCCCCCTGCGTAATCGCTCACACTTATCCCACTTTTCCCAAACAGCTAGCGTGGGGAGCCGCGACTTGACGAGCCCCCACCACTCAGATGGAATCGTTTTCGAACCTGTCGATTGATGAATAACATCAAAGGACTTTCTCAGCAGTCTCCACCCTTCTGCAAATTCTTCTCCGCAGGCCAGGAATACGGCGATTGCAAACATCCTTTGCGGTTCTGATGGGAGCGCGCTCAACGCATTTAACCAGATCGAGATATCGGGCGCCAGCGCAACAAGGCGGTGCGGCTCAACACTTGAACTCGCAAGAATGAATAGCTGCGCTTCGTTCAAAGGTCGCATGGAATATGCTTCCCCCCAAGCAAGTGTTTGCGCGAAATCTAACACTTCGCCACGCAAAGCTAGCACTTTCTGGTACTCACTCGAATCGTTGAGTTTTAAGCTCCTCGCTAAACTAAGTGCCTCTCTCGCACCTTGCGCGCCTCTCATTCTGAGTATCCGAACAAGCAGATCGAATCTACCAGCAGCGAGTAAGCCTGCCAGGACAAGCTCGTCGTCTAAGTCTTCGGCCAGAGTTTCCGCGAGCTCAATCGATTCGTCAAAAGACCGCTGTAATAGCCAGAACCCTGGGCGCGAGATCAGCTCCTTCTGTTCACGAGCAATGGCAAATAGCACCTGCGTCTCTAATGGGCGCGTCGGCTCAGCCGCTAAGAGTTGGATCTCGGATAGCAGAAAGTGGACCAAGTCTTGTTGGACCTTATTCTTGTAAGGCCGAAAGAGCACATCATTCAATAGGTTCAGAGCCAGCGTTGGGTCCTGCTTCGCAAGAAGCGAAGCGACCGAAAGCAGTGAAGATTTTGATTCCTGTAGTGCAAAAGCAATCTCCTCCGAATCAAACAGAACTCTAACCAGAGAATTTCTCTGAGATGAGGTCTTCGCAAGCTCCCCAACAAGAGCGTTTTTAAACGGGACTTGTGTCTCGCCATCAGGAAAAAGCGTGGTCACTCCACGCAACACATCTTCGGCTGTCTGACTCCCATCGTGAGCGCATTGAAATAAAACGCGGGCTTCGGAGAGCTTGCGAATGATCGCAACCGACTCCGGCTCTTCATACGTCTGGCTTGTGTTATCAAAGGGAGCGAAAAGCTCCTCGAGAACGATGTCTTTTCGTTTTAGGTCCTTCACGAGCCACTTTGCCCACTCTGATACAAGAGGCTCTTCCTCACCATGAAGAAGATGAACTTCGTCCCTGACCATCCGCGCAATTCGCGATGGCATGGCTTGAATGCGGATTGGGACAGAGTTAGCTTCTAGATAGCTCAGAGCTCCTGTGCAGAAGGAGAGAGACAGCCTCGTCGCGAGTGGACGCTGCATCACCAAACTCATCAAAAACAAACTGAGTTGTGTTCGCTCCTCGGACTCAGAGATGATGATGGGACGATCATCGGAGTAAAGCGCACGGACGATGTTTTCTCTCATTTCTAGTTTCGGTAAGCGCTCGTCGCCAGGCTCAGTTCCAACTACCAAACAGTTGGAATATGAATCGAATCCAAGCTTCTCAGCAGCGGGGCGATGGAACGATTCGGATATACCGGCAGGAGTGAGTCCACGCCAATCTCCCGACCCGACCAACATCACGTGCGTCCAGACACAGCCCGGGCGCTCACACTCAGGTGCATTCCAGGTCTTTGCAAACACATATCCAGACTTCGATGGAAGCGCATACCCACTCACGTAATTTTCGAATCCGGGCACTGACCGCGAGCCCGACAGGTCCGTCATACGTACGAGAAATCGTTCATCTCCGGGTTGAAACGAAATCGAACTAGAGATGCGCCGATGGCCACCTTTGTATCCGAAAAGTGCCTGTTCGAGCCTCATGCGGACTCGCCTTCTGGCCACGATAAAGCCCACCGCAATGGACGAGTTATGTCATGGAGGTTTTCCGCCGTGGAGGGAACGACTTCGATGCGATCTGATGCGCATGCTGTCTCATTTTGCAAGCGATCAGTGTCCGTTTTGCTTTCTAGGTCTCCGCCCAGGGCGCTGACCCCAAAGACCGTAAAATTCAGCGTGTCGCCGTTCGTCCGCATGTATTGCTCCAAGAGCGGAGTGCGTGTGCGAATGAACTCCTGCGGCGTCGCGTAACGCGCCTTAATGAGATCCCAAGCAGATACCATCACTGCGATCCTCAGGGGTCGGTGAAGATTTTTTTGCAAGAACTGCAACACCTCAACCAACTGAACGATTCCCGCTGCCCTTTCTGGGTCCCAGACTGCTTCATCCACAGGGTCTTCGGAGGAAGATTCTTCTTCCGGGAACGGCGCAAGCATCCGCATCGTTGTTGTAATCTCTGGAGCTTCCAAGGGCTGATTTGGATGAATAAAAACAAGTATTCCCGATGCGCCCCTTGCTGCAGCCGCGAATTTGTCGGACCACTCCCGGTCCAACCACTGGCTAACATAGGTCTCACCTGAGAGATCTGGCACGCTCAACGCACACTTCAGCTGGCCGCTTTTGTCGACAAGATGCATCGTCGGAATCGCTTCATTCTGCTGTGTAGTCCGAATGACTTCTTGGTAGTTCAGCCACTCGTCCCGAATCTGATTTAAATATGTGTCGTCACCGCCTAGAACGCTCAGACGCAGAGAATCCGTGATCTCCTCGGAGTTGAGGACATGCCACAACGCAGCAACGAATGTGGTCTTGCCAGCCTTTGGTAGACCCACCAGCAGTATGCCCTTTTCCGCGGAATTACTCACTTGCTTCGAACCTTTCTGGCATCCAGACTTCGCCGAGCCGATGCTGCAATCGGTCACCAGACACTTTGAGCTTGGGCAAAGCCGGCATGGCAGATTCCTCGTCTGCAAGCCATGAGCTCAGTAAGCCATTCACACCAAATCTCATCGGGACCGTCGTCTCCTGCGCCGGGCTGGCTGCTATTTCACGAATCTCAAAATGTGGTCTTTGACTCTCTTTGGCAAACCGGCTGGCGACCGTCGCGCGCACAGCTTCAAGCGCTCGCTGCGAAGTGTCATCGCCCACGAGTTGATCTACTTTTGAGACAACCACCTGCAACGGCGTCTGAGCGGTGATCGAGTTCACTTCGAACAGACGACGCAGAAGCCCTTTTGCATCCGAATAGACCTTTTCGCGTGTCGCGCCCGAGGACAACTTCTTGCCGTCGATCAATTGAACAAGGAGGCTTACGTCGCGAAGAACTGTGAGCTTGGCCGCATCGTCTTCGACGTGCATCGCCCCTTCGTATACCTCACCCGATAAATCCAGAAGCAAGATTCGGTGGATGGATCGGTCCGCATCTCGAACGACCTCCAAATGATAGAACTCCGCACCTACCTGCCCCGAAGTCCGGGGCATTGAAGCGACTGAGCTCTCCGAAGATGTGCGCGAGTTAAAGCACTTCTCTTCGAAAGCCACCAGCGTGTCTGACCTTCGGAAGCTATATCCGGCAACACTCCCCTCGAGAAAAGCTTGAAAAATCCCCGCTATCAACGTCGTTTTCCCGCAACCGATCGTCCCCATGAGCGCGACAATTTTCGTGTCGCCTCCACGGCAAATCTGATAGACATCATCCGCCTTCAGTGCCAATCCCGGATGCAACTTAATCATCGTTCTTAGCCTTCCAGATGCCAGATCAATATCGATTCGAGATAAAACTGAGCGGCAAGCTCTTCAGGGGTCTGCGAGAGGCTACTCTTCAAACCTGTAACTGTCTCGAAGGCCGGAGCCCACGTCTCCCCTCCTGAGACTTCTTGGCACTTGAGGACGGCAAAATGAAGCGGGAGAATTTTAGGAAAGACAACCGAATTACTTATGATTGCCTGGCGGATTTCCCCGTCGAGACCACTAACAGCCTGCGATAGCGTAACGGCCTTCTTAGACAACTTCGCTGGCCTCAAGAGCATCGCGAGCGAGGCCTCGAATGCGGGAAGCGTCGATGTGAACTGTGTTGCGTTGAAAAGGTCTCTACTCGAACAAAAAGCAGCATCACTTGCGCTCATAGATGAAATGACTTTCCCTGCGACGAAGGAGTATTGCGACACAAGCAGATATGCGAGGTCGGATGATTCTTTTTGCAGGGAGCTCATTTTAGACAAAGCGTCGGTGAACTTCTGGAATTGTGCCTTCACCGAATTGATCGTTGCTTGCGCGGCATCAAGAACCAACGTGTGGGTTGTGGACAAATCGACGACAACCGCTTGCTTGCCGGTAACATCAGTGATCGCCTTTCCTGCCCAAGTTGGTACCACTGCGTCTTTACGGTCCTCTTCGGAGATTCGCTGGATTGCGGCGTCCGCCAAACGGCGGAGATCTTGGGTCATCCCTTTACTACTCGAACGGCCGAACAGGCCCGCTCGAACTGATGCCGCTGCTGTCTCCCCCTTGCGGGAATTGGTGGTCATGAGTGACGCAAGAGCTCCCGCTGCCAGAGCGGACAGCTCAAGTGCATCATCTTCTGAGACATAGGTAGTGTCCGCCAAGCGTGCTGAAACGCGTACCGTCTCAGTTGCAGCGGAACTGAGATTGAGTGCTTGTTCGGCAAGTGCCAGTATGCCCGCCTCATTCGCTTCGTCGGCGACCTTCTTTGCAGCGTTCCAACGCGCCGTCAAACGCGCCTCATCAATCTGCGGTGATACCTTGTTCATCCAATTCGGAAATAATTCGTGCACAATATTCTCCTAAGAAGTCGCTTGCCTTGACTCAACCAAGTCCCACACATCGTTCAGGCGGTTTTGTTTCTCTGCTCGATCAAAGCAGGATGCGAACCGTTCGTTATCCGGAAGTCCGCGATTGTCTTCGTCAATCAGTTTCAGTTGTTCCATGATCGAAAGCCGGGTGTGGTACGGCAATGCCACGAACGCATAGAGAAGTTTTTTCCTGTTCAATGACACTTCGACACCTCCAGTAGAAGGTTGGGTGACTAGTGTTACACTCTCGCCTGTTTTTTGCCTCTTCGAAAGAGGCAGCTTGTATGTCTTGAAATCTTCTTGCTGACCCGCGGGACGCACGAACATCTTCGAAGAGTCGTTCCAGATGCGCCGAAAGACATCCACTATTAGGAGCCTTTGACAATCAGTGTCCTCTACTTCAAACCTGAGGTAGTAGTACGTTGGTTCCCACTTTTGTTCAGCTCGGGAAGGATGTACGGCCCCAGAACTGAGCCAGAGAGTCCCATTCACTTCCTCTTCTTCGTGGAAATGCTTATGCCCTGTGAGAATGACCTTCGAATAGGCCTTCAGTGCTGTCCGGGCTTCTGCTCCATCCACGAGCCAATCAGGAGGATGATGGCAAATCGTGAGGTAGGTCACGTCATCTTCGCGCATGTACTCGTACTGAGCGGGGCCAAGACAAAGCAGGCAGGTGTGTTCTTTGTCGTTGTCGCCGGAGATGATTGAGCTGTTTAGACCTCGTAGCCTAAGTGTTGATCCGTCATTGAGGCCAAGATCGAATTCCCACCACGGCTTTGCTGGAACTGATGCACATTCAAATCTTTGACCAATGCTGTCGTTATAGGCTCTGAGAGGCTCGAAAAGCACTGCAGCATCGCCGCTGTCAGGTGCCTCTTCATGCACGCGTTAAGGTCCGTTGATACGCGGATTTCGTTTTGGATGGGAGTGATACCTGTGTGTTCACGTATCACATTGCGGTCAACATCATGGTTGCCAGGTACGCACCAGACCAAACTTGGATCGCAGTTGAGCTTGGCAGAGAGTTCTGCTAGCCAATCAATTCCGGTCTTGAATTCGTCCGGTTTACCAGCAAATGCTATGTCACCGGAAACGATGATTCCTGTCAGGGGCTGAACCGCCGGAAGTAAATTAGCGGCGTCACGGACAAGTTCGTTCCGAACAATCCGATCAATATCAAAGGAACTGACATTGCTGGTGCCTTTGGTAAAGTGAATATCCGAAAGATGTAAGAACGAAATCGTGTCCGGCATTCCTTCTGCTCCCAGAGTGTCGTCGTCGGATTCACCTTCCTAGAGCCCGTTGGAGACCGCGCCGTGCCACGTCTCAGCTTATCATCCTCCGCCACAGAGGAGCAGGCTGGAAACAAAGCGGTAAACCTCCGTTATAGAGATACTTAGGCCTCGTCGGCGGGAAAATCACAGACCTTCTGATCGCCTTCATCGTTTAATCCTTCCTCTGCTTGAAGACGCCTACAACCCTCGTCTTCACGCGTCACAAGACCCCTTGTCGATCAGATGGGTAGCGTTCCAGACTCCGCCGCGTCGAGAGCTTTTTGCAGCATCTCAGGCCCGTTGTTGCGGAAGTTGCCGACCTTCGGATTGGCTTCGTACATCTCCATCTCTTCAGACTCATATGGTTTGAGCAAATCCAATGGAAGCCGTTCGGTCTCTTCGCGGTCTAGCCATCGGTCATAATCTCGTGCGTGAAGGATGACGGGCATACGCGGATGTATGCGGGACATGAGTTCGTTAGCGTCAGTTGTGACAATCGCGAACGATTGCAGCCAGTGGCCGTCTTTGTCTTTCCATGCGTCCCACAAACCTGCGAACGCGAACAGGTTGCCGCTGGAAACCTCGATAGCATACGGCTGCTTAGGCGGCTTTCCCTCCTTCGGCCACTCATAAAACGCGCTTGCTGGGATGATGCAACGCCGCTTTTTCATTGGCTCTCGCCAAGTTTTCGCTGTCGCGATGGTCTCAGACCGTGCGTTGATCGTCGTCAGTCCCTTGATGTCCGATAGCTCCTTTGTGAAGAACGGCACCAAACCCCAACGGGCTAAGACCATCTCGCGCTCGTTCGTTTCCTTGCTCTGACGAATTATCGGCTGATGCGTCGTCGGCGCGATGTTGTAATCCGCGTCTGGCATTGGCAGATTTGCCGTGTCGTTCTTGGCCTTGAACCATTCCGCTATCTTCTGCTTGTCAGTACGTCGCACGTATCGTCCGCACATGGCTACACCTCACCGCAACGGATGCATTGTTGCACGTGGTCCGCGAAAGCGTCCCATTCGGGGATACCAGCAAAAGCCGAGCTCCTCAGATCGTTGAAGTCCTTCGGTTCAAGGAACGTGTAGTCCTCAGGGCGCGCGGCGGCAAACTCTTCGAGCAATCGCGTGCCAATGTCACAGGGAAAGAAAACCTGGACAATTGGGTCTTCACGCGAGATCCCTTTTCGAGCCATGACATCTCCGAGCAGGTGCGCACAGCGCGCGGCTCCATCATTGTGACATATTCGCCTAATCTTCGCCTATACTGACGCAATGAAACAGGTGGGAACCCAGTGGAAAATCGACTGGCCGAAGATGGGCCCGTCCATTCTTATCGCAACCGCGCTGATTGTGGCGATCAGGACCGCTAAATGGGCGGCGAAGGCCGGAAGCGACCCCAACTTTTCTGATGTCGATACCGAATTGGACCGCGAGATCAGCTACGCCGCGCGGATCACACTCCGGGTCATGCATGAATTGATAAAGAAGCATGAGGGTATCTTTCCGGGTAAGAAAGAGCCGATCTTCGATGGCGTTTACGACGAAGATCTTGCCGAGTAGCGCCGAACCCCACTCGGACGGCGTGACGACTCAGGGCAGGGCGTCGAACAGATCCTTCGCTCGAACTGACAGCGCCTGCGCCAGTTTCACGATGTTCTCCAGGGCTATGTTTCGCTCCCCGCGTTCAACTCCGCCCACGTAGTTTCGGTGCAGACCAGCTCGCTCTGCAAGATGCTCCTGGGAATAGCCGCGTTCCTCTCGCAAGGAGCGTAAAGCCGTCCCGAAGATGGTCTTAACCGAAGCTTTAGGCACTCCCTCATGCTTGGCGCTTGACCACTATGAGTCTACACACGATGAGTGTGATATTCTGCGACCGTTGGTAGCCAGACCATCGGCGCAACATTCTCTCAAAATCACAGCGATTCCACTAAGGTTTTGCGTTACCGTATTGTGTGTAAACCCTTCCACGAAAACCATGATTGAATGCAAAGAACTTGCCGGTAAAGTCATCCGCGCCTGTCACATCTACGAAGACGGCAGCTCCGGACCAGAAGTTCACATCGAGTTCACCGATGACACCACCTTCTCTGCCCGCCTCAACACCAAGGTCTCAATCGAAGCGAAATGCATCCATGACCAGGGTGGCGAGCCGCAGATTTTGAAAGATTACACCTCTTATCCAGTTGCAATCTGATTTCCTCAAAGCCCAAAACTGATGACTGAATAGGGAGGACGGCTCCTCCCTGTCTGCGGCCGCTCTGCGTCCTGCGACACCCACCTCAGCGGGCCTGTTCCTGCCCGCAACGCCGGCCCCTGCCAGTCCCGCGCTACGCGCGCAGTAAGGAAGACAAGCCTCGCTAAGGGGTGAGTGTACCGGAACATCCGTTACGCTGTGGACCTGAGACATCCGTTACAAGCCCCTTGCGTTGGCTATGGTTCGAGTTGAGCGGACACGGAAACATATATCCAGTCGTCGAGGTCGTGGGAATGTGGGAATCCCGAAGGGATTTCCAAAGAGTGTGGGAAGATTCTCTCTTGTAGTGCAAGCATTTTCGGTGGGGATGGAATGGATTTTCAAGGCATGGTGGGTCTTTCCCTCCGATGCCTGTCTGGGCCGAGCGAGGATATCCCCGCTCGGCTGTTGGTTCATCGTCGGGATGAGCCCACCAAGTTATCCCTCGGCATGGTTGCTTCCCAGCAGAGCCCGCTTCCGTTTCACTTGATGAGGCGATTGTAGCGTTTATATGGTCAGCAGATGCGGGAAGAGCTTGCTTCCGTCGTAGGGAGTTTGGCTGCCGAAGATGCCGTAGATGGCGTGAAGCAGTTTGCGAGCGACCGCGATCAGTGCCTGCAGTTTGCGTTTGTGCCGCGCAAGCAAGGCTTCATAGAACGCCTTTAGATGTGGGTCCCAACGCACTGCGGCCAGAGCCGGCATATAAAGCGCCCGGCGCAGGTGGCGACTGCCAGCGCGACTGATGCGCGATGGTTTATGCACCGAAGTGCCAGAGTCTTGGTGTACCGGATCGAGCCCGCTGCGCGCGACCCATTGACGCACCTTCATGTCTGGGGCCAGCAGGACCAGTTCGCCCAGGATCTGCAACGCGCTGACGGCCGCGATGCCCGGAACGCTTGTTAACAGCCTGAAACGCTGGCTCAAGTGGGCATCAGCGGCGATCAACGTCAGGGCCTCACGGCGCAGCTTCACGATGCGCCGGTCAACTCCGGCCAGCGAACGCTTCAGGTCCGCGATCACACAGCGCGGCGTGGCTAACGATCTTTCGGCGGCGTGCAGGCGATTACCTTCCCGCCTTTGCTGGACCACCAACGCCTCCAGATGCCGGCTGATGGCGCGCAGAGCGAGGGCGCTTTGACTGGGCTTTTGCCAGGCTGCAAAGGGCATGCGCAGACTGAACTCTGCCAGCACCTGAGCATCTGCTGAGTCCGTTTTGGACCGGCGAAGTGTCCGCGCAAAGTCGTGAACCCTTTTTGGGTTCAGCACCGCTACCTCCACAAACTCGGTCGCATCCAGGGCCAAGGCCAGGTCCATCGAATAAATGCCGGTGGCCTCCAGCGATACCCGCACCGGCGCCTTCATCTTTCCCAGCCAGTTGAGCAGCGCCTTGTGTCCCGCAACGGTGTTGGCAAACTCGCGTTGCACCCACGGATGGTCCACCTCCATCACTGCAATCGCCAGAGTTTCCGCGCCTATATCAATACCGCAAAACAACTTCTTCACTTGGCGATCTGGGTATTTCTCGGTTGAAACTGCGGGCTTACCAAGAGCAACGATCTGCTTGCTCATAGACCTCCTTCGGCACTAGGATGGGCTTCAGCAGCCGTCCCTGTCCGCGTCCACGGGCTTCCTCTTTCTGCTGACCTTGAACATGCAGGCTCCAAAGGCCTCCGATTCTCCACAGCATAAAAAGAGAGGGACGGCGGCCGATCTTCGCATCAGGCTCAGCAAGGCTGGCCTCGGGTGGGAACGGCCTCTCCGCCGAAACGTAACCTATCGTCACGCCTCTGAACGCAACATACAAGGGTGGGAAGCCGGCTTCTTGGCTTTCCATGCTTTCCATACTCTGTCATTTCCATGGCCTGCCTTCCGCCCGGGCGACGCTGGTTTTACAGCCATATCGATCAGCGCAATGGGCCGTACTCGCAAGCAAGCGTTCGTCGTGATCGTTGTCGATGAGTGCTTTGGCGATTTTGTACTTATCGAGATCACAGCTGACGCGAACAGACTTTGTGGTGCTAAGACACGGAACGTTGCCAGCGACGAAGGTTCTTTCAAAAAGCGGCTCCCAACGGTGTTTCGTCATCCCTCGCTTCATCAGTCTCGCGATCAGCCAACTCTGCTAGATAAGCTGGAATATGGCTCTTCAACGCAGAACGCAGTAGGTTTATAGTACGATGCGTACTATGCAGTCGATTACACTGCTTGGTTACGCTCTGCTCGGACTGCTGCACGGCAAAGCAAGCTCTGGGTACGATCTGCGGAAAATATTCACCGAGACGCCTCTGGGCAGATTCAGTGACAGCCCTGGCGCGATTTATCCAGCATTGCGACGCCTGGAAGAGCGGCAGTTGATTATCGAAGATCAGGTCGTCCGACCGAGCAAGCGGCGACGCAAGCCTCTGCAAATCACTCCCGGAGGGGTGGCGGCACTGAAAGCATGGCTGAGAAGCCCTGTTGAACGAGCGGATGTGACCAGCCACATGGATACCCTCATGCTCAAGTTTGCTTTTATGGACGGTGTACTCGGAGAAACTGCCACACTCCGGTTCCTTCGCTCATTCCAACGAGAGTTGAACGCGTACATACCCTTGCTCGCGAGCTACGTAACAGCTGAGTCAAGCTCTCTATCGAGATCAGGACAATTGGCATTGGAGAGCGGCTGGCGCGGCTACAAAGCGCAATCTCAATGGGTGGCTCATGCCATCAGCGTTTATGGAGGAACGACAAAATGCTTGCAAACGGTTGGAGAATGATCATCGTAGCTGGTCTGGTTCTATTAGATCCCTGGCTCATCGAGTGCCAGACGATAAACCCTGACCGAGACGTAACCCTTACACGAAACTATGTTGAGGGCGAGACGATCTCCTACCAGATGAAGGCCATCAACGCGGGGCATATGAGAACGATTCGTTATGAGGCTCAAGCGAATGCACGGGTCGAGCGAAAGCCCTCAGGGCCTCTCGTCGAAAATTTCGCTTGGACCGGTTTGCTCGTCAATGGGCAGACAGTTCCGCTGACACCTACCAGCCTGCAGTTCCGAGAAGATCTGTCGCTTTCGCCCGAGTACACGCTGTCCGTGCCCGACCTCAGCAAGGTTCAACCCATTTTGATCGGGCCGATCACAGACCTACTCACCTTCTACGCCGACGTGCAGCTTGCGATGAGGCAAAAGAATCTCCTTCGAACTGGAGACCACATCTATGTAAAGCACGGAACACCCAGCTCATGGGCTGACGGAACCTATACAGTTTTCGGTCAGGACTCTATCGACTTCGATATCACCCTAACGGAGATGGATCAAACCGCCCATGAAGCAACACTGCTCATTCGCCACGTTCCCCCCGTGCAAGCGCAAATTCAGTTTCCAGCAAGATGGATGGTCGCTCCCGTAGGCGATCATCCCAACAATTGGGTCGAGGTCGAAAAAACGGCTCAGGGCAAATACTCGGCGGAGGTCGGCAAGGAAACCTTTGAGGTTGCGATCAGGCTATCCTTGCCATCCGGACGGATCCTGTCGGCGAAAATGGATAATCCGGTCGACGTGCTTGGAAGAGACTGCGATGATGCTGCGCTATTGAATTGCGGTGCTCCGCAGCGATACCACATCCGAAGGCAAATCTTTCTGTTGGCAGAAAAATCCAAGTAGCCAAACCCGCCCAGCTCAAAAAAAAGCCAAACTGATCGCGTGACCTTCAATACCTTCTGATACGTAGTATGCATGACACGCTATGTGTCACACGGTGGAGGGATGAAACAAAAACCATTTGAGAATTTCCGGCTGGAACTACGTCGCGGCTCCGTGGTCCTAGCCGTCGTATGCCACGGTTTTCTTCAACCGCGTGCTCGTTCACAATCAATTCGAACTGAAGGTTGAGACCTTCAACATCGAAGCTCGAGATGGAGGCGCATATCTTCCTCCAGATCGCACGCGCACTTTGTAAGGCATGCTTTTCAACTAAGTTATCTAGACAAGCGACAACCCTTCCCTCCGCGGCTCAAAGAGACTCGGCGATTTAGCGGCAACCGAGGACTCGAGCTAACGAGATGGCCGATGCACTCATCCGCCGATCGAGTGAATTCCGTAGAGTCAAATCCCCGACGCGGGGCTTTGCTTGAACCGACGCCCACGGAGGTATAGCATTCAGCCAGCGTGAAGGACGCATCCGGTTCGCGGACAGGGTAGAAGCCCACCTTTGCTTGACCGACCTAGCGCAACTTCTTTCAGCCCGCTAAAGCGAACATCGGGCATTTGAAAGGAGTTCGCATGTCAGATTCCCGTCCCCCCGCGCTCACACTTCCTGCAAACCCCAACCTCCGTCACCTGAGAGATCAAGCCAAGGATCTCCTCAGAAGCGGCTCGGCGCCTTCGCTCGCATCGGCGCTATTTGAAACGGCATGCCTGTACGGCTTTCAGAGTTGGCCAAAGCTGAAGGCCCACGTTCTTTCGCTAACACTGGCGGGCGCACTGAAGGGAGCGATTGATGGCGACGATCTGCCCGAAGTTCGAAAGTTGCTGTCAAAACACCCGGAGCTGAGAATCGCGCCAATCGGCTATGGAGGCGATGGGCCGTTGAGCTGGGCTGCCGAATGCCGCGGATATGGAGAACCGACGAAGGAACGGCTGAAACTCGTGGAGTGGCTGATCAGCAGTGGATGCGACGTTCATGAGGGAGGAGACGGGCCACTGATGAGGGCGAGCCTCAGTGGTTCGCGAACATCTATGATGGCGCTTCTCGTGAGCCACGGAGCGGATGTGAATGCAGCCTGGCACGATTGTTTTCCCATCCTGTACGCCCCGTGCGAGGTCATCGATCCGACATCCCTGAGCTGGCTTCTACAGCATGGCGCGGACCCCGATTGTGGCACAGCATCACGATGGCAGCGTATGGGCAAGGCACATCCGGGAACTGCCCTGGACAGCCTCCTGGGGACCTATGTCCGAAGCTCGGATGCTCTGAACGAATCGATCAAACTTTTGCAAGATGCCGGAGGCACCTCCAAGTACGACGAGCTGGGTGTCCTCGCCGCCATTCGTGGTGATGTCCAGATGGTGAGCGAACTGATTCATGAGGATCGGTCAATCTTGCAGAAGAGGTATCCGTCCCTTGATATCGGGACTACCGGCGGGAGAATGCTGACCTTGAAAGGCGCCACGTTGCTACACGTCGCAGCGGAATTCGGGCACGCTGATGTCGCCCGATTACTGATCGATTCCGGTGCCGGCGTCAATGAGACTGCTTTGATAGACGCGGATGGGATCGGAGGACAAACACCGATATTCCACGCTGCTACGCAGGGTGGCGACCGCGGTCTTGCAGTTGTGCGGCTGCTATTAGAAAAAGGAGCGGACCTTAGCGTGCGCTGCCGCATACCCGGTCACTACGAACGCCTTGACGAAGTGTTTGAGGGGAGTGCGCTCGAATATGCCGAGCGCTTCCCGGAATCAGGCAACCAAGCTGTCGCGCTGTTGAGAAATCATCCCAACTCGAAAGATTCGGACTGACGAACGCCCTTCGAATCCACCAAGAAGTCTCGGTGGGTGTCGACTTGGGTTGTGTATACCGTTTGACGCTCAAGTGGTGACTTCAGGCCGATGCACGTTTCCAGATCGATCTTTGCTCGAAACGGTCGCGGTAGGGACGATCATTACTGATCGCCCCCCGCACAGATCCGCACGAGCGCTCCTTAGCGCATGCGGCTCCTATCTCGGATGAGTGGCGGCGAAGCGGTCAAGGGGCCAAGGATGCATCACGCGAGGTGTAGGAAGCCATTGTGCGGCCAGTTTGAGACGACGCGCCCAGGCGTACCGGTGTCTCTGACTACGGCGCTTCAGCGCTTGCCCCCAGTAGCGGAGCACGCGTTCCCGGAAAAGCCCGAGGCTATCGAGATTTCCGGGCACAGCGTAGTAGTGGAAGTACCCCTGTACAACTGACCTGAGCCACGCGCCGGTCTCAGGCACGGGATCATGCATGCGCATCCTGAGTTGCTGCTTGATCTCTTGCAGCTTCTTTCGCATGCGCTTGCGGATCGTCATGCGCCGCACGGCATAAGACCCGTTCCCATTCTTCCCGCTGATATGCGTGAAGCCAAGGAAGTCGAAGGTCTCCGGCTTGCCTTCTCCTCTTCGTTTCCGGTTCTGTTCGGCATACCGCCCGAATTCGATCCGGCGCGTCTTTTCCGGGTGCAGCTCCAGTCTGAACTTCCCCAGCCGTTCTTCCAAGCTCTTGCGGAAACGGTCTGCGTCCGTACCCCACTGGAAGCCGAGGACGATGTCGTCCGCATAGCGGAGAACGATCACCTCGCCTCGCGCACACTTCTTGCGCCAGACGTCCACCCAGAGATCGAACACATAGTGGAGATAGATGTTGGCAAGGAGCGGTGAGATCACCGACCCCTGCGGAGTACCTGTCTCCGTGTCCGACCATTTCCCGTCCTCCATCACCCCGGCCTTGAGCCATTTCTGGATCAGGCGCAGGATGCGTCGGTCGGCGACGCGATGCTCGACGAACTTGATCATCCACGCTTTGTCGAGGTTATCGAAGAAGCCCTGGATGTCGGCATCAAGTACGTAGTTCACCTTCCTCTTCACGAGCGCATAAAACAACGCATCCAGCGCCTTATGCTGGCTGCGTCCCGGACGAAAACCGTACGAGAAGCCGAGGAAGTCCTCCTCATAAATCTGGTTGAGGATGGTGACCACTGCGTGCTGGACGATCTTGTCCTCCACTGCCGCGATCCCGAGCGGACGTTTCCGTCCGTCGCCTTTCTCGATGTAAACCCTTCTCGATGGAAGCGCCCGATACGCGCCGCGATGCACCCGGCTGTGCAGATCGGCAAGCCGACCCTCCAGCCCAGCTTCATACTCCTGCCACGTCATCCCATCCACGCCGGGTGCAGCCTTGCGCTTCAGAGAACCGAAGCTGTCCCTTAGCAGATCGACTGTGACGTGGTGAAGCAGAGTGGTGAACTTCCTCTCCTTGTGTTCCCTTGCTGCTTTCCGCACACCCGCCAGCCCCTGTGACACGCGTGCCCCGCTCTGTGTCGGGCGCGTGCTGGACTGATGGATGTTCTCCTTGATCAGCGGCCTTCCCTCCTCACTCTCCGCCATCGACTGCTCGATTTTGTTCGAATGATTCATAGGTAATACGCCGCTGTCCGACTCCTCGGGGACGTTCATGCGGGCCTTACGGCCTGAGCCTTTACCCGCCGTCCTGCTACTGTTGCCAGCAGGAGCCTCCGAGGTCTCCCGGTTCTCGTGCATGAAGCTTCCAGGCGTGTCTGGGGTCTACGACTACGCAGGATCGGTCAGGAACTCGCGATATCGCTCCCTCCCGTGTTGCCTTCCGCCAATGCAAAAGCGTCAGCGTCCTGATTGCATCTTTTCGAAGCTCAATACCCAGCCCACCTGTACCCCTGTTTACGCTTCGCCGAGCACCTCGCGGTGCGCAACGCAAAACTCGGGGCCGAGCGGTTCGCTACTCCTTTCTCGTAGGACTCTTGCATTCCCTGCTTCATGCCGGTTTATCCCGGCGCACTACATCGGCGATTTAGCTCAACCGAGAGTCATCAATTCCGACAAATGCGTTTAAGGGACTTTCGCTTCTCACTCCGGCCCACGAGTATATGGATTGACAACGAAGCGCTTCAAAGCGAAACTAATAGTGCTGCGTAGGGCGCAACGGTAGATCGAAAAGGCAACGCCTACCTACGATCTTCGAGCGAAGTTGCGCCTATGCCGAACATCGACAACCTTAAGAAGCAAGCCAAACAGTATCTGCGCTGGCACCGTGAACGGTATTACCCCGTCGCGGCTCAGATCAGGTCCACGCTGCCTCGATTCAGTTCGATGGGAGACTTGGAAATACTGGAATCAGGTTTCAAGCTCGCGGATGCCCAGGAGCTTGTTGCGCGACAAGAGGGATTCGACAAGTGGCAGGCGCTCATATCAGGAGCAGATCCCATGAGCGATACACCTAAGCAGACACCGTCCCTTCCTATTTTCGCCTTCATCGAAGCGCAACTCTTCGTTGCGAATTTTCAACGATCATGCGACTTCTACACAGAGAAGCTTGGCTTCAAAGTGGAATTCGTCTACGGCGATCCGCCATTCTATGGGCAGCTTAGTCGCGACAACGCCCGATTGAACTTGCGGCTAGTTTTTGAACCCGTTTTTGTTGGTGACGTTCGCAAGCGGGAAGGTTTGCTCTCCGCTTCAATCACAGTTGCCACGGCGAGCGAAATCAAGCAGTTGTTCTTAGACTTCAAGGGCGCAGAAGTTCCATTTCAACAAGCATTGAAGAAGGAACCGTGGGGCAGCAGAACCTTTGTTGTTGCGGATCTGGACGGCAACCTGATTCTCTTTGCAGGACCCGCCGACTAGGCGGCCCGATATGCAGGTCGGGGCGTCAACCCAGAAGATAACTCCCGACAAGTCGCATTGTGTTTACCAATGCCGATCTCGACTGGCGAGAACAGGCCATTGCACTCGTCGAGCGAAAGTTCGAAGATTTTCTACAACTGGACGGTAGGTAGAGGCCGCTTCACCCCAGGTCAATCGGCGGTCAGATAACTATATGATTCTAAACAGGTTACGTCTGATAAGACTGATTCTGTATAGTGATCGTCTTAACGCCGGATAGAAGTGCCCTACTCGGGGGTGGGGTGCGGACGAAACGGACATTTACGTACGCCAGCGATCTACGCCACAGGCTACTTGGACTTGCTGAGGTGGACTAGGCAGATGCCGTTCCAGGTGGATTTACCGGCGGCTCTAGGCGGTGTGGCACTTAGACCGATAATGCCGGTATTTTTTGGTGCGATCTGAAAACGATGCTGCAGGTAGGTGCGAACGAGCGCAGCGCGCTCGCGTGAGCCAATGAGCTGATCCGCTGGGGTACCGGCGTCAGCATAACCTTCCACGATGAGCGGTGAGTCGTGCAGCCCGTCAATGCGGGCGGCGTCGTTGTCCAACTGCAGGCGACCGGCGGCGGAAAGGGTCTCGGTCCCGTCCGGGTTTTCTGTGAACAGGGCCGGGGCGTCAATCCACTGCCGGTCTTCCGAGAGCTTGCGGAATATCTTCCGGTTGCGGTAGGGCTGAACCGGAATCTGGTCCAGATTGTCATAGCCGCGACTCTTAAAGAAACCCCTGAAGAAGAACTCATGCTTGAGGGCCTCTGTATCGTCGGCAAGATTGCCACTGGCATCGTTGACGTTAGTGAGGGACTGACGCAAGTTGACGCCGCCGTCTCTCCCGTACTGGTCTGGACCGAGCGCAGTCTGCAGCGTCGTATTGACGTGACGCGAAGCCTGATCGAGTTGCTGTGAAGCGCTCTTTGCACTATTGATGGTGTCATCGATCTTCGCGACGAGTTGGCGTTGCTGGACGTCTTGCACGATACCGTTGACCTGCTCCGCAGTAGCTTGGAGGCTCTGGGTCACCTGTTGGGTGTTGGTGACGATATGGCGGACGTTTGCCGCGGTAGCGGGGTCTTCGAGCAGGACGCCAGCGGTACCTTTGCCGTGGCGGATGTCGGTTACGATGCCGTTCGTGTTGTTGACCGTGGTGGTGACCGCGCCGAGAGCGCCATCGAGGTGGCCCTGGACGTCGGCAATGGTGCCATTGACCTGCGTGATGGTGCCGCCCATTTGCGCGATAAGGCCGTCGGCCTTATCGAGCATCTTGCCGATCTCAAACGGCTCTTTGCTTGGCAGAGTGAAGCTCGCAGGAGCCTCGGGGGACTGATCTGTGCCGCTGCGCACGAGGAGGAACTTGTCACCGACGAGGCCCTCCGTCTCTATGGATACGAGGGAATCCTCGCGAATGAGGCCATGAAGACGCTCATCCAGCTTGAGCTTGATACGGAACTTCTGCGACGGCCGGGAGGGAATGGAGATATTTTCGACTTCTCCTGCGTCCATGCCGTTGACGCGCACCTTGGCACCCTTGCCGATGCCATCGACATTGGCGAGATCGCTGTAGAAAACGACGTGGTGGCGAAAGGCTCGATGCTGACTCCCTATTAAGAAGAGACCCGTGCCGAAGAGGACGATGGCGACCGCGACGAGAATGCCGACCCATAGATTGCGTTGATTCACCGCCCGGCCTCCGAGATGAATTGATTCAGACGATGGTCATGCCGCTCGTCAAGCTCTTTCGGCGTGCCGAAGGCAAGCAGTTTGGTTTCATCAAGCACGACGAACTTGTCTCCGATGCGTCGCGCGCCGTAGATATCGTGGGTGACGATCGCCATGGTGGTGTGGCGCTCAGTTTTGATTTTAAGCAGGAGGTCGTTGATCTCACAGGCGGTGATGCGATCAAGGCCGCTACTGGGTTCGTCGATGAGCAGGATCTGTGGCTGAAGAACGAGAGCGCGTGCGAGACCGGCGCGTTTCTGCATACCCCCTGAAAGAGCGGAGGGCATCTTTTCGCCCTCTTCTTCAAGTCCGACTTGTTGGAGCGCTTCCTCGACGGCGTCCTTGATCTCGCCTTCGGATTTCTCCTTATTCAAGCGCCGCAACGGAAGCGCCAGATTGTCGCGGACGGAAAAAGAATCAAAAAGGGCTCCGCTCTGAAACAGAAAACCCATTCTGCGGCGCATATGAGAAAGGCCCACGGCATCGAGTGTGGCCACGTCTTCTCCCATGACCGTCACCGTGCCACTATCGGCCTTCATCAGACCAATCATGAGGCGAAGGGCGACGCTTTTCCCGGTACCGCTACGGCCAAGGATGCAGATGGTCTCACCCGTGACGATGGAGAAGGAAATATCGTCAAGCACCTTGCGGCTGTCGAAGCCCTTATGGACCTGAGAGAAGGCAATCGCGGGCAT
Source organism: Acidisarcina polymorpha (assembly GCF_003330725.1). Classification (NCBI taxonomy): domain Bacteria; kingdom Pseudomonadati; phylum Acidobacteriota; class Terriglobia; order Terriglobales; family Acidobacteriaceae; genus Acidisarcina; species Acidisarcina polymorpha. Next base: position 4,854,246 of record NZ_CP030840.1, on the reverse strand, counting down.
ATTCGGATCGGGCTGAACCTGGTCTTTGTGCTCTTTTTTCATATCGCCTGGTCCGGGAATATGAAGAAGATGAGCTTGACCAGGATGACATCGGCAAGGATGACGGCCAGTGAGGAAACGACGACACTGCTGGTGGAGGCCCGGCGAACACCATCGGAACCTTCATCGGTGGTGTATCCGAAAAAGCAGGAGATGGTGCCGATGAGGAAGCCAAAAACGGCAGTTTTGAGTGTGGGTGGGATCAAGTTAGCGATGGCGATGCCATCGAAGGCACGGCTGAAGTAAAGTCGAAAGCTAAGGTGTGAGACCACCCGCTCTGATGCGAAGCCGCCGAGGATGCCGGCGGCGTCCATGAAAACAGTAAGGATCGGCAGCATGAGGGTGCAGGCGACAATGCGAGTGACAACGAGAAACTTGAAGGAGTCGATAGAAAGGGTTTCGATTGCGTCGATCTGCTCGGTGGCCCGCATATTGGCGAGTTGTGCGCCGATGCCTGCCCCGACTCGACCGGCGATGAGGAGCGCGGCGACGAGCGGGCCAATCTCATTGAGGAAAGACATGGCCTGAAACGTCGGAATCTCGGACTCTGCCCCGAACTGGATAAGGGTGCCGCGGGTATGAAGCGTCATAACTACGCCGAGCGCGAAGCCGGAGGTGAGGATAAGCAAAAGTGAACCGACACCGATTTCGTAGAGCTGCTGCAGGAAATAGAACAACTCAAACGGGGGCCGGAAGACATCGCGGATGGCGGCAAGCCCGAACAGCGTAATTTTGCCAAAAAGCTCAAAAAAGCGGGCGATCATGCACAAAACCATGCGCGGTCGGAACGAGTCCCTAGCGGAACTTCCAACAGCACGATACTCAGGTTGGCACAGAACACGGCGTCTCTCGATCGAAGGAAGCATCTTCCCCATGGATGCATGAGCACGGCTTCGCTTTCAAGTCATCGTCTTCCATGTTCGGCTAATGCCGCGCGATTTGATGAGCAATCCGGTACACCTGCGGAGCTTGATCTTAGAGTTGACGACAGCAGGAATGACTGCGGAATTTCGCTCAGGATCTGACTACTGCCGAGCAGGCAGAGATCGAAAAAGGCGCAGCAGCCAACAAATGCGCCGAATGCACTTGTGGTCATGATTACAAATCCTTCAGTATGGAAGACGTTGCCTTCCTAGCTGTATAGCCTCTCGCTCATTCATAGGAAGCTCGTCTTACAGAGTAAGGCGGCCCAGTTCCTGGCTACGCTTCGCGGCGTCTGACTGGTCACGACGACTGTCAAGAAGAGAGGCCTTCTGGGAGTTTTCTCCTGATGGCTGGTCGTGCAGAATTACGTTGAGCAGGGATTTATGGACTCGAATCCTGTCCTTATATTGGATGTAGCCAAGCTTCCGGAACCGATTCATGAAGAAGCTGACACGAGATCGCGTAGTGCCGATCATATCCGCAAGGGTTTCCTGAGAAATCTTCGGAATCAACGTCTCCTGAGCGCCCGGCTGGCCAAATTCAGCCATCAGCAGCAAGATGCGTGCAAGGCGCTTTTCGCTTGAATTGAAGAGCTGGTCAACCAGATCGGCCTGCGTCTTTATGGCTTTCGCCAGTAAGAAGGATACGAAGAAGTCAGAAAATGCATGCTCCTCATGAAGTGCGCGAATGATCTCTTTTCTCTCCGTCTTCATTGCGGTACAGGCAGTAACGGCCGTGGCGGTCGCTAAGCGCGGCCCGGCTACCCCAGCGACGCATTCCTCACCAATGAAGTCACCCTCCGAGAGAAGGCTGATCGTCGCTTCCTTGCCAGCTGCAGAAACGATCGTTAGTTTCGCTCGCCCCTTCTGCAGGTAGTAGACGGACTCGCAGGTGCTCCCTTGAACAAAGAAGACATCTTTGGCTTTCAGGTGCACTATCCTGCGACCCAGCCCAGCGTTTGCGAGGTAGGTGGCTGCATTGAAAAGCACAGGAGCTGCCGGGTCCTTCATAATCGGTGCCTCCTTCCCATAGGCAGCACTTGTCTAAGAGCGGCTTGTATGCAGCGATGATAGCTTCCTTGTGTTCTCTATGCGACAGAATCTTGACGTTTTTGCCGTTCCCTGACCTTATCAGTCAGGGAACGCTAGCCGGTCGCACTCATTCTGTACAGTCCACCTGGTACATCATGCCGATCTCTCGCCTGAGCGGGTTCCTGACCCAGACTTTTCGTCGGGTCGCTTTCCTGGAGAGTTGCGCCTGCTCTTCCGTACTTTGCGTAGTCCGCCGACATGCTCTTGCTCCATCGATTTTCCACCAGCATCTGAAGCACATCCAGGAATGCTGTCGCCTCGTGCCGATGACTGATTGCCTCGTCGTAGAGATGATCTTCCAAAGCTGGGGCCGCACGCCCGAGTATCAGGATCTTTGCAAGAGGCCATTGGCGACGGACGCATTCAGCAGTCGCCCTTAGCCCGAAAGGTCCAAGCGTGTCATTGATCACCGCAAAGGCCACTGGCTTTTCATCTCGCAGAAGAAAGATCCCCCGTACATCGCACACAGCCGTAACGCAATAAGCTCCAGCACTGAGGACCGCTTCCCGATCGGACCGCGGAGACATCGCGGGCTCAACCAGGAGAACGTTTACTGTCTGAGATTCCTGAGGAGGGTTGCTGGGGCAGACGTAGAGTTGGCTGCTCATCGTCGTTGGCGAGTCGGAAGTGTTTCGATCAAGCATGGGAGGCCTCCCACAAAAGTGGTATAGCGATATTCCTGCATAAAGCAGGCAAAAGCTGTGCAGTTTTGCACGGTCCTTCGTTTGGAATCCAGATCAAGAGCGACTGGGTGAGCCGAATTGCTCAGCGAATCAACCGACACTAGCTGAACCTGAAGGAATGTACGGCCAGCGCGAAGCCGTGCCGATGCAACGAAGAGAGGGACATCCATGAATCAAGCAAATTCGGTTGTATGCATCTGTGAAACGCATGAGCAAGTGCAACGCGCTATGTACAACTTGCGAGCTGCCGGCGTCGATACGGGAACCCTTTCGATTGCCTCCAAGGACACCTCTGCAGATCGGCTCGATGTCGATGTCGATTACTACGATGTTGGCGATGAGACCTTCGCCATTCCTGGCTTAGGTTTCCTGCTGGTAAGCGGCCCTCTGGGTTCGTGGATTGTCACCGCCTTTGACAACGGAGCAGGCGGAGGAGGCGTCAGCGTAGTGGGTGCAGCACTCGCAACGCTCGGTATCGCACATGAAGACATTCTCCACTATGAGGCTGCGCTCAAGAACAACAGCTATGTTCTCGTCGTACATGGCTCACCGGATGCTGTTGCCGCGGCCTTGAAGGTGATTGGTGGGACCACACACTGTTCCCATACGATTCACGGCGAAAAGGTCTTCGACACGGTACATGGAACCAGCCTTCTTGGCGAGGCCGTCTATACCTCCCAGGCTTGACAAGCACCCACGCAGCCAATATTAGCTACGCAAGAGGCAGGGCTCTCTGGAGGAGATAAGTGACACAGTCACCAAGGGCACACGTCAAGATCGCCAGAATTCTGGTCGTGGATGACGACGAGATGGTTCGCTTCAGCCTTTGCAAGATTCTTGAGGGCCACGGCTTCGACGTGGTCTGCGCGAAGGATGTCAACGAGGCTCTGCTTCACATCAGCTCGGCGAAGTTCGATGTTCTGCTGAGTGATCTTCACATGCCCGGAGCCGGCGACGGCCTTACCGTTGTCAGTGCAATGCGACATGCTAATCCGGAAGCAGTGACGCTGCTGCTGAGTGCATTTCCAGAGATGTCTGCTGCCGCGAACGCTATCCTGATGCAAACCGATGAGATCCTCGTAAAGCCGATGAAAGTGGGCGATCTTGTCGAGGCGATCCAACAAAGGCTTGCGAAGGGTCCTCTCCATAAGCGCAGGGTTGAATCGCTTGGGGCGGTCCTGGAGAGAACAGCAGCGGATTGCATCGATGATTGGTTTGCAGCCGTTGAAACGGAGGCCGTTCTCACGGCGATCCCTCTTGACCGTAAGTTGCGTTGTGCTCACCTGCCACACTTATTTCGCGACCTGACACGTAGATTGCATGCGGACAAGCCGCTCGGAACGAAGGAACTGGTATCGACATCGGCTGTCCAGCACGGTATCGACCGTCGCCGTCAGGGCTACACCGCATCCATGATGGTTGAGGAGAGCCGCATCCTGCAGGTCAACATCTTTCACACTCTGCAGGAGAACGTAGGGGTACTGGACTTTAGCGTTTTGATGAAGGGCATCATGACCATCGCAGACGAAGTTGACTCACAGCTTAGCCAGACAATGAAAAGCTTTACGGCCGAGATGGAAAGTCTACCCATTCCAGTCTGGATGCAAGCTGCTTCAGACTCAGGCGAAGATGCGAAAGGTGTTGTAGCCCCATGAGTATGCCATTAGAGAAAAAAGAGGCGTAGATGGTGTCTATGTGGCGTTGCGATGTGTGCTGTTCAGCTCAGTCCTGTCTAGCCAGCGGCGACCTGTTTTACCGATCCTGATAAAGGCCCATCTTATCGTTTATAGTTCCAGACGATTGAACGAGGGGGCTCCAAGAGTTCGGATTGTTCGGCGGCAGGACCAAGAACTCGAAAATCGAGAGCCGTTTGTTCATGAGCTTCCGGATGCTGCTCACGCCAGAGGACGCGCAGCAATTTCGGCCAGTCTTCGAGCAGAACCAAGGTGCGCGTCACCATGGCATGGTGCGCCAGGCATAACGTAATCATCAAATCCAACTCAGACTTGCCGGCAATGCGGTGATGAACAGCAAGGCTTCGCTTCCGGCCTCCAGGTTTGCCGCACACGCGGCAGCGGTGGCCGTCTCGCTTCAGCACGGCCTCACGCAGCCCACCGAAATACTCCTCATCCTGGCGCTTGAGCGTATAGCAGGTGGCACAGAGGCCCACTGCAAGAATCTTCGGATTCCCGCAGCGGCAATGCATGGCACGTTGAGTTCCCTTCTTCATCCATGCTCACGCTCTGCTAGCAGACCGAGGTTGATATCAACCGCGATCCAACCCTCTTTCCAAGGCTCCGTCCGATCTTCATCGAAAGGAATACCGTTGGCTCTCGCCTCTTCCCCTGAGTCGAAGAGATTGCCCCAAGTGTCTTCAAAATGGTCTTCCATGCCCTCAGCTAAGGCCTGTTTGTGGCGAGCCGACTCAATAGTCTCCGTGTCAGCATCTTCCCATCCACACCGCCAGCAAAGATGCGCGCCTTCGGAGTCCGGGATTTCCGAGAAGCGGGCGCGGTAGCCCGCCGCGTACTCTTCCTTATCCCAACGCTTTAGTGCGGCCAGACCAGGATGAATCATGCTCGACCTCCGGTCGTATTCTTGGCATAACGATAGACCGTCGTCCGGTCCACCCCGAACTCTCTCGCCAGAGACGATTTGCTTTCACCTTCACTGAGACGTAGCCGCAACTCCGCCGCCCGGTCCATCGTCAGCGAATGCTTCCGGCCCCGGTATGCGCCGGCCTTCTTCGCCAGCTCGATTCCCTCCCGCTGCCTCTCGCGAATCAGCTCACGCTCAAACTGTGCGAAGGCCCCCATCACGCTCAGCAGCAGGTTAGCCATCGGGGAATCTTCTCCGGTGAAGATGAGGCTTTCTTTGACGAACCGGACATGGACGCCGCGCGCAGTCAGGCCAAGAACCATCCTCCGCAGATCGTCCAGATTGCGGCCGAGCCGGTCCATCGAGTGGCACACAATGGTGTCGCCTTCACGGACGAAGCCGAGCATGAGTTCGAGCTGCGGACGGTTCACGTCCTTTCCCGAAGCCTTATCCAGAAACACCCGATCAATCTGTACGCCTTCGAGCTGGCGATTTTCGTTCTGGTCGAAGGTGCTAACCCGCACGTAGCCGACGAGCTGCCCCTTCGGAGGGTGCCGGGGCTTTTGTGTTGCGTTAGGTTCTCTAGCCTTCACCATGACCTGTAGCATAGTAGCTAAACAGACTCTTGTGCAACGCGATTCGGCCCTCTCGCGCTACGTGGTGTTGGGCTATACCCTTGACTGACGTTCCCTGCCATGTGCCAAGCCACAGTCTGCAGCAGGGGTCCTGCGGGGTGCATAGCTCCGGCAGTATTGCGTCGCTTGTTGCTATGTAAATCCACTCCTGCATGGGTGCGGCACACTTGGCGATAAGTCGATGGTGATCAGGTCACCTTTGACAAATTCTTGGCAAACGAGCCAAGTGTCACACGTCTTCGTCCGAGGCCAAATTCTAGGAGGCGTTCCTCATCGTGTCCGACAAGATGACGCCAGGCGGGTGTGAGCTAGAGTGACCATCTTTCGCTGGTCCTTTCGTGTGATCCTTTCAGCAGTCCTTCTAAGGGTCTGCGGAGTAAACGGCCCAAAAGAAAAGTGTTCCTGAGAGACCAGCGTCCCGACGGGACGTACGTTCTGGCCTAGCACCAACAGACGGTCCTCTCCCCGCAGACTGGTAGACCGTTATGTAATTGGCTCACGACCGACTCACCGGCCCCCGTTGCCATGGGCGGCCACGAAAGGCATACCATGAAAATCATAGGAAATACGATCTTCATCACCGGTGGCGGGTCCGGTATCGGACGTGGTCTAGCCGAAGCCTTGCACAAGCTGGGGAACAAGGTGATCATTTCGGGGCGCCGTAAGGGTCACCTCGATGCGACCACAGCGGCCAACCCGGGTATGCAGTCTGTCGAGCTGGACATAGAAGATCCTGCCAACATCGCGTCTGTGACTTCGAAGTTGATCCAGGACTACCCTAAACTCAACGTGTTGATTAACAACGCCGGAATCATGGAGGTTGATGATGCATCCGGTCATGTAAGCGAGGAGTTGCTCACATCTACCGTGACGACCAACATCATGGGGCCGATTCGTGTGACGTCGGCGCTCATCGAGCACCTCAAGCAACAAGAAGATGCGACGGTTGTTTACAACACCTCGATTCTCGCCTTTGTGCCTCTGGCTTTAACGGCGGTCTATTCCGCGACCAAGGCTGCACTCCACTCCTACGTCTTGTCACAGCGCTACATGCTGAAGAAGAGCTCCGTGCGTGTCATCGAGATCGCGCCGCCCTGGGTTCAGACGGATCTGCTCAACAGCAATGAAGAACCTCGCGCGATGCCTCTTGCGGACTTTATCCGTGAAACGATAGAAGCTCTTTCCGTAGATACAGACGAAGCACTTGTGAAAAGCGTTCTATCGCTCCGCAGCAATCCCGGGCCGAACGAGGGCATTGTTGTAAACCGATTCAACGACATGATGCTCCAGCCGCAGGCTTGAGCAATAACACCAAAGACAAGCAGTGACACTGCACTAAACGAACTTGGACGTGAGGCAAAGTATGGACCTGCTTTTTTCGGAAAAGAATAAAGCCATTGCTCTCGTAGCTTTTGACACGCTCTTCAACAGACGGGACTATGAGGCAGCTGAAAGGTTCTGGTCACCCAATTACATCCAACACAGCGCTCATATTCCTGCCGGCCGGGACGGCCTCTTCAACCTGATCAAGAGTCTACCGCCAACGCTCCGCTACGAGAATCAGCTCGTCGTCGCAGATGGCGACACCGTGATCACGCACGGGCGGTTCTCCGGCATAGGCCTGCCAGCAAGCTGGATAACGGCGGACATTATGACGATCAAAGATGGAGTACTGGTGGAACACTGGGATGTGATCCAGGATGAGGCGACAAAGCTGCAGTCTCAGAGCGGCAATCCCATGTTCGGCTCCAGCTTTCCTTCCTAGCAAGCCCATGTCGCACCGTCACGACGGAGGACCATGTGGACAACCCATTGCTGAAGCCATACCTGCTGGGTGATCTCGCGCTGCCTAACAGAATCGTCATGGCCCCGCTCACTCGAACGAGGGCCGCCAATCCTGGCCACGTCCCAACCGCACTCATGGGCGAATACTACGCTCAACGTGCTTCTGCCGGCCTCATCATCAGTGAAGGGGCATGGGTCAGTGAAGCCGGCCAAGGCTGGCACGGCGCACCCGGTATATATGACGAGGTTCAAGGTGCAGCCTGGGCAAGAGTCACGGCGGCCGTCCGAGAGCGAGGAGGACGCATCTTTGCACAGCTCTGGCATCAAGGGGCTATCTCGCATTCCTCCTTCTTCACTGATGCAAGACTTCCTCTGTCAGCTTCTGCAATCAATCCTGAGCAGCAGGTTCATCTAGCGGGCGGCCTGGTCAGAACGGAGACTCCGCAGGCGATGACGGTCGCCGATATCGTTCAAACCATCGCAGATTACAGACATGCTTCAAGGATTGCGAAGGATGCAGGTTTCGACGGCGTTCAGATTCAAGCCGGCTTCTTGTACTTGATCAACCAGTTCCTCAATGTGTCGACGAATCAACGAACGGACCGGTACGGCGGCAGCATACCGAACCGGGCACGACTGCTGTTCGACATTCTGGATGCGGTTCTGGAGGTGTGGCCGAGTGAACGCGTGGGCGTTAAGACTGGGCCCATGACGAATGAACTCGGCTTGTTTGTAGCCAATTCATCGACCCTCGCGACAGCAGAGTATGTGTACGCCAAACTGAATGAGTACCAGCTGTCTCATGTATTTGTCATGCGGCAGATGGCTGATCTTTCTGCTACACCTCTCGCCGCGCTAGCCGGGGATGCCGTGATTGTTCACTTCAGAGCCATCTACTCGGGCACGATGATTCTCAATGTGGGTATAAATCCCGTCCATGCGAGAGAACTCGCGGCGCACGATGATCGCATCCTTGTGGCGTTCGGTCGGGAATACATCGCAAATCCTGACCTGGTAGAACGCATCAGGGTAGGTGCCGTCCTCAATGACCAAAGACCGGCTGGTTACTACGGGTCCTCTCCAGAAGGCTACACCGACTATCCGTTCCTGCCAGAAGAGCCGCCCACCATCCTTCCCAAGTCTGGTGAAGCCGTTCTCCCTTAGAAAGGGGTCACATGTCTGATGTTGTCGTCCTGATCACAGGGGCACTTACCGTAATCGGACGCGCGACCGCCTTGATCTATGCAAGGACTGGCGTAGGGATTGTTATTTCCGGTCGGCATGATGAGGAAGGAAGCGCTTTAGCCAACGAGCTTCGCGAACTCGGCTCCGACGCTCTGTTCATCAAGACGGACGTAAGGAACGATAATGAAGTTCGCGCTCTCGTAGATGGAGCCGTGGCACATTTCGGCCGCTTGGACATTGCGGTCAACAACGCCGGAACTGAAGGAAAGCCTGGGCCGATCGTTGATCAGACCGTGGAAAGCTATGCCACTGTGTTCGAGACGAATGTTCTGGGAACTTTGTTGAGCATGAAGCACGAGCTACGAGTCATGCTTCAGCAGAAGACAGGAAGCATTGTGAATGTTTCCTCAACCTTTGGCCGAGTTGGTGGCCCCGGCGCATCGCTCTACATCGCCAGCAAGCACGCAGTCGAAGGCCTGACCAAAGCAGCCGCTTTGGAAGCAGCAGAGAGCGGTGTCAGGGTCAACGTCGTAGCACCCGGGCCTATCGAAACGGGTATGTTGAGTCGGTTGAATACATCGGCTGAGAGCCTTGCAGACGGAATAGCCCGTGTGCCGATGAAACGCTTCGGTCTTGCAGATGAAGTTGCGAGGGCTATCGTGTTTTTGGCATCAGGAGATGCGTCCTTCATCACTGGCGCTTCTCTTGCCGTTGATGGCGGCAAATTAGCTCGCTGACCAGAGCGCTCAAAGCAGGACCAACGCACTGGCTGGTCATACCTGTCACAAGAACCGGAGAAACCATGAGCAATCAAACGAATCAGAAGCTCTTCACGCCTGTGCAGATTGGGGCCATTACATTGAAGCATCGCGTCGTTATGGCTCCATTGACTCGTTCCCGTTCGGAAGAGCCCGGCGAGATCCCAGGGGCGCTTATGAAGGAGTACTACCAACAGAGGGCGACAGACGGTGGGCTCATCATCTCCGAAGGAACGAACATCTCGATTACAAGCCGCGGGTGGTACGGAGCACCCGGAATCTATACCGACAAACACGTTGCCGGCTGGAGACAGATTACCGAGGCGGTGCACGCCAAAGGCGGCTTCATGTTCTCCCAACTATGGCACGCGGGCCGCTCCTCGAATCTTTCTATGACGGACGGTGCTATGCCCGTGGCTCCTTCGGTCGACGCTTCGTACTGGCTTGATTCTGAGCCTAGCGTCTCAACGGCCTCCGGTTGGTTTAAACCCTCCCCGCACCGGGCGTTGGAACTATCAGAGATCACCGGAGTGGTAGAGGATTACCGGAAGGCCGCAGCCTGCGCGATGGCTGCGGGCTTTGATGGAGTCGAGTTGCATGCCGCAAACGGTTATCTCCCGGATGAATTCCTACAGGATGGCAGCAACACTCGCGTGGACGGTTATGGAGGATCGGTCCCAAATAGATGCCGCTTCCTGCTCCAGGTGGTTGAAGCCATGACATCGGTATGGGGCGGCGATCGCGTTGCTGTCCGGATCGGACCCAGCGGGACGTGGAACCACATGTCGGACAGCAACCCTCGGGCACTGTTTGATTATCTTGCTGGTGCGCTCAACCGGTTCGGCCTGGCTTACCTCCATATCGTTGAACCGCGGGTCAAAGGGAACGTTGTACTCCAGGAGGGTCAGGCTCCTGTAGCGGCTCAAGAACTCCGGAAGATCTTCACTGGAAAGATTATTGCTGCGGGTGGCTTCGAAGCCGACACGGCCGAAAGGATTGTCGAAGAGGGCGATGCCGATCTGGTGGCGTTCGGACGTCACTTTCTATCGAATCCAGACTTGCCCATGAGGATACAGCAAGGCCTTCCGCTAAACGACTACGACCGCAGTACCTTTTACACTTTCACTTCCAAGGGATACACCGATTACCCCTACTACCAGGGCCAGCAAGCAAGTTGAACTCTTCAGATCGTTAGGTATCGGGATCACATAGGAGGCCTCATGACACAAGTCCGACGGACTGAAATAGCGCACCGGTCGATCTTGGTAACCGGAGCACAAGGGGTCTCCGGGGCTGCCGTGCTGGAGCACTACGCGGCCAATTCTGCAAACACTGTGTACGGACTGTCTCGCCGTTCGGCGGAGAGTCACGATAACATCCGCCACATCTCGGTTGACCTCCTCGACCGCCCCGACATCATGGCGAAGCTTTCGGTGATCCCGAACCCTACTCATCTTTTCTTCGGCGCTTACGTAGACAAAAAAGACGCCGCCGAGAAAAGCAAGATCAACGTTGAGCTCTTGAAGGGCATTCTCGAATATCTCGACGAGCAAGTTCCCTCCCTTGAGCACATCACCATCTTTCAGGGTGGCAAGGCCTATGGGTCCGACCTCGGTCCATACAAGACACCGGCACGAGAGGATGACCCGCGTCTGATGTCGCCCAACTACTACTACGAACAGGAGGACCTTCTGCGCTCCCGGCAGAAGGGTAAGGCTTGGAACTTCACCATCATTCGGCCAGGAGGTGCGATCTGCGGCTTGTCTGTCGGAAGCGCGATGAATCTTTTGTCCGTCATTGGCGTTTACGCTACGATATGCAAAGAAATGGGCCTGCCTTTGCGTTTTCCAGGAGCAGAGAAGGTCTATCACGCTATGTATCAGGTCACGTCCGCAGATATCCTTGCACGAGCTACGTTGTGGGCAGGCGATACAGAGGCGGCCAAGAATCAGACGTTCAACGTAACCAACGGCGACACGATGCGTTGGCAGCACATGTGGCCGCGCATCGCGAAGATGTTTGACCTCGAAGTTGCTGATCCCGTTCCTTTCTCTTTAGCCACCTACATGGCAGACAAGGGTCCGATGTGGGAGAGCATTGTGCGGAAGCACAATCTGCAACCGATCCCTTACGATCAAGTTGTCAGCTGGGGATACGGGGACTTCGCGTTTCAGCAGGACTTCGACAACGTTTCAAACACCGTTAAGGTCAGGCAGGCCGGCTTCCAGGATTGCATCGACTCGGAAAAGATGTTCACAAGCTACTTCGGTCAAATGAGCGCAAAAGGATTACTACCTAAGCTGAGTCGTGGCGCGCAGGGGAACGTTCAGCGCCGCCGGCAGAGAGCTGCGCCTGCCGACATCGACCGTCGCACGGGCGACAACCAGACTGGAGAAGCACTTGGAGGTGCTTCTCCTGAGGCGAAGTCCCAAGGGCGTTCTGCTAACGGACGCTGGTACAGAGTTTCTGGTGAGTTGCAATCAGGCGCTTCGGACGATCAAGATTGGGAGCGAAACGTTGCAAGAACGGCGCGTCAATCCCAGCGGTCTCCTCAGGGTCTGTAGTCCGATCGTCTTGGCCAACGGGCTGCTGGTCCAGATGCTCCCGGACTTCTTGCGAAGATACCCAGACATCCGCGTTGCTATTGAAACGTACACGGACGACTTTGAGCGGGAGCCCAGAGAGGACGTGGACGTATTCTTCAAGATTGTGCCGCCGCGAGACTCCACCAGGCGCATGCGAAAGTTTCCTAGTACTCTGCGAGGTCTGTACGCTGCAACAGAATATGTTCAGCGTGCGGGTAAACCGGATCTCCCCAATGAATTGCTCGGACATGCTTGCATCGGTGCAGGGACCTGGAAATTAAGCAACGGCTCGGCTGAAGTGGTTGAAGTTGCTCCAACTTTTCGTGTCTCTACTTATGATCCAGTGGTCATGTGCGATCTGGTCTTAACAGGTCTGGGCATTGCTGTTCTGCCGCTTTACATGGCGAGGCAACCAGGAATTAGTCAGCGGCTCGTTCCAATATTGCCTATGTGGCATCCGAGGCCTGCCACCATCTCCGCTCTATACTTCGGTCCGGCTGCGTTGGCGCCGAAGATCAAAGTGTTCCTGGACTTTGTGGCAGAGATCCTCGGTACAGAGCGGGATCCTCGCGTCAAAGAGGCGCCCTTTGAGGGATTGTTTGGAAGACCCGAATAAGTGTGATGGTTTAGCTGATCACAGTGTCAGCTTCCGTGCGCCGCTGTAAGGAGTAAACGCCAGCATGCATTCGATTGAAAGCTGCCTGCGACCAATTGCAATGTATCCCGAATCGGAATCCCGAAGCTAATCTTGATACTTGGCACTATCAAGCGGAAGCCGATGAGACGACCTTCTACAGCGTTTCTGTAGTGATCGCCAGTTCGCGAACGCGCTAATTCGATGAAAAGTGCGGCATCCATTCGATGAGGCAGACATGGGCGACGATGTGTCTTGAGAGTGCAGATGAATGGTTCGCTCGTCCGTTCGCAGCAGCATCTTTCCAAACCGCTGACACATAAGGTCCGACCGACCGGAACCCCAGCATTGCCTCTGGCATGGAAGCCGCCACTGCAACTTACTTCCAGTTGACATTTGGCTCTGATAAGCGGTTCGTTCTCACTTTCTAAGAAGTGAGTGTCCAGCCACTTCGTCAGGGCCTCGAAAGGTACTATGGCCGTCACCCTTGCTGCAAAATGACTTTGCTGTACTGCAATACTGGATTCGCAGCTTTCCGCAATTCAATCATCATCACACGGACAGGCATTTCAAATTGTATTGTGCCTGTCTTTGGATCCCTCAGAAGGTCTCTTCGGACTGAGCCGTACGAAACACGTGGAGCAGGAACCGCGACATATTGAGCTTCGACCCGAAACAAGGAGAACAGAATGACAAAGCAGCGAATCGATGTTCATACCCATCTCATTCCACCCTTCTGGGCGGAAGAGCTGAAATCCCACGGCGGCGATCCCTCAGGTTGGGGCGCGCCTGACTGGAGTCCGGAGCAGCTTCTCAAGTTCATGGATGACGAAGAGATTGCCGTCTCGGTTCTATCGCTGACCGCGCCCGGCATCGAGGGTTGGGAAGGTGCTGCACGAATCGACATCGCGCGCCGGGTTAACGACTATGGTGCACAATTGATGGACCAACGTCCAGACCGGTTCGGGTACTTCACCACACTGGCCCTTCCGGATGTGGACGCGGCTTTGTCGGAGATTGAGAGATCGCTGGATGTCCTACACGTGGATGGCGTCACGCTGCACAGCAACTATGACGGAGTCTATCTGTCGGATCCGCGTTTCGATCCGGTCTGGCAAGAGCTTGATCGGCGCTCAGCGACCGTCTTCGTCCATCCAACCCGACCGCCTCAGCTGCCGGTACTGCCGGGCGCGCCAAGCCCTTTCGCGGACTATCCAGCCGATACCACGCGTTGCGCCCTGGACCTGGTCCTCAAAGGACACCGTAAGCGCTTCGCATCCACCAAAGTCATCCTGTCTCACGGGGGCGGGTATCTTCCCTTTGCCGCAACCCGTTTCGCAGAACTCGGGGCATCTCTCGCAAAGGACCGGTCTCCCGAAGACATCATGACGGATATAAAGAGCTTCTACTTCGACACGGCTCTGGTCGCGCCGAGCGGCGTTCCCAGCCTGATCGGAACTGTTCCTGTCGGACAGATCGTCTTCGGCACAGACTATCCATATGCATCTGAGGAAGTCAGTAAGACGTTCGACGCTAACCTCGACCATTCAACTCTTCTGACTCCCGATCAGGTCGGTCAAATCAACACTCGGGCAGCAAAGCTGATTCCCCGGCTAGAAAATCTCATGTGAATGAAGTAATGCTCTATTCAGTGGTCAAAGTGACTAAATGGCGGAAATCGAAGGCAAGCCATAAGTTACCGTCTGGCTTCCGGATCGTGATGAAAAGAGTTCTTCGAACGTGCTGAAGACAGGACGGAGATTGTTCCTGCAGCCACTCGCTCGTACTCCCGATAGCGCTCCCGCTGCGGCATCGGACGCTCACTCACTCTGTCAGGATCGCGCTCGCGATAACGCCGAAAAGATGATCGACTCGAGGCGTGAGCGTTGGCTGGTCACCGATCCAGGCAAGCGCGCCGATAAGCGCGAACAGGTCGACGCCCTCGATATCGTTGCGCGCCGCACCGTCCGCTTGAGCACGGGCAAGAAGTCGCGTGCCCGCCGCGCGCATGGCTACGCACGAAGCATGAAGCGCGGAGTTCGGATCCTCGATGGCGGCCATCATCGGAGCTGTGACACCGCGATATTCCTGTGCGACCGCGACGGTTTCACGAAGCCACTCGATGAGGGCTTCGCCGGTCGAGTTCGAACTTTCGAGTTTGCCTGCCCTAGCTGTCAATTCGTCGAAGCGCGCGCGGAGTAGTGCGTCAAGCAGTGCCTCCCGCGTGGGAAAGTGACGATAGAGCGTGCCGAGACCGACCCCCGTTTTGCGCGCTATGTCACGCAGCGAGGCCCCAGCGCCCTCCTTGAGTACGGCGGCACGCGCGACCGAGAGGAGGTGGTCATAGTTCTTTTTTGCGTCAGCTCTCATAGTGATTCGTTTGACATACGGAGCAGTGCTCCGTATGTTAGAAGGAGAACGAGACGGAGCGATGCTCCGGATAAGAATACCTCACTCTAGGGTGGGAGGAGAGATCGATGCCCGCAAATACTATGAAAGCTATTCAACTACACAAGTTTGGTGGTCCTGAGGTGCTGCGGTACGAAGACGTGGCGGTTCCTGAAGTGAAGCCGGGAGAGGTGCTCGTTCGCGTTCACGCGATCGGCATCAATCCCCCTGACTGGTACCTACGTGAGGGTTATAAGGACCTGCCTCCTGATTGGAGGCCACAAGTACCCTTGCCTGTCATCCCGGGGACGGATGTCTCGGGTGTCATAGAGGCGGTCGCCCCGGATGTACAGGAATTAAAGGTCGGAGACGAAGTCTTCGGGATGATTCGCTTCCCCAGCTTTGGGGAGAGCCGCGCATATGCCGAGTACATTGCTGCGCCCGCGCTGGAACTGGCATTAAAGCCGGCTCACATCGATCACGTGCATGCCGCGGGGGCGCCTATGTCCGGACTGACAGCTTGGCAGTTTCTGATCGACGTCGGACATGATCATCCGAATCCCCTTCAAGCGGAACTTCACCGCCCTGTGCCGCTCGGGGGGAAGACGGTACTCATCAATGGTGCTGCGGGCGGCGTGGGTCACTTCGCCGTGCAATTGGCAAAGTGGAAGGGTGCGCACGTCATTGCCGTGGCATCGTCCACGCAGGAGTCCTTCCTGCGCGAACTCGGCGCGGACGAATTCATCGACTACACCAAGAGAGCTGCCGAAGACGTCGCACATGACCTTGATCTTGTCGTCGATACCCTCGGCGGTTCGACTACAGGTCGTTTCCTGCGCACGCCCAAGCGCGGGGGCGCATTATTCCCCGTCTTCCTGGGCTTCTCCGATCATGAAGAGGCCCAGAGGCTGGGGGTCACCGTCTCGAGCACCCAGGTGCGCTCGAACGGCCCGCAACTCGCAGAATTCGCGCACTTACTCGATGCGGGTACGGTTCGCGTAGCCATAGACAGCAAGTTCACGCTGGCGGACGCTCATAAAGCGCACGAGCGAGCCGCTGAAGGGCACATCCGGGGCAAGATTGTGCTCACCGTGGAGTGAGGACGGGTTTCGTGCTTATGGAGTACCTGCGGAAGGGGAGGCCACTGCTCCCCACTCCGCTAGCGGTAACAAGGAGGATTGATGATCACAGTGATGGGTTACATTCACGTGGATCCGGATGTTGCGAATGAGCTTCTTGCCGATGTTAAGGCACTTAACCCGAGCTCTACAGCTGACAATGGCTGTCTTTTCTACGCAATTGCTTTAGACTGCGCGCTTACGGGACGCATGCTGATCGCGGAGCGCTGGCTTGACCAGAGATCCTTGACAACACATCTTAAAGCACAGAAGACATTAGCATTTCTGGAAAAATGGGCGAAAAGGCTAAAGACCGACGTCCTAAAATATGACAGCACAAATGAACGATCACTCGCTGATTAGACAACGCACGACTGGAGCTAAGAACCAGCTTCTTTCAGGCTGACGATATCTCGTCGAGGCGGCATTCCGAACATACGTCCATACTCGCGAATGAATTGAGTCGGGCTCTCATAACCGACCTGAGCGGCTGTAGTTCCCACATTCAACTCATCCGCAATCATCACCCTCCGTGCCTCAAGCAAACGAAGCTGCTTCTGATACTGCAGCGGCGTCATCGACGTGATGGCTTTGAACTGACGGTGAAAAGCAGACGGACTCATCCGCGCGAGGGAGGCGAGGTCCTCAATACGGACCGGCTCCGCAAAGTGATCGCGAAGGAAATGGATCGCGTGAAGCACATTTTTGGCGTGCGTCTTTCCGACCGTCATGCTGATCACCTCTGCTCCGTGGGGTCCGGTCAAAAGCCAATAGCAGATTTCACGCATGATAGAGGGGTACAACACGGGGATCGCTTTTTGCGTCTCCAGCAAGCGAACCAGCCGTACAGCACAGTCGAGCAGTGGACCGTCGAACTCTGTTACGAAGACGCTTCGGGCAACGTCCTCGCGGACGTCCGGCAGCGAGTCCAGGCTCTTCATCACCTCGCGCATGATGGCAAGGTCGAACTCGATGATGACACCAAGATAAGGTTTAGTCGGAGTTGCCTCGACGATTGTGCTGAACGCAGGCAGTTCAACGCTTACCACCAGGGCCTGGCCCGCATGGTAATCGAAGCGCGTCTCTCCAAACATGGTCCACTTGGCGCCCTGTACGACGATGCAAAGCGCCGGCTTGCAGATATGAAAGTTTGTTCGTTTTTCGTGGTTTGAACGAAGAAGCGTGAGCCCGGGGACCGCCGTCACAAAGGGACCCGGTCCTCCCTCTGATTTGGTGTATCGTGCCGCAGCTTCCCGTAGCAAACTCAGCATCTCTCTACCGTTTCTACTTCGCCACCTCACTAGATCATTCTAGCAGAAAAAAGCAGGATTAGGCAGAAAGTAGGAGGGTTTGGGCAGGTGCTTCGCCACGGTGAGATGTATCTAACTACCAGTACGCGCACAGGAGGAAACAATGCCGACAGAACAAAGCTCGTCTATAACAGGAAAAATAGCAATCGTCACAGGAGGCAGCCGCGGGCTAGGCCGGAACACCGTGCTTCACCTTGCGAAACGGGGTGTCCACTCGATTTTCACCTTCAACTCCAATCAGGCAGAAGCCGACAAGGCTGTGGCGGAGGTGAACAAGGCGGGAGCCAAGGCCATCGCATTGAAGTTAAACGTCGGTGAAGTAAGTTCTTTCGAGCCCTTCCTTGAGCAAGTTAGAAGTGCACTCGCAGAGTTCGGCGCGGAACGCTTCGACTTTCTCGTGAATAACGCGGGCATCTCTCATCATGCCTCATTCGAGAAGACAACCGAGGCGGAACTGGATCAGCTCTACAACGTCAACTTCAAAGGCGTCTTTTTTCTGACTCAGAAGCTGCTGCCGCTCATCAACGATGGCGGCCGAATCGTGATGATCTCGACCGGGCTTACGCGGATCATCATCCCGGAGAGCGCTCCGTATGGCTCGCTGAAAGGAGCCCTCGAAGTGCTTACCAAGTACCTCGCGAAGGAGCTTGGTTCCCGCCGGATTACCGTGAACGCTGTCGCTCCGGGAGCCGTTCAGACGGACTTCAGTGGAGGCGTGGTTCGTGACAACCCCGCAGTGAACAAGATGGTCTCGGATGCGACTGCACTCGGTCGGCCGGGTCTTCCAGACGACATCGGTCCCATGATCGCGTCGCTGCTCACAGAGGACAACCGCTGGATCAATGCTCAGCGTATCGAAGTCTCCGGTGGACAGTCGATCTAGCAAGAACGAGGAGGGCGTGCCGCAACGCGCGCCCTCCTCAGAACTCCCGTTTCGAAACACCAATACAAGGGCAGTCAGTATGACCGATCTCAAGAAGCATCTGCTTCTCAGCGGTGGTGGCGCCGCCTAGTTGGATCGTCGTCGAATCTTTCCGCGCGTTGAGAGAATCTAACCGCGAGCGGCACAGGAGATGATGCATGGCAAAGGTAGTTCTGGTAACGGGCGCCAACAAGGGCATCGGATTCGAGGTTTCGCGGGCTCTTGGCAAAGCTGGCTTTACTGTATTGCTGGGCGCACGCGATGCCATCCGCGGAGAGGAGGCCGCGGCAAAACTGCGCGCCGAAGCGCTGGACGTCCGATTTGTCCACGCCGATCTGGAGCGCGCGCACGAAACCGCGACGGCGCTTGCGGAGAAGATTCTGAAGGACTGTGGCCACCTGGATGTGCTGGTCAACAACGCTGGTGTTGCCGACATGACGGGGGCTGATGCGCCTGCTAGCACGGTTTCGATCGACGTTATGAAGCGCATTTTCAACACCAACTTCTTCGGCACGGTAGAGTTCACGCAGCCTCTGCTGCCGCTACTTAAGGCAGCACCCGCAGCACGCATTGTAAATGTCTCCAGCGGTCTCGGCTCTCTCGAGATCAACACCAACCCGGACACGCCGTTCTATGGGGTAAAGCCGCTCGGGTATAACGCATCAAAGGCAGCGCTGAATATGTTCACCGTGAACTTGGCGTGGGAATTGCGGGACACGAAGGTGAAGGTTAACTCGGTTTGCCCTGGCTACGTCGCCACGGACCTGAACAACCATAGTGGTCCGGGGACGGCAGCCGACGGCGCCATCGCGATCGTAAAGTATGCGCAGATTGGCGAAGACGGCCCCACCGCGGGCTTCTTCCACAAGGACGGCTCGTACGGCTGGTAGTCTGCGAACCTTTTCGAAGCGAAGAGCGGAGTCCTATGGGCTCCGCTCTCTACTTGCGACGCACCCGCCAGCGACTGACATCGTGAGTGGTCGCCAATGAGCGCACCGGCGTTTTAGCACCAATCATCCAGGAGCGTCACTTCCGGGAACAGCGTTCATGAAGACTTATTCGTTGGCCAAGCTCTCATTGCCGTTTGTGCCAAGTCCAGTAAAGCCTTCTGACCCACCCCGTCCCTCGCCAACGTTGACATGCCTTGAACGATAGCCATCGTCATGGAGGCGAGAGCTTGCGCGTTTGCCGTTCCGGGCAGGTGCCCCTCTCGGATGTCTCGTTCTGTTCGTTTTTGAAGGGCCTTCCGGTTTGCGTCGCGGATGTTCTTCAGGGCTGCACGCACCCGCTGTGAATTGACCGACCCGCTGGACGCAGCGCTTGCGACCAGACACCCGGCAGGGGCGTCGTGTTGAGTGAACCACCGCGCGGAAACCTCAAGGAGTTGCTGCGCCGCCTGCCGGGCGGAGCCGGCCTCCGCAATCAGCTCGGGAGTCGTCTTCGGTCCTGGGTTCGCATACTTTTCCAGGCATTCGAGGAAAAGTGATTCCTTGTCTCCGAAGGCGGTGTACAGGCTCGGCGCGGTAATGCCCATGGCGTGGGTGAGCTCAGCGACGCTTGTGGTCTCGTAACCCGTATGCCAGAACTGCAACAAGGCCGCATTCAGCGCCTCATCACGATCGAACGAGAGCGGCCGTCCGAGTCGTTTCGCTGCCGGAGGCTCTTGCGTTTCCATAACAACTATTATGGAATCCCTTGACCAAAGTCGGCAACACACGCATACTTTCCATAGTGTTCATTACGAAATGGAGGCATCGATGGATCTACAGCTAAATGGGAAGCGTGCATTGGTCACAGGAAGTACAAGTGGAATTGGGGAACAGATCGCCAAGACTCTTGCAGGGGAAGGTGTTCAGGTTGTTGTTCATGGCAGGCGAAAAGCCGAAGCGGATCGCGTGGTGCAGGAGATCACGGCGACTGGGGGAATGGCCATCGCGGCCATCGGCGATCTTGGAAGCGATGAGGAAACGGCTAATGTTGTGAACGTCTCCTTGTCCGTGTTTGGCGGTATCGACATCCTCGTCAACAACGCTGGGGCATTTCCCATGAAGCCATGGCTGCTATCGACTGCAGCTGAGTGGATCGATTTGTATAACGCGAATGTGGGCTCGGTGGTACGGCTGGTCACGCAGCTTGTTCCATCCATGGTGGAGCGCAAGTGGGGTCGGGTCGTCATGCTGGGCAGCTTCCTCGGCCCGATGCCAGGTCCGCCTGTTGCCAACTACGGAACAACGAAGGCTGCCAACATCGCCCAGGCTGTTTCTTTGGCAAAGGAACTCGGCGGGACAGGCGTTACGGCAAACACAGTGAGCCCAGGGCCCATACGAACACCGGGGATGGAAGCTGGGGCACGGGAAATGATGACCTCGCAGGGTCAGGAGTACAACTTCGACACATTCGAGCAGTTCTATGTGCAGCAAACCCGTCTGCCCGCCGGCAGGATCGGCTCACCGATGGACATTGCGAACATGGTGGCTTTTTTATCAAGTCCTCTCGCTGACTTCATCACAGGCGCCAACTTACGAGTAGATGGCGGCATGATGCCGACGACCAACTAAGGTGAAAGAGGCTGCCGCGATTGCAGCCTCTTAGCCATGTACCGCGCAATCGGCTTCTCATCGGTACTCGCCCGACTTAGTGACCCCTTTTTGCGCGTTTCGCAAGAGTCTCTTTCCCCGTCCTCCCCTGCTTCCTGCGTGATCTACTCATTTGCAAAAGAGGCGACCGACGGTCGAGAAACATCTGCCTTGCCCTTCCAGCGTTCGCTTCCTATGGACTCTAGTGCTTCACGAGCGCGTATACGCAGGCCACGAAAAGAATCAAACACACCAACAACCCTACAAAAAGTTGGGGGTGCATCCCCAGGACGGATCCGTTCTCCTTCGTAAACTCAGGATCACTCCAGCCCGTACCCGGAAAGACAGGGGACAGAAGCATAGCCACAAAGTAGAGTGCACCCGCAACAGCAGCAAGGGTGAAGTGCAAGAAAGTCAACGGCCCAGTTCCGAAGAGGAGAAATAGCGAAAAGAGTCCCAAACCTATGCCCAGCAGCATGGTTTGTGCATTGTGAAACTTGGCGTGGGGAGACCAGTGCGGATTATGGATGTGCTGTTTTGCTGTAAACGGAATAACTGCGTCCGCGACATAGCCACCGAAGTTGAACACTGCGACTAGTGCGACGACCCATTTTGCGATTTCCATAAACGGCCACCTCTTAAGAACATGAGTGTTCTGGACGCGAAAGATACATGAGATAATCGTTATAACATATAGCTATGACCAAGAACAAGCTGGCGGCTCCATTACCGGATCAGGACAGTGGCTCCCCAGGCGATCTCGCGTTTCTCATTGCACAGGTTGGATCACACTCGCAGATTTCCTTTGGAAAGCGGGTTGTTCCTCTCGGCCTTCGGCTCGCCCATGTAGGCGTGCTCAAGGCGATCTTCAGAACGAATAGGCTGACTCAGCGCGAGTTAGGGGATACTCTCGGAATGTTTCCTAGCAATCTGGTCAGGCTGATCGACGAACTCGAACAGAAAGGCCTTGTGCGACGCGGTCACAACGCGTCTGACCGACGTTCCTATACGCTTCTGCTGACCAACAAGGGTCAGAGGATGACGTCAGAGCTGATCGCTCTCACGGAAGCGCATGGAGATCGCATCTGCGCTGCTCTTAATCCACTGGAACGTCGAGAACTGACGCAACTTCTTCGAAAGATCGCTACCGGACAGGGGCTTCAGCCCGGTGTTCATCCAGAACTGCCCGGCCTGAAATCCCGTCGAGCGACAAAGGCCCGAACTCTATGATGTGACGGAAGCCGGCATAAATCTTTCAATTCGCATCCTCGGGAGCAACGCTATTGAGTTACCTTCCCGATGTTGGAGAAGAGACAGTTGACGAACCGGCGTATTTCCGGGACGCCATCTTTCCGGCGATGGCAGTCGCTCCTTACGGGTGTGGGGAGGCCAGATGCTGGGCGGCGCTCACAACACAGGCCCTACGTCGGCTTCGCTCCCGTGAAGCACTGCCATCCGAGCCTGTGACCATGCGCGACAACTGGGGTACGGCAAACCACCACGCAGCCAGTCCGATCAGTAGAAAGACCAGCTTTGCTGGATCAAGATCGTCATTCAGTGTGCCGTCACGTTGTGCTTCGGCAAACATCGCAACCGTGCGCTGATAGTGAGCCGTGCGGGCGGCCTCGTTTACGGCTGGACCCCCGGCCAGACCCTCCCAAAGCAAGAGCCGGACCAGCTGAGGATGCTCGGCATGATAGTCGAAGATGCAGCCCGTATATTCCCCGACATCCTCCAGGCCGGGAGCGTTCGCTCCCAAGGAGACAGCGAGCTTTTCGAGCTCTTCGATCAGCACCGTTTCAAAAAGTCGTCGTTTGTCCCCGAAATAGTTGTAGAGCCGCTCCTTGTTGATTCCCGCGAGAGCTGCGATTCGTGCCATGGTCGTACCGTCCGGACCATGTGCCGTGAATTCTGCGCATGCCGATTGCTGAAGACGACGACGCGTTTCCTGTGTATCCCAAGCCATAGCGTGATTCTATTTGAATCTCCAACGGTTCGGTTGGAATCTCATGAAGTATCCAACCAGAGCGTTGGAAATGGATGAAGATCATCGGCTTTAGGAGACCAAGTATGTCGGGACGAGTTGAGAACAAGATTGCGGTGGTTACAGGCGGAACAAGCGGCATTGGATTGGCGACAGCCAAATTGCTCGCAGCGGAGGGCGCGAGGGTCTTTGTAACAGGGCGAAGAAGTCCAGAACTCGCAGCGGCGATCGAGCAGATCGGTCATGGAGCTGTGGGCATCCAGGGCGATGTCTCCAAGCTGGAGGATCTCGACAGACTGTTCACGGAGGTCAGAAAGCAGGCGGGGCGGCTGGATATCCTGTTCGCGAATGCCGGTACGGCTGAACATCTCAAGATTGAACAGGTATCTGAAAGTCAGTTCGAAGCCGGGTTCTCCGCTAATGTCAAAGGTGTGTTCTTCTGCATGCAGAAGGCTCTACCGTTAATGCCCGATGGAGCGGCCGTTGTTCTGAATGCTTCCATGTGGACGATCAAGGGGATCCCTGGTTTCGGCGTGTTGAGCGCGAGCAAGGCGGCGGTAAGGAGCTTCGCGCGCACGTGGGCGAACGAACTCAGGGAGCGGCGGATACGCGTAAACGTCGTCAGCCCAGGACCCGTACGTACTCCTTCGATCGAGAAAGCGACAGGTGGCCGTGAAAACGCCGAGCGACTCTTGTCGGAACTGTCTAAAGACATCCCTCTCGGTCGCCCCGGCAATCCGGACGAGATTGCAAAAGCAGTTCTATTTCTAGCCTCAGAAGATGCAAGCTATGTGAACGGCGCTGAACTTTTTGTCGATGGCGGGATGGTTCAAATCTAGCAGTTATTCATCTGCAAAGCGTGTTCACTAATCCCTGAGGAGTGGAGTGACGACAGGCGCTCAGGAGATTCTATGGGTAGCCATACATCCTGCAAAATAAGTTTGCTGTACTGCAATACCGGGCTCGCAGCTTTTCGCAAGTGAGTCATCATCACAGAGACAAGCACTTATTTCGCACTGTGACATGCTTATGGGTCCCAGAAAGAGAATGCACATGAGCCATGAAGAGCAGGAGAAGTCAAACACGGCGCTTGACCTAGTGAAGGCGTTCTTTGCCGCCAAAGAACGTCATGATCTAGCCGCAACCATGGCGCTGTTTAGCGACGACGCGGTATACATCTTTCCCCTGGCTGCGTCCGGGAAACAGGAAAACTGGTTTACCTATAAGGGCAAAGAAGCCGTCACTAAGTACCAGGGTCAGGTCTTAGAGCGTTTCAGGCAGATCAAGATGCTCGAGCCCAAGTATTTCGTCACCACGGACGGCAGCAATGTCTTCGTGGAATCAAGGGGCGACTACATCGCTCAGGACGGCACCGCCTATAACAACGTATACATTTTCAAATTCGTGATCCGCGATGACAAGATTGCGGAAGGGTACGAATACGCCAATCCGGTAACCTACGCCAAACTAGCTGGTCTGCCTATCGGCTAGCCATTATGCAGTGACGAGGCGGTCCAAGACCTATGAGATCCTCGATGCGTTCTGTGAGCTCGGGTACGTAAATTGAGGATTGTCGTCAGTTGGCTATCCTCTTTTTCGGCTTCGCGGGGAGGCAGGGAGGGGAGAAGAGACTTGGCTGGGATGCACCCAAGCGGGAAAACCCTTACCGTGGTTCCGCAGCGTCCTGACGGGTGTCTCCAAAATCCTCGGCCATAACGCCGTTATGAAGGAGGGCTCGCGAGTGAATAACCACCCCGTCCAGGTTCTGACACCCAGCGGAGGCGACGTCGAGCTGATCACACAGTCCCTCGCCACCGCAGGCCTTCAGGCCTGCATCTTCCCTCCCTCCGTTGAGAACCTCACCCCTGCCGAGCGCGACCGCGTGGGCGCCCTCATCATCGCCGAAGAGGCTCTCAGCCCCGGTGTCGTCGCCCATCTTTCCCATCTCCTTCAGTCCCAACCGCCCTGGTCCGACCTCCCCGTCCTCGTGCTCACCTCCGGCGAGAACGAAACGCAGGAGAGCATCGAACGTCAGTGCACACGCCTTCCTCTCGGCTATCACAGCCTCCTCGAGCGACCCATCCGCCCTGGCACTCTTGTGAACACCGTCGAATCCGCCATCCGCGCACGCAAACGCCAATTTCAGGTTCGCGACGCCATGGCTGAGCGTGATCGTGCGCTGATCGCTCTTCGGCAAAGCGAGGAACGCCTCCGGCTCGCCGCCGAAACCGCCCACATCGGCACCTGGGAGCGCGACCTGGACGCCGGCAATCTGCAGTGCTCGGACAGCTGCAAGGCCAACTTCGGCCGGAAACCCGATGACCCATTCACCTTTGAGGACTTCCAAAACGCCATCCACCCTGAAGACTGCGCCGCCGTCACGGCCGCCCTCGGGGCCGCTATCCGCGAGCGCGTCCCCCAGCGCGCCGAATACCGCGTCTTTTGGCCCGACGGTTCTCTTCACTGGATCGTTGCCAGCGGCCGCATCCTCTTCAACGCCAACGGTCTTCCCACGACCCTCGTCGGCGTAGTTCTCGACGTCACCGAGCGCCACATCGCTATGGATACTCTCCTCCGCACCGAAAAGCTTGCGGCTGTCGGCCGCCTCTCCTCATCGATTGCTCACGAGATTAACAACCTTCTCGAATGCGTTACCAATCTCCTGTACCTCGCACGCCAAGCTACTCCCGACCAGGACGCTCGTGAATATCTCGCCGTCGCTGAGCGCGAACTCCGCCGCGTTGCCGACATCACCAGCCAGACCCTTCGGTTCCATAAGCAGCAATCAGCTCCGCGAGCGATCCTCGCCTCTGAGCTGTTCGATGATTGCCTCTCCATTCGCCAGGACCGCTTATCGAACGCAGGCATCATTGTCGAACGCAGGCTTAAGATCACTCGCCCGGTTCTCTGCTTTGAGGGTGAAATCCGCCAAGTCCTGAATAATCTGGTCGGCAACGCCATCGACGCCATGGGTGCGAAAGGAGGACGCATGCTCCTACGCGCCCGTGAATCGACAGATTGGCGTACCGGCCGGAGCGGTCTGCTTCTCACGGTTGCGGACACGGGATCCGGAATCGACGGCCCGAACCTCCGCCGCATCTTCGAAGCCTTCTTCACCACCAAGGGCATTGCAGGCACTGGCCTCGGTCTCTGGGTCAGTCAGGAGATCGTCGAGCGTCACAGTGGTCGGCTGGGAGTCCGAAGCCGCACCGAGGCTTCGTCTGGCACAGTCTTCACACTCTTCCTCCCCTATGAGGCCGCTACTCGCTGAGAACCACCTCATACCTCCGCCTGCTCAGCAGAGACCAGGAAAAGATCTTCTGGCGAAATGACGCAGAGCTCACGAGCTTGTAGCCTTTGACTCGGATAGGTCGTTGGGCATCGAGCGCCACAGCAAGGATATTTGGCTCGGCAGATTGAGCAGCTTCTTTCGCTGCCAGCTATGCCCATGACGAGAGCTGAGCAGGAGGTGAAGCGACTTGCTCCACCTCCTCGTCAGACAGAACGACACGAGACTAGTGCGCGTTATTTCCGGCAAACATAGTATTTCCGTTCGCGGATTGTTCGGGGATCGGCTGAATGACATCCCAGTGCTCAACGATTTTCCCGTCTGCTACCCGGAAGATATCAATGATCGCTTGTCCTCTATCTTGGGGACCCGTCGTGAACTTGGAATGCACGACGACCAGATCTCCCTCAGAGATCACCCTGACCATGTCCAAGGCTGCAGTTGGATGGGTCTGAAAGAAGGCTGCGAAGTAATTCACGAAGGGTGCACTTCCATTCGGCACGAGCGGGTTGTGCTGAATGTACGTGGCACCGATGTAGCGCTGCGCAGCCTCTGCAGGTTTGTGTGCATTGAAGGCGAGATTGTAGAAATCGAGAACAAGACGCTCGTTGGCGTTCTTGGGAACGGCTTGCGCCTGCAGGTCCAGCCGGCAAGCAGCAACAGTGCAGAACAACAGCAACACGGACAGATACTTTTTCATGATGGCTCCTCTTTGGTGCGGCTCGCCGGACAAACTTCTCCAAACGATTGTGGGGTTGTGAGCAGGACAGTTCGCCTCTCGAGTTGATGAAGACTCCAGCTGCATCCCAGCCGGAGCTGTTCCTAGACGGACAAGCGGACCCAGACGACCCTGCCTAGATCGCACAACCGTTGGGCCCGCAGCCGACTTCAAGCTGCGACGGCGCGGGCGGCCTGAGCTTCAGGCTCTTCAGGGCACTCTGCCAGGCCTCCGGTCTGCCAAGGAAGGGGGTGTGATCAAGCCGTTCCAAGTGACCTTCGCGCTCGATGACGAACGTTGGATAGCCTCTGGCGCCGACAGCGCTCAGGAGATCGCGGCTTTCCGCAAAGTGGGCGTTCACCGCTTCTCCACGGAAGCTTTGCAGGGCCTCTAAAAAGGGACCGCGGTCCAATCCAAGTTCACCTGCAAGATCGCTCAAAACACCGGCGTCGGCAATCCGCAGTCCTTCGACGTAGTGCGCCTCATACAAGCGTGCGAGCATATCCAGGCCAGCTTCTTGGACCTGCTCCGCCGCCAGAACAGCTGCGGTGGGCGGCTCCGAGTCGAGCCACGCAGTATGATCTGTGAGCAGGCCGTTCAGGTACGCCTGGCCGAACTGTTGCCCCGTCGCCTGCGTGATCTGACGATCATGGGGAGCGACATACTCCCGCCAGGCCGGAGTGATCTGCTGCCGGCGTGCTCCGGTCATCATGCCGCCGCCATGAAGCTCGATCGACGCGACCTCCCGTGCGGCTTTTACTAAAGGTGCGACGGCGTAGCACCAGCCGCACAGCGGATCGTAGATGTAGTGCAAGCGTGTTGCTGTCATAGTTTCCACCATCGTCAAGCTTTTATCTGTGCGAAGACTTACCGCGAGAGCGCTGCGGCAACGGACTCCTGCAGGGGTGTCGTGGCGCGGCCGATCAACCTGCTGAGGTCATGCGAACTGGTAAAGAGCTCTCCGCGGCTTGCTCCTGCATCCGCGTCTGCAATGGCGTTGGCCAGTCCTTCCGGAAGGCCGAAGCCGGCCAGAGCCTTGGCATACTCCTCCTGCGGCAGATCCTTGTAGATCACCGGCTTGTTCGTCTGCCGAGCTACTTCGGCGGCAAGCTCCGAGAGAGTGTAGGGTTCGTCGCCGCCTAGTTCGTACACCTTGTTCACATGGCCTTTGCCGGTCAGCACAGCGACGGCGGCGGCGGCGTAGTCCGCACGCGTTGCTGTAGCGAAGCGGCCATCCTTGGCCGCACCCAGAACAGCGCCATGTTCCACCGCAGCCGCCAGCGAGCCCGTGTGGTTCTCCGTGTACCAACCATTCCGAAGGAAGGTGAACGGCACACCGGACGCACGAATATAGGCCTCGGTCGGCTGATGTTCCTTCGCCAAGAGGAGCGTTGAGGTGTCAGCGTTGAGGATGCTGGTGTAAGCAAGCAGCTTTACGCCAGCTGCGCGCGCTGCGTCGGTGACTGCCTGGTGCTGCGGCACACGATGGCCGACCTCGCTCGAAGAGACGAGCAGTACCTTTTCCACACCATTGAAGGCTGCAGCGAGACTCTCAGGCTGGGAGTAGCCCGCCTGCCGCACTTGCACTCCCTTTTCCGCAAGAGCCTGCGCCTTCTGCGGATCGCGCACAACGGCGACGATCTGGTCTGCTGGTACCTTCTCCAACAATTGTTCGACGATAAGCTTTCCGAGCTGCCCTGTTGCCCCTGTTACTGCGATCATGTCCTCCACTCCTTGGCTGAGAGATATCTCAACAAGTTGGAGCATATCGCAAAGGCTTACTATATGTAAGTACGTACATTAGTGTAAGCTGCTAACATGTTCAAGCAAGCTCATTCCGCTCGCCGTCCGAGACGGCAGCAAACTGGCAACCTGTGTGCGGCGGATTGTCCTTCGCGCATCGTTCTCGATCACATCTCGACACGCTGGAGTTCTTTGATCCTGGTCATGCTGCTGGAGCGGACTCATCGTTTTAGTGAACTGACACGCCGGATCGGCGGCGTAAGTGAGCGCATGCTCGCCCACTCGCTTCAGGCGCTTGAGTCCGATGGCTTCGTCCTGCGTGTGGTCTATCCCACCAAACCGCCCAAGGTCGAATACAGCCTCACACCGCTTGGCCGTGAGCTCGCAGCGCATGTGCAGGCGCTCACGCAATGGGTGGAGAACAACGTTTCGCGAGTGCTCGATTATCGCGAGGCGACATCCCGATAGCGAACAATCAGGTGCCTTAGTGTTAGTGCGTCAGAATCTGCTGCAGGCTGTGGACCAGGGGCTTGGGAATAAGGGCGCGGTGGATGCTTTACGGTCCAAGCTGCTCCGGGTGGTTGTCTGCTGGTGCTGGCTGCTGTCAACTGTACGGCGGAAAACAGGACCCTACAGGAACATCTGGCCGTTCTCCGCCAAGAGACACTCAAAAGCGTCACTAAGCATCTGAAACAGGATCAGGGTCGAGGGGAGCTCGGGAAAGAAGTACCTATGACAAGTCTGGCGGGCTACTACACGATGGTGCTACATGGCCTGTCACTCTCAGCGAGAGATGGGGCTTCGCGCGAAGAGCTTACGGAGATGTGAACCTTGCGATGGCGACATGGCCGGAACGTCTATTAGCCGGGGCAGTACGCAATCAGGAGACATGCACTCGCCACTCAGGCTTGGCGAACTCCGTTGCGCTTCCGTTAATCATTTATGTTAATCAGCAGTTGCATTCAGCATTGCAGGGGCGCCACCGCGGCAGCGCAAGCGACCGCAATGTAAATAGCATGACAGGATTGGGCATCGTGAAAACACTCCCAAGATTCTCTCGAATGAGTCTCCGCGCGAGCGCACTGCGCCCTGGTCGACAACTGCTGTCGAGCGAAGCGTGTGGGTGGACTTCGGTACTACTGCAGACTTTTGAGCAACCCGGAACGGTCGAGCACTACGAAACGGCCGCCTCTCCAGATGCGCTCGTTGTGGTTGTTCTGAAAGGTGCATACGAGATTGAGAGCTTCTCGTCAGGCTCTTGGAAGAAAGCCTCCTATAGACCGGGTTGCGGAGGCCTAACCGCCCCAGGTACCACAAATCGTTTGCGATGGCATTCTAAGAGCAACGCTGAATCGATCATTTTGCGTCTCTACATTCCTGCCCACTACTTCGATGAATCACGCGAAGAGTATCGGCGAGCGGGCGAGAGGACGAGCAGCAACGCCCTTGATGCTCTTTCGTTTACAGATCCCCTCATAGTGAATGTTGTTAGATCACTTGGCCAGCAAATAGCCAAAGGAGCTCCCGACCTGCTGGCAGATGCTGGCGCTCGTTTTCTGGCAACCTATTTGCTTTCAAAGATGAATCAACAGCCTGAGCAGAGGCTATCCAGAAGCGCAGGACATGACCTAACTGACCGGCGATTGCTGCGGGTTATGGAGTACATGCAACAACACCGCACAGACGAGTTGACATCAGGTCGACTCGCGGCTGAAGCGGGTATCAGTTCATTCCACTTCTCACGCCTCTTCAAGGAGAAGCTCGGCATCACTCCTCACCGTTATCTGACGCGGCTGCGAATGCAGCTTGCAAGAAATCTCCTGAAGGAAACAGGAATGTCCATCGGCGAGATCGGCGTTAGTTGCGGCTACATGCACCACGGCCACTTTGCCGCCGCATTTGCGAACGAGTACAAGTGCAGCCCAACGGAATTCCGAACGCAACATCTGATCTAGCCTGAGGAAGCAATTATCGGAGCAAACTGCAGCAAGCTTGGGACTAAGGCGGATTTTCATTTGCATCCAAAATCTGTAGGGTGGCTGTAAGCTTCGTCACTGCCCAACAATGCCCCCTGCCGTTGTTGTTTAGCAGCTCCGGCATGCGAGTTGCGACTCATTGTTGTTGCGGCCACCCCGGCGTCATCTGCTACTTACTATCTAACCCTCAAGGAGATGTAATATGGCTGTCGTATACATCACGTACTCGGGCGATGAATCAACCCGTTTTGACCGAGGCTACTACAGGAATCATCATTTGCCTCTGGTAATGCAGTGCTGGAAGCAGCATGGCCTTGAAAGTTTAAGCGTCTTGTACCCAGAGGATTTAGGGAAAGGGACCATCGCAATTTGCGAATGTAAATTCCGGGATGATGCTGCGATCAAAGCATCGTTTGAGTCCGAGGGAACCCCGCAAGTGATGGCTGATGTGAAGCATTTCACCGACGTCACTCCTACGCAAACACGAGCGGTTCCTTTGTCCTAGGCGTTTGGCGAACAATGGTTGAAAGTGTGGAGTAATCGCAGTCATGACTCCCATGCTTGAGGGCCTCCGCTCAGACCGTAACTTCAAGAGCTTCTTCGAAACTGCCTTGGGGCGGCATTCGATCGGACCATTTGGAAACCGGAAGAGATTGGTCATGCTGTGAAGTGGCTACTTTCAGATGAGGCAAGCTTTGTTAAGGGTGCGGCTCTTGCAGTCGATGGTGGCTATACGGCTCGATGAGGTGTGCGATGATGCGCTCGAATGTCGATCGTGAAGGCTCCAGCTCTGAAACGGAAGGTCTAAAGATTACTGGGACGGGTCGGACCGATCGACGGGCCGTCAATGATTGACAATTCAACCGGTCCGAGATGAGAAGCTGTTGCTCAGATCCTCAGGTTTGTCATCATTCATCACAGGTAATCTCTTGTCGGGGTTATAAGTAGACAATCAATTTATCTGGTGTGATCGGCAGTTCGCGAACTCGAACACCTGTCGCGTGCCATACAGCGTTAGCGATGGCCGGCGCCACACCACAGAGTCCGAGTTCCGCGAGGCCTTTAACGCCGAGCGGGCTCAGCAGCTTATCTTCCCCCGGAACAAAGACTACGTCTAGCTCACCGATGTCCGCGCATACCGGCACCAGGTATTCAGCAAGATTCGCATTTGCCACCCTCCCGAGACGTGTATCCCATTCGGCGCCCTCGAGCAGCGCCATGCCTAGGCCTCCGATCATCCCGCCGATGCATTGACTGCGGGCCAGTTTTGGATTGACGATTCGCCCGGCATCATAGGCGCCAGAGATGCGGGTTACTCGCACGGTCCCAAAGTCGGGGTCGACGTGAACCTCTGCAAAGATGGCTCCAAATGAGTACATCGCATAGCGATTTTTTTCCTCTCCAGGCTTACTGTCAGAGTGCGCTTCGATCTGGCTAAAGCCTGCCAACTTAATCTTGTCTTGCAAGTCCGGTGCAAAAAGGGCAGATAAGCCCAACATGTTGCTGATCTTCGCAAGGAGGGCTACGCAAGCCTCCCGTACCGCTGGTCCGATACTTGCCGTCGTGGTGGAGCCACCATGCTCTTCGGCCTTCGGAAACGTGGAGTCACCGAGTTCGAAGCGAACACGAGGGAGAGGAAGGCCAAGTGTGTCGGCGGCGACCTGAGTCATGGCGGTGTACGTGCCAGGCCCCATATCGCTGGTCGCACTACGGACAACGACAGTGCCATCAGCGAGAAGCGTAGCTGAGGCGCTCGCGGGATAACGTGGGGCTGTGTTGACGGCTGTGGCCATGCCCAAACCGACCAACTGACGACCAGCCCGCATGGACCTCGGCTCAGGCGTCCGGCGCTCCCAACCAAACCGCTCAGCGCCTATACGATAGCAGTCCTGTAGGGCGTTACTGGACCAGGGAAGGTCCTTCTTGGGAGATCGCTCAGCGAAGTTTCGCAGACGAAGCTGGATGGGATCGAGCTTCAGCAGAGCGGCCAACTCGTCCATGGCGACTTCCTGGGCGAACAGGCCCGTCGCGTGTCCGGGACCGCGCATCGGGCACGGTGTATTCGTGTTCATGGGAACGAGACGGTAGCTCGTCCGTCGATTTTCGCAGGCATAGGTTACGGCCGGCGCGTCAAGCGTTGCTTCAGCAAACTCCTCATACGTGGAGGTCTGTCCAATGGCTTCCTGGATGTGCGCCTGCAGGTGCCCTTCATGTTGCGCTCCCAGCGCAACACGCTGCTCTGTGTGCGGCCGGAAACCAGTCGAGTAGTAGAGCTGCCGCCTCGTCAATTCCAGACGCACGGGTCTACCGACTTGACGCGACGCCATCACCGCAAGCGTGACGTGTGGCCACGTTCTTAGGCTCGATCCAAACGCCCCTCCCACAAACGGGTTGATAACGCGCACTGAGTCTGCCGAGATGCCAAAGATGCGCACCATTTCTTCACGAACATTGTCGACCCATTGAGTCTTGTCCCAAATCGTAAGTTGACCGTCTTTCCACTCAGCGACTGTCGCGTGCGGCTCCATCGCGTTGTGGTGCTCGCGCGGCTGAACGTAATGCGCATCGATCTTGACAGCAGCCTGATGGAACGCTTCATCGGCATCGCCACCTTGCCGGGCTTCCGGTCCCCGTCCCTTTTTCGCCGCTGCTTCGGATGTAGGTACGCTGCGGTCGCTATCGAAGTGCGTCAGAGACTTAGCTGGCACATAACGCACGCGCACCAACGAAGCCGCGTACTCGGCCTGCGTTTGTGTTTGGGCGACGACAACGCCAATGGGCTGGCCAGAGAACTTGATTTCTGCGTCCTGCAAGACTCGAAGCGCCTCGCCTGATACCGGCTCTACGGCTGGCCGCTGCTTGTAGGGACCGTAAGGTAGTTTCGGCGCATTCAGGAAGGTGAGTACCATCAGTACGCCGGGAGCCCGTTCCGCTAGTGTCGAGTCGATGTGCGATATGCTTCCCGCAGAAATGCTGCTTTCGACTATGGCTGCGTATGTGAGACCGTCAGGGTGAAACTCAGCAGCATAGGTTGCCCGGCCCGTTACTTTGGCCGGTCCATCAACCCGGCTTATGGGAGATCCGACCAAGCTACTCATGCAAGACCGCCTGTTTCTTCCAACGCGCGAACGATCGCTCGCTGGATCAATTTGATCTTGTAGACGTTCTGCCCGTGGGACACGGCGTTTCGTGTGGCAAGTTCCGCTGCATGTCGGCATAACCCGGAGTCGAGCACGTGACCATGGAGGGCTTTCTCGACCTCAGGAAGTCTCCACGGTGTTGTCGCTACGCCGCCTACAGCGAGTCGCACATCGCGCACTGCGCCGAAAGAGTCAAGATCGAGTGCAACCGCCACGGAGGCGATAGACCACTCGAAGGTTGCTCGATCACGGACTTTCAAGTAATGCGATTTGCGAGCAGCGGCGCTCGAAGGAATTTCTATCGCGAGGATGAGTTCCCCTGGCGCTAGTTGCGTCTCGACATGAGGCGTATCGTGCGGCTGCTTGTGCAGGTCTCGCAGGGCAATCTGGCGCTCACCGCGTGAGCCTGCGATGCGTATCTTCGCATCAAGAACTAGGAGTGCATTGGCCAAGTCCCCGGCATATGTCGCAATGCAATGCTCGCTTGTACCAAGGACGGCATGTAATCGGTTTTGCCCGTTGATTGCGGGGCAACCGCTGCCGGGCTGGCGCTTATTGCAGGGCGACGCTACATCCCGGAAGTAGCCGCAGCGCGTTCGCTGGAGCAGGTTGCCGCCTAAGGTCGCCAAGTTCCTCACTTGGGGCGACGCGCTGGCGAGGAGGGCCTCTGCAATTACAGGATAATGCTCGCGGACGCCTGGATGTTCCGCCGCATCACTCATGCGGACAAGGGCGCCAAGCGTGGCGCCTGCAGGTCCTGCAACGATGTCACTAATGGCGGGTAGTGCGGTAACATCCACGACATGGCGCGGGTTGAGAACCTGTTCCCGCATGAGTTGGACCATGTCGGTCCCTCCAGCAAAGAATGCAGTACCGGGTTCCTCAGACTGACTGGAAACATGGAGTGCGCCCGTTTGCACAGCAGAAGCGACACTGCTTGACCGCGCGAAGGTAAAGGGAACCATCTAAGCGCTCCTCTGAGCCACTTCGCGCACGGCTGCGACGATGTTCGGGTACGCACCGCACCGGCAGATGTTTCCACTCATCCATTCACGAATCTCATCGTCGCTGCTGGTGTGGCCTTCCTGGATACAGGCAACTGCGCTCATGATCTGTCCGGGTGTGCAATAGCCACATTGAAAACCGTCTTGCTTTACAAAGGCCGCTTGGACTGGATGCAGTTCGTCTCCATGTGCGAGTCCTTCAATCGTAGTGATCTGCTTTCCTTGTTGCATGACTGCGAGTGCAAGACATGACGTGATCCGTCTGCCGTCGACAGTAACCGTACACGCGCCGCAGTGGCCCAAGCCGCAGCCCTTTTTACTTCCTGTAAGGTGTAAGTGATCGCGCAGACAGTCCAGCAGAGTCGTGTTCACCGCAAGCTGATTGACTCGGTGCTGTTCGCCGTTGATCTCAAGCGTCAAATCCACGTTGCCAATTCCTTGCTCGGTAACTTTCGCAGGACGCTCAGCGTCATCCGGCAAAGGTGGTATTGCTCGACCTGAAGGCACGATCATAGCGCTCCCAACGGAGAGAAGTCCGGCCAGTAGCTCTCGGCGGTTTATCTCGAATTCTGACATTGACTACTCCCTTCACTGGCCGTCGCTGTCACGCCCCGGCACAGGAACATCAAAGCCATTCAGCAACACCGAGATCATGCAGTAGAAACCCACGAGGTAGATGAGTTCAGCAGTACCGTCCTTGCCAAAGGCCGTCGAGGCAGCCTGGTATGTGGACTCGGGAAGCTGTGCGCCGCGAGAGAGGGCAATCGCCACGTCAAATGCTATCCCCTCTTCCTCAGAAAGAGTCGCGGGGCGAGACCCGGCCGCTAATGCCGAAACTTGCGAGAGCGACAGTCCAGCTTTAGCCGCTGTGAATTCATGAGCGTAGATTTCATATCGGGCACTGAACCGCGAGCCCGTTACGAGAATGGCAATCTCGTGAACTGCTTTTGGGAGTGTGGTGTGCTTACTAAGCGCAGTATTTACTGCCCACACCGGGCTTCCATACATTGGGAAGTGCAGCATGGCGTTGTAAGGTCCCAGCATCGCGCCATCCTCACGCGCCATCGTGAATCCGCGGTCCCTGCCTTGGGTGATGTCTTGGATTTGCTCGAATAACGCGCGCTGTTCCGGGCTAAATTCGACCGGCGGAATCGGGTTCAGTCTCATCGCTTCTCCTTGTCTTCGGAAGGGGACCCAGCAACATGCTGCTGTAGCCAACTCAAGACTGGCCGAAGTGCTTCATCTGAATTCTTCTCGTAAATGAGTCCATGCCCGTTCCCGTGGATATTGTGGTCCGGAAGATGGATGAGTTCAGCTGAGGCACCCGCGTTACACAGAAACTTGACGATCTCCGGTGCGTATTTCGATTGCACTGAGACTTCACCACTGACAACAGCGACCGGTTTGCCAACGAGCGCAGGAATCCGCAATGAGGATGGGTCTGCCGCTCGGACTTCCTCAGGGCTGCTTCGTCGCGGTTCATAGGTTATCGGTGCTGATGTGAGTCCCCACGAAAGCGCCCCAATGTTAGGTGTGTCTGCAAATGCCGGTCCCATCGGCTCTACTGCAACGATCGCGACGACCAAATCCGAACGTCGGTCGGCAGTAAGCCACCCATCAGAACCCGAGGCTGAGTGTGTCATCAGGATGGATGGTCCGATGCGATCCAGCAAATCGGCTAACCGGTCAGCATCCATCGCTTGCCAGGAGGCGATGTCGGCGGGCAGCGGGCCAAACGGGGCAATGTAAGCATCCAGCGCGGCAGCGTCATGCGGATCGAAGGGCCACTGCGTGTGCTCTTCTTTCACCTTGGCAGAGAAGAAGACCTCTTCACCTTCTTCGTAGGGAAACTGCGGACTCATGGGTCCAAGCAGGTCAGGGTTGTAGGGCGAGCGTCCGTGACCCACACGGTCCACAACGAAGACAGCGTAGCCTGCTTCCACCAACCGTTGCGCCCAGCCTGGGCGACCGTCTGGGGTGTCTAGCCATTCTGTTCCCTGTAAAGCTCCACCGTGTATCAGCACGATCGGATAAGGCTGACTTACGGATGCGGGAGCTTCCCATGCCACAAACATAGGCCCACGTTGGTAGGTCTTGCCTTTGATTGTCACTCGATCGCCTGGGAGCCAAAATTCTCCGCGACGTGAGGTTCTCGGCTGTCTTGTCTCCCAAACTGCCTGGCCGGCGGCCTCGACGATTGACTTGCCCGGTGGCGGTGCGACCATCGGAATGGTATCTGTGCCTCGCATCATGGCCCCTCCAGTAGGCGATGAAATCAAACAAGCCCGCGCCTTAACTATTGAAAACGGCTGCAAAGGAAGGAAGCCTCACATATGTTAGAGAGCAACCCCGTTACTATCGTCGGCAAATTTAGAGGCATCCTCTTCGTCTGGCTCGACCAATAAAAGGTTCTGATGCGGACTATTTATTGTTACGTATCCCGAGTTTGCTTTGTTTTCATCCCAAAACTGCGTTTTCCAATCCCGAGTACGGCCTCACAGAACATCTAACGGTTGATCACGCGTTCTGAGTAGCGGAACATTGCTTATCGCAAGCTCAGGATCTCTATTCAGCAGCTTTGGGCTCGGAATAAGGTATTCCGTGGCATCTCACACATAAGCTGTTACGCGCGCTGGGTGCCCATGCTTGATGCGCCGCGTCCGATAGGTGTGGATCTTCTCCCCTCCAGATCACATCCTCTAACCACTGAAGGCGGACCTATAAGACTGGGCCACCAACGCCGAGATGGGATACACAGGTCTGCAAACCGCTCGCGTTGAAGAGTTCAGAATCCTATGACTAATACATCGAACGACGGGCAGATTGATAAGAAGCACTGGGAGAGCGTTCACATCTGTCCGAGGTGCGCCTGCATTACCAATCTTTCTGAGATTGATCTCAGAACGGTCACTACCGGAATCGTCGAGTGTCCGCGCTGCCATTGGTCTGGACCTATAGAGATTGAGATAGCCGAGATTGATGAAGCCGGCGAAGGATAATAGCCTTAGCGCTACGCGGAGCGTCTCACCCCTAGCGGCAATGAGCGTTGCACATCCTTCTTCGGCACGGAAAGCCTACGCATGAAGGCGCGAACGAACTCGCTTAGGAGCTTCGATTCATTGTCTTCGCGAGAAACTAGATACGTTCTGAGGGTTAGCTCCGGTGCCGAGAGAGGTCGAACTGTCACGCCGTTTCGTGACAACAGCAGGGCGCCGGCCTTTACGACAAATGCGACACATTCTCCATCGGCCAAGAAAGGGAAAGCCTCCTCCGGTGCTGTAATGTGCCGAATCTTCTTTGGGAGTGCGCCTTTCAGCTTCGCAAGGTGCGTTATTTCGTCATAAACCGGTGGGTGCAATCTCCGCTCGAACAAGATCCAGCAATGGTCCGAAAGGGATTCAAGCGTGACGGAGGGGAAGGCCGCCAGCTTGTCGTCCTTTGACATTGCGATGTAGAACGGCGATTCAGCAATCTTAACTGTCGTGAGCAGGGACGATTCTGGAGGCTGGGTTGCGATTGCCAAGTCGAGAGAGCCGTCGAGGACCTCGTCAATAAGCATAAAAGAGAACTGACTGGTGAGTTCTAGCTTCAGGCGGGAGTAGAGCGGAAGCTGGACCGATTGCAGTGTAGACACCAAGAACGGATCTGTATATGGAGACCGCCCAACAAATAAAACGGTATCTGCGTCCCGCATTGCGTCACGGGCTGCCTGGAAGGCCCTCTCTGCGTACATGATGGAGAGCTTAGACTTTTCAACGTAGGCCCGTCCCGCGTCGTTGAGAGCAACAGTCTTCCGATCTCGGTCAAAAATCCTGAACCCGAGCATATCTTCCAATTCCTGTATGTTCTTGGTCAACTGCGGCTGGCTGATTCGCAGTCTCTTTGCTGCCTTTGTGAAATGCAGCGTTTCGGCTAGCGCTATGGCCGAGTCCATGAACTTCGTTTCGTTGTGCGTCATACGCCGCCCTCCATACTGCTCAACGTAGAGCGGTTAGGACGCGACTGGACTTCGGGGCCGGGGCCGCCTCAAGTCAGACGAGCGTCGTCCGCAAGGTGCCGTTGGTGATTGGACATCGCGTGATGCCGTTCGGGATGCCGGGTTGTTCACCACTCTTATTCTTTTTGTGAATAACTGGTATCCAATTGTGAATTGGACACAAGCCTACCGTCACGCAATCGTGAATGTAATCGGCGCGAGCGCAAGGGAGCCCTGCCGAGTTGCGAGGTAGATCATGTTGTCCACTCCGAAAGCAGCCCCCCAAACGTACCGTTCTGCCTTCGAACCTCTTTTGGATCTCCAAGAGGCGGCAGTGATTCTGGGAATGCACTGGAAGACCCTAGAAATCAAAGCGCGGCACAGAGAAGTTCCGGCCTTCAAAGTAGGAAAACGCTGGCGTTTCCGCCTGAGTTCGCTCAATTCCTGGCTGGAGCATGGAATAAACTCGAATACAACCGATCACGCCGCGCTGACTGGACAGGAGCAACATCCTTGAAGTTCACACGGCAACGCTTTCAACGTGGATACCTTCGGCGAGTGCCGAGGGCCAACAACAAGACGGCGTGGGAGTACCGCTACAAAGACCCCACGACCGGCAAGGAAAAGTCGATGTATCTGAGCACAGAACAGTTTCCAACGCAGGTCGCGGTCGAGCGGCATGTGGAGGCTTTCGTGCTAAAACTCAACGCTGAAAACCCAACGCTAGCCGTTTTAGAACCGACGTTCTCCGCTGTCCTGGACCGCTTTATCGACGAAGAGCGCATGCTCGAAATCAAGAAGCGGCGGCCGGGGGATCGTTCGGATGCGGACGGCGAACTCAGCTACTCAACAGTCATTTCTTACCTCAGCGTCATCAAGCGTGTGCGTGCGAAGTGGGGAACCACCCGCATCACTCGGATGAAGCCGTTGAGCATCCAGGAATGGCTGAGGAACTTGGATGCCGCGCCGAAAACCAAAGGCCACCTCAAGGCGATCATGCACCGTTTGTACGAGAAAGCCATGCTGTGGGAGATGGTTGACTGGCAGCGGAATCCAATGGAATTGGTGGAAGTCAAGGGCATCAGCAAGCGCCGCAAGAAGCCCGTTGTCCTCACCGTTGACCAGTATTACCTCATCCTCTCGCTGCTGCCTGAGCCTTACCGGACGATGGTCGTGGTGGCTCAGTGTACCGGTCTCAGAGCTGAAGAGGTTCTGGCCCTCGAATGGGATGACATCGACTTCGAGAACCTCAGCATGAGGATCGTCCGAGCGGTCGTTCACGGTCGCATCAAGGCTGTGAAGACCGAGTATTCGGAAGACGAGCTTCCGCTAGACCCTGATTTCGCAACCGCTCTTCTTGAATGGAAGCGGAAATCCGCCGATCCAACCCGGTTTACCGGGTTGGAGTTGATGTTCCCAAGCCACGTCACAGGGCGTCATTACCACACAGCTCCGGCGCAGCAGGACTATATCCGTCCTGCCGGATGCTGTTTGGTTGCGTGCCCCACGTGCGGGGCTGGGATGGGCGTTTGGTGCCGGCAGGAAGGCGCGGTTCCGAACGGCGGTCGTTTGCCCTTGCATGATGAGCGCTGGGAGGCAGCTGGGAAGTACGGGAGTGTCGGATGGCATACATTCCGCCACACCTATCGGTCATGGCTGGACGACACCGGGGCACCAATGGGAGTGCAGCAGAAGCTCATGCGGCACGCCCAAATCTCGACCACAATGAATGTGTACGGCAACGCGCTGATGGAAGCAAAGCGCGAAGCTAACACAAGAGTTGTCAGGAAGGCACTGAGGAGCGCATAGCCATGAAAAGGTCCTCACAGACGTGCGAAAACCCTCGGAGTATTCACGAGGGCTGTTATACCGGGTTATTCCGGGTTGACGTTTTCGCTAAGTGGTTGCGGGGGTAGGATTTGAACCTACGACCTTTGGGTTATGAGCCCAACGAGCTACCGGGCTGCTCCACCCCGCACTTTCATATTAACAAGCGTTGAAGAGAGGGTCAACTCCGCATGACACCAACCCGCCGCGGCGGTGTATCAAGCTTCGCTCGTTGGTATCTTATCTACGCAGACATAAGGAGAACGTCTACGCAGACATAAGGAGATCGTTCTACGCGGATGTGAGGAGATCGTGCCTGAATTCCATTAGGCTGGTGATCGCTCTAGCGCTGATTCGGCAGCATGTCGAGTATCGTTCGCGGTTCGGGGCGGACGCGGAAGTCCGCATATGCTTCGGCGCGGAGGATGACGCCGTTCTGCGCGATCACGTAAGTCGCGGGAAGCGGCAAGATCCATTTGTCATCGCCATTCACAAACGGAATATTTACCAGGATGCTACGGTAGTGTCTCTGCAGGTAGGGAGGCACGGAGTAGACGAGTCCGAAGCTGGCGGCCACCGCGCAGCCGGGATCGGAGAGCACGGGAAATGGCAAGGAATGCTGGTCCGCTGTGAAGTCATTATGACGGATTGTTTGCGGAGAGATGGCGACGAAGATCGCTCCTCGTTCGCGCACCTTGCCCTGCAAGTCACGCCATGCTTCCAGTTCGGTCGCGCAGTAAGGGCACCAGCGTCCGCGAAAG
This sequence comes from Acidisarcina polymorpha, assembly GCF_003330725.1. Classification (NCBI taxonomy): domain Bacteria; kingdom Pseudomonadati; phylum Acidobacteriota; class Terriglobia; order Terriglobales; family Acidobacteriaceae; genus Acidisarcina; species Acidisarcina polymorpha. Next base: position 4,812,597 of record NZ_CP030840.1, on the reverse strand, counting down.
AACTTTAGAACTAGTGGGCCCAGTGCCAGCAAGTCAGAGGAGCGGACGAGTTTGCCGGTGTAATCTTGCAGCTCGAACGCTGGCGCCTTCGCGTCAACTGGCAGGATCCTCGATTCGACCCCGGACAACAACAGCTCTTGCACCGCGCGTTCACTGATCGCAAGGCGCTCCGGCTGCACCAATTGCCGAGTGTTGGCGGTGATCTCGTCGAGTATGTCTTGAAGAGGCAATGCGTTGATAACTTTCATTGGAGAATGCACCGTCTAGCGGCCGAACTTTTGCCGACCCGCGAGTTGGCCCATTAAACTTCGCTGCAGTTTGCCTCCTCCTGCCCCAACCGTCTTAAACATTTTTCTCATCTGCACATACTGCTTAAGCAGCTGATTCACCTCCTGAACCGAAGTGCCGGAGCCACGGGCGATACGTTTGCGGCGGCTTCCGGAGATAATCTCGTGATTGTTGCGCTCTTTTTTGGTCATCGAGTTGATGATAGCTTCTACACGAACGAACTGGTTCTCATCGACTTGGTCCGCCATCTGCTGGATTCCCTGAAATGGCCCAATCGACGGCAGCATCTTCATAATGCTTTGCAGCGAACCGAGTTTGCGGATTTGACGGAGTTGATCTCGGAAGTCTTCAAGCGAAAACCCGTCACCGGAGAGAGCTTTCTTTGCGAACTCTTCCGACTTTTTCTTATCGAGCTTTTCTTCCGCTCTCTCGATCAGCGACATGATGTCGCCCATGCCGAGGATTCGGCTCACAATGCGGTCAGGGTGAAAGGCTTCGAAGGCGTCAGGCCTTTCGCCCGTTCCTATGAACTTAATTGGCTGTCCGGTGACGTGGCGGATGGAGAGGGCTGCGCCGCCGCGTGCATCTCCGTCCATCTTGGTGAGAACGACTCCGGTGAGCGCCAGCCGCTTATGGAAAGCATCTGCCGAATTCACTGCGTCCTGGCCGGTCATCGCATCAGCGACGAACAGAATTTCTTGCGGAGCAAGCAATTTCTTGAGCCGCTCCATTTCTTTCATCAGATCGTCGTCCAGCGCGAGGCGTCCAGCGGTGTCGACGATCAGGGTGTCGCAGCCCGAGTTCACTGCGTCGCGCCGAGCCTCTCTGGCCAGGCGCTCGACCAGGTCGGGCCCGGGATTTTCGCCCTTAAGGTCGCCTTCATAGAGATTTGCCTTGATCGAGCCGGCTACGATCTTGAGCTGCTCACGAGCAGCCGGCCGGTACACGTCCACCGAAACCAGCATAGGGCGATGACCGCCCTTTTGCAGCCAGGCGGCCAACTTGCCAGAAGTCGTTGTCTTACCTGAACCTTGCAGACCGGCCATCAGGATTACGGTTGGCGGACGAGACGCAAAGTTGAAGCGAGCCGTATCCTTACCCAGAATGGCGATGAGCTCATCATTGACAATCTTAACGACCTGTTCCGTGGGTGAAAGCGCGGTCATCACTTGCTGACCAACCGCCTTTTCGCGAATGTGCTCAATCAGTTCCTTGACAACGCCAAGGTTCACGTCTGCCTCAAGCAATGCGACGCGGATCTCGCGCAGGGCTTCGCCGATGTTTTCCTCGGTAATCGTTCCCTGACCGCGAAGGTTCTTGAAGGCTCGCTGAAGTTTTTCGGAGAGAGTATCAAACATAGACTCTCTGAGTTTAGCAGTTGAATAAAGGGCGACCTGTAAGCCTCGACGCTATCCAGTTCACCGCTTCGCGCTAGAAGGAAGCAGGAGCATCCTTAGGCGAAACTATACGGGTAATTCGATGCTCCTAAAAGACCTCGAACCCATCTCAAGCGTTTGGTGGTTTTACGGATTGGTGGCGGGGCGCTGAATAGGTTGCTCGATCGAGCGTCCCTGGCCGGGCGAATAGAAAATCCAGACTCCCGCGGCCAGAAGGAGACCCACTACGATGAAAATTCCAAGCAAAAGACGGACTACGTTCGAACCGCAAAATTCTCCAACAAGCGCCATATGCGACCTCTGCTCCTGGAAACCCAAAGACTGACAGGAGGATGCGCCCGGCGAAGAGGATTCAGGCGCCCTCTATTTCTCTACTTCGACTCCACGCCAAAAAGCAACATAATTTTTAATGTTCCGTGCAGCTGGCTTTGGATCTGGGTAATACCAGGCTGCATCAGGGTTCTCCTGTCCATCGATAAACAATGAGTAGTAGCGGGCTTGGCCCTTCCACGGGCAGGAGGATGTGGTCGTGCTCGGACGAAAAAACTCGCGAACTAACGAACCGTCAGGAAAATAGACATTTCCTTCCACCGTTTCCGTTGTGCTGCTCTCCGCGACTACCTTACCGTTCCAAACTGCCTTGGCCATAATGCATTCTTCTCTCGTGAAACAGATTCATTTCTGACACTAGCAGATAGTTTTGCCTAAGGACAATCGACCCGTTCAGTCTGCTGAACATTAGGGTAATAGGGTCCGCAAGGTACCTCTTGCAATGCCGGCGGCAATCCGGCGAGGAAGCGGAACAGGTCCCTTGCTGATCTTTTTTGGGCCCTCTCGTACCACCTGACAATACAGCTCTCTGAGCTTCGCTGTGGCGCTGATCCAACTGTGCAGTTCGACATCGCGGCGTGCGTTAGCCCGGATCGCTGTAAGTTGGCCGTTGCTGTAGTAGGCCTTACGAACTGTCGCAGCGAAGCTGTCCCGATCGTCAGGATCGAAAAGGAAGCCGGTTTTCCCATCTTGCACTGCATCTGGAACCCCGCCGGCGCGGCAGGCGATCACAGGGCATCCAGAGGCCATGGATTCGAGCAGCACCAGGCCAAGCGTTTCGGTTTGTGAAGGCAACACGAAAAGATCCGCAGACGCATAGGCGCTGGCGAGTTGGTCTCCCTTTAGGTAACCGGTAAATACCGTCGCTGTGTGTTCGAATTGCCGTTCGAGCTCAGGGCGTAGCGGTCCGTCGCCGACGATAGCCAGGCGCATCTCCGGAATTACCGAGAACAGGTCCTTGAGCAGCGCAACATCCTTCTCTGCAGAGAGCCTGCCGACATAGAGCAGAAGGGGTGCAGCAGGATAGCCGCCGCTTAAACGAATTCGCATCTCCGAGGTTCCGGCTCCCGGACGAAAGCGGTTGGCGTCGACGGCCCGCTCCCAAAGAGCGAGCTGCCCCACTCCGTGATTACCGAGGTCGTCGATCATCGCCGTCGAGGTACAAAGATTGAGCGAAGCTCGCCGGTGGCGTTCTCGCATCAGCTTCCAGGTGAGGCCCTCGATAGCGCCTAACTTGTAGTAGCCCAGGTAGGCTGGCAGATTGGTGTGATACGAAACGACCAGCGGGATGTGGAGTTCTTGGCTGTAGTAGATGCCGCCAACCCCAAGCAGTGCGGGCTCAAATAGGTGCAGAATGTCGGGTTGGAACGCCCGCAGCTTCTGCCGCATCGATGTGCGAGGAAGCGCCAGCCGAAGTTCCGGGTACAGGGGAAAAGCGAGCGAAGGCATGGCGACGACTTCTGCGCCAAATATCTCACTCGGACCACCACTTGGCGCGAATATGATGACCTCGTCGCCACTTTGCCGCAGGCATTCGACTGTCTTTGTCAGCATCGTCACGATGCCGTCCACCTTGGGCAGAAATGACTCCGTCATAATCGCGATCTTCAATGTCCTGGTAATTCCTCCGCGGATCTCAAGAGTATAGTGCTTTGACTGTCAGCCGCCCAGGAATGTACTGCTGGGCGGGCGCGAAGATCGTTGCGCTCGATCAACAATGAAAGGGCGCGATCAAGCGCCCTTTCATTTCGCAGCTTTGCTAGTCGGGTCAGTGCGACATTCCACCCATTTCATCCGGTTTAGCCTGATCGCCCTGGTCCTTCAACATGCTGAGCGAAGCCACGTGGACGCTCTTCTCGTCTGCATTGATCGTGCCCTGGACGGCTACGTGATGGCCGTAGTGGCCGGCTACCGCATCCGGATTGTCGATCGTCCAAACCTGTTTCTTAGCGTCGTCGACAAACACCGGCTTCGCACCGCCCCCGACACATTTCTTGACGCATGCGGCGCCGCTCCCCACATGCTTGGCGCCACACATGGAATCGCTGATCCAGCCATCGATCGGCTTCGTACTTTGGTCCGCTGCAAACGCCGATGCGCTGCAGATAACGGCTATCGCCAGAAAACGCTTCATTCCACTTCCTCCACAGGCCAGAAGGCCAACTAAAGCAGGCCAACGTAATTATGAACTCTGCTTAACCACTTGTGAAATTTATTCGCGGCGCAGAGCCGAGCCGATCCTTTATCCAATCGGCTGCTCGACTAGCGGAGCATGAGTCGCTGCGGTGGGAAGCGGCGCGGATTGCGGAGGCGGAGGCGCATCCGCGATCCGTCTGGTGAAGCTGCAACTGATTGCAGCCGTCGGGTCTTCGGCCTTTTTCTTCCCCTTCTTGGGGGCTTCCTCTTCTACTGCACTCTTCTTGTTGTTGGGGCAAACCAGGAAAACGCCAGACTTCAAGGTCTTCTCAAGCAGATAAGGGCTGCCGCATTCTGGGCACTTCTGGTCGACGGGCTTATTGTTGGAAGTAAAGTCGCATTTCGGATAGTTCGAACAACCGTAGAAAAGATTGCCGCGACGCGCTTTCTTCTCGATGAGGTCCCCGTCACCACACTGCGGGCACTTTACGCCGATGAAGTTCTGTTTGATGTATTTGCACTTAGGATAGCCAGAGCAGCTCACGAATTCGCCATATTGGCCGTTGCGCAATACCAGTTGTTTGCCGCACTTCGGACAATCCTCTTCGAGCGGAACCGGGGGTTTCTGCTGGACCTTCTGATCAAGCTTGCGGGTGGTCTTGCACGGCGGATCTTCGTTATAACCAGGACAGGCCATGAACATGCCGAAGCGCCCTCGTTTCAGCACCATCACTCGCCCGCAAGCCTCGCAGTATTCCTCTTTTTCCTCAGCATCCTGGGCTTCAGCAGTATTGAGGTCCGGCTTGGCGGCGAAGTTCTCTTTGGTGAAGGTGCAGCTGCCCTCCTTCTTCTTGTCATAGGCGCTGCAGGCGTAGAACGAGCCAAATTTCCCCCACTTCAACACCAGCGGCGAGCCGCAGAGATCACAGATCTCATCGGTCGCTTTCTCCATGCGCTTGATGTCTTCCATGTTTTCGCTGGCATGCTCGAGTTCTTTGCTCAAGTGGCCGTAAAAACCGGTAAGCAGGGCAGTTCCCTTCTCCGTGCCGCCTTCAACGCTATCGAGTTCTTCCTCGAGCCTGGCGGTGTACTGAGTATCAAAGATGTAAGGGAAGTTCTTAACCAGCAACTCCGTAACTACTACGCCGATCTCAGTCGGATAGAACCGGCCGGAGCGACCGGTCGGCGGCAGCTTCGTGACGTATTCGCGGTCCTGAATGGTGTTGATAATCGAGGCGTAGGTTGACGGCCTGCCGATTCCACGCTCCTCAAGTTCCTTGACCAGCGAAGCTTCGTTATAGCGCGGGGGCGGCTCGGTGTAGTGTTCGTCCGCCTTCACCGAGTTCAAAGCCAGTGCCTGGCCATTGTTCAACTCGGGAAGTTTGTTCTCAAGCGCCTCGTCGTCGTCGTCCTTCTTGTCCTTTGCCTCTTCGTAAACCTTGAGGAAGCCATCGAACTTGAGCACCGACCCGCTCACCCGGAAATCATAGCTGCGGTCCGCCTTGGCTTCAATGTCGACAGTGGTCTGGTCATAGATGGCCGGGACCATCTGAGATGCGACAAACCGTTGCCAAATCAGGCGATAGAGCTTGTATTGCTCGTCGGACAAGTACTGCTTGATCTCCTCCGGGTTCAGTGAAACGTCTGTCGGACGGACCGCTTCGTGGGCGTCCTGAGCGTCCTTTTTGGATTTGTAGGCATTTGCCTGTGCAGGGAGATAGTGCTTGCCGATCTTCTTCTCGACGTAGGCACGAACGTCGTTCAGGGCGTCGGGGGAGACGCGGGTGGAATCAGTACGCATGTAAGTAATGAGGCCGACACTACCCCGGGGGCCGAGTTCAAGTCCCTCATAGAGCCGCTGCGCGACACCCATCGTGCGCTTCACGTTAAATCCGAGTTGGCGAGATGCGTCTTGCTGCAACTTACTGGTTGTGAAGGGCGCGGCGGGTGACTTGCGCCGCTCCTTCTTCTCCACTGTGCGGACGCGCCATTTTGCTTTTTCCAGTTGGACGACGACTGATTTGGCCGTCACTCCATCGGGCAGCGCTGGTGCGCCCACCGTTGGCACTTCGGACTTCTTGCCGTCAATTCCGATGAAACGGGCGGTGAAGTCCATGCCCTTAGGGGCCGGATGGAGCAATGCGTCAATCGTCCAGTACTCCACTGGATTGAACGCCTTGATCTCGCGTTCTCGTTCGACGATCAGCCGGACGGCGACGGTTTGCACCCGGCCGGCCGAGAGTCCGCGGCGCACCTTGTCCCAGAGAAGAGGAGAAATTTCGTAGCCGACCAGCCGGTCAAGGACGCGGCGCGTCTGCTGCGCATCTACCAGGTTGCGGTTGACATCCCGTGCATGCTCAAAGGCTGCTTTGACTGCTTTCGGAGTGATTTCATTGAAGGTCACACGCTGAATCGCGCCGCGCTTGGCGAAGTCCTTCAACTCCTGCTCGAGATGGTAGGCTATGGCCTCGCCTTCGCGATCAGGATCGGGAGCCAGGTAGACGTGGTCAGCCTTCGCAGCCAGCTTGCGCAGTTGGGCGACCAGCTTCACCTTATCGTCGGAGACGATCAGTTCGGGTTCGAAAGTGCCGCCGGCAATGTCGACGCCCATGGTCTTCTTAGGCAAATCCTTGATGTGACCAATCGATGCTTCGACGTCGTAGTCTTTCCCGAGATATTTATTGATCGTCTTAGCCTTTGCCGGCGATTCGACGATCACAAGAGATTTACTCATTTTTCCTTCTTTACGCTTTCGATGCTTCCCTGCTCTGCAATAAAGACGATAGGGATATCCAGCTATTTAACAGCCCACATAGATAGTTATGTCATCTGGAAGCTATCACGCCCTGCCAATTCCATCCATCGCCGCTCCTCGAAATCCCCGCCTGCCGGCAGAAGACTTCGCGGAAGTCCATCTGCTAATCAGACGACGAAGAAGCGCATTCAGAAGCTCTTGACGTAATTCTTGCCCGGAAGTTGCTTAACCCGGCCGCTCAGTTCAAGTTCAAACAAGGCGGTAAAGATCTCTGAAGAGCTTAGCTCGGTTTCGAGCTTTTCCATGATCTCATCGAGCAGCAATGCCTCATCATGGCGAAGAATGCCAAGCACCAGCGCCTCGATCCTGGGTAGCGGTGCTTGTTCAAATAACGATGCGGCCGCTTCCGCTTTGGATTCACTGCTCCACTCTGCGCCGAGCCGGGATTCCAGCTGGAGGCGAACCTGGGAAGGCAGATCCTCCCAGACATCTTCCCATGTGGCGACCAGCTTCGCGCCCTGTTTTATCAGGGTGTTAGGTCCCCATGCGCCTTTATTGGTCACGTTGCCGGGAACGGCATAAACATCCCGATTCTGCTCGATGGCGCAACGCGCAGTTACCCTAGTGCCGCTATGTTCCCCTGCCTCGACTACCAGGACACCGATGCTGATCCCGCTCAGCAGGCGATTGCGGCGTGGAAAATTCTGGGGAGCGGGGAAGGTCCCCAGCTTGTATTCCGAAACGATCGCACCCCCTCCCGCAAGGATTTGCTGGGCAAGCGCTTTATTTTCTTTCGGGTAGATCACATCGATGCCCGTGCCCCAGATTGCAATTGTGGGAGATTGGGCGGCCAGCGCGCCCTTGTGCGCGGCGGTATCGACGCCCCGAGCCATACCGCTCAGAACGATCAGGCCGCGCAAAGCCAGGTCGCGCGAGAGCATCTCTGCCATCCCCAGTCCATAGGGAGTGGGATGTCGTGTGCCGACCACCGCGATGGCCGGCTGAATCAGCAACTTCACGTCCCCATGTACCCAGAGTAACGGCGGAGGATCGAAGATTTCCCGCAGGCGCTCCGGATAGGCTTCATCGGAGTACGCCAGTAGCGAGGCGCCTTCCGCTTGAACACGCTGCCATTCCTCCGCTGCGTCGTTCAGCGCCTGTCCGCCCGAGATATACTGCACCGCGGCCGCAGGAAAGCGGAGCGCCTCCAAGTCGGTCAGGGACAAGTCGAAGATGCGAGTTACCTTGCCTACGCTCGCCACCGCTTGAAGGATTCGCCTTGGTCCAAGCCCCGGCGCCAGCGTCAGCGCTAGCCAGGCGAGCTGCATCGGGTTGGGTGTGACCGGGCTGGAACCCGAGGCCAAAGGAGTGGCGGGGCCCGGCGGGACGGGCAAAGCCGCGTTTGCCGGGTCGGCAGGAAATTCCATGCGAAGCTCCATGGCTCTGGGATCGCGGTGGCGAGTGAGGACGCGCCGCGAATCCTGTAACCGATCTGTGTAGAAGAGAGGTGCGGCGAGAGTAGCGTCATCCTAAGGCGGTGTCAAGCGTAGTGCGGCTTCAAACATGGATGTCGGGATCTCAAGAGGAGGCAAGTTCCTAAAATGAATCGATTTGTTGCCGAAGACGTCTAAATGAATGTCCGTCCTCAGCAGATATACAGTTTCCGCCGATTTCTCCGGCCATGGGCCGAGTTGCCCCATAGAAACGTGCTATTCTGGTTGTATTTGGTAGACGTGCGCCAACTTCCCACAGCGCCCTTGCGCACCGGGATATGCCTTAGCGGCCTCAATCGCACCTCGTCCTACCCGAAAAACAGGGACAGACCCAAAAATTGACGCGGGAGATTGAACTCGCTTGGCCATAGAAGACAAGTACGAAGACGACATACAGAAACTCATCGATACAGGCAAGGAAAAGGGATATTTGACCTACAACGAGGTCAACGATCTCATTCCCGGCGACCTGCATTCCCCCGATGACCTCGACGATCTCATCACCACCATCGGTACTCAAGGGATCGACATCAGCGAAGACGGGCCGAAGTTCGGCGCCGACAAGTTCGATCCAGATGCCGAAGATGGCGAGGACGTTGAACTAGACCTCACGCCGGGAACACTCGAAAAGACAAACGACCCCGTTCGCATGTACCTGCGCGAAATGGGCACCGTGCCGTTGCTCACCCGCGAAGGCGAGGTAGAAATCGCCAAGCGCATTGAACGCGGACAGCTGCGCGTACTGAAGGCGATTTCTCGCTCCCCCATCGTGATTCGCGAAGTGATCGCGCTGAGCGATGACCTCAAGCGCGGTGTGCGCAACGTCAAAGAAGTGGTGATCTTCGATGAAGAGGAGATTACCGAAGAGATCCTGCAGAGCCGGGTGCGCCAGACCGTAGGCCGCATCGACGCAATGGTCAAGCACCAGAAAAAGGCGGCGCTGCTCAACGAAAAGTACGACAACCCCCTCGGCAAAGACGCCAAGGCCAAGGCGCGCGATCAACGTAAGACGCGTTGGGCGATTGCCCGGGAAAAGGTCTACGTCTCTCGCATCGTTCGGGAGTTGAAATACACCAATGCCGAGCGCAAACGGCTGCTCGACAAGGTGAACAAGACCGTCGACGCCATGCGGACGCTCGAGCGGCAGATTAAGTCGCTCGATTCGAAGCACGATCAGTCGAAGAGCGAAGAGCTGCGCAAGGAATACCGGCGTCAGCAGCGGAACTGCAAGATCGATCTCGAGAAGCTGGAGCATGATGCCGGACTGACCATCGCCGAGCTCAAACGCACCCAGCGCGAGATGATCCAAGGCGATATGGACGCCGAGCAGGCCAAGCGCGAGCTGATTGAGGCCAATCTGCGACTCGTTGTATCGATCGCGAAGAAGTACACCAACCGGGGACTCCAGTTCCTCGATCTGATTCAGGAAGGCAACATTGGCCTGATGAAGGCGGTGGACAAATTCGAGTACCGCCGCGGCTATAAGTTCTCGACCTACGCCACCTGGTGGATCCGGCAAGCCATCACCAGGGCCATCGCGGACCAGGCCCGGACTATTCGAATTCCTGTCCACATGATCGAGACCATCAATAAGCTCATCCGCACCTCGCGTCAGCTGGTGCAGGAGCTTGGCCGCGAACCCACCTCCGAAGAGATCGCGCGCCGCATGGACATTCCAGTCGCGAAGGTCCGCAAGGTGCTCAAGATCGCGCAGGAGCCAATTTCGCTCGAGACACCGATCGGCGAGGAAGAGGATTCGCACCTTGGCGACTTCATCGAAGACCGCCAGGCCGTCTCGCCTTCCGACGCCGTCATCAGCGTCAATCTGAAGGAGTACACCTCGCAGGTGCTTCGCACACTGACTCCGAGAGAAGAGCGCGTCATCAAGATGCGCTTCGGTCTCGAAGACGGCTCCGAACACACCCTGGAAGAAGTCGGCCAGAGCTTCCAGGTCACCCGCGAACGCATCCGCCAGATCGAAGCCAAGGCGCTGCGCAAGTTACGACACCCTTCGCGTTCGCGCAAGTTAAAAGCGTTTGTCGACGGTGTGCGGGAGATGTAACAGTTATTCTGGCGAATAAGCAAAAAGGCCGCGAGCGATCGCGGCCTTTCTTGTGTCTTGAATTGATTCTGCCGCCAAATTGCTCTTCGGCGTAAACTTCTCCCATGGGCACTCTGCTCTATCTCGACCCTGCAGCTCTCCCCGAGACAATTTCCTGGGATCCGCCTCTATCCGATGACGAGTTCGAAGCTCTCGCCGTGGCAAACGAATTTCTCCAGTTGGAGCGCACCAAAGAAGGAGAAGTCATCGTGACCCCACAAACCGGGGATGATACCGGTCGAGCGAACGCGGAGATTATCAAGCAGCTTGGCATTTGGTGGGACACTCACGAACGCGGAGCTGTCTACGATTCAAGCACCGGCTTTTTTCTCCCCGACGGCTCCAACTTGAGCCCCGACGCCGCCTACGTGCTCCCTGAAAAACTCGGTCCTCGTTCCGGCAGGGGCGCGAAGATGGCTCGTCACTGCCCCGACTTCGTCATCGAATTACTCTCTAGCTCCGACCGCCTGTCCAAGGCCTACACCAAGATGGACAACTGGATCGCCAACGGAGCCGGACTCGCCTGGCTGATCGATCCCTATCAGCGCCAAGTCACGGTCTACGCTCCCGAACAAGCTGCTCAGATCGTGTCAGGCGAGTTGATCAGCGGAAGCGGTCCCGTCGAAGGCTTCATCCTCAATCTAGCCAAGGTCTGGCGGTTCTACGAGACCTAAGACCTCAATGCCGTGATTCCCCGCTCCCAACAACCTCCGCATTTTGATCCCCAAAGCCCAGCCTGCGGTGGAACAGATCAAAGGCCAGTCCATAACACTGATACGCCAGTTCCGGATCGTAGCGCGCACCCTCATCCCGGAGAAACGCGTGCGCCCCGTTCACTTCATGCCACGTATAGCGCGCATCCACCTCGTCTAATCTGGCCATGACCTTCCGGCGGCCTTCGAGCGGGACATGCGGATCCTGGCGGCCATAAATCATGAGCAGTTCGCCCTGAATGTCTTTCGCCCTCTCCAAGGAGTCGTCATGCATCCCCTTCGCCAGGCTGCCCTTGTGAATGTCGGTCGCGTAGAAACAAGCGGCCGCGCGCACATCGGGGTTCATCGCGGCACGGAAAGCGAGATGACCACCGATGCAGATGCCCATTGCGCCTAATTGACCCGTACAATCGGAGCGGGACTTAAGGTGGTCGAGCACGGCGCGTGCATCGGCATCGTAGCTGGCGAGTTCTTTGGCGGTCTTGAGGACGTTGCCGCGGTCCGACCCGGCTTGATCGTAGGCGAAAACCGTCCCAGCTGGCTCAAATTCGTGATAAATCTCCGGAATAGCGACGAGGTATCCGTGACCAGCCAGCATCGCGGCGGTTCGCCGAATGGGTCCGGTGATTTGAAAGATTTCCGAATAGAAGACCACTCCGGGATATTTTCCCGGCGCCACGGGACGCAGGACCACAGAACGCATCGGTCCGTACGGGGTGGTCAGCTCGACAACTTCTTCTTCGCGAATAATCATGTTGTTCTCCTCACAAGGCGAGTCGAGCGGATCGCAAACCCGAGTCTACAATAGGCGTCATTAAGAATGAATGCCAAGATCGCACGGAGAGTGCTCCCTTGAGACCCGGTTCCTCCCAACTGCGCAACTACTGGATCTGGTACATCGGCTCTGGCGTTTGGCTGCTCGATGCCGCGCTCGCTCTGCACCTGGATCATCGCAACCATGCGCTGGCCGCCGTCGGAGTAGCGCTCCTTTTTCTTGTGGCCGGCGCCGTCTGGCGGAAAAAGTGGAACCGCCTGCAGTAAACTTCTTACTGCCACTCTCCTAACTAAGAACGAGGTTCGGTGTCGATGCGCAATCGCTCGAGTGAGACTCGCCTGCTGGTGTGCGTGGCGATGATGTTGGGTTCTTGTCTACTCCACGGCCAGAGGAATACCCCCCCATCGGTAGAAGTCCGCGTCGACGCATCAGCCACCGATGGAATCTTACCTCGGGCATGGAGCTACTTTGGCTATGACGAGCCCAACTTTACCGAGAGCGAAAACGGAAGAAAGCTGCTCAAGGAGCTGGCGGCGCTCAGCCCGGTCCCGGTTTATATTCGCACTCATAATCTGCTGACCAGCGGAGATGGAAAGGGCTCGCTGAAGT